>NZ_JBFBAY010000007.1:0-328079 GCF_040682415.1 Micromonospora sp. NPDC051196
GTTTTTCGCGGCACCCGCCCCTGTTTGGGGGGGTCCCGCGGACCGCACGGGGGCCCCGGGCCGTCGCGAGTCCGCACCAATCAGGCAGCAACGGCCCCCGCCCCCCCCCACCCCGGGGCGGCGGGCGACGGACCCGCCGGTACGCCGGCCGGGTGTGGTGTGGGGAAGCTCCACACCCGGCCGGCCGCCCATCTGGTGCGTCTTCCTCCGCACCGCCCGCCGCGGGTGTCCCGCGCCGACGGATGCGTTCCGCCGCGCGGTCGCCCGCCCCGGTCCGCCTGGAGGAGTGACATGCCGACCAGCCCGGCCCAGGTGCCGACGGTGCCCGCGCACGTGCTGCCGCACCGCACCCCCGCCCAACTGCTGGCGGTGGCTCGGCAGGGGCTCGCCGAGGCCGCCCGGACGACCCCCGACGGCCTCCGGTACGCCGCCGCCCACCTCGCAGCCCTGCGCGCCGCTGCGGCGGTGCTCGCCGCCCGGGCCCGCCCCGCACCCACCCGCCGCAGCCGGATCACCAGTGTCTGGGTCCTGCTCGCCGGCGTCGCCCCCGAGCTGAACGAGTGGGCCAACTACTTCGCCCTCGCCGCCGGCAAGCGGGCCGCCGCCGAGGCTGGCATACCTCGGGTGGTCACCGCCCGGGAGGCCGACGACCTGCTCCGTGCCGCCGAGGATTTCGTGGCGGTGGTGGAGTCCGCACTCGGTCTGGCTCATCAGCCGGCGATCGAGGGTCTCGTCGCCTGAGTCGCGGCGTCCGGTCACCACCGGCGGGATCCAGGGTGACCGGACGCCGTCCGGCAAACGGCGCCGACCTGACCACGCTGCGTCAGCACGTCCTTATCCGATCAACGACAGCACCATCCCGGGCCGGTGCCCGGGGCGACACGACGGGGGTAGATCCGATGGCGGGCCGCATGGTCGTCGGTTCCGCCGCGCTGGCCGAGCTGGTGCGTCCGGCCAGCGCACCCGACCCGGCGGGCGCACACCGGATGCTGCCGGTGCGGCCCGAGCTGAGTGGGTTGCTGCCCGGCCGAGGGTTGCGGCGCGGCAGCACCATCGCGGTCGGCGCCGGGCAGCCCCGGCACCACGGCACCACGTCGCTGGTGTTCGCCCTGCTCGCCGAGGCGTCCCGCACCGGTTCCTGGTGCGCGGTGGTCGGGATGCCGACCTTCGGGGCTGGCGCGGCAGCCGAGGCAGGGATCGCCCTGGACCGGCTAGCCCTGGTGCCGCAGCCCGGTCCCGAATGGCCCACCGTGGTCGCCGCGCTCATCGACGGGGTCGACGTGGTGGTCACCGCCGTACCGGCCACCGTCTCCGCCTCCGTCGCCAGTCGGCTGGCCGCCCGGGCCCGGCAGCGCGGCAGCGTGCTGGTGCCGTACGGCCGGTGGGACGGTGCGGACGTGACGCTCCAGGTGGTGCGTGGGGTGTGGGAGGGACTCGGGTCGGGGCGGGGGCGGCTGCGTCGCCGCGAGGTGACCATCTCGGCCCGTGGCCGGGGCGCGGCCGCCCGCCCCAAGGAGGCCAAGGTCTGGCTACCCGGTGCCGCCCTGACCCGGGTCATCCCCCGGCCGACCGGTACCCCCGACAGGCGTGCGCCGATCTTGCAGTTGTGGTCGTCGAGATGAGTATTTCGCGGCTTATCTGGCGACCAGAAGTGCAAGATCGCGGCGGGTGGTGAGGGCGACGTGAGTACGGCGACGCGGACCTTGCTGCTCTGGTGTCCGGACTGGCCGGTGCTGGCCGCAGAGATCGTCGACGGGGTGCCGGCCACCGGTCCGGTCGCGGTGCTGCACGCCAACCGGGTGCTCGCCTGCTCCGAGCAGGCCCGGGTCGAGGGCGTGCGCCGAGGACTACGTCGGCGGGAGGCGCAGGGGCGCTGCCCGCAGCTGACCGTCGTCGACCACGATCCCGGCCGGGACGCGCGGGCCTTCGAGCCGGTGGTGGCCGCGGTCGAGGAGGTGGCGGTCGGAGTCGAGGTGATCCGCCCGGGGGCCTGCGCGCTGCCCGCCCGGGGACCGAGCCGGTACCTCGGCGGCGAGGAGGCGGCGGCCGAGCGGATCGTGGAACAGGTCGCGCAGAGTTGCGCGGTGGAGAGCCAGGTCGGCATCGCCGACGGGGTCTTCGCCGCCGGGCTGGCCGCCCGGCAGGGGCGGATCGTGCCGCCCGGCGGGACACCGGAGTTCCTGGCCGCCCAGCCCGTCGAGGCGATCGGCCGGCCCGCCCTGGCCGATCTGCTGCGCCGACTCGGGGTGCGTACGCTCGGTGACTTCGCCGCGTTGTCCGCCGGTGACGTGCTGGCCCGGTTCGGCTTCGACGGGGCGCTGGCCCACCGGATGGCCGGCGGCCGGGACGACCGCCCGCTCGCGGTCCGGCGTCCGCCCGTCGACCTGACGGTCACCACCGACCTCGACGAGCCGATCGAACGGGTCGACGTCGCGGCGTTCGCCGCCCGTACGCTGGCCGAGCGGCTGCACGAGCGGCTGGCCGGGCACGGGCTGGCCTGCACCCGGCTCGGCATCGAGGCGGTCACCGCGCACGGCCAGGAGTTGCACCGGGTCTGGCGGCACGACGGTCTGCTGAGTGCGGCGGCGATCGCCGACCGGGTCCGCTGGCAACTGGACGGCTGGCTCACCGGAGCTCGCCGGGGTGGCCCGGCCCGGCCCACCGCCGGGATCATCCGGCTGCGGCTGGTGCCGGACGGGATGGTCGCCCAGACCGGGCTGCAGGCCGGGCTGTGGGGAGAGGCCGGCGAGGAACGCGAGCGGGCACACCGGGCGCTGAGCCGGGTGCAGGGCCTGCTCGGCCCCGAGGCGGTGGTCACCGCCGTGCTCGGTGGCGGGCGGTCACCGGCTGACCAGGTACGGATGGTCCCGTGGGGCGACGAGCGTCGGCCCGCCCGCCCCGGTCCGGCACCGCTACCCGAACCCGCCGACCAGCCCGACACCTGGCCGACCGGCACCGACGCAGGCGATTCGGCCAGCCAGGTGTCCGACCCGGACACCTGGCCCGGTGGCTACGCCGGGTCGGCTGGTTCCGGCGCGCGGCAGTCGCCTGCCGGGTCGGCTGGTTCCGGTTCCGGGTCGGCTGGCTACGCCGGGTCGGCTGGTTCCGGTTCCGGGTCGGCTGGCTACGCCGGGTCGGCTGGTTCCGGTGTACGGCGGTCGGGTGCCGGGTCGGGCATGCCGTCCTGGCCGGGTCGGCTGCCGCCGCCCTCCCCGGCGGTGGTGTTGCCGACCCCACTCGCTGCGAGTGTGCGGGACGCCACCGGTGCGCTGGTCCTGGTGAGTGCCCGGTTGGCGGTGAGTGCCCCGCCGGCCCAGCTGACCATCATCGCGACCGGGCAGCCCGCTACCGGCCCCGATGCCGCGATCGCGCGGCCTGCCAACGGCCCCGGTGCCGCGATTGCGCGGCGTGCCAACGGCCCCGATGCCGCGATCGCGCGGCCTGCCAGCGGCCCCGGTGTCGCGACCACGGCCGAGATTGTCGGCTGGGTCGGTCCGTGGCCGGTCGACGAGCGGTGGTGGGTCCCGGCCGAGGCCCGCCGCCGAGCCCGCTTCCAGGTCCTGCTGGCCGACGGTGCCGCACTGCTGCTCGCCGTGGAGGGCGGCCAGTGGCTGGTGGAGGCGATCTATGACTGAGATGGATCTTGGTGCGTTTCCGCCCCGTGGAGGGCCGAAACGCACCAAGATCTCGATGGCGGTCCGGGGATCTGCGGAGGGCGGGGGACGGTGAGTTTTCACAATCCTCGGCTGCCCTGGTCGGAGCTGGAACGGGTGCTCTCCGGGCGGCCGGCCGGTGCCGGGACGAGCGGTGCGGAGCGCGGCAGCGGTGGAGCGCGGGGGAAGGGGGCTGGGCGGCATCTGCATGTGGTGGATCCCCTCGCCGTCGATGCCGACGGAGGCGACTCGCCGGCCTGGAGCCGGCGGCGGGAGCACTACCGGCCGCCGGAGCTGATCCGGCCCGACGGCGCGGTGCCGTACGCGGAGTTGCACGCGCACACCAACTTCAGCTTCCTCGACGGTGCCAGCCACCCGGAGGAACTGGTCGAGGAGGCGACCCGGCTGGGGCTCACCGCGCTCGCCGTCACCGACCACGACGGCTTCTACGGTGTGGTGCGCTTCGCCGAGGCGGCCCGTGCGCTGCACCTGCCGACGATCTTCGGGGCGGAACTGACCCTCGGCCTGTCCGACCCGCCAGGGAGGTCCGGGGGACGCAACGGCGTACCGGACCCGTACGGCAGCCACCTGCTGGTGCTGGCGCACGGTCACGAGGGGTACGCCCGGCTGGCCACCACCATCGCCCGCGCCCACCTGCGCGGCGGGGAGAAGGGCCGCCCGGTCTACGGCGAGCTGGAGGAGATCGCCGCCGACCTGCGCGACCACGTGCTGGTGCTGACCGGCTGCCGCAAGGGGCACGTGCCGGCCGCCCTGCTCACCGAGGGGGTCGACGCGGCGGCCCGCGAGCTGGACCGGCTCACCGCGCTGTTCGGGGCGGAGACGGTGGCGGTGGAGTTGACCGACCACGGGCATCCGGTCGACGGCGACCGCAACGAAGCCCTGGCCGAGTTGGCCGCGGCAGCCGGGCTGCCCACCGTGGCCACCAACAACGTGCACTACGCCACGCCGGGGCGGCGCCGGCTGGCCACCACCCTCGCCGCCGTACGGGCCCGGCGCAGCCTGGACGAGATCGACGGTTGGCTACCGGCCGCCGGCACCGCCCACCTGCGCAGCGGCGCCGAGATGGCGGCCCGGTTCGCCGCGTACCCGGGTGCGGTTGCCAGGGCGGCCGAGTTCGGCGCGGAACTCGCCTTCGATCTTCAGCTCGTCGCGCCGCAACTGCCGGCGTACCCGGTGCCGCCGGGGCACACCGAGATGAGCTGGTTGCGACAGCTCACCGAGGCCGGCGCGCGGGAACGCTACGGCCCCCGCGAGGCGCACCCGCAGGCGTACGCGCAACTGGACCACGAACTGAACATGATCGAGGCGTTGGGGTTTCCCGGCTACTTCCTGGTGGTCTACGACATCGTCGAGTTCTGCCGGCGGGCCGACATCTACTGCCAGGGTCGGGGCTCGGCGGCGAACTCGGCGGTCTGCTACGCGCTGCGGATCACCAACGTCGACGCGGTCCGGCACCGGCTGCTGTTCGAACGCTTCCTCGCCCCCGAACGCGACGGCCCGCCCGACATCGACGTGGACATCGAGTCCGACCGTCGGGAGGAGGTCATCCAGCACGTCTACGCCCGGTACGGCCGGGAACACACCGCCCAGGTGGCCAACGTGATCTCGTACCGGCCCCGGTCGGCGGTGCGGGACGTGGCCAAGGCGTTCGGTTTCCCGCCCGGCCAGCAGGACGCCTGGAGCAAGCAGATCGACAGGTGGGGCGACGTGGCCACGGTGGACGTGCCGGAGATCCCCGAGCAGGTGATCGCGTACGCCAACGAGGTGCAGACCTTCCCCCGGCACCTGGGCATCCACTCCGGCGGCATGGTGATCTGCGACCGGCCGGTGATCGAGGTCTGCCCGGTGGAGTGGGGTCGGATGCCCGGCCGCAGCGTGCTCCAGTGGGACAAGGACGACTGTGCCGCCGTCGGCCTGGTCAAGTTCGACCTGCTCGGCCTCGGCATGCTCTCCGCGTTGCACTACGGCTACGACATGATCGGGATGAGTCTGGATCTGGGCGACATGACGCTGGACGATCCCGAGGTCTACGACATGCTCTGCCGGGCCGACTCGGTCGGGGTGTTCCAGGTGGAGAGCCGGGCCCAGATGGCCACCCTGCCCCGGCTGAAACCCCGGACGTTCTACGACCTGGTGGTCGAGGTGGCACTGATCCGGCCCGGCCCGATCCAGGGCGGCTCGGTGCACCCGTACATCCGGCGCAAGAACGGCCAGGAGCCGGTGACGTACGCGCACCCGCTGATGCGCAACGCGTTGGAGAAGACCCTCGGCGTGCCGCTGTTCCAGGAGCAGTTGATGCAGCTCGCCATCGACCTGGCCGGCTTCGACGCGGCCGAGGCCGACCAGTTGCGCCGGGCGATGGGCGCCAAGCGGTCGGTGCAGCGGATGGCGCGCATCGCCGACCGGCTCTACGCCGGTATGGCGCAGCGGGGCATCACCGGCGAGTTGGCCGACGACGTCTATCGCAAGCTCACCGCGTTCGCCAGCTACGGCTTCCCGGAGAGCCACGCGATGAGCTTCGCCTACCTGGTGTACGCCAGTTCCTGGCTCAAGCGCTATCACCCGGGCCCGTTCCTGGCCGCGCTGCTGCGCGCCCAACCGATGGGTTTCTACTCGCCGCAGACCCTGGTCGACGACGCCCGCCGGCACGGCGTGGAGGTACGCCGCCCGGACGTCAACGCCAGCGGTGTGCAACCGGTGCTGGAGTCCACCCCGGACACCCGGTGGGGCAGCCGGCCGGGGGAGCCACCGCACGCCTGGGGGCTGGGCGGGCCGGTCGTACGGCTCGGGCTGTCTGGTGTGCGTACCCTCGGCGAGCCGGTTGCGCAGCGGATCGTGGCCGAGCGGACGGCGCACGGGCCGTACCGGGACATGCCGGATCTGGCCCGGCGGGTGGGTCTGACCGCCGCGCAACTGGAGGCGCTGGCCACCGCGGACGCCTTCGCCTGCTTCGGACTGACTCGGCGGCAGGCGCTGTGGGCGGCGGGCGCGGCGGCCCAGGATCGACCGGACCGGCTGCCCGGCACGGTGACCGGCGCGACGGCACCGACCCTGCCCGGGATGGAGGCGGTGGACCGGCTGGTCGCCGATGTGTGGGCCACCGGCTTGTCCCCGGAGAACCATCCGGCCCGGTTCATCCGCCCGCAACTGGACACGATGGGCGCGGTACCGATCGACCGGCTGGGCCGGGTGGATCCGGGTCGGCGGATCCGGGTCGGCGGGATCGTCACCCACCGGCAGCGGCCGGCGACCGCAGGTGGGGTCACCTTCCTCAACCTGGAGGACGAGACCGGCATGCTCAACGTCACCTGCTCGCCGGGGCTGTGGCAGCGGCACCGGCGGGTGGCCCGCACCAGCGCGGCCCTGGTCGTGCGGGGACGGCTGCAACGGCACGAGGGGGTGATCAACCTGGTCGCCGACCGGTTGGAGGCCATCGAGCCACCGGTCCGTCCGGCCTCCCGCGATTTCCGCTGACGAGGTGGGCAGACCACCTCGGGTGGTCCGACCCGGCGTGACCTGGGCCGGTGGCGCGCGGACCCAACCTCGGTGAGCAGGATCGGCGGGACAGGCCCTAGGCTCGACCGGGTGGAACAGACCCCAGGCGCGGCCGGGCCGCCACTGACCCCCCGTACCGCCGTGGTCTGGTCGGTGCTGCGCGCCGAGCTGGACCGTCGGCCCTCCGCCGAATTGACCGTGTTGGACGTGGGAGGCGGCACCGGCGGTTTCGCCGTACCGCTGGCCCAGGCCGGGCACCAGGTCACCGTGGTCGACGCCAGTCCGGACGCGCTCGCCGCACTCAGCCGCCGGGCCGCCGAGGCCGGGGTGGCCGAGCGGGTACGCGCGGTGCAGGGCGACGGTGACGCGCTCGCCGGGCTGGTCGAGCCGGCCAGTGTCGACCTGGTGCTCTGTCACGCCGTACTGGAGGTGGTCGACGATCCGGCGCCGGTGGTGGCCGCGCTGGCCGGTGCCCTGCGCCCCGGCGGTGCGGCGAGCGTGCTGGTCGCCGGCCGGTCGGCGGCGGTGCTCGCCCGGGCGATGAACGGTCACCTCGACATGGCCGCCGCGTTGGCCGCCGACCCCGACGGCACCGCCGGGCCCCGGGACACGTTGCGCCGCCGCTTCGACGCCGAGGGCGCCGCTGCGCTGCTCACCGCCGCCGGCCTCACCATCGAGGAGATCCACGGCGTACGCGTCCTCGCCGACCTGCTGCCCGCAGCCGTCGCGGACGGCCAGCAGACCGCCCTGGTCGAGTTGGAGCGGACCCTGGCCGCCCAGTCGCCCTGGCGGGACGTCGCCGCGCAGCTGCACCTGTTCGCCCGCCGTCCGGCATGACCGACCCCACCGCAACACCCGCCCCTCACCCGGTGCCGCCCGCCCCTCACCCGGTGCCGGCCGTCCCTCACCCGGTGCCGCCCGCCCCTCACCCGGTGCCGGCCGTCCCTCACCCGGTGCCGCCCGCCCCTCACCCGGTGCCGGCCGCCAGCATGCCCGCCGGGCAGCACTCGCCGGCCCGGCCGCCGGTGTTAAGCGGGGCCCCCTCCTCTACACCAGGCGTTAACAAGGGGCCCTTCCTTGCGCCGGTGGCGCCGCAGTACGGCGGGGCGAGCCTGGCCGACGTGCTGCCCAGCGTGCTGGCGGTGCTCGGGGTGCCCGGCGCCGCCGACCTGCTCGGGCTCACCGACGAGTTGATCGGGGTACGTCGTGTCGCGGTGCTGCTGGTCGACGGGCTCGGCTGGCACCAGATCCCGACCGCCGCGCCGTACGCGCCGACCCTGGCCGGGCTGACCGCCACCGCGGGACGGCCGCTCACCTGCGGTTTCCCCTCCACCACCCCGACCAGCCTGGTCACCCTCGGCACCGGTACGGCCTCCGGCGCGCACGGCGTGCTCGGTTTCACCCTGCGTGTGCCGGGCACCGACCGGGTGCTCAACCACATCGAGTGGTCCGGCGAACCGCCACCGCTGCGCTGGCAGCCGGTCCCCACCCAGCTGGAACGGGCCCGGGCCGCAGGTGTCGCGGTGACCGTGGTGAGCCGGCCGGAGTTCGGTGGCACCGGCCTGACCGTGGCCGCCAACCGGGGAGGCGACTACCGGGGTGCCGCCGGTGTCGACGCGCTGGCCGCCACGATGCTGGCCGCCCTGGCCGCCGGGAGCGGCCCCACCCTGGTTTCCGGCTACCACCCGGACGTCGACCGGCACGGTCACCTCAGCGGCGTCGACTCGATGCCCTGGCGTACGGCCGTCAGCGAGGTGGACGGGCTGTTGGCCCGGTTGGTGGACGGGTTGCCGCCGGACGCGGCGCTGCTGGTCACCGCCGACCACGGGCAGTTGAACGTGCCGGCCGGACACCGGTTCGACCTGGACACCGACCCCCGGTTGACCGCCGGGTTGCAGGTGGTCGCGGGGGAACCCCGGGTGCGCTACCTGCACGTCGCCCCGGGCGCCACCGAAGACGTACGGGCCGCCTGGTCGGAGGTGCTGGGCCCGGCCGCCCGGGTGCTGACCCGCGACGAGGCGGTGGCCACCGGCTGGTTCGGGCCGGTACCCGAGGATCACCTGCGCCGAATCGGCGACGTGGTGGTGGTCTGCAACGACACGTACGCCGTGCTGGCCAGCCGGTCGGAGAGCCCGGTGCTGTCCCGGCTGGTGGGCTTCCACGGTGCGGACACGGCGGCCGAGATGACCATTCCGCTGCTGGTCGTACGGGGCTGACCGGCCGGTTGTGTCGGTGGCGGGCGCTAACCTGCCCAGGTGGGCCGCAGCCAGTCGTTACCTCGGGGAGGTGATCCCCGTTTCGGGCCGGATGCCGACGACACCGGCTGTCCGATCCTGCACGTCGACATGGACGCCTTCTACGCCTCCGTGGAGGTGCGACACCGGCCGGAGCTGCGCGGCCGGGCCGTCGTGGTCGGCGGAGTCGGTCCGCGCGGGGTGGTCAGTTCGGCCAGCTACGAGGCCCGACGGTACGGCGTACGCAGCGCGATGCCCACGATGCGGGCCCGCGCCCTCTGCCCGCACGCGGTCTTCCTCCCGCCGGACTTCACCCGCTACACGGCCGCCTCCCAGGCGGTCATGCAGATCTTCCGAGACGTCACACCGTTGGTCGAGCCGCTCTCGCTGGACGAGGCGTTCCTCGACGTCGCGGGGGCCCGGCGGTTGTTCGGCTCGCCCACGACCATCGGCCGCCGCATTCGCGAACGGGTCGCGGCGGAACAGGGCCTGACCTGTTCGGTCGGGGTGGGGCCGAGCAAGTTTGTCGCCAAGCTCGGCTCGACCCGGGCCAAGCCCGACGGGTTGCTCGTCGTCCCGGCCGCCCGGGTGCTGGACTTCCTCCATCCGCTGCCGGTGTCGGCGCTGTGGGGGGTGGGGGAGCGCTCCGCCGAGGCGCTGCTCCGGCTCGGCCTGCGCACCGTCGGTGATCTCGCCCAGGCGCCGATCGGCATGCTGCGCACCGCGCTGGGCCAGGCCGCCGCCACGCACCTGCACGAGCTGGCCTGGGGGCGGGATCCGCGCCGGGTGAGCCCCGAGCAGGTGGAGAAGTCGATCGGCGCGGAGGTCACCTTCGACGTCGACGTGGACGACCCGGAACAGCTCCGCCGGACGCTGCTCGCGTTGGCCGAGAAGGTCGGCGCCCGGCTGCGTGATGCCGGTCAGGTGGGGCGGACCGTGTCGGTGAAGGTGCGGATGTCGGATTTCCGCACCGTCAGTCGGTCACGCACCCTGGAAGTACCGACTGATGTCGCTCGGGAGATCTTCGACACGGCATGGTCCCTGTTCACCGCCCTGCCTTCCGGTGACCGGATCCGTCTGTTGGGCGTACGAGCTGAGGGACTCAATTCGGCGGACGCGACACCCCGGCAGCTCACCCTTGGCGAACCGGAGCGGGGATGGCGGGAGGCGGAGGTCGCCGCCGACGCCGCGGCTGCCCGTTTCGGGCGGTCCGTCATAGGACCGGCGAGTCTTCTCACCGGCCGTGATCCGCGACGAAAGGAAAATCCGACCCGGCCATAGGTCGTCCCGCTTTCCGACGCGCGAGCCCCCTCGTAGACTTGCGGGTAAGCAGCCGGTTGGCTGCCACGGTCTGTCGGTCCGACCGGACCGACCAACGTGACCGGGGAGGAGTGCCGTGCCGCTCTCGGAGCACGAGCAGCGGCTGTTCGAGCAGATCGAGCGGTCGCTTGCCGAGGACCCCAAGTTCGCCTCGGCCGTGCGCGCCAGCGATCCGCGCTTCCACGCGCGGCGTCGCCTGCTCGTCGCTGCCGGCTTGATCGTCGCCGGCTTGGCGTTGTTGGTTTATGGCGCGGTGATCAAAACTCCGCCGCTGGCAGTGGCGGGATTTGTTGTCATGTTGGCCTCGGCCGCGTTCGCGGTGCAGTCGCACCGTCGGGCGCAGTCGCCGGACCTGCACATTGTCGGGGGGACGGCGAGTCGTCGTCGATCTCGCGGGCGTGCCGGACGGCGTTCGGGCTTCATCGACCGGATGGAGGACCGGTGGCGGCAGCGTCCGGAGGGGCACCGCTGATTCGGTCCCGCCAGCCCTAGGCGGCGGGCCCGCGTCACCGGCCCCACACCGGGCGCCTCTGTGCTCGATCGACCCAGTGTCGATCGAGCGTTCCGCCGTACCCACCGAATGGGCGGGCAGCAGCAGACCGACGACCGCCCGAGACCCCCAACGCGCTCGGCCCCGGCCACCCCCACCACCGCTACGACAAGCGCACCGCACCGCGCGCCCCCAGCCCAGCTCGTCCCACCTCGTCCCCGCCCCACCCCGCCCCGCCGTGCTCGCCCCGCCCCAGGGCGAGCACGTTGAGCGCGATCTTGCACTTTCGGTCTGAACATAAGCAGACAAAAGCGGCATTCCGGCGACCAAAAGTGCAAGATCGGCGAGGCGGACGGGCGGACGGGGCGAGCGAGGGCGGTGGGTTAGCGGCCGGTGCGGTTGGCGATCAGTCGGCGCGGGTTGAACCGCAGCAGCCGGTACCGTAGCTGTGAACCGGAGGCCACCAGGCGTGCGGAGGTGTCCGCGACGGCGGTGCGCCAGCGTCCCAGCACCGACGGCGGCAACGCGGTCGCCACCAGCCGGGTTCGCCGGTCGGCTTGTCCGGCGAGGGCGCCCCGCACCGTCCGTAGGGCGGCCGGCAGGGGTTCTCCGGTCAACGGGTCCCGCGCGTAGCGTGCCCGTTCCTCGGCCCGTCCGAGCAGGCGTACCGCCGTACCGGCTTCGGTGGCGGCGCCGACCGATTCCCGGGCGAGTCGGTCGGCGGTCGCGCGGGGGGTCTCCGTCGGGTCGATCCGGACCCGGTAGTCGACCAGCGTGTCGATCAATTCGTCCCAGGCGGCGTGTGCGTCCGCCCGGGCCCGGTCCGGATCGGTGTCGACAACCACCCGTGGCTGACCCGGGGTGGCGGAGGCCGCGTCCGGTGGGTCGAGTGTCCGGGCGACCGGGGTCAGCCGCCCTCGCCGCCTACGCAGCGCGAGTCGGCGCAGCGCGGGCACGGCGAGCAGGACGAGCAGCGTCAGCACGCCGAGAGCGGTCAACCAGGGCCAGGGCGACGTCTGGCTGGCCGGGGTGTCGGGACCACCAGCGGCACCAGGGTCGAAACCGTCCTCGAACTGGTTCGGGCCACTGTCCGGCTCCGCCGTGGGGTCGGTCTGGTCGGGCGCGTTCGACGGTCCGGTCTGCGGCGTCGTCTGCTCCGGCGCGTCGACGTCCGGCGCCCAGGCGGACCGGGTCGAGCCGGGCACCCCGTAGGTCGGGGTGGCGTCGAACGGCACCCAACCGATCTGGTCGAAGTAGACCTCGGTCCAGGCGTGCAGGTTCCGGTTGGTCAGGGTCAGGGTGTCACCGGCGCGTTTGTTGCCGTTGGTGAAGCCGAAGGCGACCCGGGCCGGGATGCCGGCGTCGCGCACCATCCAGGCCAGTGCCGCGGCGTACTGCTGGCAGTAGCCGACCTTGTTCTCCAGGAAGTCGAGGATCTGCTGGCCGCTGGTGCCCTCCTCGGTACTCAGCTGATAGGTGAAGCCGTTGTCCTCGGAGAAGTAGTCGTAGATGGCCCGCACCTTGTCGTACTCGGTGCGCTTGTCCTGGGTCAGCTCCGCGACCAGGGCCCGCACCTCGGGCACGTCGGGGGTGACGGTCTGCTGTCGGCGCAACGGCAGGTCGGCCGGCAGCGGCTGCGCCGAGCGCAGGGCCTGCGGGGTGTACGTCGAACGCACGTAGTCGAACGAGAACTTCTTGCCCCGGGAGTTGTCCCGGTTGGAGAAGAGTACTTGCAGGTTCGGGTCGTAGAACCAGTTGTTGCCGAGGTCGGCGAAGTTGACCGGCTCGGCGTAGAACGGCAGGAAGTGCATGTTCAACTCGCGGGACACCTCCACGGTGGCCCGGTGTCGCGTCCGCTCGATGCCGGGCCGCGACCCCCCGGCCGGATCCGGCAGATCCCCGGTGGCCCGCTGGCCGTTGGAGCCACGGACTCGGAAGCCGTCGGCGCGCAGGTCGTCGGCGACCCCGAAGCGTAGGTAGAACGGCTCGTCCTCGGTGGTGGTGACCTTGACCAGGTCGGTCACCTGGGACTGGTTGAGTTCCCCGCTGAGCGCGGCGAACAGGTCCACCCGGCCGGGGGCACCGCCCAGCCCCGAGCCGCCGAGGCCGGAGCCCACACCGGAGTTCAACGAGTTCATCAGACCGACGGTCATCCCCGGTACGGCCAGCGGCACCAGCACCGCCAGCGCGAGGCCCACC
Organism: Micromonospora sp. NPDC051196; assembly: GCF_040682415.1. Taxonomy (NCBI): domain Bacteria; kingdom Bacillati; phylum Actinomycetota; class Actinomycetes; order Micromonosporales; family Micromonosporaceae; genus Micromonospora; species Micromonospora sp. NPDC051196. The sequence goes on from NZ_JBFBAY010000007.1 coordinate 13,413, forward strand.
ACGGCCAGCCGCCGGCCGGCGGCGGCCAACGGGGACGCCTCCCAGACATCGACGTCGCGGCCGTCGCCGGTGAACCGGCGGCCGAACCGGCGGACCCGGTCCACGTTGTCGGTGACGAGCAGCCAGAGGAAACCGGCGGCGCCGAGGGCGAACGGCAGCGGCGGGACGCTGTCCACGTAGACCGCCACCGGCACCGAGTAGATGGCCAACATGGGTAGCCCGGCCAGGGCAGGTCGGCGCATCCCGACACAGAGCACGTCCACCACCACCGCCACCGCACCGATGCCGAGCACGGTGACGAACAGCAGCGGGTCGGTGTCGGGCACCTTCACGCCGTAGGCGCGCATGTCGTCGACCGAACCGGTGAGCAACTCGGCGAAATGCCCGAAGGTGCCTGGCGTGGGCAGCACGGCCAGCAACTCGGCACCGCTGGGGAACAGCCAGGTCAGGGCGAGCGTGAGGCCGCCCAGCATGGCCAGTACCTGGGCCCACAGCGGGGATCGGCCGAGCCGGGCCAGCGCCGCCGCAGCGGCCACCGCGGCCACCGCGATGACGGCCTGCACCAACCAGGTCCAGCGTTCGAAGATGGTCGACAGGGGCGCGGCGGCGAGCAGCGTCGCCGCGGCGGCCACCAGGCCCAGGTTCCGGTGGGCGATCATGAGGGGGACCTTCCGTTCATCGCACGCCGCCGGCCACCGTCTCGGCCATCGCCGCACGCAGGGCGAACCCTTGTGAGCCCCGACCGGCCTGCGGCCAGAGCGCCGGCAGCCGGCCGCCGTGGTCGACGCCGATCACCCGCCACCCGGCCTGGAGCAGGGCCAGCGCGGCAGCGTCGTGCGCCTGGTCGGCCTCGGTCCGGGCAGGCGCCGGCAGGTTGAGCCAGGCCGAGCTGTCCAGCAGGAAACACACACAGGTGGCGTTGTTGGCGCGCAGCCCGGCCAGCAACTCCGCCTCGGCGGTGCTCAGCGTTCCGAACAGGCCGATGACCAGGCCACCGTCGGAGCGTTGTCGGACGTGCTGCATCAGGGTGGTGATCTCGACCCGCTGGTCCAGCCGGACCTCGGCGAGATGGTCGAGCAGCAGTCCGTCGCTGCCCTCGCCGGCGTCGACGTCCGCACCGGCGCCGGTGACCAGGCGCAGCTTGTAGCCGGCCTGACGCAGGTGTACGGCGATGCTGGCCGCCGCGGAGACGGCCCACTCGAAGCTGGCCGTCGGGCCGTCACCGTGGTGGCCGTACGCCCGGGTGTCCAGCAGGACCGTGGCCCGGCTCTCCCAGGGCTGCTCCTCCCGCCGCACCATCAGCTCACCCGTGCGCGCGGTCGACTTCCAGTGCACCCGGCGCAGATCGTCACCGCGTCGGTACTCACGGGTCGCCGCGTCGTCCTCGCCGTGCACCGCGACCGAGCGGGCCCGGCTCTCACCGCTGCCGGTGTACTCCCCGGGCAGCCGTACCGACGGCAGCGGCACCACCTGCGGGACGACCGTGAGCCGGTCGGTGCCGGGGAAGGCCCGGGTGAGTTCGCACAACCCGAACGGGTCGGTCATCCGCACCATCAGCGGACCCACCTCGTACCGGCCGCGCACGTCGGCCCGCACGGTGTAGGCGACCGAACTGGCCTGGTGTGCGCCGAGGCGTTCCAGCACGACCCGGGGACGGCTGCCCAGCGCGTACGGCAGGCGGTCCTCCAGCAGCAGGGTGCCGGTGGGCAACCGGGACATGTTCTGCAACCGCAGGATCACCCGGGCGCTGGCGCCGACCGGCATCCGGTGCGGCTCCAGCGACCGGTGGCAGGCCAGCTTGTACCGGCTGCGGCCGACGTAGAGGGCGGCGAGCAGGGGCAGGACGGCCAGCAGCACGGCCACCCGGAGCAGATCCTTCTCGCCGAGGATGCCGGCGGAGATGGCCGCCGCCACCGCGGCGGCCAGGAACGAGCGGCCACGGGTGGTCAGTCCGCGCAGACCGTCACGCACGTCACGGCCTCCGCGGCTCGAACGGAGCCCGACCGTTGCCGGTCGGCGGCCGGTTGTCGTACGGCGAACGCTTGCGGTCGTGCGGCAGCGGCAGCCGGTGCACCAGGTCGGCGATGATCGCGTCGGTGGTACGGCGGGCGAGCTGGGCGTCGGCGGTGGGGATGAGCCGGTGCGCCAGCACGGGCACGGCGAGCACCTGGAGGTCGTCCGGCAGCACGTAGTCGCGCCCGTCGAGGGCGGCCACGGCCCGGGCGGTACGCAGCAGTTGCAGCGTGCACCGGGGGGACGCGCCGAGCCGCAGGTCGGGGGACTCGCGGGTGGCGGTGACCAGGTCGATGGCGTACTGCTTGACCGCGTCGGCGACGTGCACCTGCCGGACGTGCCCGATCAGCCGGCGTACCGTCGCGGCGTCGGAGACCGGCCGCAGCGCCGGCAGCGGATCCACCGCGCCGTGCGCGTCGAGCATGGCCAACTCGGCGGTCGGGTCCGGGTAGCCCATGGCGATCCGGGCGGTGAAGCGGTCCCGCTGCGCCTCCGGCAGCGGGTACGTCCCCTCCATCTCGATCGGGTTCTGGGTGGCGATCACCATGAACGGCGTCTGCAACTGGTAGGTCACCCCGTCGACGGTGACCTGCCGTTCCTCCATGCACTCCAGCAGGGCGGACTGGGTCTTCGGCGAGGCCCGGTTGATCTCGTCACCGACGACCAGGTTGGCGAAGACGGCACCCGGCCGGAACTCGAAGTCGTGCGTCTCCTGGTTGTAGACGCTGACCCCGGTGACGTCGCTGGGCAGCAGGTCGGGGGTGAACTGGATGCGCCGTACCGAACAGTCGATCGAGCGGGCCAGGGCCTTTGCCAACTTGGTCTTGCCGACTCCCGGTACGTCCTCGATGAGCAGGTGACCCTCGGCGAGCAGGACGGCCAAGGCCAACCGCACGGTGGCGGTCTTGCCCTCGATGACCTGTTCGATGTTGGTCACGATGGCATCGCTCGCGGCGCGGAACTCGTCGAACGGCAACAGGCCGCCAACCTCGTCCCAGGTCTGTTGTGTCACGGGCCTCCTCCTCGTCGCCGTCACGGCAGCTCTGTATAGAGCACCTGGCCCCGCCGTTGGGTTCGCGACGTGCGAGCCTCGTCTGCCGCAGCAATCTCACTGGCCTCTCAGGCTAACCATGTTTGTCGCCGACGCCGACCGCTGCAGGCGTTTGGGTGCTTACGCAGCGATTTGTCGTTCACACAGTGCATGTCGTCGGTTCTGTCGGGTGATGCACGGCCCGGTGCACCGGCTCCGCCGGCAGCTATCGACCGCCCGGCGAGGCCCGCGCGGGGCCCTGGCCGACGCCGTCCGGCGCCGTCACTGGCCGCCACACCCCGCGACGAGTCCGGGCGTAGGGGTGGCGGACGGCAGGGCCGTACCAGTTGGCGGTAGACTGCCGGACATGGCCGGAGTCTTCCTGCTTACCCAGCCGTGCTGATGCGCTGAACGCGCGACAGCACGGCGGCCCCTCCTGCGTGAGGGGCTTTTTCGTGCCCGCCGCCGGCCCCTTTCGGGGACGGGCCGGCGAGACAGACCCGAGACCAGCCAGCACTCCGACAGACTCCGCCGAGCGACGCGAGGAGAAGGCCATGAGCGAGCGGCAGCGAACGAGCGAGGCAGCCACCCCGACGAGCGACACGCCACCGTTCCGGTACACCGCGACGCTGGCCGACGAGATCGAACGCCGCTGGCAGGACGTCTGGGAAGGCGAGGGCACCTTCCACGCGCCGAACCCGTCCGGTCCGCTGGCCGACCCGACCCACCCACGGTCCGGCGCGGAGAAGCTGTACGTGCTGGACATGTTCCCGTACCCGTCCGGCGCGGGTCTGCACGTGGGGCACCCGCTGGGCTACATCGGCACCGACTGCTTCGCCCGCTATCAGCGGATGGCTGGGCGCAACGTGCTGCACGCGATGGGCTTCGACGCGTTCGGCCTGCCCGCCGAGCAGTACGCGGTGCAGACCGGCACCCACCCGAGGACCACCACCGAGGCCAACATCGGGCGGTACCGGGAGCAGTTGCGCCGGCTGGGGCTGGCCCACGACCAGCGGCGTTCGGTGGCCACCATCGACACCGACTTCTACCGCTGGACGCAGTGGATCTTCCTGCAGATCTTCAACTCCTGGTACGACCGCGACGCCGGTCGGGCCCGCCCGATCAGTGAGCTGATCGCCGAGTTCGCCGGCGGCACCCGGCGTACCCCGGACGGGCGCCCGTGGGGCGAACTGTCCGATGTGGAGCGTCGCCGGATCGTCGACGATCACCGCCTGGCGTACGTGTCGCAGGCGCCGGTGAACTGGTGCCCAGGGCTGGGCACGGTGCTGGCCAACGAGGAGGTCACCGCCGACGGCCGCTCCGAGCGGGGCAACTTCCCGGTCTTCAAGCGCAACCTGAAGCAGTGGATGATGCGGATCACCGCGTACGGTGACCGGCTGCTGGACGACCTGGACAAGCTGGACTGGCCCGAGCCGATCAAGCTGATGCAGCGCAACTGGATCGGCCGCTCCACCGGCGCCCACATCTCCTTCCCGGCCGCGACCCGTGATTCCGATTCTGCGGGCGAAGCCCGCATCACTGTTTTCACCACCCGGCCGGACACCGTCTTCGGGGCCACCTACATGGTGCTGGCGCCCGAGCACGAACTGGTCGACGCGCTGGTGCCGGGCGCCTGGCCGGAGGGGACCCGGGACGCGTGGACCGGTGGGCACGCCAGCCCCCGGGCCGCCGTCGAGGCGTACCGCAAGGCGGCGGCGGCCAAGACCGACGTCGAGCGGCAGGCCGACACGAAGGAGAAGACCGGCGTCTTCACCGGCGCGTACGCCACCAACCCGGTCACCGGCGGGCAGGTCCCGATCTTCATCGCCGACTACGTGCTGGCCGGTTACGGCACGGGCGCGATCATGGCGGTGCCCGCGCAGGACGAGCGGGACTGGGACTTCGCCGATCTCTTCGAGCTGCCGATCGTGCGTACCGTGGCGCCGCCGGAGGGCTTCGACGGCAAGGCGTACACCGGGGACGGTCCGGCGATCAACAGCGCCGCGCCCGAGCGCGGCCTGGACCTGAACGGGCTGGGGGTGGCCGACGCCAAGGCCCGGATCATCGCCTGGCTGGAGGAGACCGGCAACGGCCAGGGCGCGACGACCTACCGGCTGCGGGACTGGCTGTTCAGCCGGCAGCGCTACTGGGGCGAGCCGTTCCCGATCGTGTACGACGCCGACGGCGCCGCCATCGCGCTGCCGGAGGAGATGCTGCCGGTCGAGCTGCCCGAGGTGGACGACTTCTCGCCGCGTACCTTCGACCCGGGAGACGCCGACAGCGACCCGGAGACGCCGCTGTCGCGCCGCCGCGACTGGGTCGAGGTCGAGTTGGACCTGGGTGACGGGCCCAAGCGGTACACCCGGGAGACCAACGTGATGCCGCAGTGGGCCGGCTCCTGCTGGTACGAACTGCGCTATCTGGACCCGACCAACGACGGGCGGTTCGTCGACGCCGACAACGAGCGGTACTGGATGGGCCCGCGCAGCGAGGGCGACTGCGGCGGGGTGGACCTGTACGTCGGCGGGGCCGAGCATGCCGTGCTGCACCTGCTGTACGCCCGCTTCTGGCACAAGGTGCTGTACGACCTGGGCCACGTCTCCAGCTTCGAGCCGTTCCGCAAGCTGTTCAACCAGGGCTACATCCAGGCGTACGCGTACACCGACGCCCGGGGCGCGTACGTGCCCGCCGAGGAGGTCGTCGAGCGCGAGGGCGGCTTCTACCTGGGCGACGTCCAGGTCAACCGCGAGTACGGCAAGATGGGCAAGTCCCTGAAGAACATCGTCACCCCGGACGAGATGTGCGCCGCCTACGGTGCCGACACCTTCCGGGTGTACGAGATGTCGATGGGGCCGCTGGAGGTGTCCCGCCCGTGGGAGACCCGGGCGGTGGTCGGCTCGTACCGGTTCCTGCAACGGGTCTGGCGGGCCGTCGTCGACGAGCAGACCGGCGCGTCGCGGGTGGTCGACACCCCGGCCGACGAGGCGACCCGGCGGCTGCTGCACAAGGTGATCGACGGCGTCCGGGGCGACATGGAGGGGATCCGGTTCAACACCGCGATCGCCAAGTTGATCGAGCTGACCAACGCGGTGACCCGACTGCCGGCGACCCCGCGTGAGGTGGCCGAGCCGCTGGTGCTGATGCTGGCGCCGGTCGCCCCGCACATCGCCGAGGAGTTGTGGCGGCGACTGGGTCACGACACCTCGCTGACCTACGCGGACTTCCCGGTCGCCGACCCGGCCCTGCTGGTCGCCGAGTCGGTCACCTACCCGGTGCAGGTCAACGGCAAGGTCCGGGGCCGCATCGAGGTCCCCGCCGACGCGACTGAGGAAACCGTGCGGGAGCAGGCGCTGGAGGCGGTGGCCGCTGTCCTGGCCGGTAAGGAGCCGCGCAAGGTCATCGTGATCGCCGGCCGGATGGTCTCCGTGGTGCTGTGAAGGAAGGGGCCCTTCTTAACGCCTCGTGTAGAGGAAGGGCCCCTTGTTAACAAACACCGAGCGAGCAGGCGCGTCGGCGTTACGGCTCGCGGCGGTGCAGCGCGAGCACGGTGACCATGGCGGCCACCGCTGCCCAGACGGCGTACGTGGTCCAGGACCAGGTGACGGTGGCCGGGTAGGGGTCGTTGATCCACGGCGGGGGACCGGTCGGCTCCATCAACCGCTGCCAGGCCGGCACCGGCATGGCGTGCCGGATCAGCGCGCTCCAGCGTTCGTCGGCGCTGACGGCGGTGGGCAGCAGGAGCAGCACGGTCGCGGCGGCGACGATCGCGGGCGCGGTGTGCCGGGTCAGCGCCGCCAGGGCCATGCCGGCCAGCGCGCAGAGCGGCACCAGCAGCGCGGACGCGGCGAGACCGCGCAGCGCGCCGTGGTCGCCGATCGACATGCCCGCGCCGACGTCGGCGAGGATCGCCTGCGACACCGTGAACGCCGCCGCCGCGCCGAGCAGTCCGAGCAGGGTCAGCACGCCGGTCAGCACGGTCAGCTTCGCGGCGGCCACGGCGCCGCGCCGGGGAACGGCCGCGAAGGTGGTACGCATCAGCCCGGAGGCGTACTCGCCGCCGATCGCGACCGCGCCGACGCCACTGGCCGCCAGGACGACGAACATCTGCGCCTCGGTGGGAAAGGCGTCCCAGAGCGGGGAACGTACCGCTCGCCGTTCAGCCGGCCAGTCCGGCCAGCCCGCGTGGGTGGCCAGCGCGGCGTGCACGGCGAGGCCGACCATGGCGAGCACGATCAGGGCGAACGCGCCCCAGGTCGAGCGCAGCGACCAAAGCTTGATCCATTCCGCGGCGAGCAGGTCCCGGTAGCGGGCCGGCTGCCGCGTGCGCGCAGGCGCAGTGGGGACGGTGGTCATCGGTCCTCCCCGGCGGCGTACTCGACGTCAGCGGCGGTGAGCGCCATGAAAGCCTCCTCCAGCGAGGCGGTGCGGGTGGTCAGTTCGTGCAGCGGGATCCGCAGGCCGAGGGCCAGCTCGGCGATCCGCTCGGCGGTCACGCCGGTCACCGCCAGCGTCCCGTCCGGATCGGACCGTGTGGTCGCACCCTCGGCGGCCAGCGCCGTCACCAGCGATGCCGGATCGGGGGTACGCACGACCACCTCCGACCGGCCGGCGCGGGCGGCGAACTCGGCCAGGGACTCCTCGGCGATCAACCGGCCTCGGCCGATCACCACGAGTTGGTCGGCACAGTGCTCCATCTCGCCCATCAGGTGACTGGAGACGAAGACGGTGCGGCCCTCGGCGGCGAGCCGCCGGAACAGCTCCCGTACCCAGCGGACCCCCTCCGGGTCCAGCCCGTTGAACGGCTCGTCGAAGAGCAGCACCGGTGGGTCCCCGAGCAGGGCGGCGGCGATGCCGAGGCGCTGCCGCATGCCGAGCGAGAATCGGCCGACCCGGCGATCGGCCACACCGTCGAGGCCGACCCGGCCCAGCACCTCGTCGACCCGGTCGACCCCGAGGCCGTTGCTGCGGGCCAGCGCCGCCAGGTGGGCTCGGGCGCTGCGCCCACCGTGCACGTCCCCGGCGTCGAGCAGCGCGCCGGCGTGCCGCAGCCCTCGGGGTAGGTCGCGGAACCGGACGCCGCCGACCGTGGCGGTGCCGCTGGTCGGCGCGGTCAGCCCGAGGACCATGCGCAGGGTGGTGGACTTGCCGGCGCCGTTGGGGCCGAGGAAGCCGGTCACCTGGCCGGGACGGACGGTCAGGGTCAGATCGTCGACGGCGGTGGTGCGCCCGTACCGCCTGGTCAGTCCGTGCAGTTCGATCATGTCTGCCACGCTGCCCGGCGACGGGTCGGTCGGCGTCACCCCGCCGGCTACACCGGGCGTCGGGTGGTGGCCTGCGGGCGTACGCCCGTGGGCCGATGCCACACCGTGCCTGGCTGGATACCGTGTGCCCGTGGACACCACCGTCTCGCGCCGGTCCCGGACCGCCCTGTCGGCGGTGCGGGCGGTGCTGGTCTGGGCCGGGGTGGCCGTCCTGCCGGTGCTCTGGGCGTTGACGTTGCGGGCGGAGACCAGCGGCGACGGGATCGGCCTGGTGGGCTGGTGGCTGCCCGAGCGGTACCTGGTGCCGCTGTCGATCGTGGCCCTGCCGGCGGCGTTGCTGCGCCGTCGGCCGCTGACCGGTCTGGGGCTGATGCTCGCCGGGGCGACGTGGACCAGCATCCTCCTGCACGGCTGGACCCAGGAGTACCACACCGTCCTGTTCAACGTGCAGTTCCTCGCCGTCGACGCGGCGCTCGGCGTGGTCGCCGCGAGCCGGTCCCGCCGGGTGTCCGGGATCGCTGCCGCCGTGGTGCTCGTGACCCAACTCCTCGCGCCTTTCGCGAACGGCGTCGTCGAACCCGTCGACCAGGCCGCGCTCTCCGTGCTGGCGGTCGTGACCGCCTGGGCGCTCGGCAACTCGGTACGGACGCGGCGGGAACACGCCGTCGCGTTGCAGGCACACGCCGCCGCCGAAGCGGTCACTGCGGAACGGCTGCGCATCGCCCGGGAACTGCACGACATGGTGGCGCACAGCATCGGCGTCATCGCCATCCAGGCCGGTGTGGGTGCCCGGGTCATCGACACTCAGCCGGCGCAGGCCCGGGCCGCGCTCGCCACCATCGAGGCGGCGAGCCGAGACACCCTGGCCGGGCTGCGGCGTACCCTCGGCATGCTGCGTCGCGGTGTGGGGGAGGCGGCGTCGCTGGATCCGCCCCCCGGCCTGGCGGACCTGGACCGCCTGGTCGCGGCGTCGGCCGACGCCGGGGTCCGGGTCGAGCTGCATCGGTACGGCGAGCACCCGGTCCCGCCGGAGGTCGACCTCGCCGCGTTCCGCATCGTTCAGGAAGGGCTGACCAACGTGGTACGACACGCGGGCGTCGACGCCTGCCGGGTCGCCGTGCGGTGTGTTCCCGGCCTGGTCGCGGTGGAGGTCGTCGACGAGGGCCGGGGTGGATCGATAGGTGTCGAGGGGCATGGGCTGGTCGGGATGCGGGAGCGGGTCCAGGCCCTCGGCGGCCAGTTCTACGCCGGCCCTCGACCCGAGCGCGGCTTCCACGTGACCGCTCGGCTGCCGCTCTCCGTACCGACCGACGGCGATGAGCCGCCGACCCAGGCCGGACCGATCGACGCTGCCCGGCCGGCCAACGGTGATCACACGACCGGCGGCGATCTGCCGGGTGCGGCGGTGCGGCGGTGAGCGTCCGGGTGCTGCTCGCCGACGATCAGCCGCTGGTCCGGGCCGGGCTGCGGGTGCTGATCGCCGACGTGCCGGACATCGAGGTGGTCGGAGAGGCCGCCACGGGTGCCGAGGCGGTGCGCCTGGCCCGCGAGGCGGTGCCCGACGTGGTGCTGATGGACCTGCGGATGCCCGGCACGGACGGCATCCAGGCGACTCGCCAGATCATCGCGGCGGGTGGCCCCACCCGGGTGCTGGTGCTCACCACCTTCGACGACGACGAGCACGTGCACAGCGCGTTACGCGCCGGGGCGAGCGGCTTTCTGGTCAAGGACATGGCGCTGGAGGACATCCTCGCCGCGATCCGGGTGGTGGCCGCCGGAGACTCGCTGATCGCCCCGGGGGTGACCCGCCGGCTCATCGCCGAGTTCATCCGCCGGCCGGCAGCGGCGTCCCGGCCGCGGTTGTTGGCCGGGATCACCGACCGGGAGCGCGAGGTGCTCACCCTGGTCGGTCGGGGCCTGTCCAACGCCGAGATCGCCGAGCAACTCGTGATCAGCGTGGCGACCGCGAAGGCGCATGTGGCCCGGCTGTTCAGCAAGCTCGGTGCCCGGGACCGGGTTCACCTGGTCATCGCCGCCTACGAAACCGGCCTGGTCACCCCACCCCGCTGACCGCCACCGACCCCGTAACTTCGCGCGGTGGTGGGGGTGGGTGGTCAGGGATGGTGGGACGGGCGTCGTTCGGCGCGCCACCAGCGGGCGATCAGTACCGCACTGGCGATGAAGCCCAGGGCGGCGGGGGTGGCGGCGTACCAGTTGATCCCGCCGGGGGAGGTGACGGCGGCACCGAGGGCCGCGTAGCCGAACGCGGTCGGCGCGGAGGCGATCACGCTGCCGGCGAGGAACGGCAGGAGCCGGGCGCCGGTGGTGCCGTAGCCGTAGCTGACCAGGCCGAACCCGGAGATGGGCAGCAGCCGTACGGTGATCACCCCGAACACGCTCTGCCGGGTGAACCAACGATCCAGCCGAGCCAACCGGCCGCGTACCCGTTCGGCGACGAAGTCCCGGCCGAGCAGCCGGCCCACGGCGAAGCCGATCGCCGCCGCCAGCAGGGCGGCGGCGAGTGCGTACGCGGCACCTTCCAGGGCACCGAAGACGGCGCCTGCGGCGAGGGTGATGAACGTACGGGGGACCAGGGCCACCAGCAGCAGGGCTCCGCCGAAGACGCCGGCGACCGGGGCCAGGGCGCCCAGCCGGTCGCCGAACTGCGGCAGCGCCGTCGGATCGGGGTGCGGCACCACCAACAGGGCCACCCCGAATCCGGCGAGCAGGAGCAGGAGCAGACAGAACCGGACGACCGGCGCCCTGGCGGCGACCGGATTCGCCGGTCGCCAGTAGTCCAGTAGCCGCCGGACGGCCGGGATCATGGCCGGGCGGCAGCGGCCACCGCGGCTCGACGCTCGGCGCGCAGCCGGTCGGCCCAGGTGTCGTCCAGCGGCGGCAGTTGCTGCGCGCCGGTGGCCCAGCGCAGCAGCAGGTCGGCCAGGGCCGGGTTGCGGGCCAGCGCCGGCCCGTGCGAGTACGTGCCGAGCAGCTTGCCCCGCCACGCCCCCTCGGTGGCGCCGTCGTTGCCGACTCCGGCGGTGACCCGGGCCAACGGGGCGACCCCGGGGCCGAGCTGGGTACGGCCGCCGTGGTTCTCGAAGCCGGTCAGCGGCGGCAGGCCCAGCCGGGCGTCGATGTCCCCGGCCAGCTCGCCGACCGCACGGCTGGCGCCGCGGTCCGAGCTGAGGTCGAGCAACTCCAGGCCGCGGTACTGGGTGCCCTTGGCGAAGAACGAGGTGCCGAGCAGCTGGTAGCCGGCGCAGACCCCGAACACCACCGAGCCCTGGGCCACGGCCCGGTGCAGCCCGCCGTCGGCGAGCAGCCGCTGCGCGCCGAGCGCCTGCGGGCCGTCCTCGCCGCCACCGATGAGGTAGATGTCGGCGGTGGTCGGCAACGGTTGGTCGGAGCGGACCTCCAGCACCTCGACCGGGAACCCGCGCTGGCGCGCCCGCCGGGCCAGGATCAGCACGTTGCCCCGGTCGCCGTAGGTGGACAGCAGGTCGGGGTAGATCCAGACGATGCGCAGGGTCTCAGTTGACACGGTCCAACTCCGCTCGGATGTCCTGGAACGCGGTGTAGTTCGCGATGACCTCCAACCGTCCCGGTGGTACCGCCCGGACGGCGTCGTCGAACGTGCGTACGTGCTGGAAGGGCACGTCGTTGACGTCGAGGCGGACCGCCAGGTCGTACGCCCGGTCGCCGGTGATCAGCACCTGACGTCCGCGCAGCGGGGCGAAGTCGACGTCGAACAGCCATGAGGTGTCCAACCCGTCGGGATCCCGCGCGTTGATGGACAGCAGTGTCGGCGCCAGCTCGGCCATGTCGAACGCTTCCAGCCAACTCGCCGGGTTCTTGGCCAGCAGCAGCCGGACCGTACGCCCGTCCCGGACGACCTGTGCGTACCGTCCGGCGACGGAGGTGACGTCGGCCAGGCGGGGAACCGCGTCGAACGGGCGGACGCCGAACTCGGCGGCGACGGCCAGTGCGGTGGCCGCGTTGCCGACGTTGACCTTGCCGGGGAGTTGGAGCTTGACCTTGAACCAGGCCCCGGTCGGGTCCAGGACGCCCTCGTCGTCGACCGTCCACTGGGGTTGCGGGCGGCGCAGCGGGCATCCGGTGCACCACCACTGTTCCCCGGAGCGCTGGATGGTGGACCCGCACTCGGGGCAGACCCAGGAGTCGTCGTGCCAGCGCTGCCCGGCGGAGAACCAGGTGACGTGCGGCGGCGTGATCCGCTGGTCGTGGGTGGCCGGCGGGGTGGCCGCCCAGACCACCATCGGGTCGTCGGCGTTGGCGACGATGCGGATGTCGGGGTGCCGGACCAGCGCCGCGCGCCAGAGCTGCGCCATCATGGCGACCTCCTTGGCGCGGTCCAGCTGGTCGCGGGAGAGGTTGAGCAACGCCACCACGTGCGGCTCGGTCGCCTCGATGACCTGCGCGAGGTAGTGCTCGTCGACCTCCAGCACGGCGTACGGTGTGCTGCCCGCCTTCGCCAGCGCAGAGGTATGGCCGGTGGGCATGTTGGCACCGAACGAGTTCGTGGCGACCCGCCCGAGGACGCCGACCGCCGCGGCGGCCAGCCGGGTGGTGGTCGTCTTGCCGTTGGTGCCGGAGATCAGCGCGATGGCCCGTCCGGCGGACAGGTGGGCCAACAGGTCCGGGTCGATCTTCAGGCCGATCCAGCCGCCGATCACCGAGCCGTCGCCACGGCCCGCAGCCCGCGACAGCGCCGCAGCTGTCCGTGACACGGAACTGGCCACCTTCGCCCGCAGGGGCATCTTCGCGTCCGTCACGCGAGCGAGGTTACCGGACCATGGCAGGGGTCAGATCGCCGATCCGTTCGGGTGGGCTTTGTCGGCGATGGGACCGGTGGTGCTCAGCCGGGTGGAGTTGATCTATGTCGGAAAGCGGACGCTGGCTGAGGGCGCGCTCCGCCCTCCACTCCGCTCCACCCCGACTGACGTGCGGTTTTGTCGTCCAACATGGCGCGCCACGCGGTCGAATCTGGTTGCGGGTGGAGGGAAGTGGAGTAGAGTGGGGCGCATTGGTGAGGCCGGGAGGGCCCACCGGCCCGGGGGGTCAGCGGCGCGCGAACGCCGCTAGAAGGGCGAGGGGGTTGGGCCGATGTTTCTCGGCACCCACACTCCACGCCTGGACGACAAGGGCCGGTTGATCCTTCCGGCGAAGTTCCGGGATGAGCTGGCGGGGGGTGTCGTGATCACCAAAGGGCAGGAGCGCTGCCTCTACGTCTTCCCGACGCCTGAGTTCCAGCGCATCGCGGATCAGTTGCGTGCGCAGCCGATGACGCACAAGGCGGCCCGGGCCTACAGCCGGGTCTTCTTCGCCAGCGCACACGACGAAGTGCCCGACAAGCAGGGCCGGGTGACCATCCCGGCACACCTGCGCAGCTATGCGGGGCTCGACCGGGACCTGGTGGTCATCGGCGCGAGCACCCGGGTGGAGGTCTGGGACAAGGTCGCCTGGGAGACCTACCTCGCCGAGAGCGAAGACGACTTCGCCGACATCGAGGAAGGGGTGCTGCCCGGCGGTCTGTAGGGCGTGACGACGCCCGACGTACTGCGAGATCTCCAGCCGCTTTCGAGTTCCTGGCATCCCTTCCCCGGTGCCAGGCGCACGATCCGACACGGAGGGCTGTGGCCCGACGGGCGGGCGGGGAGCGGATGGGGATCTGGCGGTACGACGGCACGGCGTCGTCCGACGAGCAGGACGCGAAATTCAACAGGGTCAAGCCAGTGGGGGTCGACATGGGGGAGCTACGCGGCACGCACGTGCCGGTGCTGCTTGAGCGGTGTCTCGAGCTGCTGGCCCCCGCACTGGGCCGGGGTGGGCGCTCCGTGCACGTCGACGCGACGCTGGGTCTGGCCGGTCATGCCGAGGCGGTGTTGCAGGCTCATCCGGAGACGATCCTGGTGGGCCTGGACCGCGACACCGAGGCACTCGCCCACGCCCGGGTGCGGCTGGCCCGCTTCGCCGATCGGATCCACCTGGAGCACGCCGTCTACGACGAACTGCCCGAGGTGCTCGACCGGCTGGGCTATCCGACGGTGGACGGAATCCTGTTCGACCTCGGCGTCTCCTCGCTACAGCTCGACGCGCCCGACCGCGGGTTCGCGTACGCGCAGGACGCGCCGCTGGACATGCGGATGGACCAGACCCGGGGGGTGACCGCCGAAGAGGTGGTCAACACGTACACCCACCCGGAGCTGGCCCGGGTGCTGCGGGTGTACGGCGAGGAGAAGTTCGCCGGTCGGATCGCCTCGGCGATCATCCGGGAGCGGGAACGCGCCCGGATCACCTCCTCGGCGCGACTGGCCGAGCTGGTCCGGGAGTCGATTCCGGCACCAGCCCGACGAACCGGGGGACACCCGGCAAAGAGAACGTTTCAGGCTTTGAGGATCGAGGTAAACAGGGAACTGGCAGCGCTGGAGACGGCGTTGCCGGCCGCCCTGGACCGACTCTCCGTCGGCGGTCGTCTGGTGGTCCTGTCCTACCACTCGTTGGAGGACCGGCTCACCAAACAGGCGCTCGCCGGCCGGGTCCGCAGCACCGGCCCGGTCGACCTCCCGGTCGAACTGCCCGGGTCGGAGCCGACGTTCCGGCTGCTCAGCCGGGGCGCGGAGCTACCCGGGGAGGCGGAGGTCGCCGCCAACCCGCGCGCCGCCTCGGTGCGGCTGCGGGCGGCGGAACGGATCGACCCGCAGGCCCGGCAGCAGGGGCGTACCGACCGCGAACGGTACCGCCGCCGGGTCAAGGCGATGCACCAACCGGGGACGGGATCGGCCACCGGATCCGGATCGGGTCCGCGGCCGGGGGAGACGACGGACGAAGAGGGGGAGGGAACATGAGCGTGGACAAGCGCCGGAATGTGGCCGGCGTCGGGCAGCGCGTACCGCGGTCGGGGGGCCGGATCGCGGCGGAGCGGGCCCGGGGGGCCGGGGACACCGGCCGGCGTACGGAGCCGATGAGCCCGCTGGAGCAGACTCGCGCCCGGGGGGCGCGCGAGTTCCGCACCGAGGGCAGCGCCGCGTTGCGGCCGGTCGAGCGGACCGGTGTCACCGAGCCGCAGCGGGAGGCGGCACCGCAGCTGCGGGTCGCTCCGCCGCCGCCGGTACGGGTGCCTCGGGCGCCGTTCGCGGCGCTGATCGTGATGCTGGTCGTCGGCGGGGTGCTGGGCATCCTGGCGGTCAACACGAAGATCAACGAGAACGCCTTCCGGCTGCTCGAACTCCAGGAGCAGCAGGCCAAGCTCGACGTGGAGCAGCAGCAGCTGACCAAGCAGATCGCCGACGCCGAGGCGCCGGGCAATCTGGCCGCGCAGGCCCGCAAGCTGGGCCTGGTCGAGTCCGGCGAGCCAGCGCTGATCCGGCTGCCGGACGGCAAGCTGATCGGCGTGCCGCAGCCCGCCGGTGGGCAGGCGTCGATCACGAGCACCCAGGGCGCGGAGGGGTAGACCGTGCCATCGAGGTCGGAGGAACCGCGCCGGGACGCCACAGGCTCCCGGCGCGGTTCGTCGCGTGGTGCATCGGATCGGGGCGTACCACCGCGCGCCGCCGGGGAGCGCGGCGGCGAACCGGGCATCGGTGGCATCTCCGACGCCCGCGCGTACACCCCACGCGGTCGGACCATCCGGGAAGGCGCCACCCCGGCGGCGGGGCGGGCCGAGCAGCGGCGTACCCCGCGTAGCAACCGGTCGCAGGATCCGTTCCGGCCGGCCTTGCAGGTGCTCGACGGCGGTCGGGCGGCGGCGGTCCGGGGTGGTGGCCGGCAGGGTGGCCCGGCCCGTCGGGACGGCGGCACCGGCCGGGCCACGGTGGTGCGTACCGTCACCGCCCGCACCCCGCGTGGTGAGGCGGCCGAGCCGCCACGCCGGCGGGTCGGCGGCCGGGACCAGGACCGGGCCGCCTCCCGTCGTCCGGCGCGCAAGCCGCCCCGCCCGCCCAGGCTCGCCGATCCGGTCCGCCGACTGCGGCTGGGCACCGCGCTGGTGATGGCCATGTTCGTGGCGATCGGCATCCGGCTCGTCGTGCTCCAGGCGGTGGACACCCCGGCGTACGCCGACGGCGGCGTCGCCGACCGGCTGCGGACCGTGCAACTACCCGCGCCGCGCGGGGCGATCTACGACCGGGACGGCGCGGCCCTGGCACACAGCGTCGAGGCCCGGTACGTCTACGCCGATCCCACCCGGGTCGAGGACATCGAGACGACCGCCCGGACACTCTCCCCACTGCTCGGCATCCCCGCCTCGGACCTGGCCGAGAAGATGCAACCCCGCAAGCGGATCAACGGCGTCGACTCGCGATTCGAGTACCTGGCTCGCGGGGTGGACATCGATCGCGCCCGCGAGATCATGGCGCTCGACCTGGCGGGCATCTACACCCAGCGTGACGAGCGACGCGAGGTGCCTGGCGGTGACCTGGCGGCCAACCTGATCGGCTTCACCAGCCTCGACATGGCCGGGCTGGAGGGGTTGGAGGCGCGCTACGACGACCTGCTGCACGGCGAGGACGGCGAGCGGACGTTCGAGATCGGTCTCGGTGCGCCGATCCCCGGCGGCTACAGCCGTACCACCCCGGCCAAGCCGGGCAGTTCTATGGTGTTGACCATCGACCGGGACCTGCAGTTCATGACGCAGCGGATCCTCAGCGAGCAGGCCAAGGCGGCACAGGCCAGCACCGCTGCGGCGGTGGTGCTGGACGCCCGTACCGGTGAGGTGCTGGCCCAGGCCAGCGAGCCGACCTACAACGCGGCGCGACCGCAGGCCAGCGAACCGACCGACCGGGAGGACGCGGCCACCAGTTTCGTGGTCGACCCGGGCTCGGTGCACAAGGCGATCACCTTCGGGGCGGCCCTGCAGGAAGGGGTGATCACCCCCGACACGTCGTTCCCCGTGTCCAACGCCATCCGCAAGGGCGACACCTGGTTCCCGGACACGCACTTCGCCAACGGTCGGCGGATGAGCGTGGCCGGGATGATGGCCTACTCCTCCAACGTCGGCACCATCCAGATCGCCGACAAGCTCGGCCCGGAACGGCTGATCGACTACCAGCGTCGCTTCGGCCTGGGCAAGCCGACCGGGGTCGGCATGCCCGGTGAGGCCGGTGGCCGGCTGCTGCCGCTGTCGGAGTGGAGCGACTCGTCGCGCGGGTCGGTGCCGATCGGGCACAGCGTGGACGCCACCCCGTTGCAGATGGCCGCCGCGTACGCCGCCATCGCCAACGACGGCACGTACATCCAGCCGCATCTGGTCAAGGAGACGATCGACCCGCAGGGCAACCGCACCCCGGCCGAGGCCCCGGCGACCCATTCGGTGCTCAGCCCGGAGAACGCCAAGGCGCTGCGCACCATCATGGAGGCGGTCACCACCGTGGAGAACGCCACCGGGTTGGCCGCCGCGGTGCCCGGTTACCGGGTCGCCGGCAAGACCGGCACCGGTTGGCGGCTGGTCGACGGCAAGAAGCAGCCCGGTGATGTCGCCTCGTTCATCGGGATGGCACCGGCGGAGAATCCGCGGTACGTGATCGCGGTCTTCGTGCACAGCCCGAGCGGCGGCGGCGGAAAGGTCGCAGCCCCGGCGTTCCGCGACATAATGACCTTCACCCTCCGGCACTTCAAGGTGCCGCCGTCGAGTGAGCCGCCGCCGAAGTTCACCGTGTTCCCGTAGCGGGGTCTGCTCAGCTGTCGACTCGCCGGCCCGGTTTGCCGGCGAGTCGACTCTGCCTGTCTGCTCCCGAGCCTGTCCGACCTGCGCTTCGACTCCCTGTGGCGGAGATTCAGGCGCGCCGTGCGGCCGCGAGCGGGCGACCGGGTAGGGTCTGACGCCGTGCGCGGCAATCCTCGTCCCCGTACCGTGACCGGAATCCGGCTCGGTGACCTAGCCGCCCGGCTCGCCGTGGCGCCCCCCACCGATGTCGATCCGGTGGTGACCGGGGTGACCCACGCCAGCGGTGAGGTCCATCCCGGCGATCTGTACGCGGCCCTGCCCGGCGCTCGGCGCCACGGCGCGGAGTTCGTCGCCGACGCGGCGGCGGCCGGCGCGGTGGCCGTGCTCACCGACCCGGCCGGTGTCGAGCTCGCCGCCGGGCACGGGTTGCCGGTCCTGGAGGTGGCGGACCCGCGTGCGGTGCTCGGCACGCTCGCCTCGGCCGTCTACGGCGACCCCACCGAGAGGTTGACCGTGATCGGGGTGACCGGCACCGCCGGCAAGACCTCGACCGCGTACCTCGTCGAGTCGGGGTTGCGGGCCGCCGGTCACACCACCGGCCTGATCGGCACCGTGGAGACCCGCCTCGGCGATCTGGTGCTGGACAGCGTACGGACCACGCCGGAGGCCACCGACCTGCACGCGATGCTCGCCGCCGCGCTCGAGCGCGGGGTCACTGCGGTGGTCATGGAGGTGTCCAGCCACGCCCTGGCGATGGGGCGGGTCGGCGGGGTGCGCTTCGACGTGGGTGGCTGGACCAACTTCGGCTCCGACCACCTCGACTTCCACGCCGACGCCGCGGACTACTTCGCGGCCAAGGCGCGGCTCTTCGACGGTCGCTGCACCGTCGAGGTGCTCAATCATGACGATCCGGCGTTGAAGGCCCTGTTCAAGCCCACGACGGTCAGCTTCTCGGCGGTGGGTGACCCGGCGGCCACCTGGTGGGCGGAGAACGTCGGCGGCGAAGGGTACGCCCAGCGGTTCACCATGCACGGCCCGGACGGGCTGGTGCTCGACGCCGGGGTGGCGCTGCCCGGACGGCACAACGTGGCGAACGCCCTGCTGGCCGTCGCCGTGCTGGTCGCCGCCGGGGTGGACCCGGCCGTCGCGGCGGCCGGGGTGGCGGCCTGCGGCGGGGTACCCGGGCGGCTGGAGTCGGTGGGGGTGGCCGGCGGGGTACGCGGGGTCGTCGACTACGCCCACAAGACCGATGCGGTGGTGGCGGTGCTGGCCGCCCTGCGGGAGATGAGCAGCGGCCGACTGATCTGCGTGATCGGCGCGGGCGGTGACCGGGATCGGGGCAAGCGGCCGACGATGGGCGCCGCCGCCGCCCAGGGAGCCGACGTGGTGCTGGTGACCGACGACAATCCCCGCACGGAGGAACCCGCGGCGATCCGCGCGGAGGTGCTCGCCGGGGCGACCGGGGCCGGCACTCCGGCCCGGATCGTCGAGGTGGCCGGGCGGCGGGCGGCGATCGACGAAGCGGTCCGGCTGGCCGAGCCCGGCGATGTGGTGGCGGTGCTCGGCAAGGGCCACGAACGTGGTCAGGAGATCGCCGGTGAGGTGTACCCGTTCGACGACGTGACCGAACTGGCCGACGCGCTGCGGGCCCGTTTCGGCAGCCTGGGAGGCCAGCGATGATCGCACTGAGTCTGGCCGAGATCGCGTCGGCCGTCGACGGGCGGCTGGTCGCCGCCGACCCGGCCGCACAGGTGACCGCGGGCGTGGAGTTCGACTCCCGCAAGGTCACCTCCGGCGGGCTCTTCGTCGCCTTCGACGGCGAGAAGGTGGACGGGCACGACTTCGCCGACTCGGCTGTGCAGGCCGGTGCGGTGGCGGTACTGGGCAGCCGTGAGGTGCCCGGGGTGCCCATGGTCATCGTCGCCGATCCACTGACTGCGATGGCCCGGCTGGCGCGCGCCGTGGTGGACCGGTTGCCCGGGTTGACCGTGATCGGGTTGACCGGTTCGTCCGGCAAGACCACCACCAAGGACCTGATCGCGCAGCTGACCGCGCGGCTGGGGGAGACGGTGGCGCCGCCCGGGTCGTTCAACAACGAGCTGGGTCACCCGTACACCGCGTTGCAGGCCGGGTCCTCGACGCGTTACCTGGTGCTGGAGAAGGGTGCTCGGGGCATCGGTCACGTGCGGTACCTGTGCGAGGTGGCGCCACCGCGCATCTCCGTGGTGCTCAACGTCGGGGTCTCGCACATCGGCGAGTTCGGCTCGCAGGAGAACATCGCACTGGCCAAGGGCGAACTGGTCGAGGCGTTGCCGGCGGACGGTCTGGCGGTGCTCAACGCCGACGATCCGCTGGTCGACGCGATGGCCACCCGTACGGCCGCCCGGGTGGTCCGCTACGGCGAGGCGGCGCACGCCGACGTGCGGGCGGTCGACGTGACGCTGGACGAGCGGGGGCGGGCCGCGTACACCCTGGTGACACCGGAGGGCAGCGCGCCGGTACGGCTCGGGCTGACCGGGCGGCACCAGGTCTGGAACACCCTCGCCGCCGCTGCGGTGGCGAGGGAACTGGGCATGCCGTTGGCCGAGACGGCCATCGCGTTGGGCGCGCTGGGTCTGGTTTCCACCCGCCGGATGGACGTCTTCGAACGCACCGACGGGGTGACCGTGATCGACGACTCGTACAACGCCAACCCGGCGTCGATGGCGGTGGCGTTGCGTGCGCTGGCCGGCGTCGGAGCGGGGCGGCGAACCGTCGCGGTGCTCGGCTACATGGCCGAGCTGGGCGAGTTCGAGGCGCAGGGACACACCGAGGTGGGCCGGCTCGCGGCCGAGTTGGGCGTCGACCGGCTGCTCGTGGTTGGCGAGGCGGCGGCGCCGATCCACCACGGGGCGACATCGGTAGGTGACTGGGGAGGAGAATCGGTGCTGCTCACCGATCAGGCGGCGGCCGTTCAGGTGCTGCGCAGCGAGCTACGGCCGGGGGACGTGGTCCTGGTGAAGGGGTCCCGGTACCGGACCTGGGAGGTGGCCGACGCGCTGCGTGCCGGCGCCGTCGCCACCGGCCCGGCTGATCCGGCGGCCGGAGGTGGCGCCGCGTGAGGGCCGTCATCGTGGCCATCGGGGTGGCCTTCCTGGTCTCGCTGTTCTGCACCCCGATCGCGATCAAGGTCTTCACCCGGCTGAAGGCGGGCCAGCCCATCCGGGCCGAGGGCCCGCAGATGCACCAGGGCAAGAAGGGCACGCCGACCATGGGCGGCGTGGTGTTCATCCTCGCCACCGTGATCGCGTACGTCGCCGGTCACCTGGCCCTGACCACCCTGCCGGATGCGCAGATCGCCCAGGTCGAGCCGACCATCACCGCGCTGGTGCTGCTGGGGCTGATGGTCTTCGCCGGCGCGGTCGGCTTCATCGACGACTTCCTCAAGGTACGCAAGCGGCACAGCGGTGGCCTGAGCGCCAAGGGTAAGCTGCTCGGGCAGATCCTGGTCGGCGCGGTGTTCGGCGTGGTCGCGCTCTGGTTCCCGTCCACCATGACCGACTCCTCCGGCGCGGTGACCAACACCGAGACGGTCGGCAGCACCACGCTGAGCTTCATCCGGGACATCCCGGCCCTGGACGTCACCAAGATCGGCGCGGTGATCATCTTCATCTTCGTGGTGATGGCGGCGACCAACGGGGTGAACCTCACTGACGGCCTCGACGGCCTGGCCACCGGCGCGTCGGTGATGGTGCTCGGCGCGTACGCGGTGATCGCGTTCTGGCAGTACCGGCACTGGTGTGCCGACCCGGCGTACACCGCCAACCCGAACAACTACTGCTACGCCGTCCGGGATCCGTTGGAGATCGCGTTGATCGCCGGGGCGGCGGCCGGAGCCTGTGTGGGCTTCCTGTGGTGGAACACTTCGCCGGCCCGGATCTTCATGGGGGACACCGGCGCGCTCGGCCTGGGCGGTCTGATCGCCGGCATGGCGATGTCCACCCGCACCATCCTGCTGCTGCCGATCATCGGCGGCCTGTTCGTGATCATCACGATGTCGGTGGTCATCCAGATCATCTCCTTCAAGACCACCGGCAAACGCGTGTTCCGAATGTCGCCCTTGCAGCACCACTTCGAACTCGCCGGCTGGAGCGAGGTCAACATCGTGGTCCGCTTCTGGATCATCGCCGGCATCGGCGTAGCCATCGCCCTTGGCCTCTTCTACAGCGACTTCCTGGCCAACATGGGCTGACCCCGCACCCCTCCGTCGGGGTTGATCAAGAAGTTTGCGTCGAGATCCGGCCGTCCGGTGACGCAAACCTCTTGATCAACGCGGGGCAGGGTGGTGCGGTGCGGGCAGGTGCGACACGCCGAGTGGGGGATACCGGGGGTGTCGGGTGGCGGCAGCGGCGATGATGGCGCTGTGGGGGAGGCGCGGGAAGACAGCGGCGGTGAGCCGGTTGGCCGGCGACGGACCAGCGATGCGGCAGCCAGGGCCGGGGCGGCGGCGAGAGCCGACACGGTGAAGGCTGGCGCCGCGGTGAAGGCCGGCGCGGCGGCAGGGGCGCAGCCCGGCCGTGGGGCCGGTCCGGCGCGGGGCGAGGACGCGGTGCGGGCCGCAGGACCCGGTACGGGCGGTGCCGCGCGCTCGGCTGGGCCCGGCCCGGTAGCGGAGGGCGGCCCATGGCGCGGGCTGGACGCGATGGGCGGATTCGCCGCGCTGGCCGCGCTGCGGGGTCTGCTGGCCCGGCCGCTGGCCTCGTACCATCTGCTGCTGGCCAGCGCAGGGCTGCTGCTGCTGATCGGCCTGACCATGGTCTTCTCGGCCACCAGCGTGCGCGACTACGCGGCGGGCGGCAACGCCTCGGCCTCGCTGGTCAAGCAGGCGATCTTCGCGGTGATCGGCATCGTGGCGTTCTGGGTCTGCCAGCGCCTGCCGGCACGCACCTACCGGGCGTTGGGGCGGCCGGTGCTGGCCATCGCGGTGGGGCTGCTGGTGCTGCTGAACCTGCTGGTGGCCTACGGGCGGTTGACCGGCGCTCCGGCGAGGATCGGGCCGCTGGAGGCCGAGCTGCTCGGGCTGTACGTCGGTGGTATCGGGCTGCAGCCCTCGGAGGTGGCGAAGTTCGCGCTGGTGCTGTGGGGGGCGTACGTGCTGGCCCGCAAGGGCGCGGCGCTGGGCTGGTGGCGGGAGCTGGCCACCCCGTTGTTCCCGGTGGTGGGCCTGATGTTCGTGCTGGTCGGCTACAACGACCTGGGCAGCATGCTCTGCCTGATGGCGCTGGTCATCGGCCTGCTCTGGGCGGCCGGGGTGCGGCTGCGGGTCTTCGCCACGCTCAGCGCGATCGGTCTGGCCGGCATCGGCCTGTTGGTCGCGGTGGCTTCCCTCGGCGCCGGTTCCGGGGTCCGGGGGGAGGACAACTACCGGCTGCAACGACTGACCATGTTCGTCAGCCCGCCGCCGCTGGAGCAGTGCCGGGAGGAACTCTGCTACCAGATGGTGCAGGCCCGGTACGCCATTGCCAACGGCGGCTGGTTCGGCACCGGCCTGGGGCAGGGGCGCAGCAAGTGGGACTGGCTGCCGGCGGCGGAGAACGACTTCATCTTCGCGGTGATCGCCGAGGAACTCGGCGTGGTCGGCTGTGCCGTGGTGGTCACGTTGTTCGCCGTGCTGGCCTACACCGGCCTGCGGATCGCCCGGCGGGTCGACGATCCGTTCCGGCGGCTGGCGGCAGCGGGCGTCACCGCCTGGCTGATCGGGCAGGCCTTCATCAACATCGGTGGGGTGATCGGCCTGCTGCCGCTGACCGGCGTACCGCTGCCGTTCATCTCGGTCGGCGGCAGTGCCCTGGTCGTCACCCTCGCGGCCGTCGGCATGCTGGCCTCTTTCGCCCGCGCGGAACCCGATGCGGCCCGGGCACTGCATGCCCGTCCGCCCGCCCGATGGGTCCGACTAGTGTGGGCTCCGTTGCCGCCGCTTCCCGGTCGGCGTCGCCGTGCGGCGTCGTCGCCGCCGGCTGCCCGGGGATCCGTGCCCCGGGCCCGCAAGCGGCGTGAGGACGACCAGGCCGCACCGCGTGGCGCCCGGGACGGCCGGGGCCGCGGCGGGTCGGCGGCGAGCGAGAGGAGACGTTGATGGGTCCGCTGCGTTCGGTGGTACTCGCAGGCGGTGGCACCGGGGGACACATCTACCCGCTGCTCGCCTTCGCCGACTGCCTGCGCCGACACGACCCCGGCGTCCGGATCACCTGTCTCGGCACACCGAAGGGCCTGGAGAACCAGCTGATCCCGCCCGCCGGCTACGACCTGCGCAACATCCCGGCGTACCAGCTCCCGCGGTCGGTCAACATGAACCTGGTCCGTACGCCGGGCCGGATGTGGACCGCGGCCCGCGCCGCAGGCAAGGTCATCGACGAGGTACGCGCCGACGTGGTGGTCGGCTTCGGTGGGTACGTCTCGGTGCCGGCGTATCTGGCCGCGTGGCGGCGGGAGCTGCCGATCGTGATCCACGAGGTGAACGTGCCGCCGGGGGTGGCCAACCGGCTGGGTATGAAGTTCACCAAGCACGTGGCGGTGGGCTTCCCGCACCAGCCCGCGCAGGCCGAGTCGTTGCGGGACGCGCGGGTGGTCGGCGTACCGCTGCGGCGCAACATCGCCGGGCTGGACCGGGTGGCCATGCGCAGCGCCGCCCGCGCCCACTTCGGGCTCCGCCCGGATCTGCCGGTGCTCTTCGTCGCGGGCGGCTCGCAGGGCGCCCGGTCGATCAACCTGGCGGTGGCCGGTGCGGCCAAGGAGTTAGCCCGCAACGGCATCCAGGTGCTGCACGTGATGGGCGCGCGCAACGAGCCGGTGCCGATCCCCACCGACCTGCCGGTGCCGTACGTGAGCCTGCCGTACCTGTCCGACATGGATGCCGGCTACGCCGCCGCCGACCTGATGCTCGGCCGGGGCGGTGCGATGACCTGCGCGGAGGTGGCGGCCATCGGCCTGCCGACCATCTACGTGCCGTACCCGCACAGCAATCAGGAGCAGAAGCGCAACGCGCTGCCGGTGGTCGAGGCCGGTGGCGGGCTGCTGGTCGACGACGGCGAGCTGACCCCGGACTGGCTGGAACGTACGGTGATCCCGCTGATCCGTGATCCGCAGCGACTGCACGCGATGGGCACCGCCGCCGCGGCCTACGGCCGACGCGACGGCGACGAGGCGCTGCTCAACTTCGTCTACGAGGCGGTCTCCCAGTGAGCGCGAGGAGTGAGCCGGGTCTGCGAGCCCCGCAGTCGCGAACGAAGACCGGGCCAGTGAGCGCGAGGAGTGAGCCGGGTCTGCGAGCCCCGCAGTTGCGAACGAAAGAAGGTGCGGCTCAATGAGGACGTTCAGCCCGGCCGGCACGCTGACCGCTGAGGACCTGGGCCACATCCACCTGATCGGGGTGGGTGGGGTCGGCATGAGCGGCCTGGCCCGGCTGTTCCTCACCCGGGGTCTGCCGGTCTCCGGCAGCGAGCTGCGCGAGTGGCCGTCGCTGGCCGGTCTGCGGGCGCTCGGCGGGAGCATCCACATGACCCATGAGCCGGCCAACCTCGACGGCGTCGACACCGTGGTCTACTCCTCGGCCATCCCGGCCGATCATCTGGAGATGGTCGAGGCGCGTCGGCGCGGCCTGCGGATCCTGCACCGTTCGGAGGCGCTGGCCGCCGCGATGACCGGCCGGCGTACCGTGGCGGTCGCCGGCACGCACGGCAAGACGAGCACCACGTCGATGGTCACCATGGTGTTCCAGCAGGCGGGCGCCGATCCGTCCTTCGTGATCGGTGGCGAGATCTCCGAGGTGGGCTCGGGTGCGCATCACGGCACCGGCGAGTACTTCGTGGTCGAGGCGGACGAGAGCGACCGGTCCTTCCTCATCTACCGCCCGTTCGTCTCGATCGTCACGAACATCGAGGCCGATCACCTGAACACCTACGGTGACCTGGCCAACCTGGAGGCCACCTTCGCCGAGTTCGCCCGGCTCACCGACCCGGACGGGTTCATCATCACCTGCGCGGACGACGCGGGCGGGCAGCGGCTGGCCGCCACGCTGCGGGCCGAGGGGCGCCGGGTGTACACCTACGGCGAGTCCGCCGACGCCGACCTGCGGCTCAGTGAGCTGGCCTCCTCGGCGCGGGGTGTGCGCTACCTGGCCCATATCGACGGCCGTTCACTGGGCGAGTTCCGGATGCCGGTGCCCGGCCGGCACATGGCACTCAACAGCGCCTCGGCGGTGCTGGCCGCGTACCTGCTGGAGCTGCCGCTGGCGGCGGCGGAGGCCGCGCTGGCCGCCTTCCCCGGCGTGCGTCGGCGTTTCGAGCGCAAGGGCGTCGCCGACGGTGTCCTGGTCTACGACGAGTACGCCTACCACCCGACTTCGATGACCCTGGCGCTGCAGACGCTGCGCGAGGTGGCCGGCGAGGGCCGGTTGCTGGTCGTCTTCCAGCCCTACCGGCTGTACCGGACCCGTGACCTGCAGGCGGAGATCGCCGAGGCGCTCGCGATCGCCGACGAACTGGTGCTGCTGGAGGTCTTCGGCCCCGGTGAGCAGCGCGGCCCGGGGGAGGGGTCGGTGGCGCTGGTCGAGGCGGTGGCGTTGCCGGCGGAGCGGAAGGTCTTCGTCGACTCCTGGGACGCCGCGCCGGCCGAGGTGGCCCGCCGGGCCCGCCCCGGCGATGTCGTGGTGACCATGGGTGCTCCGCCGATCTCGCTGATGGGTGATGAGCTGCTGGCCGCGTTGAGCGCGCGTACCGCCGATCCGCAGGAACCGGCCGGCACGGTCGCCGGTGGGCTGACCGGCGGATCGACCAGCATCGGCGGGACCGTTCCCGACGCCGCCGCGCGCAACGGTGCGGCGCCCGTGGCGGAATGAGTCCCGGTCCGGCTCGCGGGCGCGGTACCGGCGTCGACGGCGGTGGGGGGTGGCGCCCGGCCCGCCAGTGGCAGTTGGTTCGTGCCGGCCGTGATGCGGTGCCCGCCTCCACCCGCCGCTTCATGGCGCGGGCGCGGCGCCGTCGGATGCGGGCCGCGTTGCCGTGGGCGGTGGCCGGGGGAGTGCTCGCCGTGGCCGCTCTGGTGGCGTGGGTGCTGCTCGGCACCGGCCTGTTCGGGGTACGCGAGGTGCGGGTGGAAGGCGCCGAGTTGGTGACCACCGTGCAGGTACGCAACGCCGCCGGGGTGCTCGATGGTGCCCCGCTGGCCCGGGTGGACCTGACCGAGATGGCCGACCGGATCGGCACCCTGCCGCCGGTGGAGCGGGTGTCCGTGCACCGTGACTGGCCGGACGCGCTGGTCGTCCGGGTCACCGAGCGCACACCGGCGGCGGTGGTGCCGCGTGGGGAGCAGTTCGTGGTGGTCGACGCCGCCGGGGTGGCCTTCCGTACGCTGCCGCAGCGCCCGGCGGGTCTTCCGTTGATCCGGCTGACCGAGCCGGGTCCGGACGATCCGGCGACGCATGCCGGTCTGGAGGTGCTCGGCGCGCTCACCCCGCAGTTGCGTGCCGATCTGGTGGAGATCACGGTCGACGGTCTGGCCCGGATCAGTGTGCGGCTGCGTGATGACCTCACCGTTTTCTGGGGGGACGCGACCCGGGGGACGGACAAGGCCCGGGTGGCCACCGCCCTGCTCGACCAGGACGCCACCCGCATCGACGTCAGCGCGCCGGACGTGGTCACCTTCCGGTGAGCCGTTGATCAGGTTGTGACGCTTGGCGCTCCACCCGGCGACACGCCGGAAAGGTCCTTGGCTCATCGCTCGGCTGCGCTTACGTTGCCCGGAAGAGGATCAGTGGTTGACATAACTGTAACCCTCTAGTAGAGGGTGAGGGTTTACCCCCTCGACCTCACTGGTGACAGCTGCGTCGACCATGGGTCTGGCCGCGCCGTAACCGGTCGGGGAGTAGCCAATCTCGAAGGGAAGGACCGGAGATGACACCTCCGCACAACTACCTGGCGGTCATCAAGGTCGTCGGCATCGGGGGCGGCGGCGTCAACGCCGTCAACCGGATGATCGAGGTTGGGCTCAAGGGCGTCGAGTTCATCGCGATCAACACGGACGCGCAGGCGCTGCTGATGAGCGACGCGGACGTCAAGCTCGACGTGGGCCGGGAACTGACCCGGGGGTTGGGCGCCGGAGCCAACCCGGACGTCGGCAAGAACGCCGCCGAGGACCACCGCGACGAGATCGAGGAGGTGCTCAAGGGCGCCGACATGGTCTTCGTCACCTGCGGCGAGGGCGGCGGCACCGGAACCGGCGGCGCGCCCGTGGTGGCCAACATCGCCCGTAAGCTGGGCGCCCTGACCATCGGCGTGGTGACCCGCCCGTTCTCCTTCGAGGGTAAGCGCCGGCAGGTGCAGGCCGAGGCCGGCATCGACGAGCTGCGCAACCAGTGCGACACGTTGATCGTCATCCCCAACGACCGGTTGCTGGCGCTCGGGGATCGCAACATCAGCATGATGGACGCCTTCCGGACCGCCGACCAGGTGCTGCTCTCCGGTGTCCAGGGCATCACCGACCTGATCACCACCCCCGGTCTGATCAACCTGGACTTCGCCGACGTCAAGAGCGTGATGAGCGGCGCGGGCAGCGCGCTGATGGGCATCGGCAGCGCCCGTGGCGAGAACCGGGCCGTCGAGGCGGCCGAAGCGGCCATCTCCAGCCCGCTGCTGGAGCAGAGCATGGACGGTGCCCGCGGGGTGCTGCTCTCCATCGCCGGTGGGTCCGACCTGGGTCTGTTCGAGATCAACGACGCGGCACAGTTGGTCACGGACGCGGCGCACCCGGACGCCAACATCATCTTCGGTGCGGTCATCGACGACGCGCTCGGCGACGAGGTGCGGGTGACCGTGATCGCGGCGGGCTTCGACGGTGGTACGCCGGCCTACAAGGCGGCCGAGCCGGCCCGCAAGACCAATCAGAACCAGCCTGCGCAGCCCAGCACGCCGGTCGTGCCGTCGCCCGCCACCCCGGTGACGCCGCAGTCGCCGCGTCGGGTGCTCTTCGACGACGTCGACGTGCCCGACTTCCTCAAGAACGGCTCCTGAGTACCGGACATGACCGACAGCCCCGCTCTGGTGCGCCCTGACCGACGTGCCGAACTGGCCGCCGGGCTGGCGCGCGTACGGTCCCGGATCGCCGACGCCTGCGCTGCGGCCGGTCGGGACCGGGCCGAGGTGACCATGATCGCGGTCACCAAGACCTACCCGGCGGCCGACGTGATCGCGTTGGCCGGGCTCGGGGTGACCGACGTCGGTGAGAACCGCGACCAGGAGGCGGCGCCGAAGGCCGCGCAGGTCGCCACAGCCGGGGTCACCCCGCGCTGGCACTTCATCGGTCGCCTGCAACGCAACAAGGTGAAGTCGGTGGTCCGGTACGCCGACGTGGTCCAGTCCGTCGACAGCGTCCGGTTGGCGTCCGCCCTGGACGCGGCCGCGACGGGTCGTCGGGACCGGCCGCTGGAGGTGTTGGTGCAGGTCAGCATCGACGACGACCCGACCCGTGGCGGGGCGGTGGCCGGCTCGGCCGATCCGGACATCGGCCTGGGACCGGTCGCCGCCGCGGTGGCCGGATCGGCCGGACTGCGGCTGGCCGGCCTGATGGCCGTGGCGCCGTTGGGCTGGGAGCCGGAGCGTGCCTTCGCGCGGCTGGCCACCATCGCCGAGGTGTTGCGGGCCGAGCATCCGCAGGCCGTCGTCCTGTCGGCCGGGATGAGCGGGGATCTGGAGGCGGCGATCGGCCATGGCGCGACACATGTCCGCGTCGGCAGCGCGTTGCTCGGAATGCGTCCCACGCTGCGGTAGCCTGGCCGCGAGGGAAGCAAATTACATCAGTGTTGTTTGTGGGGACGGCCTTGCCGGCGACCGGGGGGCGTGACGTGCAACGCGAATTGCGCGTCAGGGGATTGCCGTTCCGGTCCGGTGGGCAGGAATGGTCCACTCGCGACAGGCGACACGTACGGGGGCGTGTGCCGCACGGCGGACGGGAAGGGCGCGGGGATGGGTGCACTGCGCAAGGCGGGGGTCTGGCTCGGACTTGTCGAAGAGGACGACGAGCGGGCCTACGACGACGGCGGCTACGACAAGGGCGGTTACCGCGAGTCGCGCTACCGGCAGAGCCGGTACGCCGAGGAGTTCGCCGACGAGGTGGACGACGAGGTGGACGAGCCGCCCGCGCCTCGTCCCCGACTCGGCGACCGGGGCCGGCTCAGCGAGCGGTCCGGCCGGCTGGGCGAGTCCGAGCGACTGGACTCCGAGCGTCCGGAGCGGGTCGAGCGGTCCAGCGTACGCTCGATCACCCGGTCGACGGGGGACCAGTCCGGGGCGTTGACCTACCACACCCGGGACAATCTGGCGTTGGCGCCGCAGGCGCAGCCCCGTGAGCGCACGGTGGCCCCGGAGGAGGAGCAGCGCTACCAGATCACCACGTTGCATCCGACCACCTACCGCGAGGCTCGCACCATCGGGGAGCACTTCCGGGACGGCGTTCCCGTGATCATCAACCTCACCGAGATGGATGAGGCGGATGCCCGCCGTCTGGTGGACTTCGCCGCCGGGTTGGCGTTCGGACTGCGCGGTACGATCGAGCGCGTGACCAACCGGGTGTTCCTGCTCTCGCCGGCCAATGTCCAGGTCACCGCGGAGGACAAGGCCAAGATTGCCGAGGGCGGGTTCTTCAGCCTGAGTTGACCCGCCCGACCCGAGGGACGTCGCCTGCCGTGTTGTCGATCTTGCTACAGGTCCTCTACCTGATCACCTATGTCTTTCTGATCGTTCTTCTGGCCCGGTTCGTACTGAGCGCGGTTCTGCAGTACGGCCGGCGCTGGCAGCCTGGTCGCGGAGCATCGGCTGGACTGGAATCCGTGTGGAGCGTCACTGATCCCCCGCTCTGGGCGTTGAGGCGTGTGATCCCTCCGCTGCGAATTGGTACCGTGAGCATCGACCTGGCCTCCCTTGTGCTCCTGGTTATCCTGTTCGTGCTGATGAGGTTTGTGTTAGAGCCGGCGATCATCAGGACCGCCTGATGACCGACGCGCTATCGCGGCCGCAACTGACCCGAGGAGTTTCGATGCCGCTGACCCCGGCCGACGTCCACAACGTCGCCTTCAAGAAGCCGCCGATCGGCAAGCGGGGCTACGACGAGGAGGAGGTCGACGCCTTCCTGGACGAGGTCGAGCGCGAACTCGCCCGTCTGATCGAGGAGAACAACGAACTGCGCGCCCAGGTGGAGCGCGGGGGGCGGGGCGGTGCACCCGCCGGTCCCGGCGGCGACGCCCGCCTGGCGGCCGAGCTCAACGACGTCAAGGCCCAGCTCGACCGGGTTCAGCGCGACAAGGCCGCCGCCGAGCAGGCCGCCCGCGCGATGCAGGCCGAGCTGGAGCAGGTGCGCGCCGCCACCGGTGGCGCGGTGCCGGGCGGTGACGGCGAGCAGCAGGCGCTTCGGGTGCTGATGATGGCCCAGCGGACGGCGGACGACCACGTCTCCGACGCCCGCCGCGAGGCCGACCAGCTCCTGTCCGAGGCTCGTTCCAAGGCCGAGGAGGTCACCCGCGAGGCCCGTGCCAAGGCCGACGCGCTGGAGCGGGACGCCCGGCAGCGGCACCAGGAGGCCATGGGCGGCCTGGACGCCAAGCGCACCGCGCTGCAGAAGCACATCGAGGAGCTCAAGCAGTTCGAGCGGGAGTACCGCACCCGTCTCAAGGCCTACCTGGAGAGCCAGCTGCGCGACCTCGACGGTCGTGGTCAGGGCCTGGAGGCGGAGATGACTCGCGGGGACGGCACCCGCGCGGCCGGCAACGGGCTGGCCGCCGCAGGTCTCGCCGGTTCCTACGGCGGGGGTCGCTCCGGGGCACTCGAGGCCGGTCGCTGAATCGGGCGGCGGCCGTCGTGACGGTCGCGTGCCCTGCCTCATCTTCTACGACGCGGCGGGGGTGAGCCGTGATAGTCATCAGTATCGCGCTCATCCTCGTCGCGGTGGCGCTACTTGTGTTCGGGTTGGCCAGCGGGTCCAGCCTGTTGCTGGTCGTCTCGATCGGCGCCAGTCTGCTGGCTGCGGTGGCCCTGGTCGCCGGCGCCCGCCAGGCAGCCGCCGGCCGGTCCGCGACGCAGCGGGAGGCGGCCAGCGGTCAGCCGCCCCACATCCCGGCGCAGCATGTCCCACCAACCACAGACGCCGGCACGTCCGGGTGGCGGCAACCACCCGGCCCACCGGTGGCGACGGCGCCGGGAACCACCGCCGGCCCGGTGGAGGCGTACGACGACGAGCCCGCCGCGCAGGAGGTCACCCCGGAGCAGGCCGCCCAGGTGTCCCGGCTGCCGGACGAGGTCCGGGTGATCGACGGCCGACCCCGTTACCACCTGGACGAGTGTTCGCACCTTCTCGGACGTGAGCACGAGCCGCTGCCCGTCGCCGAGGCGGTCGAGCTCGGTTTCACTCCCTGCGCAGAGTGCGCGCCCGACACCACCCTGTTGTCGCAATCCGGTCGGCGCTGAGCCCGAGCCGATGGCCGATGACGAGTTCACCGTCGCCGTCCGGGTGAAGCCGGGGGCGTCCCGGGCCCGGGTGGGCGGTCGGTACGACGGTCCGCACGGGCCCGCGTTGGTGATCGCGGTCAACGCCCCGGCGGTCGACGGCCGGGCCACCGAGGCGGCCCGGCGTGCGCTGGCCGAGGCGCTGGGCGTCCGGCCGGCTGCGGTGTCGCTGCGCGCGGGCGCGGCGAGCCGCGACAAACTCTTTCTGGTCGCTCCCGCTGCTCCTGATCTGGTGGAGCGGCTGCACCGCCTGCTGGGCGGCGCTCAACCGGCCCGTTGATCACACCCGCGCGGGAGCGGCCGTCTCCGGCCGTGCCCTGCCTCACCGGCGGAAATCGCGACGGCTGGCTTTCCTACGGTACGGCCGGCAGTAGGCCGCCCATCTGCTAGCGTTCCCTTGGCTCCGATACGGCATGAATCGGGGTGGAAGGGACGTTACGGTGCGGCACGTTGTCGGACACCTTTACGTTCCGTATCCTTGCCAATCTCCGGAGTGCGCGGCCGTCAGGCCGCGCGCCCGTTTTGTACCTGGGGCAGCCGATGCTGGCGGCCCTGTCCAGGCGCTGCGGATCACCGCGGCTCCATGGCAGAGGGAGCGACGATGGCCAAACCAGCCGACACCAGGACCGCTGGCCGCAAGCCCGCGGTGAAGTCCACCCGCAGTGCCGCGGAGACCGAGAAGATCCGTGCCGCCCTGGCAGCACGGCACGACGAGTTGCGCGCCGAGTACGATCAGACGCTGAGCGAGATCACCGAGTTGCAGCGCGAACGTCTCACCGACTCGGCCGGGGACGACCAGGCCGACACCGGCACGAAGACGTTAGAGCGGGAGCAGGAGATCTCTCTCGCCAACAGCATCTTGGAACGGATCACGCAGGTCGAGCGGGCTCTGGAACGCCTCGACGAGGGTGGTTACGGCTGGTGCGAGCGGTGCGGCAACCCCATTCCGGTGGAGCGGCTGGCCGCCTTCCCGTCGGCCACCCTCTGCGTGACCTGCAAACAGCTGGAGGAGCGACGCTGACGGCGGGCTCCCCGGCGCTGGTGCACGGCGGTGCCTCGGCACCGCCGTGATACGTCGATGGGGAGCAGATGAGCGCAGTACCGTCCGCCGGATCCGGCACCGCCGAGCCGGGCACCGCCACGAGATCGCGGCGTAGACCCGTCACGATCCTGCTCGGCCTCGCGGCGTTCGCGCTCACGCTCGACGTGCTCACCAAGCACCTGGCGCTGGTCGAGCTGAGCGACCGCGAGCCGGTACGGCTGCTGGGCGGGGCTGTCTATCTCTCCCTGACCCGTAACAGCGGGGCCGCGTGGAGTCTCGGTAAGGACTACACCTGGATCTTCCCGCTGATCGCGATCGGCGTGCTCGCCTGGATCGGCTGGATGGGACGGACGCTGCGCTCGGTGCCCTGGGCCATCTCGCTCGGCCTGGTGGTCGGCGGCGTGACCGGTAACCTGATCGACCGGATCTTCCGGGCCCCCGGCTGGTTCGTCGGCCACGTGGTCGACATGATCAGCGTCTTCGACCCGTACGGTCGGGTTTTTCCGATCTTCAACATCGCCGACAGTGCCCTGGTCTGCGGTGTGATCCTGGCGATCGGGTTGGAGTTCACCGGCCGCCAACGTGACGGCACCCGGCTGGTCGGCGACGACCGCAAGGGCGACGGGCGCAAGGGCGACGGGCGTTCGGCGGAGAGCGCCGACGGCGAGCGGCAGGAGCGGGCATGACGGCCACCTTCGCCGCCGGCGGCGACCACCGCAGCCTGCCCGTCCCCGACGGCCTCGACGGAATGCGGTTGGATCAGGCGGTCGCCCGGCTGTTCGGGCTGTCCCGCACGGCCGCCGCCGCCCTTGTCGACGCCGGTGAGGCGTTGGTCGACGGCGCGGTGCGGCCCAACTCGCACAAGGTCCGGGCGGGTGCCTGGCTGGAGGTGACGCTGCCTGCGCCGGCCGCGGCGCCGGTGGTGGTGCCCCAGGCGGTACCGGGACTGCGGGTGGTCTACGCCGACGACGACATCGTGGTGGTCGACAAGCCGGTCGGGGTGGCGGCCCATCCCAGCCCCGGCTGGAGCGGCCCGACCGTGATCGGCGGGCTGGCCGCGATCGGTCACACGATCGCCACCAGCGGCGCCGCCGAGCGCCAGGGCGTGGTGCACCGGCTCGACGTCGGTACCACCGGGGTCATGGTGGTGGCCAAGAGCGAGCAGGCGTACAGCGCGCTCAAGCGGGCCTTCAAGTACCGCGAGGTGGAGAAGCGCTACCACGCGGTGGTGCAGGGGCACCTGGATCCGCTGCGGGGCACCATCGACGCCCCGATCGACCGGCATCCGCATCACGACTACCGCTGGGCGGTGGTCTCCGGTGGCAAGCCGAGCATCACCCACTACGACACCATCGAGGCGTTCCCGTCGGCGAGCCTGGTCGACGTACAGCTGGAGACGGGCCGTACCCACCAGATCCGGGTGCACTTCTCCACCCTGCGGCACCCGTGTGTGGGTGACCTGACGTACGGCGCGGACCCGACCCTTTCCGCCCGGCTCAAGCTGGATCGGCAGTGGTTGCACGCCAGAGAGTTGAGTTTCGAGCACCCCCGTACGGGGGACGAGGTCCGCTTCGTCAGCGACTACCCTGACGATCTGGGACGCGCGCTGGAGATTCTCCGCGACTGACGCGCCCCGCCCGTCCCGACCGATTCGACGAGGGGGCCGCCCGTGCGCGCCGGCGATCTGCTGCGGCAGCTGGACCAGCGACTGCTGCCCCGCCTCGCCACCGTGTTGGCCCGGCTCGACCAGGGACCGGCCCGGACCTCGCTGCTCAGCTGGGCGGCGGTGCTGTCCTGCGCCGCCGTGCTGTTCACCGCCGTGCTCGCCACCGGCGGTCCGCCGTTGTCCGACCGGACGGTCGGCGAGGTGACCCGGGTGGGGATCGCCGACGGCGACTGGATCCCCGGCTACGAGCGGACGGCCGCGGCGGACCTGGCCGGCCTGGCTCGCGGCGCGTCGCTGGCCGACGGCACCT
The DNA here is from genome assembly GCF_040682415.1 of Micromonospora sp. NPDC051196. NCBI lineage: Bacteria > Bacillati > Actinomycetota > Actinomycetes > Micromonosporales > Micromonosporaceae > Micromonospora > Micromonospora sp. NPDC051196. Next base: position 48,948 of record NZ_JBFBAY010000007.1, read on the forward strand.
ACGCGCTGGTCTCGCTCTCGGAGTACGTCACCCCGCAGTCGCTCGCGGCGGTGGTCGGCGACGTCGGGGTCTCTTTCGTGTTCGGACGGGTGCCCCTGCCGGACCGGCAGACCGAGATCGTGCGCATTCCGGCCCAGCGGCTGCCCGACGACGTCACGGCCGGGATGGCGGAGCTGGCCGAACGCAAGGCGCGCGAGGCCGCCGACTACCGGTCCCGGGCCGCCGCGCTGGGCGGTGGCGGCCCGCAGGAACGCGAGCTGCGCCAGCTGTACGTCAGTGGGGCGCGACTCGCCGAGCGGGAGGCGGACGCGTACCGCGCGGGCTGTGCCTGCGTCTACGCCCTGGTGGTCCGGGCTGAGCCGGCGGTGTTGCGCGGCGTCGCGGCCCGCCCCGGGGTGCGGGTGGTCGATCCGGCCCCCGAGGTCCGGCGGCTGGAACGTACGGTGTTCACCCCGCCCCTGCCGGAGCAGCGCGACGTGGCCCGGCCACCGATCGATCGGGATCTTGTGCCGAGTGCCTCGCCCAGTGCCGAGTCCGAGGCGCCGTCGCCGGATCCGGCGCCCGAAAGTCGCGTACCGGTGGCGCCGGAAGTGACGGATTCATCACCATCGCCGGCGATTTCCCGGCCGGCTCCGACATTCGCGCCACCGTCGACGGCTCCCACCCCGACGACAGATTCTCTGCTTAAGGACGATGTGGACGCTCTGGTGGAGGGTGGTGCGGAGCCGACACCGTGACGGTTGACGTCACATCGGTGGGTGTCCCGGTGTGGCTTCAAAACGGTTTCGTTCGTAGCCTGTCAGACGGAGACCGAGGCGCTGGGGAGGCGAGCCGTGGACGGCAGCGAGACCGCTTGGGGACGGCCCGCCGAGCCCGCACCGCGGTGGCGGGCGCTGCTCGACCGAGCCCGCCTCGGCGGTCGCGGCGCTGAGCAGGCAACCACCGAGCGGCGGGCCGAGGAGGCGCCGCCACTGCCGACCGAGCCGCTGCCACGCCGGGCGTCGGGCTCCGGCTACTCGGGGCGCGCCTCCGCCACCGGGCAACCGGTGGATCGGGGGTACGGCGCGGAGCCGGGTTACCGCGAGCCGAGCTATCGGCCCGACGCCGCTCGTCCGGCACCGACGTACCGCGGTCAACCGGGATACCCGCCGGAGCCGGCCGCTTATCCGCAGGCACCGCCGGAGCCGGCGGCTTATCCGCAAGCTCCGCCGGAGCCGGCTTATCCGCCGGTGCCGGAGCCACGTCGGCCGGCGCCGGTGGAATCCCGGTACACCCTGCTGGACAACGGTTACCGGCATGCCGCGCCGCCCGTGGAATCCCGCTACGCCCTGCTGGACAACGGCGGCTACCAGCCGTCCCCACCACCCCCCGCCGGGCTTCCGGCTCCCCCCGCACCCCCGGCCGGGCTCCCGGCGCCGCCCGCGTCGGTCGGGTCGGCCACGGTGGCCGGTCGCCCCGGGCGGATCGAGTGGCGTGCGCAGAGCATCGAGAGTGAGCTGGAACGCGCCGCCGCCGGGCTGCGCAAGGATCTGGGCACGCCGCGGGTGATCGCCTTCGCCAATCCCAAGGGCGGCGTGCACAAGACCACCGCCACCGTGCTGGGCGCGGCAACCATCGGCAGCGTACGCGGGCGCGGCGTGCTGGCCTGGGACGACAATGAGTTGCGCGGCACCCTCGGGCTGCGCGCCGGCAGCGCCCGGCACGCCCGGACGATCCGGCATCTGGTCGCCGATCTCGTCCAGATCGAGATCCGGGAGGGCAACGACCTGCTGGAGGCTCTCGACGACTACCTGCGGCACGCCTCCGACGGGTCGTACGACGTGCTCGCCGGTGAGGAGAGCCCCCGGTTCGCCCAGCGGCTGGACCAGTTCACCGTCAAGCGGGTACTGGAACTGCTCCGGCGTACCCACGACGTGATCTGCGTGGACACCGGCAACAACGTGGAGAGCCCCAACTGGCGTACGGTGATGCACGCCGCCGACCAGCTGGTGGTCACGACCGTGCCACGGGAGGACGCCGCGTTCAGCGCGGACTGGATGCTGGACCTGCTGCACTCCGAGGGCATGGGCGAGCTGGCCGACAACGCGGTCACCCTGATCTCCTGTCCCACGCCGGGGCGGCTGCCGTTGCAGAACGACCTGGAGAAGCACTTCGCCACCCGTACCCGGGCGGTGGCCGTGGTGCCCTACGACCCGGCGCTGGAGACCGGCTCCTCGATCGAGTATCACCAGCTCCAGGCCGAGACCCGACAGGCGTGGATGCGGGCTGCGTCGGTGATGCTGGAGCCCTTTGCCCGCTGAGGCGACCACACCGTGTACAGCTCGCGCCGGGAACTGCGAGGATCATCGGGTGAGCCCGGAAAACCCCGCCGCCGAACCGCCCGCACCGGCATCGCCGGCCGACCCGCCGGCCCTCGCCGACTCGCCGGTCCCCGCCGATCCGCCGCGCCGAACGGTGGTGGTCGGTGCGGCGGCCGTGCTCTCCCTGGCCCTGCTGGGCGTGCCGTTGGGGTTGCTCTGGGCGGCGATCTCCCCGGCCACCCCGGTCGTCAAGACCGCCGACGGCGCCGTCTACGGCCAGCCTCAGCCGGAACAGCCGGTCGCCGCTGACGGCTGGTTCAGCCTGCTCGGTCTGGCCTTCGGGGTGCTTGCCGCGCTCGCCCTGTGGTTCGTGCTGCGCCGCCGTCGGGGTCCGGTCGGGCTGGTCGTGGTGGTGGTCGGGTCGTTGGCCGCCGCGTTGGCCGCCTGGCAGGTCGGTCGCCGCATCGGGTTGGGCACGTACGAGCGCCTGCGGGAGACCGCACCGGAGGGCACCGTCTTCACCAAGCCGGCCGATCTGCGGGCCGGTGGGATCGAGCTGTTCCTCGGCGTGCTGCCCCTGCCGCACGGCAACCTGCTTCTGCCGGCGTTCGGCGCCGCGGTGACGTACACCCTGCTGGCCGGCTGGTCCCGGTGGCCGTCGCTGCGCCCCGAGCCGGAGCCCGCCGTGGCCCTGCCGTATCCGGCGGCCGGCTACCCGCCGCCGGGGCCGTGGCCGGGCGTGCCCGGTGCGTCGGGTGGCTACCCGCCGGGTGGGCCGGCGCCGGGGCCGTGGCCGGGGGCACCCGGGACGTCGGGTGGGCCGGGTGGCTACCCGCCGGGGATGCCCGGCGCGGGGCCGTGGCCGGCCGGACCGGGCGGGGTCAGTTCGGAGCCGGCGGCGGCGTGGCCAGCTCCGCCAGTGGCACCGGAACCGCCCGCACCTGGCGCAGCAGAACCGCCTCGCGGTTGAGCAGGGCCAGCTCGGCGCGCAGCCGGGCCGCCGTGTCGTCGATTGCGAGCAGCCGCTGCCGGTCCGCCACGGTCAGCGCCGCGGTCGCGGCCACCAGATGGGAGAGCACGGTCGGATCCTCCGGCAGTTGCTCGGTCAGCTGACCGGCCTCGGCGCGCATCAGGCCGAGGTACTGCCGGAAGACGGCGATCACCCGCGCCGCCAGCAGGTTGGCCGTCTCGTCCGGACCGGTCGGCTCGGGCAGCCAGCTCACCTCGGCGGTCAGGTACGGCGCGGCCTGGCGGTCGAGCTGAACGACGCGGAACCGTCGCCGCCCCACGGTGACGATGTCGAACCCACCGTCGGTCAACTCGGTGACCTGTCGAAGCTCCGCGGTGCAGCCCACCTCGTGCAGTGTCAGCTCGCCGCTGCCCGCGACGACCCGGCCGGGGGCGGGCGCCACCTCCCAACCGCTGCGGATGGCCACCACCCCGAATTCGCGCGGCGCACCCTCGGGTAGCTGCATGAGGTGCCGGACCAGGGCGCGGTAGCGCTCCTCGAAGATGTGCAGCGGCAGTACCAGCCCGGGAAAGAGCACCGTGGCGAGCGGGAACACCGGCAGCCGTGCGGTCACGGAATCGAGGGTAGCCGCACCGGCGGCGTACCGAGTGTCCCGGCTCACCGTCCCGGCCTGCGGGCGGCGCGGGTCGGTCCGCGCGGCGCCGCCTAGACTCGCAGGGGTGTTGAACCGCATCGACCTGCGCGGTGGCGTAACTGACCCGCGTGACCTGCTGCCTCGTGCCCAGCTCGACGTCTCGGTGGCCGTCGAGCAGATCCGACCGCTCGTGACGGCGGTCCGTGAGCATGGCTACTCGGCGGTCCGCGAGGCCAGCGAGCGGTTCGACGGGGTGGCGCCGGAGGTGCTGCGGGTGCCCGTCGAGGCCATCGCGGCGGCGGAGAGCACGCTCGACCCGCAGGTCAGGGCCGCGCTGCTGGAGGCGATCGCCCGGGTCCGCAAGGTGCACGCCGACCAGCGCCGTACCGATCACACCACCACGGTGGTGCCGGGCGGCACGGTCACCGAACGCTGGGTTCCGGTCGAGCGGGTCGGTCTCTACGTCCCCGGCGGCCTGGCCATGTACCCCTCGACCGTGGTGATGAACGTGGTGCCCGCCCAGGAAGCCGGGGTCCGGTCGCTGGTGGTGGCGAGCCCGCCGCAGAAGGACAACGACGGGCTGCCCGATGCGCGGGTGCTGGCCGCCTGCGCACTGCTCGGTGTCGACGAGGTCTACGCCGTCGGCGGCGCCCAGGCGGTGGCCATGCTGGCGTACGGCTGCGCGGTCGACGCCGCTGGCAGCGCGCACTGCGCACCCGTCGACATGATCACCGGCCCGGGCAACATCTGGGTCACCGCGGCCAAGCGGCTGCTGCGCGGCGTGGTGGGCATCGACGCCGAGGCGGGCCCCACCGAGATCGCCATCCTGGCCGACGACAGCGCCGACCCGGTGCACGTCGCCGCCGACCTGATCAGCCAGGCCGAGCACGACCCGCTGGCGGCCAGCGTGCTGGTCACGCCGTCGGTGGCGCTGGCCGACGCGGTGGACCGGGAACTGGTCCGGCAGGTGTCGGCCACCAAGCACACCGAGCGGGTCGACACCGCGCTGCGCGGACCGCAGAGCGGCATCGTGCTGGTCGACGACCTGGCGGCCGGGCTGCGGGTGGTCGACGCGTACGCGGCGGAGCACCTGGAGATCCAGACGGTCGACGCCCGGCAGTGGGCGATGCGGGTACGCAACGCCGGGGCGATCTTCGTGGGCGCGTACTCGCCGGTGTCGCTGGGCGACTACTGCGCCGGCTCCAACCACGTGCTGCCCACCGGCGGCTGTGCCCGGCACTCGTCCGGGCTGTCGGTGCAGTCCTTCCTACGCGGCATCCACCTCGTGGAGTACACCGAGGCGGCGCTGCGGGAGGTCGCGCCGCATGTGGTCACCCTGGCCACCGTCGAGGATCTGCCGGCGCACGGCCAGGCGGTCAGCCTCCGCTTCCCGGAGATGTCATGACCCGGCTGGAGGATCTGCCGATCCGCGACGACCTGCGCGGCCGGTCGCCGTACGGCGCCCCGCAGCTGGACGTGCCGGTGCGGCTGAACACCAACGAGAACTCGTACCCGGTGCCCGACGAGGTGGTCGAGGCGATCGGCAAGGCGGTCGCGGCCGAGTTGCGGGACCTCAACCGCTATCCGGATCGCGACGCGCTGGCGCTGCGCGCCGACCTGGCCGCCTACCTCGGTCACGGGCTCACCGCCGAGGGGGTGTGGGCGGCCAACGGCTCCAACGAGATCCAGCAGCAACTGCTCCAGGCGTTCGGCGGCCCCGGGCGGGTCGCGTTGGGCTTCACCCCGGCGTACTCGATGCATCCGTTGCTGGCGCTGGGGACCGGCACCCGCTGGGTGTCCGCCCGCCGAGACGCCGACTTCGGTCTGAGCATCGACGATGCGGTTACCCAGGTCCGCGAACACCGCCCGGACGTGATCTTCCTCTGCTCGCCGAACAATCCCACCGGGACCGCGCTGGACCCGGCGGTCATCGCCGCCGTGCTGGACGTCGCACCCGGGATGGTGGTGGTCGACGAGGCGTACGCGGAGTTCGCCCGCCCGGGTACGGTCAGCGCTCTGGCGGTGCTGCCCGGGCATCCGCGGCTGGTGGTCACCCGCACGATGAGCAAGGCGTTCGGGTTCGCCGGCGGTCGACTGGGCTACCTCGCGGCCGATCCGGCCGTGGTGGACGCGGTGCAGTTGGTCCGCCTGCCGTACCACCTCTCGGCGCTCACCCAGGCCGCCGCCCGGGCCGCGCTGGCGCACCGCGACACCCTGCTCGGCACGGTCGCCGCGATCATGCAGCAGCGCGACCGGATCGTCACCGAGCTGCGTCGCCGTGGCCTGCGGGTCGCCGACAGCGACGCCAACTTCGTGCTGTACGCCGTCGGCGGTGACCAGACCCTGGCCTGGCAGGCGATGCTGGATCATGGTGTGCTGGTCCGCGACGTCGGTCTGCCCGGCTGGCTGCGGGTCACCGCGGGCACGCCCGCCGAGACCGACGCCTTCCTGGCAGCCATCGACCAGATCCAGCGCGCGGGCCTGTCAGCCCCGCAGCCGCGACCGAAAGGCACATGATGAGCCGGACCGCCCGGGTGGAGCGGATCACCAAGGAGACCAAGGTCCTGGTCGAGATCGACCTGGACGGCGCCGGAGCGGCGGAGATCAGCACGGGGGTCGGCTTCTACGACCACATGCTGAACCAGATCGCCCGGCACGGCGGCTTCGACCTGACCGTGCAGACGGTGGGTGACCTGGAGATCGACGCGCACCACACGATGGAGGACACCGCGCTGGCGCTCGGCGCCGCGTTCGACCAGGCGCTGGGGGACAAGGCCGGCATCCGCCGGTACGGCTCCGCCACCGTCCCCATGGACGAGGTGCTGGTCCGGGCCGCCGTCGACCTGTCCGGCCGACCGTACGTGGTGCACGACGAGCCGCCGCTGGCCCCGTACATCGGGCCGGTCTACCCGACCAGCATGACCCGACACATCTGGGAGTCGTTCGGCCAGGCGGCCCGGATCACGCTGCACGTCGACGTGCTCCGGGCGGCCCGTCCGGGTGGCCACCCGGACGCCCACCACGTGGTGGAGGCACAGTTCAAGGCGGTGTCCCGGGCCCTGCGGGAGGCCACTGCGGTCGATCCGCGTTCGGCCGGCGTGATCCCGAGCACGAAGGGTGCGCTGTGATGGCCGCCGCGCGGGCTGTCGCGCACCTCGGGTGGAGCGGGCGCCGATGAGCGGGGTACTGCCGACGCTGCTGCTGATCTTCGCCGGGGTGCTGGTGGGCGGGACGCTGTCCCTGCACCGGCAGGGCGCACCACGCGGCGCGGTGGTGGTCACCGCGCTGCTGGCGGTGCTGGCCACCGTCGCCGGTGTGCTGTGGCTGCTGCCCGGGGAGGGATCGTGACGGACCAGAGCACCGGTCGGCGTCGGATCGTGGTGCTGGACTACGGCTCGGGCAATCTGCGCTCCGCGGAGCGGGCCCTGGCCGCCGCCGGTGCCGACGTTGCCGTCACCGACGACCTGGCCGCCGCTGCCGACGCCGACGGTCTGGTGGTACCCGGGGTCGGTGCCTTCGCCGCCTGCATGGCCGGCATCGAGGCGCTCGGCGCCGGCCCGGTGATCGCCGGGCGGGTCGCCGCCGGCCGCCCGGTGCTGGGCATCTGCGTGGGCATGCAGATCCTCTTCGAGTCCGGCGACGAACACGGCGTGATCACCAAGGGGCTGGGCCTGCTGCCCGGCAGCGTCACCCAGCTGCCCGCCGCCCGGCTGCCGCACATGGGTTGGAACACCGTCCAGGCACCGGTCGGCTCGGTGCTGTTCGCCGGGTTGCCGGCCGACAGCCGGTTCTACTTCGTCCACTCGTACGCCGTCTGCGACCCTGCCGCGCTGGTCACGGCCGGGGCTCGGGTGACCACCGCCCACCACGAGGCCGATTTCGTCGCCGCAGTGGAGCGGGGGCCCCTGTCGGCCGCCCAGTTCCACCCGGAGAAGTCCGCCGACACGGGCGCCACGTTGCTACGCAACTGGCTGGAAACCGTACCCACCGATGGCTGACCTGAACGGCCGGGCGGTCCCGGCTGAGCTGGACGGCCGGGTGGCCCCGGCTGAGCCGAACGGCCGCTCGCGGCGGTGGTCGCGGTGAGCAAGGAACGAGCCCGCCGCCGCGCGGCCCGGGAGGCGGAGGCGGCGCGCAGACGGGTGGCCCGGGAACGGGCGCTGGCCCGCCGGGCCCGCCGCCGGGCGCTGGTCCGGCGGATGGTGCCCGCCGTGCGACGCGGTCGGACGGGTCGGCTGCCGAGGTACTCCCGCCGCGAACGGGCCACCATCGTGGCGTTGACCCTGGCGGCGATCGTCCTGATCTGGTCGCTCGTACCCGACCTGGCGTTGCGCGTCGTGCTGATCGTGCTGTTGCTGCTCGTACTGCCGGTGATCGTGGTGGTTGCCCTGGACCGCCGTTCCTGAATCTGGAAGGACAAGACACGTGAGCCTCACTCTGTTGCCCGCCGTGGACGTTGCCGACGGCCAGGCCGTCCGGCTCGTGCAGGGCGCCGCAGGCAGCGAGACCACCTATGGCGACCCGTTGGAGGCCGCCCTGGCGTGGCAGCAGGACGGCGCCGAGTGGATTCACCTGGTCGACCTGGACGCGGCGTTCGGCCGGGGTTCCAACGCCGAACTGCTCGCCGAGGTGGTGCGCCGGCTCGACGTACGGGTGGAGTTGTCCGGTGGTATCCGCGACGACGCTTCCCTGCGCGCGGCGCTGGCCACCGGTGCGGCCCGGGTGAACATCGGCACCGCCGCCCTGGAGGACCCGGCGTGGTGCGACCGGATCTGCGGCGAGTACGGCGACCGGGTGGCGATCGGGTTGGACGTGCGGGGGCGCACCCTGGCGGCCCGGGGCTGGACCCGCGACGGCGGCGACCTGTACGAGGTGCTGGAGCGGCTCGACAAGGCCGGTGCGGCCCGGTACGTGGTCACCGACATCACCAAGGACGGCACCATGCGGGGGCCGAACCTGGACCTGCTGCGGGAGGTGTGTGCCCGTACCGACGCCCCGGTGATCGCCTCCGGGGGCGTTTCGACGCTGGACGACCTGCGTGCGCTGGCCACGCTCGAACCGATCGGGGTGGAGGGCGTGATCGCCGGCAAGGCGCTCTACGCCGGCGCCTTCACCGTCGCCCAGGCCCTCCAAACCCTCGCCGAGCGGTAAGGAAGGGCACCTTGTCAACGCCTGCGGTAGAGCAAGGGCCCCCGGTTAACGCCACGGGCGGCGCCGGACGGGTGCCGGCCCGTCCGGCACCCGGCGATAGGCTCATGTCATGACGGTGGCGGTGCGGGTGATCCCCTGTCTCGACGTGGACGCGGGTCGCGTGGTCAAGGGTGTGAACTTCCTCGATCTGCGCGACGCCGGTGATCCGGTCGAGCTGGCGGCGGCCTACGACCGGGCCGGCGCGGACGAGTTGACCTTCCTCGACGTGACCGCCTCGTCCAGCGACCGGGGCACCATGCTGGACGTGGTGCGGCGTACCGCGGAGTCGGTCTTCATCCCGTTGACCGTCGGTGGTGGCGTGCGGGCGGTGGCGGACGTGGACACTCTGCTGCGCGCCGGTGCCGACAAGGTCGGGGTGAACACGGCCGCGATCGCCCGGCCCGAGTTGATCGCCGAGATCGCCGACCGGTTCGGCCGCCAGGTGTTGGTGCTCTCGCTCGACGTGCGGCGGGCCCCGGCCGGCGCCACCCCGAGCGGCTTCGAGGTCACCACTCACGGCGGCCGGCGCGGCACCGGGCTGGACGCCGTGCAGTGGGCGCGGCGCGGCGCGGAGTTGGGCGCCGGTGAGATTCTGCTCAACTCCATGGACGCCGACGGCACCAAGGCCGGCTTCGACCTAGAACTGATCGGCGCGGTGCGCCGGGTGGTCGACGTGCCCGTGGTGGCCAGCGGAGGCGCCGGTGAGGTGGCGCACTTCCCGCCGGCGATCGGTGCGGGCGCCGACGCGGTGCTGGCTGCCAGCGTCTTCCATTTCGGGGAGCTGACCGTCGGCCAGGTCAAGGACGCGCTGCGTACCGCCGGTCACCCGGTCCGCTGACGCCGCACCCCGAAGCCATCCGGTTCAGTTGTGACCGGAGTGCCCCTCCGGAGAGCGTCGGGGCATCGGGATGGTCCGCACCAGATATTCCTGTACGGCGGCCGCGTGCTCGGCTTCGTCCAGGTGCCATTCGGCGGTGCCCGGCGCGTGTCGGCGGCTCAGCACACTCTGCACGGTGTCGACCGTGGTGGCCAGCCCGGCAGTGGGCCGGGACCGCCAGAGCCGCTCGCCGTCCGGGGTGATCCGGAACCAGCCGTCTGCGACGTCGACCAGGCCGGCGCCGAGCAGCCGTCGGATCGCCTCCTCGACGTCGTGCCGTTCCGGGATGCTCTGGTCGAGATGGTCGGCTGTGGAGAGCACATCCGCCAGGCGTACGCCCTCGGGGCGGCGGGTGGTCGGAGACCGCCGGTGCCGCCCCGCGCCGCTGGCGATCACCAACGAGACGAAGATCCATGCATCGGTCCGACGCCAGGCGTTCTCCCCCATGCGAGGATTCTGCCGTCCGACCGGTGCCAAGAAAACACCACCCACCCAAACGCTACGGTACGTGTTGTGCGGGTTTGCAGGGATGGATGCTGACCTCGGTAATCGCCGCGGTTGGCGGGCGATGGTTGTTGCGTTGAGTGACTGTCAGGTGGCCGGGGCCGGCGCGATTCGTGGCGGTACCTCGCGTTCCGGCTCCGGCACGTCGAAGCGCGGCAGGAAGAGTTGCGTCAGCGGCCCGATGGCCAGCGCGTAGGCGACCGTGCCGATGCCGAGTTTGCCGCCGAGCAGCGCGCCCACGGCCAGCACCCCGATCTCCAGGACGGTACGGACCAGGCGCAACGACCGGCCGGGCCGGCGGGCGGCGAAGCCGGTCATCAGCCCGTCGCGTGGACCGGGTCCGAGGCGGGCGCCGAGGTAGAGGGCGGTGGCCACCCCGTTACCCACGATCCCGGCGATCAGCAGGGTGATCTGGGCGGCGAGCGGCTCCACCGGCGGTAGCAGGGCCAGGGTCAGGTCGACCGCCAGGCCGACCACGACGACGTTGGCCACGGTGCCGACACCGGGACGTTGCCGCAGCGGAATCCAGGTCAGTAGGACCAGCGCCCCCACGGCGATGACCACCGTACCCATGCTCAGGCCGGTGAGTCGGGACACGCCCTGATGGAACACGTCCCAGGGGTTCAGGCCGAGTTCCGAGCGGACCATCAGCGCCATGCTGAATCCGTAGAGAAGCAGCCCGACGAACAGTTGCAACAGGCGTCGCACCGGGCGATGCCTTAGGTTGCCAATTAGTGTCACGCATGCCACCCTAGGGGCCAATTGGCCTCCATAAAGAGCCAATATCCAGGGAGTGGCCGTGACAAGTCAGGTGCGCGGAGCCCAATTGGCCCGCCTGCTCGGGCAATGGCACGCGCTCCCGGGCCGTCGCCGCAGCCCGGACTACGCGGCGTTGGCCGGTGCGGTACGCGGCCTGCTCGCCGACGGCCGGCTACCGCTGGGCGTACGCCTGCCGGCCGAGCGGGACCTGGCCGAGGCGTTGCGGATCAGCCGTACCACCGTCACCGCCGCCTACCGCGAGCTGCGCGACAGCGGTCATCTGGCCAGCCGGCGGGGCGCGGGCAGTTGGACGATGCTGCCCGGGACGCACCGGGTGGCCAGCAACGGACTGTGGATCCCGCTGGACGACCGGGACATGCTCGACCTCGGGGTGGCGGCGCTGGCCGCACCGCCCGAGTTGCTGCCGGCCGCCCGCGCGGCGGCCGAGGACCTGCCGCGCTACCTCGGCGGCGCCGGATACCACCCGATCGGCATCATCGAGCTGCGGGAGGCGGTGGCCCAGGCGTACGCCGACCGTGGCCTGCCCACCTCGCCCGATCAGATCATGGTCACCAACGGCACTCAGCACGCGCTGGACCTGGTGCTGCGGCTGGCGCTGGCGCCGGGTGGCAGCGTGCTCGTCGAGTCACCGAGCTACCCCAACGCCCTGGCCGCGCTCGCCGCCCGGCGGGCCCGGATCACCACCCACGGCCTGGCCGCTGACCTCAACGGCTGGGACGCCGATCTGCTGCTCGGCTCGCTGCGGCAGGTGCGCCCCCGCGTCGCGTACCTGATCCCCGACTTTCAGAACCCGACCGGTCATCTGATGCCGGCCGAGTTGCGGGAACGGCTGGTGGCCACCGCACACGCGGTCGGCACCGACCTCGTGATCGACGAGTCCTTCGTCGACCTGTCGCTGGACGACGCCGTGCTGCCGCCGCCGACCGCCAGCTTCGACCGGCACTCCCGGGTGGTCAGCATCGGTGGCATGAGCAAGCCCTTCTGGGGTGGGCTGCGGATCGGCTGGATCCGTGCCTCCGCCCCGCAGGTGCAGCGGCTGGCCGCCGCCCGGGTCGGCGTCGACATGGCGAGCCCGGTGTTGGACCAACTGGTCGCCGTGCACCTGATGGCCGCCGCGCCGGCCATCGTGGCCGCCCGGCGGACGCAGTTGACCGCGCAGCGTGACGCGCTGCTCGGCGCGCTGGCCGCGCGGCTGCCGGAGTGGCGGGTCACCGTGCCGCGTGGTGGCGTCACGCTCTGGGCCGAGTTGGACGGGCCGATCTCCAGCGCCCTGGCGCGGGCGGCCGAGGAGGTTGGCGTACGGCTGGCGCCCGGTCCCCGGTTCGGCCTGGACGGCACCCTTGAGCGCTTCCTGCGGCTGCCGTTCACCCTGCCGTCGGCCGACCTGGTCGAGGCGGTCGGGCGGATCGCTGCCGTCCGCTACGACCTGGACCGGGCCGGGGCGCCCCGATGGCGGGAGCCCAGCGTCATCGCCTGAGCCGGCACCGGTCGATCTGACCACGCCGCCGCCGTGCGGGCGGGCAGACTGCCGAAGTGGGCGATGTCGGTGGGGTGCGCAGGTCGCGAGGTGTGTGGCTGAGCGCGCCCGGTTCCCGCGTCACCCGCCTGGAGCTCTTCTACGACCTGGTCTTCGTCTTCGCCTTCATCCGGGTCACCACGCTCACCGCGGAGACTCCCACCGCCCGTGGGCTGGTGCAGTGCCTGATCGTGCTGGCGTTGCTCTGGTGGGCGTGGACCGGTTTCGCCGTGGTCGGCAACGTGGTCCGCACCGACCAGGGCGCGGTGCCGTTCCTCACGTTCGCCACGACGGCCGCGGCCTTCGTGTTCACCCTCGCCATGGCGCAGGCGTTCCAGGACCGGCCCGGCGACCTGTCCGGACCGCTGGTCTTCGCCGTCTGCTACTTCGCGGTGCGGGCCAGTCAGGTGGCGATCCTCGGCTGGCTCGCCCGCGGCGATCCGGAGTTGCGCCGCCATTTCCTGCTGGTGGCCGGGCGTGGACTGGTCGTCGGGGTGCTGGTGCTGGCCGCCGCGCTGCTGCCGCAGTCGTTGGCCACCGGGACGGGCGAGATCAATGTGCGGCTGACGCTGTGGATCGTCGCGCTGGCGGTGGAATACGGCGCCGGGTTTGCGTTGCGCGGCAGCGGCTGGACGGTGCTGTCGGCCGGTCACTGGGCGGAACGGCACGCGCTGATCGTGCTGGTGGCGCTCGGTGAGACGATCATCGCCCTCGGGTTGGGCGGCGGTGTCGACAACGAGTCGCCGTTGACCTGGCGGGTGATCGTCGCGGCGCTGCTCGCCGTGGCCGTGGTCAGCGCGTGGTGGTGGGCGTACTTCGACACCATGGCGTTCGCCATGGAGCAGGTGCTGCACCGCACCCGGGACCGGTTGGCCCGTGCCGTGCTGGCCCGGGACGCGTACACCTATCTGCATCTGCTGCTGGTAGCCGGTCCGATTCTGTTCGCGCTGGGGCTCAAGGGACTGATCGGCGGGCGGGGCACCCCGGGCGGTGGGTTGCCCGTCTTCGATCTGGCGGTGCTCTACGGCGGAGCGGCGACCTACCTGCTCGGGTTGGTGGCGCTCGGCTGGCGGGTGTTGCGCCTGGTGCGGTGGCCGAGCCTGGCCGCCGTGGCCGGTTTGGCGCTGCTGGCGCCGGTCGCCGCGAGGATGCCCGCGGTGACGGCGCTGGCGCTGCTCACCGGGATCATGCTGGTGGCGACCGTGGTGCAGACGTGGGTGGACGCGCCGCTGCGCCGCGACGTGCGCGAGACGGCGTGGGCCGAGCAGGTCGCCGCTGAGGCCGAGCAGACCGACTGGCGTGGGCGTCACCTGTGAGCACCGGACGTCCCTACCTGCGCGCCGAGCCGGCCCCGCAGGCGGGGCCGGCTCGTGAGGTGCGCGCGGGCGGGCCGTCAGAGTTCGGCGACCGTGCCGGTGTACATCTTGTCGATCTCGGTCGAGAAGTTGCTCTCGACCCCACGCCGCTTGATCTTCATCGACGGGGTGATCTCGCCGTCCTCGATGGTCAGGTCACGCGGCAGGATGGTGACCCGCTTGATGGTCTCCCAGCGGTTGAGCTTGCTGTTGAGTTGGGCGACGTACTCGTCGACCATGGCCTTCGCCTCCGGCGAGGCGACGATCTCGGCGTACGGCCGACCCTCCAACGGCGTGCCTGCGGCCCAGCCGACGATGGCGTCCGGGTCGAGCGTGACCAGCATCGTGCAGTAGTTGCGGGCCTGACCGATGACCACCGCCTGCGAGGTGTACGGGCAGGTCGCCTTGAACATGCCCTCGATGTACGACGGGGCGACGTACTTGCCGCCGGAGGTCTTGACCAGGTCCTTCTTCCGGTCGGTGATGCGCAGGTAGCCATCGGCGTCGAGGTTGCCGATGTCGCCGGTACGGAAGAAGCCGTCCTCGGTGAAGGCGGCGGCGGTCTCCTCGGGCAGGTTGTGGTAGCCGCGCATCACCGGGCGGCCCTTGATCAGGATTTCGCCGTCGGTGTCGATGCGGCACTCCAGGTCACCCATCGCCTTGCCCACCGTGCCGATGCGCAGCCCGTCGGGCGGGTTGACGAAGTTGCCGGCGCTGGACTCGGTCAGCCCGTATCCCTCGGAGATCGGCAGGTTGGCGGCGGCGAAGAAGGTGGCGATCTCCGGGCTGAGCGGGGCGGCACCCGAGACCAGCACCCGGATCTGGCCGCCGAGCCGGGCCTGGAGCTTGCTGAAGACCAGCTTCTCGGCCACCGCGTACTTGACCTTCAGCCCGCCGGGCAGTGGCTTGCCGGCCTGTTCGAGGGCGACCTTCTCCTTGCCGACGCCGACCGCCCAGGCGAAGATCTTCGCCTTGGCGCCGCCGGCGTCCTGCGCGGTGGTCACCGACTTGTTGTAGACCTTCTCGAAGACCCGGGGCGCACCGCACATCAGCGTCGGCCGGACCACCGAGAGCAGCTCGACCAGCTTGTCGACCCGGCCGTCGACGTACGTCGGCAGGCCGACGTGGGTGGCCCCGCAGAGCAACGTCTTACCGAACGAGTGCGACAGCGGAAGCCAGAGGTACTGCAGGTCGTCGTCGCGTAGCAGCCCGACCGCTTCCTGCGCGACACCCTCCCAGCACCAGCCACCGTGCAGCAGCTCGACGCCCTTGGGCCGGCCGGTGGTGCCGGAGGTGTAGATCAGGGTGGCCAGGTGGTCGGGGCCGATCTTGGCGACCAGGCGGTCGATCAGCTCCGGATCGTCGGCGAGCCGCTCGGCGCCCTGCTGTTCGAGTTGGGCGAGAGTGAGCTGGGGGATGGTCGCCGACGGGTCGGGGTCCCCGTCGATGAGGATCACGTGGGTCAGCGCGGGCAGTTGCGCATCGGCGATCTTCGCCGCCTGGCCGGGGTCCTCGGCGAACAACACCTTCGACCCGGAGTCGGAGATGATGTAGGCGGCGTCCTCGGGTTCGGTGGTCGGGTAGACCGTGGTCGTGGCGCCGCCGGCGCACATGATGCCGAAATCGGCGATGACCCAGTCGAGCCGGGTGTTCGCCAGGATCGCCACCGGATCCTCCTGGCCGACGCCCAGGCCGTGCAGGCCTGCGGCGACCGCCTTGGCGCGGTCGGCGACCTGTGCCCAGGTCAGCCAGACCGGGGAATCGTCCGGGCCGGGGCGACCGAAAGCGTGGCGATCCGGGGTGGCGGCCACGCGCTTGAGGAACATGTCAGGAATGGAACGGTACGGTACATCGAGAGCCATCGCTGTAGCCGCCTTCAGGGGTGGAGGCGTGACCGTCGTCACGTCGGTGTTCGTTACCGAAGGGTATTGCCTGTGCCAGGGCGTCGGCTAGCCCTGTCGATCAGCCACCGGCCCGAGCCCGGTCCGAAACGCTCGTCTCAGGCGTACCGTTCCGCTGCCAGGGACCAGTCGTAGGTCGCCCGGATCCAGTTCCGCCGCGTCGCCAACGCCGGCCGTACCGCTTCGCCGTGCTGAGCCAGCAGGTCACTTTCCGTGGTCAGGTAGGTGCCGAGTTCGTGGTTGAAGCGGGCCGCGGCAGCCCGCATCCCCGCCGTCTCGTCCCCGGTCTCCGCGCTCAGCACGGTGACCAGGTTGTGCGCGTCCGGCCCGGTCCGGTGCTCCTTGCGGTAGGAGAAGACGTCGTTGCACCAACAGATCAGGTTGGCGGCGAGCAGGTCCAGGGCGGCCCACTGCGGATCGGCCCGGCGCTCGGCCGGCGGAAAGCCGTCCAGGGCCAGGTCGGTCAGGGTGAGGCTGGGGAACACGCCGCCGGTGTGTCGGCGCATCTGCACGTACTCGTGCACCGGGGGGACCCGGTCGTGCTCCCGGTTGGCCGCCTCCCACAGCAGTGCGAGCAGGTACTCCCGCATGGCGGCGGTGAACCGCAGCAGCACGGCCGGTCGGCGGTAGACGCGTACCCGTCGGCACAGGTCGGCCAGCGCCGGTCCCAGCGGGCCGCAGGCCGGTGCGGCACCCGGCTCGCCGTGTCGGTCCAGCACGTCCAGCAGGGCCGCAACGGTCGGCGCGAGACGGGTCGGATCGCTGCCCAGGCCGTCCTCGTCGCAGGCGTCGTCCATCACGAACAGCCACGAGATCAGATCGGAGAGCAGGCGCAGGCGGTCGCGCGGCGCTTGTGGGCAGGCCCGGCTGGCGAGCCCGGCCGCATCCGCCCGGCGCAGTCGCTGGCCGTTATTGATCAGCCCTAGGCGTTGCGCCCAGTCCTCACTCTCCCGTGCCACCGCTTCGGTGTCGTCGTGCTGGGCTCCGGTGAAGGGGGGCTCCCGCAGTACCGAAAGCGCAAAGCTTCGCATCAGTTCCCGTTCCGTCGCTCCGGGCGGAGCGGCGCGGCCAGAGTACGGGAGCGTCGATTGACGCAAGGTTTTGGATGCATAACGTTTCGGTTGTGTTCCATGGCCGGTTCTGAACAGTGGGCTAAAGGCCCAGCTTGGCGTCGCGTAGCCGATCCGTCAGGCCGGCGGCACCGTCGATCTGCACGTGGGCCACCCGCTGCCGACCGGACAGGAACAGGATCAGCTCGCCCGGTGCGCCCATCAGGCGCAGCGGTTCACCGCCCCGCCCGGTGACAAGTTGGCCGTGCTCCGGCGCCTGGACGAGCACCCGGGCCGGGAAGCGGCGCAGCGCCATGCGGGCCAGGGTCGAGCTGCGCCGCCACAGTGCCCGGTCCAGCCCCGCCGGCAACTCACGCGGTCGCCACTGCGGCTGGGCCCGGCGTACGTCCTCGTGGTGGATGAAGAACTCCAGGGTGTTGACCAACTCGTCGGTCAGCGGGTTGCTCACCGGGCTCCACACCGGAGGATGGCGTACCTGGTCCAGCAGTTCGGCCCAGTCGCCCGCCGCGACCTGCTGGCGGATCCGTTCGCCATGGCCGCGCAGCGGCGCGAGCAGGATGCCGGCGGCGGCATCCGGCCGGCGCTCGCGTACCACGAGGTGCGCCGCGAGGTCGCGGACCGTCCAACCCTCGTTGATGGTCGGGGCGTCCGGTCCCAGCGTCGACATCAGGTCGGTGAGCGCCTCGCGCTCCGATCGGGCGTACCGCGACATGAAAGCGATGGTAGGCGCATCCCGGTCGTTCTGCCGGAGTGCCGTCGCGCCGGGTTCAACCACTCGGGGGTGACGTCGGACATATCAGCGGGGGTCGGCGGGACGAGCGGGCAACGGTAAGGATGAGAGAGGATAGTGGCGGCTTACGGCGGGGGAGACAGTGGCGAGCGGTACTAGTCGGGACGTGCTCGGTCGCGGGCTGGCCGTGCTGGGACGGGCCATCCGCGAACAGCCGAGGATCTTCGCCGTCGCGGTCGGCGGCAGCGTGCTCTTCGGCGCGATGGTCGTGGCCAGCGCGTTCGTGGTCGGCCGGGTGGTCGGCGACGTGGTTGTCCCGGCGATCGAGACCGGTTCGGTCGGGGTGAGCGCACTGACCCTCGCGGCCACGGCGCTGTTCGGGCTCAGCGTGCTGCGGGTGGTCGGCATCTTCGGCCGACGACTCGGCGCGGGCTACATGCAGTACCGCCTGCAGGCCGACTACCGGCGCCGGGTCACCCGCCGCTACCTCGAACTGCCGCTGTCCTGGCACCACCGCAACGCGACCGGCACGCTGCTGTCCAACGCGAATTCCGACGTGGAGGCGGCCTGGCAGCCGATCGCTCCGCTGCCCTTCGCGGTCGGCACCCTGGTGATGCTGGTCGGGGCGGTGTCGTCACTCTTCCTCACCGACTGGGCGCTCGCGCTGGTCGGGCTGGCCGTGTTTCCGGCACTGTTCGCGCTCAACGTCGCCTATTCCCGGCGGATGGCACCACGCCAGGCCCGCGCTCAACGACTGCGGGCGGAGGTCAGCGGGATCGCCCACGAGAGCTTCGACGGCGCGCTGGTGGTCAAGACGATGGGCCGGGAGGGCCAGGAGACCGCCCGGTTCGCCGACCGGGCCGGGCAGCTCCGCGACGCGTTGATCTCCGTCGGTCGGCTGCGCGGCATCTTCGACCCGATGTTGGAGACCCTGCCCGGCCTCGGCACCCTGGCCGTGCTGGTGGTCGGCGCGTACCGCCTGCGCCAGGGCGCCATCGACGTGGCGGAACTGGTCAGCGTGGCCTTCCTGTTCACCGTGCTGGCCTTCCCGGTACGGGCGATCGGTTGGGTGCTGGCCGAGTTGCCGCGCAGCGTCGCCGGGTGGGACCGGGTCAGCCGGGTGCTCGACGCCACCGGCGAGATGCCGTACGGCGACGGGCGGCTCGCCCCCACCACCGCGCCGGCCTCGCTCACCTTCACCGACGTCAACTTCGCCTACGAACCCGCCGAGGCGCATCTGCCCGGCGCGCAGGTGCTCGGCGAGGTGTCCTTCACCGTCGAGGCCGGCAAGACCGTCGCCCTGGTCGGGCCGACCGGGGCCGGCAAGTCCACCATCGCGGCACTGGCCGTACGGCTGGTGGATCCACGATCCGGTACGGTCCGCGTCGACGGCGTGGACGTGCGGGAGTTGACCGCGGATTCGCTCGCCGCCAACGCCGCGCTGGTGGCGCAGGTGCCGTTCGTCTTCGACGACACGATCCGGGCGAACGTCTCGCTGGACCGGCCGGGCGTCGACGACGAGGTGGTCTGGGCCGCATTGCGGTTGGCCGAGGCCGACAGCTTCGTCGCCGCTCTGCCCGACGGGCTGGACACCATGGTCGGGGAGCGGGGCACCTCGCTCTCCGGCGGTCAGCGGCAACGACTCACCCTGGCCCGGGCGCTGGCCGGGCGGCCCCGGCTGCTGGTGCTCGACGACGCGACCAGCGCGGTCGACCCCCGGGTGGAGGCGGCCATCCTGGCCGGGCTGCGCTCGTCGGCGGCCGGTGGTCCCGGCGCGTCGATCCTGGTGGTGGCCTACCGCCGGGCCACCATCGCGCTCGCCGACGAGGTCATCTACCTGGAGCAGGGTCGGGTGCTCGCCCGAGGCACCCACTCGACCTTGCTGGCCACCGTGCCCGGCTACGCCGACCTGGTCACCGCCTACGAACAGGCCGAGGTCGACCACGAGAGCAAAGCGGACTACGACGAGGTCACCCCCCTGGCCTCCGGCCTGGAGGTGGAACGGTGACCGCGAGGAACGCAGCGAAGCGGAGTCCCGCAGTCGGGAACGGAAGGGGGCTGGTGACCGCGAGGAACGCAGCGCAGCGGAGTCCCGCAGTCGGGAACGAAGGGGGGCTCGGGTGACCGCGAGGAACGCAGCGCAGCGGAGTCCCGCAGTCGGGAACGGAGGGGGATACCGGTGAGCGGGAACGTGGTCGCGGAGGCGTCGCCGGCCGAGTCGACCTGGCGGACGCTGCGCCGTGGCCTGGCCCTCTCGCCGGAGTTGCGGGTCGGGCTGGCCGGCACGCTCGGCCTGGCACTGGTCTACATGATCGGGCGGGTGGCCGTACCGGTGGCGGTGCAGCAGGGCATCGACCGGGGCATCGTCGGTGGGCTCGACCTGAACGCGCTGTTCACCGTGGTGGCGGTGACCGCTGCCGTGCTGGTGGTGACCACCGCCTGCGGTTACCTGATGATGCGCCGGCTGTTCACCGTCAGCGAGACGGCGTTGGCCGGCGTACGGGTGCGGGCCTTCCGGCACGTGCACGACCTGTCCATGCTGCACCAGCAGTCCGAGCGGCGTGGTTCGCTGGTCTCCCGGGTCACCAGCGACGTCGACCAGATCACCCAGTTCCTCCAGTGGGGCGGCGTGATCCTGCTGGTCAATCTCGGGCAGTTGGCGGTCACCACCGTGGTGATGCTGGTGTACTCCTGGCAGTTGACCCTGGTGGTCTTCGCCGCCTTCGTGCCGGCGGTCTTGGTGATCCGGCTGCTCCAGCGTCGGCTGGCCGCCGCGTACGGGGTGGTCCGGCAGCGTACCGGCGCGTTGCTCGGCGCGGTCGGCGAGAGCGTGGTGGGCGCGCCGGTGATCCGGGCGTACGGCGTCGCCGGGCGGACCGCCCGGCGGCTGGACGGGGCGATCGACAGCCAACGGCAGGCCCAGCAGAAGGCGATCCGGATCAGCATCCTGGGTAGCTCCGTCGGCGAGTTGGCCGCCGGGGTGGCGCTGGCCGGGGTGGTGGTCGTCGGTGTGTTCCTCGGCGCCGATCAGACGCTGAGCATCGGTGAGGTCACCGCGTTCCTGTTCCTCGTGACGCTGTTCATCCAGCCGGTGCAGATCGCCACGGAGGTGCTCAACGAGGCGCAGAACGCGATCGCCGGTTGGCGCCGGGTGCTGGATGTGCTGGACGTGTCTCCCGACGTGGCCGACCCGGGCGAGCGAGGGCGGCAACTGCCATCCGGTCCGCTGGACATCCGCTTCGCCGAGGTGAGTTTCGCCTACCCGAACGGCCCGACCGTGCTGCACGACGTCAGTCTGGAGATCCCGGCGAAGAGCCGGGTGGCGGTGGTCGGGGAGACCGGCAGCGGCAAGACCACCTTCGCCAAGCTGCTCACCCGGCTGATGGATCCGACGCAGGGTGAGGTGCTGCTCTCCGGGGTGCCGCTGACCGACGTCCGGTTCGAGTCGCTGCGCTCCCGGGTGGTGATGGTGCCGCAGGACGGCTTCCTGTTCGACGCCACCGTCGCCGACAACGTCCGCTTCGGTCGCCCGGAGTTGACCGATGAGCAACTCACCGCCGCCTTCACCGAGCTGGGGTTGAGTGACTGGTTGGAGGGCCTGCCGGCCGGGCTGGCCACCGGCGTCGGTGAGCGCGGTGAGGCGCTGAGCGTGGGGGAGCGGCAACTGGTCGCGTTGGCCCGGGCGTACGTCGCCGACCCGGACCTGCTGGTGTTGGACGAGGCGACCAGCGCCGTCGACCCGGCCACCGAGGTCCGGCTGCAACGGACCCTGGACGCGGTGACCCGGGGTCGGACCACCCTGGCCATCGCGCACCGGCTCTCCACGGCGCAGAGCGCCGACGAGGTGATCGTGGTGGACCGGGGCCGGATCGTGCAGCGCGGCCCGCACGATGAGCTGGTCGCCGATCCGGATTCCGTCTACGCCCTGCTCTACGCCTCCTGGCTGGAACAGACCCGCTGATCAGCCGGGCAGCTCGGACAGCGGGCCGGTGAGGTAGCGCTGGATGGTGGGGGCGATCGGGGTGACCAGCGCGTCGGGGTCGGCGGAGGCGATCGGCTCCAGCCGGACGACGTGCCGCATCACCGCCAGCCCGATCAGCTGGCTGGCCACCAGCGACCCGCGCAGCGGCACCTCCACCGGGTCGACGTCGAGGTGGTCGAAGATCCGGCGCAGCACGTGGACGGTGAGGAACTCGCGCAGCAGTCGGGCGGTCCACTCGTTGCTGACCGCGGAGCGCAGCAGGGCGATCCCGGCGGTGCCGGCGGGCGAGTCCCAGACCGAGAGGAAGGTACGCACCAGCCGCTCGCCGAGGCCAGCGCGGTCACCTGTGAGCACCATGGGCAACAGCTTCCGAGGATCGGCCGGCGCCTGCATGGCGGCCAAGAAGAGCTGCTCCTTGCTGCCGAAGTAGTGGTGCACCAGGGCCGGGTCCACGTCGGCGGCGGAGGCGATGGCCCGGATGGTGCTGCCGTCGTACCCGCGTTGCCCGAAGACGGCCCGGGCCGCTTCGAGGATCGCCTCGCGGGTCGCCGGATTGCCGGGGCGTCGGCCGGTGCGCCGTGCCATCGTCCTCCTTCGCTCGATGCCACGTCACGTCCAGGCTGATACCGAGAGCCTGGACACGGGCGTCAACTGCCGCGTCGTCGCAGGGTGGCCGCGGCGAGCACCAGCGCCAGCACCGTCACGGCGGCGACCACGACCACGTCACGCCACATCGTCGCCGTCGGCTCGGCATGCGCGCCGACCTCTTGCAGGGCCTCGACGGCGTACGTCAGGGGCAGCGCGTCGCTGACCGCCTGCAACCAGCCGGCCATCTGCTCCCTCGGCACGAACAACCCGCAGAGCAGCAGCTGTGGCGCGACCACGACCGGCATGAACTGTACGGCCTGGAACTCGGTGCGGGCGAAGGCGCTGCACAGCAGCCCGAGCGCGACGGCGAGCACCGCGTTCAACGCGGCGATCATGATCACCAGCCCGCTGCTGCCGGCGGTGTGCAGGCCGAAGACCCGGTACGCCACGGCCGCGGCGACGGTGGCCTGCACCGCGCCGGCCAGCCCGAACGCGATGCCGTACCCGAAGAGCAGATCGGCCTTGGCCAGCGGGGTGGTCAGCAGCCGTTCCAGCGTGCCGGTGGTCCGTTCGCGGAGCATGGCGATGCTGGTCACCAGGAACATGATGATGAACGGGAAGAAGCCGAGCATGACCAGCGCGATCCGGTCGAAGGCGGACGGCGTTCCCGGCACGGCGGGCTGGTCGGCGTACATGTAGTAGACCAGTGTGAGGAGCAGGGTGGGCACGACCAGCAGCAGGGCCACGGTCCGCCGGTCGTGCCGCAGTTGGCGCAGGATGCGCCCGACGGTGGCGAACAGGATCCGGACGTTCATCCCGCCTCCCCGGTGCGGTTCGTCTCGCCCGCCCGGATCAGCCGCAGGAAGGCCTCGTCGAGGTCGTCCACTCCGGCGGCAGCCCGGACGGCGTCCGGCGTGTCGTCGGCGATCAGCCGTCCGTCGCGGATCAGCAGCAGCCGGTCGCAGCGGGCCGCCTCGTCCATCACGTGACTCGACACCAGCAGGGTCGTCCCGGTCGCGGCCAGTTCGTGGAAGCGGGCCCAGAGGTCGGCGCGCAACACCGGATCCTGGCCGACCGTCGGTTCGTCGAGCACGACCAGCTCCGGATCGCCGACGAGGGCGCAGGCCAGCGACGCCCGGCTGCGCTGCCCGCCGGAGAGGTTGCCCACCAACTGCCGCGCCGCCGACGCCAGCCCGACGTCGGCCACGGCCCGGTCCGCCTCGGCCGCACCTCGCCCGTGCAGGGCGGCGAAGTAGCGGGCGTTCTCCCGGACCGTCAGGTCGGCGTAGACGCTCGGCGCCTGGGTCAGGTAGCCGACGCGGTGGCGCAGGCGTGCCGAGCCGGCCGGCTGACCCAGCACGGTCACCGTGCCCGCAAGGATCACCTGCACCCCGACGATCGCCCGCATCAGGGTGGTCTTGCCGCTTCCGCTCGGCCCGAGCAGCCCGGTGACCGAGCCGGCAGGGACGGCGGCGTCGATGCCGTCCAGAATCCGCCGCCCGCCCCGGTCCACGACCAGGCCCCGGACGGCGATCGCGTCGACCATCGTCCACCTCCCGACAACTCATCATCTGTTGAAATCAACGCTAGTTGAGTTCATCTCGGCGGAGCAAGATGTGGCGGGTCTTTGACGTTGTGGGCGGGACGGGCCCGGCTGACGCGACAGCGTGGGCGAGTAACTTCGTAACGGACACAAAGTCTGCCATCGGGCATTGCGCCCAGATCGGGCGTACGGCAGGATGGCGCGGTGGATCACGCTCCGTCAGCGGACAGTCGGTTCTACGACGACTGGACCGCACGGCTGCGGGCGAGCGCCGACCGACCCGTGGTGGGCATTCTGCTCCGCGGCAGCCACGCCCGCCGGGCCGCCACCGCCCACAGCGACGTCGACGTCGACGTGCTGGTCGGCGGTGCACCGTACGCGGTCCGCCGGGCCTACTTCGCGGAGCATTCCGGCCGACTGACCCACGTCTCGGTCGCATCTCGGGACGTCCGGTCCTGGGTGACCCGACTCGGCGAGCCGGCCGACTGGGCGTTCGGCCTGCCCGTGACGGCCCCCGCCCGGCTGCTGTGGGCGGATCCGCGCTGGCGGGCCCGGATCGACCTGCCGGTGCTCTGCCAGCCGGCCGACGAGCCACGGTTGGAGGAACTGATCGCCACGCTCGGCAAGGTGGCCTCGGCCCGGGACGCCGACGACCGGCTCGGGGCCCGGCTGGCCGCCGCCGACCTGGCCCGGCTCTGCCCGTCGGTGTTGCGACTGGCGAACCCCTCCGTCCGGGTGGTGTCCCGCCGGTCGGCGTTCGCCGCCGCGCTGGATTTGCCGGTGGCCCCGGCCAACTATCGCGAGGACATGCTGCGCTGCCTCGGGTGGCGGCCCGGCTCGACCGGCCAACTGTGGGCGGCGGCGGGCCGCCTGGTGGCCGGCACCCTCCCACTGATCCGTCCGTACGCTGCCGAGGTGACCGAGGCGGGGGGCGCGGATCTCGCCGACGCCCTGCTCGACGGCCGGTTGGACCGTTACGTGGCCCAGCTGGGCCGGCCCGCCGGTCCGCCCCAGCCCGCCGACGCGCCCGAGCCCGGCGGCCCGGAAGAGGTCGGGGTGCTGCCGTCCGGCGGTCGGGAGCCCGCTGGGGTACCCGCTCCGCGTGCGGGACAATGGCTAACTGTGCCCGTACCTGACGCGCCGGTGACCGGCGCCCACCGCGAAGCGTCGCAACCATCCGGCGGCCCGGACCGGCCGTCCCGGCTCGATCCGGCGATCGCCGCCCGGCTGCGACGGACCCCCGACGGTCTGGTTGCCGCCGTGGTCCGGCAGCACGACAGCGGTGAGGTGCTGATGGTCGCCTGGATGGACGACGAGGCCCTGCACCGCACCCTGACCACCGGCCGGGCCACCTACTGGTCGCGCAGCCGGCGGGAGTACTGGGTCAAGGGCGCCACCTCGGGCCACCACCAGTACGTCCGCTCGGTCGCGCTGGACTGTGACGGCGACGCCGTGCTGGTCAGCGTCGACCAGGTGGGTGCCGCCTGCCACACCGGCCAGCGCACCTGCTTCTCCACCGAGCTTCCGGTCACCGGCGAGGTGACCTCGTGACCGACGGTCGGGTGAGCCCGGACGAGGCCACCTTCACCGAACTGGCCGCCCGCTGGCGGGTGGTGCCGGTGACCCGCCGGCTGCTTGCCGACGCGGAGACACCGGTCGGGGTCTACCGCAAGCTCGCCGGTGGCCCCGGGACCTTCCTGCTGGAGTCCGCCGAGCAGGGCGTCGGTTCGGCGGGGCTGGCCTGGGCCCGATACTCCTTCGTCGGCGTACGCAGCAGCGCCACGCTGGTCGAGCGGGACGGCGCCGCAGCCTGGCTCGGCACGCCGCCGGCCGGCCTGCCGACCACCGGCGACCCGGTCGAGGTGCTGCGGGCCACGGTGGCCGCGCTGGCCGGCCCACCGGGCGATCCGCAGGACGGCACGCCCCCGCTGACCGGCGGCATGGTGGGCTACCTCGGCTACGACCTGATCCGGCGGTTCGAGCGGCTGCCCGCGCTCACCGAGGACGACCTGGCCGTACCCGAGTTGGGCATGATGCTCGCCACCGACCTGGTGGTGCTCGACCACTTCGACGGCTCGGCCATCCTGGTCGCCAACGCGATCCTGCCGCCGCTGGACGAACCGGGTCGCGAGACGTCGGTCGCCGCCGCCTACCATCACGCGGTGGGCCGGCTGGACGCGATGACCACCGCGCTGTCCCGGCCCATCCCGCCGATGGTCTCCACGGTGCACCGCCCACCCGTCGGTGAGGTACGCAGCCGCACCCCCGACGGCGGCTACCCCAAGGCGGTGGAGGCGGCCAAGGAGGCGATCCGGGCGGGCGAGTGCTTCCAGATCGTGCTGGCCCAACGGTTCGAACGCGACACCGCCGCCGACCCGTTGGACGTCTACCGGGTGCTGCGCACCACCAACCCCAGCCCTTACATGTACCTGCTGCGCTTCGACGACTTCGACATCGTCGGATCGTCGCCCGAGGCGCACCTGAAGGTGAGCATCGAGGAGAACGGCGAGCGGCGGGCCCTGCTGCACCCGATCGCCGGCACCCGTCCGCGTGGCGCCACGCCGGAGGCCGACGCCCGCCTGGCCGCCGAGTTGCTCGCCGACCCGAAGGAGCGGGCCGAGCACGTGATGCTGGTCGACCTGGGGCGTAACGATCTGGGTCGGGTCTGCCGGCCCGGCACCGTCGAGGTGCCGGAGTTCGCCACCATCGAGCGGTACAGCCACGTGATGCACATCGTCTCGACGGTGGTCGGCACGCTGCGCGAGGACCGCACGGCCTTCGACGCACTCGCCGCGACCTTCCCGGCAGGCACCCTCTCCGGCGCGCCGAAGGTACGGGCCATGGAGATCATCGAGGAACTCGAACCGGTACGCCGGGGCCTCTACGGCGGCACGGTCGGCTATTTCGGATTCGGTGGCGATCTCGACATGGCCATCGCGATCCGGACCGCCCTGATGCGTGCCGGTCGGGCCTACGTGCAGGCCGGTGCCGGGGTGGTGGCCGACTCCGACCCGGCCGCCGAGGACCAGGAGACCCGGAACAAGGCCGCCGCGGTGCTGGCGGCCATCGCCGCCGCGGAAACCCTCAGGCCGGCCCGATGACCCGCCCGGTGGTCGTCGCGGTCGTGGCGGGAGACTGAGCCGGTGAGTGAGATGACAACCTCCGAGGTGGCGCGGCGGGTGCCCGAGCGGCGTGAGTTGGCGTACGCCGTGCTGCTCTGCCTGGCGGGCGCGGGGCTGGCGCTCTGGGCGGTGACCCGCACCTGGGTGGTGGACTCCACCACGTCGTCTGCCCTCGACGAAGGGGGTACCGGCGCGCGACTGCTGCCCTGGCTGCCGGCGCTAGCCCTGGTGGGGCTGGCCGGCGGCGGTGCGGTGCTGGCCACCGGAGGTTGGCTGCGTCGGGTGCTCGGTGCGCTGCTGGCGCTGTTCGGCCTGGCCCTGGCCGGTGGCGGTGGCTACGGGCTGCTGGCGGACCTCGGCGACCGGGTCAGTTCGCAGTGGCCGGCGCTCACCCTGCTCGGTGGCCTGATGGCGGCGGCCGGCGGGGCGTTGACCGCGCTGCGCGGAAACCGTTGGCCGGCGATGAGCGCCCGCTACGAACGCCGATCGCGGCGAGACGCGGACACGTCCGGCCCCATCCGGGGTGCCGGCACCGTGGACGCCTGGGAGGCATTGGACCGGGGCGAAGACCCCACGGTGCGCTGAGCCCCTGCGATCCCCCCGGACAGGCCCCTGCGGTCCCCTCGGACAGCTTGGTCATCGGTGCCGTGGCGACCGAGCAGACGTGGCAACAGCCGGCCAGTCGCGATGGCGACGGCCGGCCGGCCGTCAGGACCTGCGGGCGTCAGGTCCCCGGGCATTGGGCGTCGGGTGGCCCGGCGTGAGCGTTGCGCTCATTTCTTGAGACCAGCGATCCAGAATTTGGGATCAGCGGCCAAGGTCACGCTCGATCCTGGATCGAGTGGCAAAGAATCGCCGTGAGGCCACTCGATCCCAGATCGAGCGTGATCATGAGAGGCCGCCGCCGCAGGCGGGTGCGCAGTGCGGGCAGGGCGAATCGGCGTGGAACTGCTCAGCGGGGGCGCAGCCAGTTCGGCGACCTGTTGAGTGGTGGGGTCCAGTCGGGCTGGCGAGCTGTTGTGCGGTGGGCTGGTCAGCTGACGGATTGCCGGTCGCGGACCCGGGCCGCGGCGAGTTCCGCCACCAGTTGATCCAGGGCGGCTCGCTGGTCGGCGCGGGCCCGATCGGCGCAGATGGCCTCCCAGGCGTTGCCGCGCGCGGTCCGGATCCGGGTCGGCCCGACCACGGCGCGCTCGACCGTGTGGACGACACCGACGGCGAGCGACGCGACGGTACGCGAGATGGTGGTGAGTCCGATGGTCTGGTGCGGCGCAGAGGAACTCATGAGCACCCCGGGAGAGATCGTCGTGGTGATGGGGCAGGCGCGTCATTGAGTCTGCCCGAGAACGATGCTGCGCGGCTCACGTTTCGTAGTGATGACTGCAACGTCAACTCTGCGGCAGCCGCCCTGACCAGGCGAAGGGTCCTTCGTCCTTGAGCTAGCTCACAGCATCGACGGCGGTCGTAGTATCCCGTCGATCGGGTCGGCCGGGCGTCGATATGGGTGATTGTCGATGGAGTGGTGACGTAGAGTCACGGGGCGTTTGCGCAAGTCGGCCATTATGCCCCAGCCCATTTCGTGAGGAGCGCCATACCCCCGGCGGGCGGTGCCAGGCAGGGCCCCCTAGCATCGGCCCATGACACCCGGAGAGGGGAGTCCGTTGGTGACTGCTGAGCATGCGCACGCCGAGGGGGACGAAGCCGGTTCGTCGGCCGCCCCCGCCAGCGTGCTCGACGAGATCCTGGCCGGCGTCCGTGAGGACGTGGCCCGGCGGCAGGAGCAGGTTCCGCTGGAGCGGATCCGGGAACTCGCCGCCGCCGCTCCACCACCGCTGGACGCGTACGCGGCCCTGCGCCGGCCGGGCGTCGCCGTCATCGCCGAGGTGAAGCGCTCATCGCCGTCCAAGGGCCAGTTGGCCGAGATCGCCGACCCGGCCGATCTGGCCGGCGAGTACGCCGCCGGTGGTGCCCGGGCGATCAGCGTACTCACCGAGGGGCGCTGGTTCGGTGGCTCGCTGGACGACCTCGCCACGGTGCGGGCCGCGGTGAACATCCCGGTGCTGCGTAAGGACTTCGTGGTCTCCAGCTACCAGGTGCACGAGGCCCGGGCGCACGGCGCCGACCTGGTGCTGCTCATCGTCGCCGCACTGGAGCAGAACGTGCTGGTCGGCCTGCTGGAGCGGATCGAGTCGCTGGGCATGACCGCACTGGTCGAGGTGCACGACGAGGAAGAGGCCGACCGGGCCCTGGAGGCCGGCGCGCAGGTGATCGGGGTCAACGCCCGCGACCTGCGTACCCTGGAGGTCGACCGGTCGGTGTTCGAGCGGATCGCACCCGGTCTGCCGAGCAGCGTCGTCAAGATCGCCGAGTCCGGCGTACGCGGGCCGCACGACCTCATCCGGTACGCCTCCGCAGGTGCCGACGCGGTGCTCGTCGGTGAGGGCCTGGTCACCAAGAAGAGCCCCCGCGAGGCGGTGGCCGAACTGGTCAACGCCGGAAACCACCCGGCCACACCCCGCCCGGTGCGCTGACCTCGTACCGGCTGTAGTTCCGAGGGAGAGGATCCCCGATGAGCGCACAGGTCATGGCATGAGCACCGAGGCACCGGCCGGCCCGGCTGCGCAGTTCCCGGACGCCGCCGGTCACTTCGGTCGCTTCGGCGGGCGGTTCGTGCCGGAGGCGCTGGTCGCCGCCCTCGACGAACTGGGCGCCGCACACCGTACGGCGATGGCCGACGAGACGTTCCGCGCCGAGTTCGCCGCCCTGCTGCGTGACTACGCGGGCACCCCGTCACTGCTGTACGAAGCCCACCGCTTCTCCGCCCGGGCCGGCGCCCGGGTGCTGCTCAAGCGGGAGGATCTCAACCACACCGGCGCGCACAAGGTCCGCAACGTGCTCGGCCAGGCGCTGCTGACCCGGCGGATGGGCAAGAAGCGGGTGATCGCCGAGACCGGTGCCGGTCAGCACGGCGTCGCCGCCGCCACCGCCGCCGCCCTGTTCGACCTTGACTGTGTGGTCTACATGGGTCAGGTCGACACCGAGCGGCAGGCGCTCAATGTGGCCCGGATGCGGATGCTCGGTGCCACCGTCGTCCCGGTGACCACCGGCTCCCGTACGCTCAAGGACGCGATGAACGAGGCGATGCGCGACTGGGTCGCCAACGTCGACGACACGCATTACCTGATCGGCACGGCCGCCGGCCCGCACCCGTTCCCGGCTCTGGTCCGCGACTTCGTCCGGGGCATCGGCGACGAAGCCCGGCAGCAGTGCCTCGACCTGACCGGCGAGTTGCCGGACGCGGTCACCGCCTGCGTCGGCGGCGGATCCAACGCGCTGGGCATCTTCCACGCCTTCGTCGACGACCCGCAGGTACGGCTGTACGGCTTCGAGGCCGGCGGCGACGGGGTGGCCAGCGGCCGGCACGCGGCCAGCATCACCGGTGGATCCACCGGCGTGCTGCACGGCACCCGCACCTATGTGCTCCAGGACGACGACGGTCAGACGATCGAGTCGCATTCGATTTCCGCCGGCCTGGACTATCCCGGCGTCGGTCCGGAGCACGCCTGGTTGCACGACACCGGGCGGGCCAGCTACCTGCCGGTCACCGACGACGAGGCGATGGCGGCGTTCGAGCTGCTCTGCCGTACCGAGGGGATCATCCCGGCGATCGAGAGTTCACACGCGCTCGCCGGCACCCTGGCCATCGCCGGGAAGCTCGCCGCCGACCTGGGTCGGCAGCCCACCATCGTGGTCAACCTTTCCGGCCGGGGCGACAAGGACGTGCACACCGCCGGTGAGTACTTCGGCATCCTGGACGGAGAGTCGGCATGAGCCGGATCGGGGTGGCTTTCGACAAGGCCCGGGCGGACGGCCGGGCGGTGCTGATCGGCTGCATGCCGGCCGGGTTCCCCACCGTCGAGGGCAGCATCGCGGCGATGAAGGCGATGGTGGCGGCCGGTGTCGACGTCATCGAGCTGGAGATCCCGTACTCCGATCCGGTGATGGACGGCCCGGTCATCCAGCGGGCCAGCGACATCGCCCTGGCCGGCGGCGTACGCACCCGGGACGCGCTGCGGATCATCGAGGAGGTCACGGCCACCGGTGCGCCGGTGGTCACGATGACCTACTGGAACCCGATCGAGCGGTACGGCGTCGACGCGTTCGCCCGGGACCTCGCCGCAGCCGGTGGCACCGGGCTGATCACGCCCGACCTGATCCCCGAGGAAGCCGACGAGTGGCTCGCCGCCTCGGACGCACACGGGCTGGACCGCACGTTCCTGGTGGCGCCCTCGTCCACCGATGAGCGGCTGGCGATGACGGTCGAACACTGCCGTGGCTTCGTCTACGCCACCGCCCTGATGGGGGTGACCGGTGCCCGTACGCAGACCTCCCAGGCGGCGCCCGTGCTGGTGTCCCGGGTTCGTGCGGTGACCGACCTGCCCGTCGGAGTCGGGCTCGGGGTGGGCACCGGCGCCCAGGCTGCCACCGTGGCCGGGTACGCGGACGGCGTGATCGTCGGCAGCGCCCTGATCCGCTGCCTGCTCGATGCCCCCGACGAGTCCACCGCACTGTCGGCCCTCTCCACCCTGAGCACCGACCTGGCCACCGGCGTCCGCCACCCCACCCCCACCCCCGCCTAGCCCCTCCCTCCCTCCCTCACCCCCGCCCGTTTATCCGCCGATCATGCACTTTTGGTCGGTGGAATGCCCTTGATGTCAGGGTTTGTGGAGGCGGGAAGTGCAAGATCGCGAGGGCCGGGAGTGTTGGGGGTGGGTGGGCCGGGGTGACGGTGAGGTGGGTGGCAGCGGTAGGGTGCGGCCGTGAGTCTCGCCTCGCCGACGTACCTGGCCGCCATCCCCAGCCCGAGTACCGCCGTGTGGCACCTCGGGCCGATTCCCCTTCGGGCGTACGCGCTCTGCATCATCGCCGGCATCGTGGTGGCCTGCTGGGTCACCGACCGGCGGTTGCGGCAGCGCGGAGTCGCTCCCGGCGCGGTGTTGGACATCGCTCTGTGGGCGGTGCCGGCCGGCATCATCGGCGCTCGGATCTACCACGTGATCACCTCACCGGCGGCGTACTTCGGCACCGGCGGTGAACCGATCAAGATCTTCTACATCCACGAGGGTGGGCTCGGGATCTGGGGCGCGGTCGCCGGTGGCGCGGTCGGCGCCTGGCTCGCCGCCCGACAACTCGGCATCCCGTTCGCGGTGGTCGCCGATGCGTTGGCACCCGGCCTGCCCCTGGCTCAGGCGATCGGCCGGCTCGGTAACTGGTTCAACAACGAGCTCTACGGCGGCCGGACCGACCTGCCGTGGGGGCTGGAGATCCACCGGATGGACGGCGGGCAGGCGCTGCGCGACGAGGCGGGCCGGCCGATCCTGGAGGAGGGGCTCTACCACCCGACCTTCGCCTACGAGGCGCTGTGGAACGTCGGCGTCGCCGGGTTGGTCTTCTATCTCGACCGTAAGCTACGGCTCGGCCGGGGCCGGGCGTTCGCGCTGTACGTGATGGGCTACACCGCCGGGCGCTTCTGGATCGAGATGATGCGCACCGACGAGGCCAACACCATTTTCGGCGTACGGCTCAATGTCTGGACCGCCGCGCTGGTCTTCCTCGGCGCGCTAGCCTACTTCCTGCTGGTCCGTGGCCCGCGCGAGTACCTTGTCCCGGTCGGCGCGCCGGCCACCGCGTCCACGACCACCTCCGACGTCTCCCAGGTGGATCTGTCCGCTCGGCAGGCCGGCGAGCAGCCGCCCGCGCCGGAGGGCTACCGGGTGGTCAGCGAGGAGCAGTTCCGGCACTGGCAGGAGACCGGCGAGGCGCCACCCGAGCCGACCGACCCGACCGGCGCCTCCGCGACCGGCGGGGCCCACACCTCCGGAACCGATGCCTCCAAAACCGATGCCTCCAGGGCCGGTGGAGACTCGGTGACCGCCGCAGGGCAGCCCGACGGCGGCTCCACGGCCGGCGAGCGGCCGGACGACGCGCCCGCCGACGGTGAGGCGGCCGCCTCGGCTCGGCCCGCCGAGCGCGACAGCTGAACGAGGGGGCCGGTATGCGGACCGCGGTGGTGGTCGGCGGCGGACTGGGCGGTCTGGCGGTGTCGGGTGCGCTGGCCCGATCCGGCTGGCAGGTCACTCTCCTGGAGCGGGCGGACCGGATCCGCCCGGAGCCGACCGCCGTCGTGCTCTGGCCGAACGGGGTCCGCGCCCTACGTGCCCTGGACCTCGGCGCCGGCCTGGACGCGGTCGCCACTCCGCTGCCCGATGGTGGGGTACGCCGTCCCGACGGCCACTGGCTGGTGCAGCCACGACCGGTCCCGGTCGAGCGTCTCCCCGTCGTGGTACACCGGGAGGACCTGCACGACGCATTGATCGCAGGGCTGGGCGACCGGGTCGAGCTGCGTACCGGGGTGACCGTGCGGACGGTACGCACGGCACCGGGTGAACGCCCGGCGGTCGGCGACGGCCGGCACACGTACGAAGCCGACCTGGTGGTGGCGGCGGACGGGGTCGACAGCGTGATCCGCCGTCAGTTCGCCCCGGAGGCGGGCGTGGTCAGCTCCGGGTGCGCCGCCTGGCGGGCGGTGATTCCCTGGTACCGGGCGCCGATCCTGCCCGAGTCGGTCGGCGGCGAGATCCTCGGTGCCGGCTACCGGTTCGTGGCCGCCTCGCTCGGTGAACGGGGTTCCTCCGGTGCCTCCAGCCGAGGTGGCATCTACTGGATGGCCACCGCTGCGGGCGCCGCCCGACCCGAGCCGCCGCACACACAGTTGGCGCTGCTACGCCGCTGGTACGCCGGCTGGCCCGGACCGGTAGACGAGTTGCTGGCCGCCACCGAGCCGGACGATCTGGTGCAGCAGGAGATCCGTGAGCTGCGCCCGCTGCCGAAGGCGTACGGCTTCCCGCTCGGGCCGGGCGGGGTGGTGCTGCTCGGCGACGCCGCCCACGCCATGCCGCCGCACCTCGGACAGGGGGCGTGTCTGGCCTTCGAGGACGCTGCGACGCTCGCCGCGTTGCTGCGCGAGTCGACGCTGCCCGACGCGGTGCTCGCGTACGACCGGGCGCGTCGTCCCCGCGCGGCTGCCGTGGTCCGTCAGACCCGCCGGATGTCCGCGGTGCTCCAGACCCGGGGTCGCCTGGCACTACGCGCCCGCGACGTGGCCCTCAACACCATCACCCCGCGCATCCTGGGCAGCGCCGCCACCGTAGCCGCCCAATGGCGCCCCCCACCCCCAAAGTAACCCCACCCTCACCCCACCCCCGCCGGTGCCCGCCCTTCCGCGCGGTGCCCCGCCCCGCCCTTCCGCGCGGTGCCCCGCCCCGCGCGGTGCCCCGCCCCGCGCGGTGCCAGCCCCGCGCGGTGCCAGCCCCGCGCGGCGATCATGCAGTTTTGGTCGACGTAAAGCCGGCGTAACGGGACAAAAGTGCGACCGAAACTGCATGATCGCGGTGCGCCAGGTGCGCCAGGTGCGCCAGGTGCGCCAGCCCACCAGCGCGCCAGTGCGTGGGGCGCCTGGGGCCTGTGGGGTGCGTGGGGTACTTGGGGTGGGGGTTAGTGCGGGGTGATGGTGGGGGGTTCGGCTATGCAGGCGGTGCCGATGCGGCGGAAGCCTGCGCGGAGGTAGACGCGGGCGATCTCCTCGCTGCCGGCGGAGAGGAAGACCACCTCGACACCCTCGGCCAGCAGGGCGTGGGCCAGGGTGGCGGTCACGGCGGCGGCCAGGCCACGGCGTCGGGCGCTGGGCAGGGTGGCCACCCCGGCGATCTCGGCTACATCGCCGACCCGCATGGCCATGCCGCTGGCGAGCGTCCCCTCGTCGGGCGTCTCGGCCAGCGCGGCGAGCCGGCTGCCGTTGGCGATGCGGGTCAGTTCCTCGTCCAGTGCCGCGACGTCCAGGCCGCGCAGGGCGGCGTCGCGCTGCGCCGGGCCGGCCTCGCCGCGGCTGGTGCCGGGGGCGGCGAACCCGATCGCCGCGACGGCCCGTCGGGCGGCCACGTTGGCGGCGGTGGTCGGCGTGGCGGCGGTCAGCAGCCGTACCGGTACGTGGGTGAAGGCGGCCGGGTCGGCCAGTGCGGCCGGGTCGAGCACCAGCAGCGGCGCCTCCAGGACGGAGAGTCCGGCCGAGCGGGCCACCGTGAGCAGTTCCGGGTTGATCTCGTGTACCCATTCCAGGGCCTCGGGCAGACCGAGTTCCCGCTGTCGGCTCCGGACGGTGTTCAGGTCGGCCAGCGACGGTGACCGGGTCGCGCCGCGACGAGGCCGGGCATAGAACGGCCATCCGGCACCTTCCCGGACGAACAGGACGCAGCTACCGTGATCCTCCACGCGAGCCGCGTCTCGCGGCACAGCGTCATAAAACTGTTCCAATCGGTCCAGCAGGTCAGCGTGGTCTGCATCCACCCGGCGAGACTACCTGTCCCAAACTCTGGACGGTGTGATCAATCTGCACTGGCCTAGGGTGCCACGCCCTAACGTAGACTCAATAATCCGTGTGTAGGGCCGACGTCGTCCCGATCATGATCTACCCTGAGCGACGACAGGAGGCCCGGTGGCCTTTGCGTACCCACACCGCCCCCAGCCGGCGCCGCGACACGGCCAGGTGACGTCCTCCACCGGCCTTTACGACGCCGCTCACGAGCATGACGCCTGCGGTGTTGCCTTCGTGGCTGACCTGCACGGACGGCGCTCCCATACGGTGGTCGCCAACGGTCTCGGCGCGCTGTGCCGGCTGGACCACCGGGGTGCCCGGGGCGCGGAACCGAACACCGGCGACGGTGCCGGCATCATGATCCAGGTGCCGGACGCGTTCCTGCGCGCGGTGGTGGACTTCCCGCTGCCCCCGGCCGGCGAGTACGCCACCGGCCTGGTCTTCCTGCCCGACGACGACGCCGGTGAGGCTCGCGCCCGGCAGGTGGTCGAGAAGTACGCCCTGGTCGAGGGGGCGGAGCTGCTCGGCTGGCGGGACGTCCCGGTCGACGCCTCGGACCTCGGTGCCACGGCCCTGGCGGCGATGCCCCGGGTGCGGCAGTTGTTCCTCGCCGCCCGCCGGCTCACCGACACCCCGGCCGGTCCGGCCGGTTCCCCGCTGCGCGGCATCGAGCTTGAGCGGGTCGCCTTCTGCGTACGCAAGCAGGCCGAGCGGGAGTCCGCCGAGCGCGGCGTGCCGGCGTACTTCCCGTCACTGTCCGGGCGGACCATGGTCTACAAGGGCATGCTCACCCCGGACCAGTTGCCCGCGTTCTACCCGGATCTGACCGACGAGCGGGTGGACAGCGCCATCGCCCTGGTGCACTCCCGGTTCTCTACCAACACGTTCCCGTCCTGGCCGCTGGCGCACCCGTACCGGTTCATCGCGCACAACGGTGAGATCAACACGATCCGGGGCAACCGGAACTGGATGCAGGCCCGCGAGGCCCTCCTCCGGACCCCGGAGCTGTCCGGCAACATCCGGCGGGTCTTCCCGGTCTGCACCCCCGCCGCCTCCGACTCGGCGAACTTCGACGAGGTCCTTGAACTGCTGCACCTGGCCGGGCGGAGCCTGCCGCACGCGGTGCTGATGATGATCCCCGAGGCGTGGGAGAACGACCCGGACATGGCCGCCGACAAGCGCGCCTTCTACCGGTTCCACGCCAGCCTGATGGAGCCCTGGGACGGGCCGGCCTCGGTCGCCTTCACCGACGGCGAGATCGTCGGCGCGGTGCTCGACCGCAACGGCCTGCGGCCGGGCCGCTGGTGGCAGACCGCCGACGGGCTCGTGGTGCTGGGCAGCGAGGCGGGCGTGCTCGACCTCGACCCGGCCACCGTGGTCGCCAAGGGCCGCCTCCAGCCCGGCAAGATGTTCCTGGTCGACACCACGACCGGCCGGATCGTGCACGACGACGAGATCAAGACCGAGCTGGCCGCCGCCCAGCCGTACGCCGACTGGCTGCACGCCGGGCTGATCGAGCTGGACGACCTGCCGGCCCGCGAACACCAGGTCTACACCCACGACTCGGTACGCCGTCGCCAGCTGACCTTCGGCTACACCGAGGAGGAGCTGAAGATCCTGCTCGCGCCGATGGCCCGCACCGGCGCGGAGCCGATCGGCTCGATGGGTACGGACACCCCGATCGCCCCGCTGTCCACCCGACCCCGGCTGCTCTACGACTACTTCCACCAGCTCTTCGCCCAGGTCACCAACCCGCCGCTGGACGCCATCCGGGAGGAGTTGGTGACCAGCCTGGCCTCGACCATCGGCCCGGAGGGCAATCTGCTCGACCCCGGCCCGGCGAGCTGTCGGCAGATCGTGCTGCCCCACCCGGTGATCGACAACGACGAGCTGGCCAAGATCCTCAGCATCGACGAGGACGGCGACCTGCCCGGCTTCAAGGCGGTGCGGGTCTCCGGGCTCTACCGGATCCGCGACGGCGGCGCCGGGATCAAGGCCCGGCTGACCGAGATCTGCCGGCACGTCTCCGAGGCGATCGAGGACGGCGTACGGATTCTGGTGCTCTCCGACCGCGACTCCAACGCCGACCTGGCCCCGATCCCGTCGCTGCTGCTCACCGCGGCGGTGCACCAGCACCTGGTCCGGGAGCAGACCCGCACTCAGGTCGCGCTGATCGTGGAGTCCGGCGACTGCCGTGAGGTGCACCACGCGGCAGTGCTGATCGGCTACGGCGCGGCGGCGGTCAACCCGTACCTGGCCTTCGAGTCGGTCGAAGACATGATCTCCACGGGCGCGCTGGCCGGCGTCGAGCCGCGCACCGCGATCCGCAACTACGTCAAGGCGCTCGGCAAGGGCGTCCTGAAGATCATGTCGAAGATGGGCATCTCGACGGTGTCGTCGTACTGCGGTGCGCAGGTCTTCGAGGCGGTCGGGCTGCACACCCGCCTCGTCGAGCGGTACTTCCGGGGCACGCCGAGCACGATCAGCGGCGTCGGCCTCGACGGCATCCACGCCGAGGTGGCCGCCCGGCACGCGCTGGCCTGGCCGGCGCCCGGCACCACCGTCACCGACCGGCTGCCGGTGGGTGGGGAGTACCAGTGGCGCCGCGAAGGCGAGCTGCACCTGTTCAACCCGGAGACGGTCTTCCTGCTCCAGCACGCCACCCGCAGCCGCCAGTACGACGTGTTCCGCACCTACACCGCCAAGGTCGACGAGTTGGCCGCGAAGGCCGGCTCCCTGCGCGGGCTGTTCCGGCTGCGTACCGGTGAACTGCCGCCGGTGCCGATCGAGGAGGTGGAGCCGGCCAGCGAGATCGTCAAGCGGTTCGCCACCGGCGCCATGTCGTACGGGTCGATCTCGGCCGAGTCGCACGAGACCCTGGCGATCGCGATGAACCGCCTCGGCGGCAAGTCCAACACCGGTGAGGGCGGCGAGGACGTCGACCGGCTGCACGACCCGGCCCGCCGCTCCGCGGTCAAGCAGATCGCCAGCGGCCGGTTCGGCGTGACCAGCGAATACCTGGTCAACGCCGACGACCTCCAGATCAAGATGGCGCAGGGCGCCAAGCCCGGCGAGGGCGGGCAGTTGCCCGGCAACAAGGTGTGGCCGTGGATCGCCCGCACCCGGCACGCCACCCCCGGCGTCGGCCTGATCTCGCCGCCGCCGCACCACGACATCTACTCCATCGAGGACCTCGCCCAACTGGTGCACGACCTCAAGTGCGTCAACCCGGCCGCCCGGGTGCACGTCAAGCTGGTCAGTGAGGTCGGCGTCGGCACCGTCGCCGCCGGGGTGGCCAAGCTCAAGGCCGACGTCATCCTGATCTCCGGTCACGACGGCGGCACCGGCGCCTCCCCACTGAACTCACTCAAGCACGCCGGCACCCCGTGGGAGCTGGGCCTGGCCGAGGCGCAGCAGACGCTGCTGCTCAACAAGCTGCGTGACCGGGTCACCGTGCAGGTCGACGGCCAGCTCAAGACCGGCCGGGACGTGATCGTCGCGGCGCTGCTCGGCGCCGAGGAGTTCGGCTTCGCCACCGCCCCGCTGATCGTCTCCGGCTGCATCATGATGCGGGTCTGTCACCTGGACACCTGTCCGGTCGGCATCGCCACCCAGAATCCCGTGCTGCGTGAGCGCTACACCGGCAAGCCGGAGTTCGTGGAGAACTTCTTCCTCTTCCTCGCCGAGGAGATCCGCGGCTACCTGGCCGAGCTGGGTCTGCGCAGCATCGACGAGGCGATCGGCCGCACCGAACTGCTCGACGTGGCCCCGGCGATCGAGCACTGGAAGGCCGGTGGGCTCGACCTGCACCGGGTGCTGCACCTGCCGGAGCTGCCCGAGGGGGCGGCCCGCCGGGGCGTACGTGCCCAGGACCACGGCCTGGAGCTGGCGCTGGACAACCAGCTCATCGCGCTGGCCGAGCCGGCCCTGCGCGGCGGCGACGCACCGGTCACCCCGGTCCGGGCCGAGGTGACGATCCGCAACGAGCACCGCAGCGTCGGCGCGATGCTCGGCGGCGAGTTGACCCGCCGCTACGGCGGTGCCGGGCTGCCCGCCGACACCATCGAGTTCACCCTGCGCGGCACCGCCGGGCAGTCCTTCGGGGCGTTCCTGCCGCCCGGGATCACCCTGCGGCTGTACGGCGACGCCAACGACTACGTCGGCAAGGGACTTTCCGGCGGGCGGCTGGTCGTCCGGCCGGCACCGACCTCGCCGTTCGTCGCCGCCGACGCCGCCCCGGGTGGCCGCGCCGAGGACCAGATCATCGCCGGCAACACCATCCTTTACGGCGCCACCGCAGGTGAGGTCTTCCTGCGCGGGCGGGTGGGGGAGCGGTTCGCGGTGCGTAACTCCGGTGCGGTGGCCGTCGTCGAGGGCGTCGGTGACCACGGCTGCGAGTACATGACCGGCGGCACGGTGGTGGTGCTCGGCGGGACCGGTCGCAACTTCGCCGCCGGCATGTCCGGCGGTACCGCGTTCGTCTGGAACCTCGACCGGCGGCGGGTCAACACCGAACTGGTCGACCTGTCCGCGCCGAGCGAGCAGGAGCGCGTCCGGCTGCACGAGCTGGTGCAGCGGCACTTCGCCGAGACCGACTCGGCGGTCGCCGAACAGCTGCTCAAGCGCTGGCCGGAGGCGGTGGAGGAGTTCACCGCCGTGGTACCCCGGGACTACCGCCGGGTCATGGAGATCATGCAGGCCGCCGAAGCCGCCGGCCAGGACGTCGACGACGCGGTGATGAGCGCCCTGGCGCCCGCCGCCGCACAACCGCAGCCGGCGCCCGCCGGGGCGTCGCAGTCGGCGCTCACCGCAGCGTCGCAGTCGGCGCCCGGCGAGGCGTCGCAGCCGGTCCCGCCCGCGAACCGGGTGGTCGCCCAGGAGGTGGCTCGTGCCTGACCCGAACGGTTTTCTGCGCTACCCCCGCCGGATGCCGGCGCGTCGGCCGGTGCCGGTGCGGATCAGCGACTGGCGGGAGGTCTACCCGCCGGCCGGTGAGGAGTTGATCCGCGAGCAGGCGGCCCGGTGCATGGACTGCGGCATCCCGTTCTGCCACAGCGACACCGCCGGTTGCCCGCTGGCGAACCGGATCCCGGACTGGAACGACCTGGTCCGCACCGGCAACTGGGACGCGGCGGTGGAGTCGTTGCACGCCACCAACAATTTTCCCGAGTTCACCGGTCGGCTCTGCCCGGCGCCCTGTGAGGCCGCCTGCGTACTGGGCATCGCCGGGGGTGACCCGGTGACCATCAAGCAGGTCGAGGTGGAGATCGCCGACGCTGCCGTGGCCCGGGGGCTGACCCCGCGTCCGGTGCCGGCACCGAGCGGCCGGTCCGTCGCCGTGGTCGGCTCCGGCCCGGCCGGGCTCGCCGCCGCACAGCAACTGGCCCGCGCCGGTCACGCCGTCACCGTGTACGAGCGTGACGACGCCATCGGTGGCCTGCTGCGGTACGGCATCCCCGACTTCAAGCTGGAGAAGCGGCACATCGACACCCGGCTGGCCCAGCTCGCCGCCGAAGGGGTGGAGTTCCGCACCGGGGTGAACGTCGGCGTCGACGTCACCGCCGAACAGCTGCGCGAGCAGCACGACGCGGTGCTGCTGGCCTGCGGGGCGTTGCAGGGCCGCGAGACCGACACCCCGGGCCGAGCGCTGCGCGGCGTACACCAGGCGATGGCGCATCTGGTGGCGGCCAACCGGGTGGTGGCGGCCGGTGAAG
Organism: Micromonospora sp. NPDC051196; assembly: GCF_040682415.1. Lineage (NCBI taxonomy): Bacteria > Bacillati > Actinomycetota > Actinomycetes > Micromonosporales > Micromonosporaceae > Micromonospora > Micromonospora sp. NPDC051196. The sequence continues at coordinate 90,155 of NZ_JBFBAY010000007.1, forward strand.
GGCGGCCCGCCCTGGCCACCCTCCCCGACGGTACGCCGATCGACGCGGCCGGCAAGCACGTGGTCATCATCGGCGGCGGGGACACCGCGGCGGACTGCCTCGGGGTGGCGCACCGGCAGGGCGCGGCCGGCGTACACCAGTTGGACCTGTACCCGCGCCCGCCGCAGGCCCGCGACGAGGCCCGCGACCCGTGGCCGACCTGGCCGTGGATCCTGCGCGAGTACGCGGCTCACGAGGAGGGCGGCGAGCGGGTCTTCGCCGTGGCGGTGCAGGAGTTCGTCGACGACGGCACCGGCGCGGTCCGGGCGGTACGCATCGCCGAGGTGACCGTCGAGAAGCGTGCCGGCCGGCGGATCGTCACCACGGTGCCGGGCACCGAGCGGGAACTGCCCGCCGACCTGGTGCTGCTGGCGATCGGTTTCGAGGGCACCGAGGAGCAGCCGCTGCTGGCGCAGTTCGGGGTCAGCCGCAACGCCCGGGGCGCGATCGACTCCCGGGCCGACTGGCAGACCGAGGTCGACGGGGTTTTCGTCGCCGGTGACATGCACCGGGGTGCCTCGTTGATCGTCTGGGCGATCGCCGAGGGGCGGGCCGCCGCTGCGGCGATCCACACCTACCTCGGCGGCATCGGCGCCCTGCCCGCCCCCGTGCACGCCGCCTCCCGCCCACTGGCGGTGTAAGGAAGGGCCCCCTTTTAACGTCTCGTGCATAGCAGGGGTCCCCTGTTAACAGCACGCGGCTCAGAGCACACGGCACCCGCCTGGTCGAACTGATCGGGCGGGTGCCGTCGGCTATTCCCTTCATCCACTTGTTTCGATAGCATTACCGCCCAGTAACAACCCCAGGCCACGCGCGCGGTTCTCGGGCTCCACCATCACCCCCATGTGGAGGTCCCATGCCACACCGTCTGATGGCCCGCGCCCTGGCCGCGCTGGTCGCCCTCGCCACCGCCACCCTCGGTGCACTGGCCGTCCCCGCAGCCGCCCAGGCGGCTGCCGCCCCCATCCATTACGTCGCCCTCGGCGACTCGTACTCCTCCGGTGTCGGCGCCGGCCCGTACGACCTGTCCACCTGCCTGCGCAGCCAGAAGTCGTACGCCCCGCTGTGGGCCGCCGCCAACAACGTGGCCAGCTTCCGCTTCCCCGCCTGCGGCGGCGCGGTCACCGCCGACGTGCTCAACAACCAGCTCAGCTCGCTGAGCAGCACCACCACCATGGTCACCATCACCGTCGGCGGTAACGACGCCGGGTTCGCCGACGTGATGACCAGTTGCCGCTTCGGCAGCACCTCCAGCTGCACCAACGCGGTCAACCAGGCGAAAGCCTTCGCCACCGGTACGCTCCCGGCCCGGCTGGACCGCACCTACGCCGCCATCCGCGACCGGGCGCCCAACGCCCGGCTGATCGTGCTCGGCTACCCGCGCCTGTTCGAGACCGGCTCCTGTGGACTGTTGGCGATGAGCAGCCACAAGCGCACCCTGCTCAACGAGGCCGCCGACGTGCTCGCCCAGGTGACCGCCGACCGGGCCGCTGCGGCCGGCGCCACCTTCGCCGACACCCGACCCACCTTCGCCGGCCACGGCGTCTGCGCCGCCCAGCCGTGGATCCGTGACGTCAGCGGCGTCATCGAGGCCTACCACCCGAACGCCGACGGCTACCGTCACGGCTACCTGCCGGCGCTCAACGCGGTCACCCGCTGACCCCTTCGCGCGGCCGGCGACCCACGGGTCGCCGGCCGCGCTGGGCAGGGCCGTCGACCAAGCTTGGGCAGGGCCGCAGGGTCGTCGGTGGCGCTTGGAGACGCGGTCGTTGCGTCGAACAGAACGTCCACTGTCGCTGGCCGGGTACGACACGTCGACCGTCGCAGGCGTGCCCGGCTCGCCGCGTTCCGTTAGGGTTTCAGCGGACCAGAGGACGCGCGGCGGAGGTGCAGGGGTTGGGCAGGCTCGCGTCGGCGTACGGGCAGGCGATCGCCGCCCACCGGGCCGCCCGGGCCCACCTCGATTCCGCTCGGCAGGCGCTGCGGATGTCCGCACCGTCCGCCCCGGCGGTCGACTCCGACCTGCTGGCCCGGTTGGCCCGGGTCGGTGGCAGCCTGGCCACCCCGACGCCGGGCACCCCGCTGGCCGGGCAGCCGGTGCCGGTACGCCTCGGTGCGGCGGTCACCGCCGGTGGCGGCTTCCCCGTCCTGGTGCCCCTCGGTGCCGGCCACCACCTCGCCGTCGACACCGACGCCCGTGACCCGGCCGTGGCCGGGCTGCTGCGTGCGGTCGTGCTGCGCCTGCTGGCCACCGCCGCGCCCGGCGGCGTCCGGGTCACCGGGCTGGACAGCGCCGCCCTCGGTGCCACCTTCGGCCCACTGCGGCCGCTGCTCGACACCGGCGTCATCGATCCACCGGCGACGACCGAGGCGGAGGTCGCCGCGCTGCTCGACGTCGCCGAGCAGCATGCCCGCACCGCCCGGCAGAACGATCGGCCGGACCAGGAACTCCTGGTGGTGGTCGCCGCGTCCGTGCCGTCGCCCCGCGAGGCCGCCCGGCTCGCCGCACTCACTCACGCCGGACCGGCCGCCGCCGTCTGCGTCCTGCTCGCCGGCTGGTCAGCGGCCGGGCCGGGCGAGCCGGCGCCGCCGCCGCTGGGCGCCACCACCACCCTACGGATGATCGACGGGTACGCCCGCGTCGGCGATCCACCGCACACACCGTTCAGCGCCGACGGCAGCGGGCTGGCCGCCCCGGTACGGCTCGACGGTGACCCGCCGCCGGCCTCGGTCACCGCGCTCGCCACCCACCTCGGCGAGGCCGCCCGTCGAGGCGCGACGGTCCGCTTCGCCGACCTGCTACCGCCGCAGCGGTGGGCCGCCTCGGCCCGCGCCGGCCTGCGTACCGTGGTCGGTCGGGCCGGACGCGAACCGTTCACCGTCGCCTTCGACGACGCCACCCCGCACTGGCTGGTCGGTGGGCGTACCGGCGCCGGCAAGACGGTGTTCCTGCTCGACGTGCTCTACGGGCTGGCCGCCCGCTACGCGCCGACCGAGTTGCAGCTCTACCTGCTCGACTTCAAGGAGGGGGTGAGCTTCACCGAGTTCGTCCCCACCGGCCGTGACCCGTCCTGGCTGCCGCACGCCCGCGCCGTCGGCATCGAGAGCGACCGCGAGTACGGCGTGGCGGTGCTGCGTGAACTGCGCCGCGAACTGCACCGGCGGGCCACCGCGTTGAAACGCCACGGCGTCACCAAGCTGGCCGATCTGCCCGCCGACACCGCCGTGCCGAGGATCGTCGCCGTGATCGACGAGTTCCAGGTGCTGCTCGCCGGCAACGACCCGATCTCCCGGGAGTCGGTGGACCTGCTGGAGGAGTTGGCCCGCAAGGGCCGCTCGTACGGCGTACACCTGGTGTTGGCCAGTCAGAGCACGACGGGCATCGAGGCGCTCTACGGCCGCGCCGAGGCGGTCTTCGGGCAGTTCGCGTTGCGGGTGGCGTTGCCCGGCGGCGGGGGAGTGCTCGACCCGCTCAACGACGCGGCGGCCACCCTGCCGGTCGGCTCGGCCGTGGTCAACACCGCCGCCGGGGTGTCCGGCGCGAACACGGTGATCCGCTTCCCCGACGCCTACGCCGCCGCCGACGAGTTGACCCGCCTGCGGCACGAGCTGTGGCAGGCCCGTCCGGCAGCAGCCCGGCCGCCGTCGGTGTTCCGGGGGTACGAGACCGCGCAGGTCGAGGACGACGCCACCTTCGCCGGTCTACGCCCCGGCGGCCGGCGACCGCTGGCCCTGGTCGGCCGAACGGTCGACGTGGACGGCACCAGCGCCCTGTTCATCATGGACACCGCCCCCGGTCGGCATCTGGCCGTGGTGGGCACCTCGGCCGCCGGTGCCGAGGTGCTGCGCGCCGCGACCCTGAGCCTGGCCCGGCAGCACACCCCCGGCGAGGCGACCTTCCTGCTCGCACCCCTGGTCGCCGCCGCCGACCAGGCCGCCGACGACACCGCCGCCACGCTGACCGCCGCCGGACACCCGGTCGTACGCCTCGACGCCGCGGCCCTGCGTCAGCAGCTCGCCACCCTCGCCGTCGGCTCGACCGAGTCCGCGGACCCGCCGGGGCGCAGCTATCTGGTGGTGTTCGGGATGGACGCCGCCGCCGGTCTGCTCGCCGAGACCGATCCGGCCAGCTTCCGCACCGGGCACGACGACCTGCGTACCCTGCTGCGCCAGGGCCCCGGCCACGGGGTGCATCTGCTCGGCTGGTGGCGCGGGCTGCGCCGGCTCGCCGACGACCTCGGCGGTACGCAGAACCGCGACGACGTCGCCTGCCTGGTGGCGTTGAACGTGCCCGGCGCCGACCTCGGCCTGCACCTCGGCGTGCACGATCTGGCGTACACGCCCCGGGCCGACCGGGCGCTGCTGGTCGACCGGCACGACCAGCGGATCCGGTTGATCGTGCCGTTCGCCCGCGACGGGCACACCGCCGAGGGGCAGGAGTGAGCGTGTCCACCTTCGACGAGTACGCCGCGCTGGCCCGCCACCTGTCCGTTCAGCAGCGCGCCGGCGAGCAGGGCGTCGCCGCCGAAGCCGACCGACAGCGGGATCTCGGCGCCGCCGTGGACTACCTCGACCGCCGACTGCTCGCCCAGGGGCAGCGCCTCGACCAACTCGGCCGGACGATCGGCACCACACCGCTACCCGCCGGCCCGCCAGGCGTCGGGCCCACCCTCGGTGCACCGGGCTCCGCACCTACTTCCGGCCCGCCACATGGCCCCGGGTCCGGTTCGGGCCCGCCAGGTCCACCCGGCGCGCCCACCTCCGGCCCGCCTGCGCCGCCTGTCTCCGGTCACCCCTTCTCCGCGCCTGTCTCCGGGCCACCGGGCCCGTCCGGCTCAGCGGGAGCAGGTGGCCCGGCACCGGGGACGGGGTGGGACGGCGGCGCAGCCGCCGCGCCGGGGCGGCCGGGCGTCGGGGCGTACCCCCAGGGGGATGTGGGGGAGGCGGAGCGGGCGTTGCCGGTGGCGGTGAGCGCGACGGCGGCCGGGGTGCCCGGCCAGCGGGCCGGCGAGGTCGACCCGGCGACGGAGTTGGAGATGGCCCGGCGGTGGGCCGACGAGGCTGACCGGTACGCGCAGCAGGCGGAGGTGCTGGCCCAGCGGCCGGCGCTGCTGCCGACCTGGTCGCCGATGGCCCGGGCGATCGCCGTCTACCTAGGCTTCGCCGCCGTGTCGGTGCTGATCATGCTGGTCATGGTGCTCGCGTCCGGAGTCGGCGTGGTCGGCGGATGGACGCTGTTCTCCTGGATGTGTGCCGGCCTGCCCGCCGCCTCGCTGATCGGTGGCTGGCTGGTGCTCGGCCGCTGGGGCCGACCCGCTGTCGGCGCCGCCACCGGACCCCGCTACCCGGTGATCGGCTTCCTGCTCTGCTTCCTCGCCGTCCCGCTCGCCTACTGCGGCTACCTCATCCTGATCCGCACCCTGCGCTGACTCCGGGGCTCGCAGAGATCTTGGAGCGTTACCGCCCCTCCAAGGGCACTTTCGTACCAAGATCTCCTACGCACCGCGATCGCGGAGGGTGCGGGAGTCTCGTACTCTCCCCTGTGGTCGCTGCTCTGGTGGAGGCGGGGGCGGCAGGGGAGCTAGTCGGAGGGTGGGCGCGTGAGTGCAGCGGAGATGATCGCCAGGCTGGCGGCAGCGGCGCAGAAGCTGGACGAGGCGAAGGCGAAGACGGCTGCTGCCGCGCAGGACGCGGCCGAGGCGCGCCAACTCGTCGCGGGCGCGTTGCAGGGTGTCGCCGCCGGGCCGCTGATCAACATGATCGACTCGTATCGGCAGGCGCTCGCGCAGGCCGCGCAGGGCGGTGAGCCCGCCAAGCAGCACGTCCAGGAGACCATTGCCAAGGTACGCGCGCTGGGTAACTGAGCACGGGCGACTCGACAAGTGTGGAGGCGGCGCAGTGGGTGACGGTGGGGTGCTGGACGGATTCCACATCGGATACGTGCCGGACGGGCTGGGCGAGGAGGTTTCCGACTTCGCCAGCGAGTGGGGCGACGTGCAGATCGCCAGCCGGGTCTGGGAGCGGCAGACGACCGACGGGTACCGGGTGGACCTGCGGGTGCATGTGCTGCGCGGGCCGCGGCTGGGCGACCTCGATGGGCTGCGTGTCTTCCTCGTCGACTATCACGAACGCGAACTCGACGATCGGCAGGTGACCGAGTTCCCGCACCCCGACGGGCCCGGCCTGGCGACTGATGCGCAGGCGTTCTGGCTGACCGAGCCGGGCGTCGCGGTGACCGTGCTGGTCGACCCGGAGCGGATCGGTCGGGACGATCTGCTTACCGTCGCGTGTGGCATCGTCAGGCAACGCGAGCCGGCGGGTTGAGGTGTTGCCTGACGGGCCGTCCAGGAACGGACCGGAACGCAGGCGGGGCCGCAGTTCTGCTGCGACCCCGCTGTGCGAGTCGGGGATCAGGAACCGGTCGGGCTCAGCGGAGCACTGTCCGGAATGGGGATGACCCCGGTCGGGCCGACGTAGAGCAGCCGGTTCGGCGAGCCCTCCGGGTTGGGGATCTTATTCTGGGTGGCGTTGCCCAGGATCACGTTGCCTACCTGCTGGGGGGTCAGGCCGGGGCTGTTGCCGAGGATCAGGGCGGCGGCACCGGCAACGTGCGGGGCGGCCATCGAGGTGCCGCTGGCGATGGAGGAGCTGTTGTCGCTGGTGTGCCAGGCGGAACGGATTTCCTGGCCGGGGGCGAAGATGTCGGTGCAGCGGCCCCAGTTGGAGAACAGTGCCCGGGAGTCGCCGATGGTGCTGGCGTTCACCGTGATCGCTTCGAGGACCCGGGCCGGGGTGTGTTCGCAGGCGTCGGAGTTGTTGTTACCCGAGGAGATCGTGTACAGCACGCCTTTCAGGATGGAAGTCCGGATCGCGTTCTCCAAGGTCATGTGGCTACCTGGACCGCCGAGACTCATGTTCGCCACCGCCGTCCCCTTGGTCACGTGGTGAGCGGTCACCCATTCGACCCCGGCGATGATTCCCGCGATAGTACCCACTCCGCTGCAGCCGAGGACCTTGACGGCGACCAGTGACACGCTCTTGGCAACCCCGAACTGCCTGCCACCGAGGGTGCCCGCGACATGCGTACCGTGGCCGTTGCAGTCGGTGTTGATCCCGTCCCCGGTGGTGTTGACACCCCAGACTGCCCGGCCGCCGAAATCGACATGCGTCGTCCGGATCCCGGTGTCGAGCACATACGCCCGCACCCTGTTCGTCGCATCCGGGTACGTGTATTTGTTGTCGAGCGGCAAATGTCGCTGATCGATCCGGTCGAGCCCCCATGACGGCGGGTACACCTGAGTACCCGTGAGCTGGACCTCGACGTCCTGCTCGACGTACGCCACTCCCGGCTGGGCGGCGAGCCGGCGAGCCGTAGCGTGGCTCATCCTGCCCGCGAATCCGTTCAACGCATGCGAGTAGGTGTGCGCGACCTTGACGTCGTACCTGGTGGTCAGCTCACGGGTCAGCGTTTGGGCGTTGACGGCCGTGTCGTCCTTGAGTACCACGAGGTAGCTGTCCGGAATGGCATTCGGATTGTTGGTGCCGAGAATGCTGCCCTCGGCCGCAGCCGCCGGTGACGCGGCCACCGAGACGAGCAGGGCAGCCGCAATGGCGACCGCCGATGAGTTGGTGAAACGCCGTCGCCAGGTTTTCCGGGCATCGTCCATGGTGATTCCTCCATGCTGACGCTGAGTGTGGGACCCGTCGAACACGCAGAACGTCATCTGCCGCGCAAGAATAACGACATCAATCCGTAACCGTCAATTATTCAAATTGACATGTGACCTCGATGTCCGGAGGAATTGTGTGCTAGCTCGCAAACCCGGTTTAGTCGCGATAATGCATATTTAGCTTGACCTGGAAGCAAGGCTGGGAAACCTCGGGTCTGCGATTTCTACGCAGACGGCGGCTGAGGCGGTTCGTGCTGGTCCTCGGTGGCCTCAAGCAGATGGCATCGGACGATCGCCCGGCAGGAGGTGGCCAGGAGCAGTCCGATGCCAACAGCCATGATCGGCAGGCCGGCACCGAACGGTCGCTCCGCCACCGAATCCAGGCTGCTCTGTTCGCCCAACATGGCGAAGCTTGCCGCCACCACCGCAAGGGCGGTGACCAGGGTGCCTATGGCCGCGACCAGCCCGGTCATCGCCGCCACCACGCTCTGTCGTGCCCACAGTGCGGCCCCGGCCGCCAGCAGCAGCCAGCCGAAGGTGAGCAAGGTCCAGCCACCCCCGTCGCTGAGCGACGCGTACTCCCAGCCGGAGAAGGACCACAGGGCGCTCTTGCTCCTCCTGAACCAGGGCATCAGATAGCCGCCGAAGGCGAGCACGGTGGCCACGAGCATGCCCGCGTCGACGGCGAACAGCCGGAGCGTCGGGGTCTGCGATGTCGTGGACATGATCCTCCTCATCGGTGGGACACGGAGCAGCATCGTACGGGTGCGGTCCACTATCCCGCCGCTGCTGTTTGTGAGCGCTGGACAGCGGCGGGAGCGCACGGACCGCCTGCGGTTGCCGAGCGTGGTGATGGTTGTGGATGCCGGTGGCTAAACTGCCCGGCCGTGGAACCTGCTTCGCTGACCTCCGCCCTGGCCAAAGCGATCTTGTCGCAGGTGGTCAGACAGTTGGCCGACCCCGCACTGAAGGGCGTGAAGGCGCGCGTGCTGGGCGATCCGGAGCGCAAGGCGTTGGAGCAGGCGCTGGCCCGCGCGTTCGGCGCGGCCCGGCAGGCGTACGGGCACCGGCTCGCAGAATTCGACCTCAACCTCGACTTCTGGGCGCATGAAGGCGCCACCGAGCTGGCGAAGGTCCTCGTTCCCGGTGCACAGCCGTCGGCGGCGGCTCTGGCCCGGCGCGCCGTCGAGTCGCTGGGACGATTCCAGTCCGACGACGAGCAACTCGACCGGATCAACCTGCTCCGGCCGGTGTTCAAGGCGATGCTCGACGCACTGGGCACCGAGGTGCGCCGCGAGCCGGCGCTGCAAGCCCTGCTGCACCGCTCCGACGAGGCCCGCAGCGCCCAGGCGACCGGCAGGTTGGCCGAACACCTCGGCGCCGCCGGGGCCGGCGAGGACGACCTGTTCCACTACCTGAGCTGGCTGGTCGACCAGCACCGGTACCTGCCGACCGTCGGCGTGGTCCGCAACACCACCGTCCGGCTGCCCCTGGATGACGTGTTCGTCGGCTTGCAGGCCCAGGTCGACCGGCGGCCCGGTGACCGGGCCCGGGAATGGTTCGAACGGGAACGCGACAAGCTGACCGCGCTGATGGAGACCGGCCAGCTCGACCAGACCGGATTCGAGGCCGCCCTGGACCGGTTGCAGTTGACGTACGGCCGGAAATACCTCGCCGACGGTGAGCGGAACGCGGCACCGGTGCTGCCGGTGCTGGACACGGTCGGCGGGAACGCGCAGCTGCTGGTGCTCGGCGACCCGGGATCGGGCAAGACGACCCTGCTGCGCTACCTCGCCCTGACCCACGCCAAGGCCCTGCTCGCCGACCCTGCGGATGCGCCGAAGCGGTTCCCGATCTATCTCCGGGTCGGTGAGTACGCCCAGCATGGGCATCCCCGGCTGGGCATCGGCGAGTTCCTCGCCGAGCACCTGCGCCGCAACGAATGCCGTACGCCGGGCCTGGCCGACCTGCTCCAGCGGCAACTCGACGCCGGTCGGTGCCTGGTGCTGCTGGACGGGCTCGACGAGATCGCCTCGGCGGATCTGCGACGTAGCGTGGTTGCGGCGGTGGTCACCTTCGTCACCGCGTACGCCCGGCAGGGCAACCGTTTCGTGGTGACCAGCCGGATCTCCGGCTATCAGGCCGCGCCCCTGCCGGAGGGGTTCCACGCGGTGCGGTTGACGGAGATGGACGACGCGACGATCGAGCGGTTCCTGACCGTCTACTGCCAGGAGGTGGAGCGGGCCGAGACGCCGGAGCGGACCGCCTCGGCGACCCGGGAGGCGGCCGCGCGGGAGGCTGCGGCGATCGGCAACGCTCTACGAACCACCCCAGGGGTACGCCGACTGGCCGCCAACCCGCTGCTGCTCACCGCCCTCGTGCTGGTGCACCGGTCCAGTGGCCGGCTGCCACACCGGCGGGTCGAGGCGTACATCGAGGTGTGTCACGCCCTGGGGCGGACCTGGCGCAGCGCGCAGGGGGTCGCGGCGGCGGACCTGCCCGACGAGCGGATCCTGAACCGGTGGTTGGCGCGGCTCGGCGCGTGGCTGCACGAGCACCGCCCCGAAGGCGCGGCCAGCAAACTCGAACTGCTCGAAGTGCTCGGCCCGCTCTGGGCGGCACACCACGGCAGCACCTGGGATCCGCAGGTGTTGCGTGATGCCGACCCGCTGCACACCGAACCGGGCCGAGGAGTGCTCGACTTCGTCACGAAGGCCGACGAGCACACCGGGCTGCTGGTCGAGCGGGCCCCCGGCCGGTACGGCTTCGCCCACCTGACCTTCGAGGAGTACTACACCGGCCGGGCGCTGGCCCTGCTCGGCTCGATCGAGAACCGGGCCGGCGAGATCCGCCGCCGGCTGCACGATCCCCGCTACGACGAGCCGATCCTGCTCGCCCTGGGCCTGATCGGCACCGACTACGCCGAGCAGATCGACGAGGTGATCGCGCAGGCGATCTATCCCGGGGCGAACGGCCCCAGCGAGTACGAGGACCTGCTCGGCCGTGACTTCCTGTTCATGCTCCGCGTCCTGGCCGACGACGTGCCGCTGGCGCGGACCGCGACCATCGACGAGATCCTGCACCAGGCGATAGAGGAGTATCTCAGCCCCGTTATCAGTCGATGCCGCTTCACCGCCTACCGGGCAGCCCTGATCCAGCGGCTGCGCGCCCTCGGTGGCACCAGAGCCGGCGAGCGCTTCCGGGTCGCCCTCGACACGTGGGTGCCGAGGCTCGACGACCTCGTGTCTGTGTCCGATGGCGACGAAGACGAACGCTGGTGCGACCTGGCCGAGATCGCCGCCGCGCACGCTCCACTTTCACCGACCACGCGTGCTCGGCTCGGCTACGTGGCAAATTCTCATTATGCGACTCAGGCGGCCCGGGCGATCGAGGTGTTGGCACGAGAGGGTGCGCTGACTGGTGAGGTGGTCGCCGCGGCGGTGGCGTTGACGAGCAGCGACTGGGGTCCGATCGTTCAGCGGCGCGCGCTCGTGGCCTTGCACCGTGGTGCTGCCTTCACCCCTGATGTTGTCGATGCCGTGGTGAGGTTGGCGACGGGTGCTGATGAACCGTTGGTTCGGTCATGGGCGGTGCAGGTGTTAGCGGATCGTGGTGCGTTGACCGATGAGGTGGTCACGGCTGTCGTGGGAGCGGCGACGGAGCAACCGGCGGATGGGACGCTGGCGATGCTGGCGCTGGCGCGGGCAGGTTTGTTGACCGACGAAATGATCGCTGTGCTGGTGGGGTTGGCGGCGGGCGATGGTCGCCTGATTTCGGCGGTAACGGCGGTAGATGCGTTGACGGCCGGTGGAAAGCCGACTGAGAAGGCGGCTGCTGCGTTGGTGGGCCTTGCCACGAGTGCCGGTGATCCCACGGTTCGGGTGCGGGCGGTGGAGGTGCTGGCGCAGCACGGCCTGTTGACCGGTGAGGTGGTTGCGTCGGCGGTGAAGTTGGCGACCGGACCGGGTGACCCGGCCGTCAGGGTCCGGGCATTGAGGGCCTTGGCCGGTGACGAGACGCTGACCGGTGAGGTGATCGCTGCGCTGATGACGGTTGCGACCACCGATGACGGGCATCCCCTCGATCGCGTGCAGGCGATGGAGGTGCTGGTCGGGGTTCGGGCGCTGGGCAGCGAGATGGTCGCTGCTGCGGTCAGATTCGCGACCGGCGAGCATCCACCAAGCGTGCGGGCGCGGGCTTTGGGGGTACTGGCTGACAGCGGGATGCTGACCGGGCCTGTTGCGGCCACCGCCCAGGAGATCGTTGCCAAGTCGGAAGATTGGTGGATCCGACGCGACCTCGTGCGGCATCTGCGGCATGCCCCACCGACCGAGGGCCTCATCGAGACCCTGATGGCCCGGTTCCAGGACCGCAGCAGCGAGGTTTGGACCGAGGTCGGAAACACCCTCGTCGAGATCTCCCGTCGACACCCGGAGGCCGCCGCCGATATCCGTTCGAGACTGGCCGCTGCCTGCACCGAACCGTTGATGCCGCGCGACTTCGTGCACCGGGCACTGCACCGTCAGGTCGAGGCCATCGGTTAGCGGCACCGACCGGTGGCTTCCTCGGGCAGCGCCACCAGACAGACCAGCAGCCCTGGCAGCGCCACGTCGGGCCAGCTCGGTTGTCGGGTCGGCGACAGGATGGGTCAAATGCCACTCCTCGTACGTATCCTGGCGTGTTCATTGGCAATCGTGGACGTGGGGGAACGTGGATCCGCGACAATTACGGCGTTTGGCGGAACGGTCGGCCAACTTCGGGTTTTTGCTGAAGGTCCATCCGCTGCTGGTCTGGTACGGCGCGGGCGCTGAGCTGTTGGTCTATGTCGACGCGCAGGCGGCGATGTTCAAGATCCGCGCCTTCGGCGACGAGTTGGCCAAGGAACTGCTGCGGCGCACCGGGCAGCCACCCCGCAGCGACTTCTACCACCGGGTGGAGGCGCTGCACGCGGATGGAACCCTGACCCGGGATATCCACCGGGCCTTCCACAGCCTGCGGGATCAGGGCAACAAGGCGGTGCACGATCACCTGGCCGAGGTGCGTGCCGCACTGGAGATGCTGCGTACCTGCTTCGAGCTGGGACTGTGGTTTCACCGGGCGGTGTCCGGTGACCGCTCGCCCATCGGGTTCGTGCCGCCCACGCCACCACAGCAGCAGGTTCCGCGGAGCCTCGCCGACGCACTCCAGACCGAGCTGGACCGCTACCGGCGGGAGTTGGCCGAGGCGAAGCTGCTGCTCACCGGGGCGCAATCCGTCGAGCGGGCGCGGGCCGATGCCGAGCGGGCCGCCGACCAGGCGGTCCGGACCGCCGCCGCTGCCCGCGACGAGGCCGCCAAGCTTGTCACCAGCCTGGAGCCGGCGGCCCGTGCCGAACAGCAGCGCCGTGATGCCAGCCGGACCGGCAAGGTATCGGCGGCCAGGCGCGAGGAGTTCATCGCCCGCGCCCGGCGTGCCTCCCGTGAGCCGCTCAACGAAGCGCAGACCCGGGTGGAGATCGACCAGCAGCTCCGCAAGGCCGGCTGGCAGGTCCAGGACGAGGAACACGCCAACCTGTACGCGGGGCGCGGCGTGGCCGTCCGGGAGGTGACCCTGGCCAGTGGTCGGGCCGACTACCTGCTCTATGTCGATCAGCAACTGGTCGGTGTCATCGAGGCCAAGCGCGAAGGCACCGCCCCGCGTGGCGTGGAGGCGCAACTCGACCGATACCGGCGCGGGCTGACCCCCGCGCAGAAACTGAGCGCTTGGCGGCGGGACGTGCCCCTGCCGTTCGGCTATGTCGCCACCGGCACTCAGACCGCCTTCGTCAACGGGCTCGACCCGCACCCGCGTACCCGGGAGATCTTTGCCTTTCACCGGCCGGAGACGCTGGCCCGGTGGATGCGGGAGGCCGACGACGATCCGGCCGCGCCGACGCTGCGTGCTCGGCTGCGGCAGATGCCGGAGCTGGACCTCTCCGGTCTGCGGCCGGCGCAGGTCGAGGCGATCGTGGGCCTGGAACGGTCACTGGCCGACGACCATCCCCGGTCACTGATCCAGATGGCCACCGGCGCGGGCAAGACCTTCACCGCGGTCACCGCCAGCCACCGGCTGCTCAAGCACGCTCGCGCGAACCGGATCCTCTTCCTCGTCGACCGCAACAACCTGGGCCGGCAGACCCTCCAGGAGTACGCGGGCTACCAGACCCCGGGCGACGGGCGGAAGTTCACCGAGCTGTACAACGTGGACCGGCTCTCCGGTGCGGGTCTGCTCGACTCCTCGACCGTGGTCATCTCCACGATCCAGCGGCTCTACGCTGCCCTGCGCGGCGAGGACCTGCCCGACCCGGACGCCGACGACCGCGCGTACGACGAGTACGAGCTGGACGCTCCGGCGGAGGTCGGCTACCAGCCGCACATCCCGCCGGAGACCTTCGATCTGATCGTGGTGGACGAGTGTCACCGCTCGATCTACGGCCGGTGGCGGGCGGTGATCGAGTACTTTGACGCCTTCGTGGTCGGCCTGACCGCCACCCCGGTCGCCCAGACCCTGGGCTTCTTCCAGCAGCACCTGGTCTCGCAGTACACCTACGAGCAGGCGGTGGCCGACGGCGTCAACGTCGGCTTCGACGTGTACCGGATCAAAACCCAGATCACCGAGGCGGGGCACATCATCGACGCCGGGACGGTCGTGCCGCTGCGCGACCGGCGCACCCGGGCTGAGCGCTACCAGGAACTGGAGGACGATTTCCAGTACGACGGCAGCCAGGTCGGCCGGTCGGTGATCTCCAAGGGGCAACTGAGGCTGGTGCTGGAGACCTTCCGGAAGCGGCTGTTCACCGAGATCTTCCCGGGCCGCAACACCGTGCCCAAGACGCTGATCTTTGCGCGGGACGACAACCACGCCGAGGAGATCGTCACGATGGTCCGGCAGGTCTTCGGGCGTGGCAACGACTTCGCCGCGAAGATCACCTACGCCTCCCGCCGTGACGGTGCCAACCCCGACACCCTGCTGCAAGCCTTCCGCAACAGCCCTGAGCTGCGCATCGCGGTGACCGTCGACATGATCGCCACCGGCACGGACGTCCGCCCTCTGGAGTGCGTCTTCTTCCTCCGACCGGTCCGCAGCGCCACCTACTTCGAGCAGATGAAGGGACGCGGGGCACGCACCATCGACCCCGCCGAGTTCCAGGCCGTCACCCCCGACGCACAGGTCAAGGACCGGTTCGTCATCGTCGACGCGGTCGGCGTCACCGAAGCCGAGTTGGACGAGGCGGTGCCCCTGCACCGTCACTCCGAGAAGCAGATCTCCCTGCGTGACCTGCTCCGCAAGGCCGGCACCCTGACCGCCAACCCGGACGAGGTGGCCACTCTGTCGGCCCGGCTGTCCCGACTCAACCAGCAGATCACCGACGCGGAGCGGGAGGAACTCGCCGAGCTGGCCGGGCAGCCCCTCACCGCCATCGCCCGGGGACTGGTCGAGGCCATAGCACCGGAACAGCTCAACCCTGCGAAGGCCGCCGGTCCCCGCGCGGTACGCGAGCTGCTGGCCGATGCCCTGCGCCCGCTGGCCGCCAACCCGGAACTGCGGGAACGCATCCTGGCCATCCGGCGCGCCCACGACATCACCATCGACGAGGTGAATGTCGACACCCTGCTGTCGGCGCGCGGGGTGCCGGCCGAGGATCTGGCCCAGAACATGGTCAAGGACTGGCACGCCTACCTGGAGGAACACCGAGCCGCGATCACCGCCCTTCAGGTCTTCTACGAGGGACGAGGCCGGATCGGGTACGCCGACCTGACCGACCTGGCCCGGCGGATCGCCCGACCGCCGCAAGCCTGGACCCCGGACGCCCTGTGGAAGGCGTACGTGCTGCTGGGCCACGCCGCCGAGGCCCCCGGCACCCGCAGCATCACCGACCTGGTCAGCCTGATCCGGTACGAACTGGGTCTGGACACCGAGCTGCGGCCTTACCGCAGCGTGATCGAGGAACGCTTCCGTGGGTGGCTGCTGCGGCAGGAACAGGCGGGAGCTACCTTCACTGCCGACCAGGTGTGGTGGCTGGAGAGGATCAAGGACGTGATAGCGACAAGCGTGGAGATCACCCCGGACGACCTGGATGGCGCACCCTTCACCGAACGCGGCGGCATCGACGGCTACGCCCACACCTTCGGCGACCGCGCCGAACCCCTTCTCACCGAACTGAACCAGGAACTCACCGCATGACGTTCACGGAAGATATTGTTGAAGTCATTGAGCGATCCGAATCAGAGCTTCTTGCTAAGCATGCCTCTTGGCAGCGGGTCCCCTTGGGTTGGGTGGCCTCGGTTCAGAATGGGGCTGCTTTTTCATCTAAATGCTTCAACAAGGAGCGCAAAGGTCTCCCCCTGATTAGGATCCGTGATGTTGGTAGATCGACAACTGAAACATATTATTCGGGGGATTTCGATGATCGCTATATTGTCCGTTCGGGGGACATTCTAGTTGGCATGGACGGGGATTTCCGTGTCGCTTTCTGGCGTGGTCCGACGGGTTTGCTTAATCAACGTGTATGCAGAATCTCCGTGAGGAGTGATTGGTATGACCCCCGATTTCTGGTAATGGTTCTTCAGCCATACCTGGATGCAATAAACTCTCGCACGTCCTCCGTTACTGTAAAGCATCTATCGTCGCGAACCATCGAAGACATTCCCCTCCCTTTGCCTCCTAGGGGCGAGCAGGCCCGAATCTCATCTGAGCTGGAGAAGCTTTTTTCGGGATTGGCGTCAGGTGTACGCTCTCTTGCGGGTTGCCGCACGAAAAGTTCCACCCTGGCTGCAGTAGTGCGGAATTTGGCTGTCCAGGGCCAACTAATACAATTTCCTAGGACGGGTGCGGGGAAGGATCTGCTCGAAGAAATTATTGCTAGACGTAGCGGACTTGTTCGCGCGAGGCGTGAAATACCAACTCCTCCTGCGGGTGTAGCTCCTGAAATTCCCGGTCACTGGGCGTTGGCATCGGTCGACCAACTCTGCTGGAAGATTGAATACGGCACCTCCGTGAAAGCTGGGGCGAAGATGCTGGATTCAGACGTTCCTGTACTCCGAATGGGGAACATTCAGAATGGCAGGCTCGAAGTGAATCCCAATTCGCTGAAGTATTTGCCCGGCGATTCTGATGATATTGAAGAATTGCTCCTCGACGTGGGTGATGTTCTTTTCAATCGAACTAACAGCGCCGATTTGGTCGGAAAGGCGGTCGCCTATCACGGCCTTCCGAAAAGGGCAACCTTTGCTTCTTATTTGATTAGGTGTCGAACTGTGGATGGCATCGATCCTGAATGGCTTGCTCTGGTGATTAACAGTTCGCATGGAAGGCGCTACGTCAAATCTGTTATGACCCAGCAGGTCGGGCAGGCTAACGTAAATGGAACAAAGTTGGCCGCGTTGCCTGTTCCGCTGCCGCCGCTATCGGAACAGAAGCAGCTCATCCGATATATCTCGGAATGCGATGAGGAAATCTCGCGGGTAGCCTCGACCTGTGCTGGACTGAATAAGCGTAGCGATAACCTGCGGTTGAGCTTGCTCGCCGAGGCGTTTGCGGGGCGGTTGGTGGAGCAGGATTCGGATGATGAGCCGGCGTCGGAGTTGCTTGCCCGGATTAGGACTGAGCGGGAGGCCGGGTTGCCGAAGCAGAAGACGCGCTCTCGGCGTAGCAAGAAAGAACTGCCAGCACCGCCGACCAGGGTGACCGGCGACGACTACCAGCAGGAGGAGCTTCCCCTATGAGCACTGTGGATTCGCGTCGGTTGGTGCAGAAGCTGTGGAACTACTGTGACGTGCTGCGTGACGACGGCGTGTCGACCATCGATTACGTGGAGCAATTGACCTTCCTGCTGTTCCTCAAGATGGCCGACGAGCGGGCCAAGCGGCCGATGCGGCCGGAGCAGATCGTTCCTCCCGAGTTGAGCTGGCAGACCCTGCTCGACGCCGAGGGTGACGCGCTTGAGGTGCAGTACCGGCACATTCTGACCGGGCTGGCCAAGGAAGGCGGCACCCTCGGTGTAATTTTCCGGAAGGCCCAGAACAAGATCCAGGATCCGGCGAAACTCAAGCGGCTGATCGTCGACCTGATCGACAAGGAGAACTGGTCCGGGACCGGTGTCGACGTCAAGGGCGATGCGTACGAGGAGTTGCTTGCCCGGGGCGCGGAGGACACCAAGTCGGGGGCGGGACAGTACTTCACCCCTCGGGCGCTGACAGCCGCGATGGTCGACTGCATGATGCCGACCCCGGACGACACGATCACCGATCCGGCCTGCGGCACCGGTGGTTTCCTGCTCGCCGCCTTCGAGTACATCCAGCGGCACCACGGCGCGAGCCTCACCCCGGACCAGCGGCGCCGACTCGCCTCCGGTGCCATCACTGGTACGGAACTGGTCGAGGGCACCGCGCGGCTGGCCGCCATGAACATGCTGCTGCACGGCATCGGCACCCCGGGCGGAGACTCGCTGATCACCATCGGTGACGCGCTGGGTAAGCCGCCAGCCCGCCGACACACCCTGGTACTGGCGAACCCGCCGTTCGGGCGAAGCTCCACGATCCGGTCGGTGACCGAAACCGGGAAGGCGTCCCGCGAGGAGCGGGAGATCGAACGCACCGACTTCTGGGCGGCGACGGCCAACAAGCAGCTCAACTTCGTACAGCACATCGCATCCTTGCTGGAGATCGACGGCCGGGCCGCCGTCGTCTTGCCGGACAACGTCCTCTTCGAGGGCGGCGCGGGGGAGATCATCCGCCGCCGACTGCTCAAGCAGTACGACCTGCATACCCTGCTGCGCCTGCCCACCGGCATCTTCTATGCCGGTGGGGTCAAGGCCAACGTGTTGTTCTTCGAGCGCAAGCGGGCTCGCGAACAACCCTGGACCCAGAAGCTCTGGGTGTACGACTTCCGCACCAACCAGCACTTCACCCTCAAGCAGAACCCGCTGCGCCGCGAACACCTCCAGGATTTCGTGGACTGCTACCTGCCCGGCAAGGACCGCTCGGAGCGGGTGGAGTCCGAACGGTTCAAGGCGTTCACTTACGACGAGTTGATCGACCGGGACAAGGTGAACCTGGACATCACCTGGCTGCGCGACGCTTCGCTGGAGGACGCCGACGCCCTGCTGCCGCCCGAGGTGATCGCTCAGGAGATCGTCGAAGACCTCCAGGCCGCCCTGCGCGAATTCGCCGCCATCGCCGAGGCCCTGTCCTCCCGCGCGGAACCCGCGCAGACCTCGACAGAGCCGCCAGCAGCGGGGTGAGTGACCCGCCCCGGGTGCGGCAGGGGGAATTGCCGCTACCCGGGACGGGGGTCCTCAGGAGGGGTGGATCGGGACCCAGTCGGTGAAACGTTGGTGCAGGTTCGTCGGGTAGGCGTCCGGGTGCAGGTCGGCAAGCTGTTCGGTGGCCTGTTCGCGCAGGGTCACCAGGTGGACCAGCAGTCCCGGCATGTTGTTGCGGTACTCGGCGAGCAGGCGCAGCTTCGCCGGTGAGCAGGGCCAGGAGCTGCCGCAGGCCTGGCAGCGCCAGGTCGGGCGGGACGGGACGTGGTCGCGCAGGTGCGCCCGCCTCACCGGTTGCCCCCTGTAGTGCCGCGCCGCCGGCTCGCAGCCCGGGTTCTGCTCGGCGGGAGCACGGGTCGAAGCCCGACTGGCCGCACGAACAGTTCGCGGCGCTCGGTGGCGTCGCCGTTGCGGTCGAGTACGTAGACCTGGATCCAGGCCCAGTCGTAGTAGGTGCACCGGTCGGTCAGTTCGCGGATCACCCGGACCGTGATCGGCTTGGCGAACTGCGGTGACGCCTCGTGGGTCAGCAGGTAGACGCCGGGTGCGACGCGGGGCGTGCCGTCCTCACGCCGAGCCCGAACCGGAGTGGCCGGGCGGCTCGTCCAGCGCGACGCGGGAACGGCATTCGCGGGCTCTAATGCAGACGCAGGCGACCTCCTTGCAACCACGATCACTGGTTGCATGTGGACAGATACACCGCGTGCATATAGGTTCATCAGACGTCATAGACGTCCCTCTCGGAGGTGGTCATGAACCAGGCGCTGAGGGCAGCCATGGCCGATGCCGGTGAAACCATCGACAGCCTTGCTGGGCAGGTCGGGGTGGATCCGAAGACGGTTGGGCGCTGGATTACACCGGGCCGTGTGCCTCATCCGCGTCACCGTGCGGCGGCGGCTGCGGCGCTCCGGCGTGAGGTGGAGGACCTTTGGCCGGACGTTTTGAAGCGCCGTGAACCGCCGTGGCTGCGGCCATGGGTGGAGACGGAGCTTCAGGCGACGACGCTGCGGTCCTTTCAGGTTGCTGTCATCCCGGGCTTGTTGCAGACACCGGCGTACGCCTCGGCAGTTCTCAGCTGCGGGTTGCTCGGGCCAGACGAGGTGACCGACTACGTCGAGACCCGTATGCGCCGCCAGAAGGCAGTACTGGAACGGCGTAAGCCGCCGCTCTTCGTCGCAGTCGTTGACGAATTCGCGCTACGCCGTGGAACCCCGGAGATCATGCATCCGCAGCTTGACCACCTGGTCAACATGGCCCAGCGGCCCAACATCCTCCTGCACGTACTCCCCTTGGACGCTGGCCTGCACGCCGGGCAGGCGGGTCCATTCGTCATAGCGACCACCGAGGACGGCGATGTCGCGTACCTCGATGACCAGGCGGCCGGACGGCTGACAAACGAGACCACCGGGCTTTGGTCGATCTGGGATACGCTGCGCTCGGTGGCACTTCCGCGCCGGCAGACTCTCGACTTCCTAGAGGCACGATCATGGCTGACCTGACTGGCGCCATCTGGCGCAAGAGCACCCGGAGCAGCTCCAACGGCGGCGACTGCGTCGAGGTTGCCGACAACCTGCCCGGTGTGGTCGGCGTACGCGATTCCAAAGATCCGACCGGCCCGGCGCTGACCTTCACCCCGGCCGCTTGGCGGGCCTTCCTCGCCCACCGCACCGCACGCCCCTGACCTGAGGCATCGGCAGGCGTTGTGGGAGACGAGGAGTTGATCCTGGTTGTTCCTTGGCCTGCTGGAAGGACCGTCGTAGGGCGGCTGCCGAGCGGTGTCTCAGGTCAGCCGTCGCACGACAGGGCGCAGCACCGTGATCAGCGGGCCGAGGTCGGCCGTGGTGAGGTGCTGCTGGCAGGCGGTGATGTTCGCTTCCGCATTCATTTCGGACCAGTCGAGCAGGTAGCCGGCTGCCGCCGCTAGTTGCCGCAAGAACGAGCGGATAGTTCGTCCGTTGCCTTCACGGAAGGGGTGACACACGTTCAGCTCACCGTAGTAGTGCGCGAGGGCTTCGACGAACGCGTCCGGACGCAGACCGAGCAGGAAGCTGTCCTCGGGGAGTCGACTGAGGATGGCGCTTACTTGATCGTCGATGAAGCGCCAGTGACAGAACCTTGCACCGGGCTTGCTGATGTCTACTGTCCTGGTTTCTCCGGCCCACGGGTAGACGGCCGCGAAGAGGTGTCGGTGAAAGTCTTGGAGGTGCTCCAAGCCGTAGTTGCCCGGAAGGATCATCCGGGAGGCTTGGACCTCACGGATCGAGGCCAGCCTGGATTCGACCTCGTTCAGTTGCTTGATATCGGAGATGCCCAGCTTGTTCTTCAGGCAGTCTGAGCCTGGCCAGCAGTACGGGTCAGTCTCGGTCACCGCAGATCCGGGCGATTTCTTGAGCGATCAGCTCGTCGGCGTCGATGACGCCGGAGGCGACATCGCGAAGCTTGTCCTGCCAGTCCTCGTCGAACTCGACGCCTTCAAGTGCGGCGTTCGCGGATGCGAGGGTGACGGCGGTCTCGACGCTTGCCACCTGCCGGGCGAAGTATGTCCGCATCAGGTCGATGTTGAGTTGTTCGGTCGAACTGGCGGACTCGGGAAGGGCGCCGCGGGCGACGCGCCAAGGAAGCTCGTTGTGGGTCATGGTCGACAGTTCGGTGGCTGAGAATTTGCCATAGCTCTCGGTCACCCAACGGACCGTGGCCGCCTGGGCCGGTGTCAATCGAGACGGCTCGCCGTGCGGCCATTCGGACACGATGAGCTGCTGTCGGTGGTGGCGGTAGAGGAGCGGCACCACCGGGCCCTCTCGCCATGCCTCGATCGGCTCCTGAAACAGGGGATGGCCCTCGCGCGCCAGGTGCCAGCCCTGGCAGTAGTAGACGAGCTTCTCCAGCTTCATGGCGGTCATGGGGCCGAGTTCGCTCAACACCGCCGCCGCAACGTCGTGTGCGTTGGCCACCGGCGGCACCTCCTTCCCAGCTCCAAGATTTCCGCCCTGAGTCTGCCTGCCACAAGCCTAGCCACCAGGGGAGACAATTCCGCCCTACCCTGGCCGACCATCTCCTCCGACCTACTGCGCCACGGCGGCAACCAGCTTTGTTCACCTGGGCTGGGCGTCAAGGCTCGGTGCGGATTGGGACCCAGTCGGTGAAACGCTGGTGCAGGTTCGTCGGGTAGGCGTCCGGGTGCAGGTCGGCGAGCTGTTCGGTGGCCTGTTCGCGCAGGGTCACCAGGTGGACCAGCAGGCCCGGCATGTTGTTGCGGTACTCGGCGAGCAGGCGCAGCTTCGCCGGTGAGCAGGGCCAGGAGCTGCCGCACGCCTGACAGCGCCAGGTCGGGCGGGACGGGACGTGATCGCGCAGGTGCGGTCGTCTCACCGGTCGCCCCCTGCCGTGCCGCGCCGCCGGCTCCGCGCCCGGCTTCTGCTTGGCGGGGGTACGGGTCGAAGCCCGACCGGGCGTACGAACAGCTCGCGGCGCTCGGTGGCATCGCCGTTGCGATCGAGTACGTAGGCCTGGATCCAGGCCCAGCCGTGGTAGGTGCACCGGTCGGTCAGCTCGCGGATCACCCGGACCGCTATCGGCTTGGCGAACTGCGGTGACGCCTCCTGGGTCAGCAGGTAGACGCCGGGTGTGACCCGAGGTGTGCCGTCCTCCCGTGGACCGGGGATCGGGGTGGCCGGGCGGCTGGCCCAGCGCGAGGCGGGGACAGCGTTCGCGGGCTTGGGCAATGTCACGGGCGCCTCCTCGTCTGGTCGGTGTGGCGGGCCGATGGCCACTGCTACTTCCGCCACGGGCGGCGAAGGTCGCCGCGATGGTGCGGTGCTCTGGAGGGGGGTCGCTGCGGTGGGGACATCCGGCAGCGACCCCCGGGACGTACGCGCCCGCCGGGTCGGGGGGATTGACCTCCACCGGGCGCGCCGTGCTGCTTCCACCCTGGACGCAGGCCCCATACGGTGTGAATAGTCAGCACCCGATCGCGGAAAGTAGCGACGAGGTTCGAGTCTGCGCGGAACGGTGCACAGCGCCGGGGAAGGGTGTGGAAGCCGTGGGAATCTCGCCGTCGGAGTACCTGCTTCGTGAGTTGCGGCGTCGGCGTGGCGCCGCCGGGCTGACCCAGGCGCAACTCGGCGAGCGGGTCTTCTGCTCGGATTCCCAGGTGAGCGCGATCGAGACCGGCACGAAGCCGCCGACCCTGCCCTACCTGACCGCCGTGGACGGTGCGTTGGACACCGGCGGATACTTCGCGACCCTCTGGGACGAGTTGGTCAAGGGAGACGCCTCCCCGGTCTGGTTGCGCGAGTGGATCCAGATCGAGCGGGAGGCCACGGCGCTGCGCTGGTATGAGCATTCCTTCGTGCCGGGGCTGCTCCAGACCGAGGCGTACGCTCGCGCGACCTTCCGGGCCGCGCGTACCCCTGTTGCGGAGTTGAATCAACGGGTCGCCGCGCGGATGCAGCGGCAGGCGGTGCTCGCCCGCGATCCGAGCCCGCAGTTGTTCGTGGTGCTGGACGAGATGGTGCTGCGGCGGGCCTGCGGTGGTCCGGAGGTGATGGCCGAGCAGCTTGAGCACCTGCTCACCTGTGCCGAGCGGCCGAGTATTCGATTGCAGATCGTGCCGTTGTCGGCTGGTATCTACTCCGGACTGGCCGGGGCGTTCATCCTGGCCGATCTTCCTGATGGGACTCGCGCGGCCTGCGTTGATCATCAACTGGAATCGCAGACCACCGGGCAGCCGGGGCCGATTGCTCAGGTGGGCCTGGAATGGGATGCGGTCCGGAGCGAAGCCCTCCCGTTGGGGCAGACACTCGACGTGCTCAAGGAGGCGGCGAAGACATGGACAACCTGACCGGCGCACGGTGGCGTACCTCCTCACGCTCGTCCACCAACGGCGGAGTCTGCGTTGAGGTCGCGGACAACCTGCCCGGTGTGGTCGGCGTACGCGATTCGAAGGATCCGACCGGCCCGGCGCTGACCTTCGCTTCGGCCGCCTGGCGGGCCTTCGTCGCCCAGTTCCCCGCGCGACCCTGACCCGCGCGGCCCTGACCTGAGCGGCCCTGATCTGCGGGCCCCATCGGCGGCGCTGACAGCGGCGGCCGAAAAGGGTGTCGCCCCGGCCTTGACGGCCGGGGCGACGGTGTTGCTACTCGGTTCAGTCGCGCGGCGCGTTGATCCGCTCGGGGATGAGCTCGTACCGCTCGGGGTCGATGGTGTTCAGCGTCCCGTCGGTGATCGAGTTGAAGATTCCGAAGAGCCCGTCCTCGATCTGCTTGGTCAGCATTCCGTGCTGCTTCTGGCCCCAGGACTGGGTCTGCCCACGGGTCTCGAACAGGATGGTCGCGCTACCCCGCAGGGCGTACGAACCCAGCGCGGTGCCGGGCAGGTTCGTGTTCTGCGGGTAGAGCGTCACCTTGCTCTGCGGCGAGTTTCCGGACTGCAGGGCGTCGTAGACCGCGACGTTCACCCGGCGCGACGCGTCGTAGTCGAACTTCGGCCAGTTACCGTGCTGGGCGGGGTTCGAGATGAAGCGCCCGGAAATGGAGAGGGTGGTGTAGTCGTCCATTCCCACGCCGGTGTAGCAGGCGGCCTGGTTGTGCAGGTCGACGAAGACGTCGACGGTGCCGAACTCCTGCTCCAGCGCGCGGTAGACGTCACGGGACGCCTGCGCTTCCGGCGTGATGTACCAGCCGGTGGAGGCGCTGTTGCCCGGGAAGTCACCCGGCTGCGGGACGTAGTCGAGGTTGGGGTTGAAGTCCCGGTTCACGTCGAACCCGCCGAGCCGGCTGTTGTAGTTCCACGCCGTCCGCGCATTGGCGAGCTGCGGGAAGTCGGCGACGACATCGCTCCACGGCCGCGCGTTCTGCCGGGTGACCAACTCGCCGCCGTCGGCGTTGAGCTTCGGCACGGCGACGATGGTGACCGCCTTGCGGATCTCCTCGGACCGCTTCGAGTTGTTGCCGAGGGTACGCAGGGCGTCGAGCAGGGCGGGGGTGCCGTGCATCTCGTTGCCGTGGATCTGGCTCTGCACCATGACCACGGTGTCGCCCTCACCGACCCGGGCGGACCAGATCTCGCGACCCTGGTTCGAGTAGCCGGCGACGTCGACCTGGACCTTGCCGTTGCTGGTGTGTTCGATCTGCTGGAGACTGCGGCGCAGTTCCTCGTGGCTGATGAAGCCCTGGACCGACTTGTTTCCGGTTTCGTTTCCGCAGTGCGATTCGAGCGGTTGGGCGGCTGCCGGCGCGGTAATTGAAACCGCCATTCCGGGGACGCCGATGAGCAACGCGGCGGCGACTGCGATGTGACGCTTGACCCGACTTGGTGATGCTGACGGCAAAGCTTGACGCATGGAAAGCCCTCCACAGTGATCGGGTGGATCTAGCTCGCCACCTAAGCACAGGTACGTGCAGCTAGCAATGGGTCAATTTGGGTGGGCGCCGTTTGTGGGGCGAATGCCGGGACAGTGACGACGCTGCATCAAGAGGCGTTTTGCCGTATCCGTCGTCATGATGGAAGCGCCAAGTCTCAAGATTTCCTCAACTGTCGACGGGAAAGCCTGCCAGGAACCGTCGGCATGGCTACTGTGCCGCATCCGGCTGCCCGTCAAAGCTATGAAACTAATCAGTGTCCACGCGATCGGTCCTACGATTGTAGGAGATCTGTTGCGCAGATCTGAACATCTGTTCAAGGTTCGAATTGGCGGGTTGTCTCGCGCGTATTCGTCGGCCGGGCGACTCTCGTTCCAGTCGGGGCCGTTACCGGAGGCGATGCGGGCAGCCGGCGCTGTTGGCCAGTAGTGCGGCCATGCTTCTGCCGAGTTCGTCCTGGTGCCGCAGCGTGGTGGCGAACCCGAGCCGGACGTCCCGGTGGCCGCGTACGCGTTCCAGCCGGAGCACCAGTCCGTGCCGGTCCAGGCGTACCGGGACGACGCGCTGCACGCCGTACCGGTGGTGGGGGTCGATCAGGCGGAAGAGCCGCTCGATGGTCCTCGGGTGATGGCGGTCGAGGTGGCAGAGCAGGTCCGCCTCGTCGGCGGCGAGCGGGTCCGGCTCGGCGGCGGCGAACGCGGCGGGATCGATCGTCGCGCTGACACCGTCGGCGCTGAACTCGGCGTTGGCCAGGTCGAGCACCACTCTCAGGTCACCGACCGGGCCGGCTTCGCCGAGGGCGGCCGGGGTGAGCCAGCCGCTGAGTGTGCCGCGGCCCCGCACCCGGTCCCGGACCGGTGTCGGTACCAGGTCGGTGAGCTCGATGATCGCCGTGACCTCACCCTGACGGGTGATGTCGGCGGCGAGTCGGCTGTCGGCAGGTAGGTCGATCCGGACCTGGCCGTGGCCGTCGAGGCGGTGCCGGCCCACTAGCTCCGCCCGCTGGTCGGTCGTCCGGAGCGTCATCGACGTGGCCCCGGCGAGGATCGAGCGCAGCCGCTGGGCGGGAGCGTCGGAGTGGATGCTGCTCACCTGACACCTCCTGTTAGGTAAGCCTAACCTTAGTAGAGATGTGGGGTGTGGGCCAGTCCTTCCCCAAGATCACGCGATCTCGCCCCCGGCATCCCCTCTGACCCCCCGACGTGGGGTTGCGAACGGGCCGGCGGCGCGGTACGCCATGCTTGCGCAGATCGCCGATAATTCCGGGGGCCCCACCCGGCGGCAATGTGAGAGTCGAGGATGGAATGGAATTCTTGACCAGTCCTGAGCTGTGGATCGCATTCGCGACCCTGCTCCTGCTGGAGATCGTGCTTGGCATCGACAACGTCGTGTTCATCTCGATCCTGTCCGGTCGACTGCCTGAGCACCAGCAGGCCCGGGCCCGGACGATCGGCATCTCGCTCGCCCTGATCACCCGACTGCTGCTGCTGGGCTCGCTGTCCTGGATCATCGGATTGACCGCGCCGCTGTTCACCGTGCTCGGCCAGGAGATATCCGGGCGGGATCTGATCCTGCTGCTCGGCGGCTTGTTCCTGGTCGGCAAGGCGACGTACGAGATCCATGAGCATCTGGAAGGCTCCGATCACGGCCGGTCGAAGAAGAAGGTCGTGTCGTTCGGCTCGGTGATCGCGCAGATCCTGGTGCTGGACGTGGTCTTCTCGCTGGACTCGGTGATCACCGCAGTCGGCATGGTCGACGAGCTGGCCATCATGGTGGCCGCCGTGGTGATCGCGATGATCATCATGCTGGTCTCCGCCGCGGCGGTCAGCAACTTCGTCAACCAGCACCCGACGGTGAAGATGCTGGCCCTGTCGTTCCTGCTGATCATCGGCGCGAGCCTGATCGCGGAGAGCTTCGACCAGCACATCCCCAAGGGCTACGTGTACGGGCCGATCGCCTTCTCCATCTTCGTGGAGTTCCTCAACCTGCGGGTTCGGGCGCGCCAGCGTCGCGAGCAGGAGGCGAAGCCGGTGCAACTGCACCCGACGTACGTCAAGAACGGCCCGGCGCGGCCCGACCCCGAGCCGGAGCCGGAGGTGACCTCCGCCAGCTGAGCCGGCCCGCATTCGAGACGCCGCACGTACCCCGGTGGGTACGTGCGGCGTCCGTCGTCATTGGACGGTCCACGCGCTGGATGCCTGGTCGGGCTTCCGCTACTCGTGCGTAACTTTTCATTGACGTTTCCAGATTGTGACGGGCATCATCATTGCACGGTCGATCGGACACACCCCACCTCCGCCCCGGCAGCAGCCGGGGTTCTCCCCTTGGGAGGTGCAGCGATGCTGCTCCGAAAGGCTGTCCCCGTCCTCGCGTTGACCCTCGCCGCCGTCCTGCCGAGCCCGGCCGCCGCCTCGGCCGTCCCTGCCGCCGCCGCCCGATCGAGCCTGGCCGTCGTGCCAGCCGCCGCCCCAACCGCCGTGGCCGCCACCTCGGATACTTCGGCCGTCACCACCTCGGGCGCCGTGCTTGCCGACGCCTCGGCCGCCGTGGCCGCCGCCACCTCGGGTGCGTCGGCGGCAGCGGCCACCATCGCGCCATCCGCCAGCACCACCGACGACGGGTTGCGCGCCCTCGCCAGCGCCAACCCGGTGATCGTCGTCGGCGGGCTCAGCGGGTTCGCCGCGGTGTACGAGCCGCTCGCCGCCCGGCTGCGTGCCGACGGCTACCGGGTCTGGATCTACGAGCTGCCCAAGCTCGGACTCGGCGACATCACCGTCTCCGCCGGCAGCCTGCGCAACTTCGTCGGGCAGGTCCGTTCCAGCACCGGCGCAGCCAAGGTCGACCTGGTCGCCCACTCCGAGGGCGGCCTGGTCAGCCGGTACTACATCAAGAATCTGGGCGGTGGCGGCATCATCGGCCGCTACGTCAGCCTGGGCACTCCCCAGTACGGCACCTACGTCGCCAACCTGCTGGCGTTCCTCGGCCTGGGCAGCTGCGCCGGCATCGTCGCCTGCCAGCAGATGACCATCGGCTCGTCGTTCCTCGCCGCGCTCAACGCAGGTGACGACACTCCGGGCTCGGTTCGCTGGACCACCGTACGCACCTGGCAGGACGAACTCGTCCGCCCGGTCGACAACGCCATGCTGGCCGACGGCGCGACCAACGTGCTCATCCAGTCCAAATGCCCGCTACGCGTAGTAGGCCACCTCGCCCTGGTCGTCGACGGCACCACCTACTCGGTCATCCGCCAAGCCCTCCGCGACCACCCCATAAACCCCTCCTGCCTAGCCCTCTAAACCACCCACCCACCCCGAGCCTCCCCCACCCCGAGCCTCCCCCACCCCGAGCCTCCCCGTCCTCCCGCCCCGTGCCTCCCCGCCCTCCCGCCCTTCGCGTCCCGCCCCACCCTCCTAGCCCCGTCGATCTTGCACTTTCGGTCGGGGCGAAAGGGGTGAAGGGGGGCATTCAGGCGACGAAAAGTGCAAGATCGACGGGGCAAGGGCTGGGGCGCGGGCGGGGCAAGGGGCGCGGGCGCGGGCGGGGAGGGGGAGGAGGGGAGGGGGGAGGCGGGTGGGTTAGGGGGTGGTGGAGAGGGTTTCGTATTCGGTGTCGGTCAGGTGGACCTGGGCGGCGGCAACGTTCTCCTCCAGGTGGGCTACCGAGGAGGTGCCGGGGATGGGGAGCATGACGGGGGAGCGGCGCAACAGCCAGGCCAGAGCGAGCTGGGCGGGCGTGGCGCCGTGCTCGGTGGAGATCGCGTCCAGTGGGCCGCCGGGGCGGGCCAGCTCGCCGGTGGCGATCGGGTACCACGGGATGAACGCGATGTCGTTGCGTTCGCAGTAGGTCACGACGTCCTCGGCCTTGCGGTTGGCCACGTTGTACAGGTTCTGCACCGAGGCGATCGGTGCGATCTGACGGGCCGCCTCGATCTGCTCGACGGTCACCTCGGACAGGCCGATGTGCCGGATCTTCCCTTCCTCCTTCAACAGCGCCAGCTCGCCGATCTGGTCGGCCAGCGGCACCGTCGCATCGATGCGGTGCAGCTGGTAGAGCCCGATGCTGTCCAGGCCGAGAT
Organism: Micromonospora sp. NPDC051196; assembly: GCF_040682415.1. NCBI lineage: Bacteria > Bacillati > Actinomycetota > Actinomycetes > Micromonosporales > Micromonosporaceae > Micromonospora > Micromonospora sp. NPDC051196. The sequence continues at coordinate 119,579 of NZ_JBFBAY010000007.1, forward strand.
GACGCAGGCTCAGGACGCACTGCTGGCGCAGGTACTCCGGCCGGGCGAGCGGGCGCCAGTCGCCCGGTCCGGCGCGGGTGAAGCCGGCCTTCGTCGCGATGACCAGATCATCGGCGTACGGGTGCAACGCCTCCTTGATCAGCAGCTCGGAGGTGAACGGCCCGTACGCGTCGGCGGTGTCGATGAACGTCACCCCCAGCTCGTACGCCCGGCGCAGCACTCGTACCGCCTCGGCCGGGTCCTTCGGGTACCCCCAGACCCCCGGCCCGGTGATCTGCATCGCCCCGTAGCCGAGTCGGTCGACGGTCAGGTCACCGCCGATGCGGTAGGTGCCGGAGGCCTTGGCGGGTCGAGTCTCAGCGTTGCTCGCCATACATCAATCCCATCGCGTCGATCGTCGTCGTCGGCCAATCTAGCCGTCCACGGCATTCCTTACCCCATGATCGCCGCCCACACCACCAGCTCTGGCGCCCGCCGTGACGCCCGCGCCGTGACGTCCGGCGGGCGAACGCCGGGGCCCTGTCCGGCTCAGCCTGCCCGGCCGGGATCGGCTGAGCGCCCGGTGCGGCCTGCTGGTTCGTGGAAGGCTGGACGGTGTCGCCGCGTGTGCCGGCGCCGGGCGCAGGCGGGCCGCGAGAGGGAGTGTCATGACCGCAGAGCCGCATCTCGACTTCGCGCTCGACACGTACGAGTGCATCGTGTTGTATCCCGGCGCGGCCGGACGGGCGTTGCCCGCCGAGACCATCCAGCGGTTGCAGGCCGAGCACGCCCAGCACATGCGGGCGCTCCAGCAACGGGGAATCATCCTGGTGTCCGGCGCGGTGGACGGCAACGACGCGCGGGAACCGGATCCGCCGCTGGGCTTCGGTCTGGCGCGCACCGGCTCGGTCGACGACGTGCGCAGCGTGATGGAGGCCGACCCGGCGGTGCAGGCCGGGCTCTACCGGGTGGACGTGATGACCTTCCTCTGCCCGGCCGGCTCGCTGGAGTTTCCGCTGGTCAAGGCGGAAAGCTGAGGCGTCGCAGGGGGTCACCCTAGGCAATTGTGCGGTAGCGAATGGTTGTCGGGATGGAGCGCCTCGGCGCACGCTGGCATGGGAGGCGTACCATTCCGGCGCGCGGTCGCTGTTGCCCGCCATCGACGTTCCGGTGTGGCTCCGCCCGCCGGCTGCGCGCGTACGCCGTGCGCCGTTGGACAATTGTTCCGCTTTGCGCAAGGGGTCGGCCCGTGGTCCGACCCGGAGGAGAGACTAGCCTGATGGGCGTGACACGCCGCGCGAAGATTGTTTGCACTCTTGGCCCCGCCACCTCGTCGCCCGAGCGCATCCGCGGGCTCGTCGAGGCCGGCATGAACGTGGCGAGACTCAACTTCAGCCACGGCAGCCACGCCGACCACGAGGCGGTCTACCGCCTGGTCCGTGAGGCATCCGAGGCCACCGGCAAACCGGTGGCGATCCTGGCCGACCTGCAAGGGCCGAAGATCCGGCTGGGCCGGTTCGCCGACGGCCCGCACGAGTGGCGCACCGGCGACTCCGTGGTGATCACCGGAGACGACGTCGTGGGCAGCAAGGAGCGGGTCTCCTGCACCTACCGCAGGCTGCCGCAGGAGGTGAAGCCCGGTGACCGGCTGCTGATCGACGACGGTCGGGTGGCCGTCGAGGTCACCGACGTCACCGGTAACGACATCCGGGTCCTGGTCACCGAGGGCGGGCCGGTCAGCAACAACAAGGGTGTCTCGCTGCCCAATGTGGCGGTCAGCGTGCCCGCCCTGTCCGACAAGGACGCCGAGGATCTGCGCTTCGCGCTCGGCCTCGGCGTCGACCTGGTCGCGCTCTCCTTCGTCCGCTCCGCCGACGACATCAAGCTGTGTCACGGGATCATGAGCGAGGTTGGCGTACACCGGCCGGTGCTGGCCAAGGTCGAGAAGCCGGAGGCGGTCGACCACCTTGAGGCGATCGTGCTGGCCTTCGACGGGGTGATGGTCGCCCGCGGTGACCTCGGCGTGGAGTTGCCGCTGGACGAGGTGCCGCTGGTGCAGAAGCGCGCCGTGCAGCTGTGTCGGGAGAACGCCAAGCCGGTCATCGTGGCCACCCAGATGCTCGACTCCATGATCGAGAATTCGCGGCCCACCCGGGCCGAGGCGTCCGACGTCGCCAACGCGGTACTCGACGGCGCCGACGCGGTGATGCTCTCCGGCGAGACCAGCGTGGGCAAATACCCGGTGCTCACCGTCAGCACCATGGCCAAGATCGTCAGCACCACCGAGTCCGGCTCGATCGTCGTCCCCCGGCTCCAGCACGACCCGCGTACGCACGGTGGTGCCCTCACCGTCGCCGCCTCCTCGATCGCCCGGGCCATCGGCGCCAAGGCGCTGGTCGCCTTCTCGCAGACCGGCGACACCGTGCGCCGGCTCAGCCGGCTGCACTGCGACCTGCCGCTGCTGGCCTTCACCCCGGTGCCCGAGGTGCGTCAGCAACTCGCCCTCTGCTGGGGGGTGGAGACCTTCCTGATGCCGTTCGTGCAGCACACCGACGACATGTTCCGCCAGGTCGACCAGGCGCTGCTCGGGCTCAACCGGGGCAACCCCGGCGACTACGTGGTGATCGTGGCGGGCAGCCCGCCCGGCACCCCCGGCTCGACCAACACCCTGCGCGTACACCAACTCGGTTCGTTGGTCGACGCCGCGTCGGCGCGGGCCTTGCAGTGAGCGACGACCAGGTGCTCGTCGGCCAGGCCGCCGTCGACCAACTGCTGGAGGTACTCGACCTGGTGCCGACCGGCACCAGGTCGTTTCGGGGGATGAGCCCTCCGGTCGGACCCCAGCGGGTGTACGGCGGCCAGGTTGCCGGCCAGGCCCTGGTCGCCGCCGGCCGCACCGTCGATCCGGAGCGGGTGGTCCACTCGCTGCACGGCTACTTCGTGCGACCCGGTGACCCGGTCGAGCCGATCGATTACGAGGTGGAGAGCATCCGGGACGGCCGGTCCTTCTCGGTACGCCGCTCGGTGGCACTGCAACACGGCGAGCCGATCTTCTTCATGTCGGCGTCGTTCCAACGTCCCGAGGAAGGGCTGGACCACCACGCCCCCGTCCCGCCGGACGTACCCGGGCCCGAGCAGGTGCCCACCATGTCCGACCGGCTGGCCCGCTACCCGGAACGGCTGGGCATCTGGGGGCAGATTCCCCGGCCCATCGACGTACGCTACGTCGGCGAGCCCGGCTGGGTACGCCCCGGCGACCGGCCCGCCGACCCGCATCAGCGGGTGTGGATGCGCATCGACGGCAAGCTTCCCGACGACCCGCTGCTGCACGCCTGCGCACTCACCTACGCCTCCGACCTCACCCTGCTCGACTCGGTGCTCTCGGTGCACGGCGAGGTGTGGGGCCCCGGTGGTGTCGTCGGCGCCAGCCTCGACCACGCGGTGTGGTTCCACCGGCCGTTCCGCGCCGACGAGTGGTTCCTCTACGACTGCTGGAGCCCGTCGGCCTCCGGTGCCCGGGGCCTGGCCACCGGCAGGTTGTTCACCGTCGACGGGCGGCACATCGCCAGCGTCGTTCAGGAGGGTCTGCTGCGTCGCGTCGGTGCCTGAACCGGCCCTGCACCCACGGGCGACAGCGGCCCCGACATGGCCGTGACCCACGCTCCGACCGGCGGCCGTACCACTTGCCTCAGCCGATCGGTGCAGGGGTGATCGTCCGGCTGGTGCAACGGAACGACTAACCTGTCCGACATGCGACTCTCCGCCCGGGTGGACTACGCCCTTCGAGCGGTCACCGAGCTGGCCTCGGTGACCGGGGCCGGTCGTGGTCGTCCGGTGACCGCCGACCAGATCGCCCGAGCCCAGGACATTCCACCGAAGTTCCTGGAGAGCATCCTGCTGCAACTGCGCCGGGGCGGCATCATGCAGGCTCAGCGGGGCCCGGAGGGTGGCTACTGGCTGGCCCGACCCGCCGAGGAGATCTCCCTGGCCGACGTGATCCGGGTGATCGACGGGCCCCTGGCGCACATCCGGGGACAGCGGCCCGAGCAACTCGGCTACCAGGGCGCCGCCCGCGCGTTGCAGGACGTCTGGATCGCACTGCGAGCCAGCGAACGGCAGATCCTCGAACTGGTCACCGTGGCCGACGTGGCACAGGGCACGCTGCCCGAGCAGGTCACCAGCCTGGTCTCCGACCCGCGCGCCTGGACCTGACCCCACGGCGCCCCGCCCGCCGGGAACCGGCGATGCGCACCCACTCGGCCGCGCCGGCACAGGTACCCTCGACCCCTTTGCTCTGCTTCACTCCACGCACCGATCCGTGCGGAAATCGGTGCGCCGGTTGAAGCAGAGCAAAGGGCCCCAGGTGGGGGAGCGACCGAGGGTGTCGTCTCATTGACCGATCAGGGGCTTGACCGCAGGCCCTCCAATGCCGCATTGTCGACCAAGTTGATAGGAGTTGCCGAAAAGTCTGGAGGCGGCCGTGCGCAAGCTGCTGGTCATCGCGCTCGTCGGGCTCGCCGCCCAACTTGTCGACGGGGCACTCGGCATGGCGTACGGGCTGACCTCCTCGACGCTGCTGCTCCTGGTCGGGGTCGCGCCAGCCGCCGCGTCCGCCTCGGTGCACCTGGCCGAGATCGGCACCACCCTCGCCGCCGGCGCCGCGCACTGGCGGTTCGGCAACGTCGACTGGCGGGTGGTGATCCGCATCGCCATCCCCGGGGCGGTCGGTGCGTTCGCCGGTGCCACCTTCCTCAGTTCGCTCTCCACCGAGGCAGCCGCCCCGTGGATGGCCGCGATCCTGTTCACGCTCGGCGCGTACCTGTTGGTGCGTTTCTCCCGGCCGCTGCGCCGTAACCCGGCCGCCGGCCAGTTGCGCGGGCGGTTCCTCGGCCCGCTCGGCCTGGTCGCCGGCTTCGTCGACGCCACCGGCGGTGGGGGATGGGGCCCGGTCGCCACACCGGCACTGCTGGTCAGCGGGCGGATGGAGCCCCGCAAGGTGATCGGCTCGGTGGACACCTCCGAGTTCCTCGTCGCCGTCTCGGCCAGCCTCGGCTTCCTCATCGGCCTGGGCACCGAGGGTTTCCTGCTGCCCATCGTGCTCGCCCTGCTCATCGGCGGCCTGATCGCCGCACCGATCGCCGCGTGGCTGGTACGCATCGTCCCCGCCCAACTGCTCGGCGCGGCCGTCGGCGGCGTGATCGTGCTGACCAACGCCCGCATCCTGATGCGCACCGCCGACCTGGGCGGCTCCCTGCCGGTGCTGGTCTACCTGCTGCTGGCGGCCGGCTGGGTCGCCGCCCTGGTGCTGGCGGTACGGCTGGTGCTGCGCACCCGTCGCCAGCGTGCGCGCGCCGAGGCGTCCGGCGGGGAGCAGGTCGCCTCCGAGGGCCACCCGGCCGAAGAGGTGTCCGCCCTCACCGGCGCCGACCGCTGACGCCCCAGCGTCGCCTGCGCGCCCTTCACGCATTGCTGGCCCGGTGCCCGCGCGGCACGGCGTCGCCCGCACCCGCGTCGCAGCCGCCGCTGGCAACTGTGCCGGGCCGATTGTGTGCAGAAAGCGCTTGCCCTAGCATCGCAGCTGCGCGGGAATCTGCTTACCGACGTCGATGCGTCGGACTTTCTGCCGCCAGCGCGGCACCCGCCGGCAACGGGCACGCCGGCGAAGCCACAGCTGCCGCGCGCCCGACCTCCACCGGAGGACATCAATGCCCCGCACCGCCCGTCGGGTCATCGTGCTCGTCACGGCCACGGCCACCACCCTCGCCGTCGGCGCCCTGACCAATCTGACCGCCTCGGCGGCCGCCACCGGCTGCCGCGTCGACTACCGCGTCACCAACCAGTGGGGCGGCGGTTTCGGCGCCGACGTCACCATCACCAACCTCGGTGACCCGCTCAACGGCTGGACGCTCACCTGGGCCTGGCCCGCCGGCCAGCAGGTCACCCAGGCGTGGAACGCCACCGTCAGCCAGTCCGGCGCCCAGGTCAGCGCCCGCAACGTCGACTACAACGGCACGATCGGCACCAACGCCAGCACCGCCTTCGGGTTCAACGGCTCGTGGACCGGCAGCAACCCGGCCCCCACCAGCTTCGCCCTCAACGGCACGACCTGCACCGGCGCCACCACCCCGACCACCCCGCCGCCGACGACCCCACCCCCCACCACCCCGCCGCCCACGACCCCACCACCGACCACTCCGCCGGCCGGGTCGATGCAGGCGGAGAATCTGGACCGTGGCCTGGTCAGCGTCCGGTCCGGCTCGGCCAACCTGGTCTCCTGGCGGCTGCTGGGCACCGAGACCTCCGGTGTGGCGTTCAACCTCTACCGGGGCGGCACCCGGGTGAACACCAGCCCGATCACCGGGGCCACCAACTACCTGGACAGCGGTGCCGCAGCCGGTGCGTCGTACACCGTGCGGGCCGTGGTGGGCGGCGTCGAACAGGCGGCCTCCGCTGCCGCGTTGCAGTTCCCGGCCGGCTACCTCGACGTGCCGTTGCAGGTCCCGCCGGGCGGCACCACACCCAGCGGCGAGGCGTACAGCTACTCGGCCAACGACGCCAGCGTCGGCGACCTCGACGGCGACGGCCGGTACGAGTTCGTGCTCAAGTGGGAGCCGTCCAACGCCAAGGACAACTCCCAGTCCGGCTACACCGGCAACGTCTACGTCGACGCGTACACCCTCACCGGCGCCCGGCTGTGGCGCATCGACCTGGGCCGCAACATCCGCGCCGGCGCCCACTACACCCAGTTCCAGGTGTACGACTACGACGGTGACGGCCGCGCCGAAGTGGCCATGAAGACCGCCGACGGCACCCGTTCCGGCACCGGACAGGTGATCGGCAACGCGAGCGCCGACCACCGCAACTCCAGCGGCTACGTCCTCGCTGGCCCGGAGTACCTGACCATGTTCGACGGCCGCACCGGCGCCGCCCTGTCCACCGTCAACTACGACCCGCCGCGGGGCACCGTCTCCTCCTGGGGCGACTCCTACGGCAACCGGGTCGACCGGTTCCTCGCCGCCACCGCCTACCTCGACGGTCAACGCCCCTCACTGATCATGGCCCGGGGCTACTACACCCGCGCGGTCATCGCCGCCTGGGACTTCCGCAACGGCAGCCTCACCAAGCGGTGGACCTTCGACTCCAACGCCAGCGGCAACGGCGCCGCCGCCGGGCAGGGCAACCACAACCTGTCAGTGGCCGACGTCGACGGTGACGGCCGGCAGGAGATCGTCTACGGTGCCGCCACCATCGACGACAACGGTCGACTACTGCACTCCACCGCCACCGGCCACGGCGACGCCATGCACGTCGGCGACCTCGACCCGACCCGCGCCGGCCTGGAAGTCTTCAAGGTCAACGAGGACGGCAGCAAGCCCAGCTCCTACCTCGCCGACGCCCGCACCGGGCAGCTCATCTGGTCCACCCCGGCCAGCGGGGACAACGGCCGCGGTGTCTCCGGCGACATCTGGGCCGGCAGCCCCGGCGCCGAATCCTGGTCGTCGGCGGTCAGCGGCCTGGCCAACACCCGGGGCCAGAACGTGGGCCGCAAACCCTCCTCGACCAACTTCCTGATCTGGTGGGACGGCGACCCGGTGCGTGAACTGCTCGACGCCACCCGCATCGACAAGTACGGCCCGAACGGCGACACCCGCCTGCTCACCGGCACCGACGTGGCCGCGAACAACGGCACCAAGGCCACCCCCGCACTGTCGGCCGACATCCTCGGCGACTGGCGCGAAGAAGTGGTCTGGCGGACCAGCGACAGCCGAGCCCTGCGCATCTACAGCACCCCGAACCCGACCAACACCCGCATCCACACGCTGATGCACGACCTGCAGTACCGGGTCGCCGTGGCCTGGCAGAACACCGCCTACAACCAGCCGCCGCACCCGAGCTTCTTCCTCGGCGACGGGATGGCCGTCCCGCCCGCCCCGCGCATCTACCTGCGTTGACGTTTGAAAAAGGGACAGGCACCGGGCCGCAATCGCGGAATCCGCTCAACTGCGGCCCGGTGCCCCACACCGCGGCACCCCCGACCCGTCCCGACCGGAGAGTGCCGTACCACCACCGGATACAAAGTTAAGCGCACTCCGCGTCGCGGGGGTGACGCTCCCATGAAGATCGTGTTTCACGGCACAGAACCGCTGTGACCTGGGCCACCACCGCTGGCGCGCCAGACCTGCCCGGCCCGCGCCCCACACCTGTGCCTTCACTCAGCGTCGCAGGCCCCCGGCGACCCGCTCGGCGATCAACTCGAACGACCGCACCCGGTCGTCGATGTCGTACACCATCGTGGTGAGCATCAACTCGTCCGCCCCGGTCCGCGCCAGCAGATCGCCCAACTGCCGGGCCACCGTCTCCGGCGACCCCGTCGCCTGGCCCTCGCGCCGCTGCACCACGAACTCCCGCTCAAGATCGGTGTACGGGTACGCCGCCGCCTCCTCCGGCGAGGCCAGCGGCTCCGGCCGCCCCGAACGCAACCGCAGGAACGACAACCCGGCCGGCCCGGCCAACCACTCGGCCCGCTCGTCGGTCTCCGCGCAGACCGCGTTCACCGCCACCATCGCGTACGGCCGCTCCAGCCACCGCGACGGGCGGAAACTCTGCCGGTACAACGCCAACGCCGGCACCGTGTGCTGCCCGCTGAAGTGATGCGCGAACGAGAACGGCAGCCCCAACGCGCCGGCCAGCTGGGCGCTGAACCCGCTGGAGCCCAACAGCCACACCGCCGGCCGCTGACCCCGCCCCGGCGAGGCCATGATCCGCCCCGAACGGTCCTCGTCGAAGAAGTCCATCAGCGCGGCCAACTCCTGGGGGAACTTGTCCGCCGACAGCCCCTCCATGGTCCGGCGCAACGCCAACGCGGTCACCTGATCCGTACCCGGTGCCCGCCCGATGCCCAGGTCGATGCGGCCCGGATGCAACGCCTCCAGGGTGCCGAACTGCTCGGCCACCACCAACGGCGCGTGGTTGGGCAGCATCACCCCACCCGAACCCAGCCGGATCCGGCTGGTGTGTGCGGCCAGATGCGCGATCAGCACCGCCGGCGCCGACGAGGCGATCGCCGGCATGTTGTGGTGCTCGGCCACCCAGAACCGGTGATAGCCCAACTCGTCGGTGCGCCGCGCCAACTCGGTGGTGTGCCGCAACGCCTCGCCGACGGAGGCGTCGGCCGCGACGGGGGCGAGGTCCAGAACAGAAAGCGGTACGTCGATCACAGCGGCTGCCAACCCGGAAGATGCCGGTTTTGTTCCCACGCCGGTGCCGACGTGATCAGCCCAACCCGCGCGCCTGCTCGAAGATCAGACTGGTCTGGGTGTGCTGCACCGCCGGATCCACCGCCAGATGGTCCAACACGAAGTCCCGCAGCGCCTCGGCCGAGGCGGCCCGCACATGCAGCACGTAATCCTCCGCCCCCGCCACATGGAACACCGACACCACCCCCGGCAGCCGCACCGAACGGGCCCGGAACGCGTCCACCGCCGCCCGCGCGTGTTCGGTCAGCCGTACCGACACCAGCGCCTGCAACGGCAGACCCACCGCCGCCGGATCCACCTCCGCGTAGAACCCGCGGATCGCCCCGCTCTCCCGCAACGCCCGGGTACGCGCCAGACAGGTCGACGGCGCCACCCCGACCCGCTCGGCCAGCGCGTTGTTCGGCAACCGCCCGTCGGCGGACAACTCCGCCAGGATCGCGCGGTCGGTGTCGTCGAGGGCTGCGGAACGCCGTAGATCATTCGATACGAGGGGCATGGCGTCATCTTTCACCGAACAAGTGCACATCGGGAAGGGGAGCGCTGCGAATTGTATTCGAAACTGTTGCCTTAGATGCTCTGTTCATTCGATCCTTTCGGCATGACGAGCGTGGACACCCGAGCCGTGCACGCCGGCCGTGAAGACCTCACCGGCCTCGGCGTCCACGTGCCGCCCATCGACCTGTCGACCACCAACCCCCTGCCCTCGGTCGACGACGGCGGCGACGCGTACCAGGCACTCGCCACCGGCGACCCGCTGCCCACCGGTGCCAGCGCCGTCTACCAGCGGCTCTGGAACCCCACCGTGGCCCGCTTCGAAACCGCCCTCGCCGAACTGGAAGGCACCGCCGAAGCCGTCGCCTACGCCAGCGGCATGGCCGCCCTCACCGCCGCCCTGCTCGCCGCCACCCGCGACGGCAAACGCCACCTGGTCGCCGTCCGCCCCCTCTACGGCGGCACCGACCACATCCTGGCCACCGGCCTGCTCGGCACCGAAGTCACCTGGGCCCGGCCCGACCAGGTCGCCGCCGCCATCCGCCCGGACACCGCCCTGGTCATCGCCGAAACCCCGGCCAACCCCACCCTCGACCTGCTCGACATCGCCGCCCTGGCCGACGCCGCCGGGGACGTGCCGCTGCTGATCGACAACACCGTCGCCACCCCGGTCCTCCAACAACCCGCCCGCCACGGCGCCCGGCTCGTGCTGCACAGCGCCACCAAGAGCATCGGCGGCCACGGCGACGTCCTCGCCGGGGTGGTGGCCTGCGACACCGAATGGGCTGCCCGACTACGCCAGGTCCGCGCCGTCACCGGCGCGATCCTGCACCCGCTCGGCGGATACCTGCTGCACCGCGGCCTGCAAACCCTGCCGCTGCGAGTACGCGCCCAGCAGGCCGGCGCGGAGAAACTCGCCGCCTGGCTCAGCGAGCACCCGGCAGTCACCCGGGTACACCACCCCGGCATCGACGACCCGGCCGGGCTCGTCGGCCGGCAGATGTCCGGCCCCGGCAGCCTGCTCGCCTTCGAGGTACGCGGCGGCGCGCCCGCCGCAGCGGCGGTCGCCGGCGCCTGTCGGCTGATCACACACGCCGTCTCGCTCGGTGGCGTCGACACCCTCATCCAGCACCCGGCGTCGCTGACCCACCGCCCGGTCGAGGGAGACGCGAAACCCGACGCCGCGCTGCTGCGCCTCTCCGTCGGCCTGGAGGACCCGGAGGACCTGCGCGACGACCTGTCCCGGGCGCTCGCGGCGATCTGACGACCCGGCAACGGCCGTCCAGGCGGCCCGCGCCCGGTCACGACTTGGGGCCGACGTGGCGATCCAGTACGGCGACCGCCTCGCGGCGGGCGACGGAGAGGCTGTTGCGCCGGTTCATCCGCCACGCGATGCCGAGCAGATCCAGCGCCCACTGGCACAGGCCCATGATGTCGACGGACTCGTTGACGAACATGTACCGGGGATAGACGTACTCCTTACCCCTGACAGTGACCCGGTTGGTGAACCGGGCACCGTCGGAATGGAAGAGCCCGCGTAGAAAGTGGCCTACGTGCGCGGTCAAGATCTCCCACTGCCAGCTGGCCAGGAGGATCGGGCGCTGGTGTTTCTTGCCCGGACCGTGTTGCGGGATGAGGCAGGGCCAGTGCTTGCCGGTGCTCTGCACCGCTACGCAACCCTGCTTCTGGACCCGCTGGACGCGGTTCGCGAGTACCGCTCTCATCGCGGCATCGCATGCCTCGATCAGGTTCGGCCAGGTGTCGGTGCAGTAGATGCGAAGCACCGGCACCCGGTTACTCGTGACGAGATGCCCGTCGCCGAGATACAGGCCGAGCAGGTAGGCATAGGCTGCGGGGTGGGCGGGACCCGTCAGCTCCGGCCGACAGCGGAAGCAGCGGGCGGCGCTGTTGCTCTGGACCGGATCGGGTCGATCAACGCACCAGTGCCACACCGTGGTGTAGGGCAGGGCCAGGGTGCGGGCCACCGAGCGGATGTTGTGGCCCCGGGCGCGAAGTGCACGGACCCGCGCTCGCATTTCGGGAGGATGCACGTCGGCATCATCGAACGCCTGTATGACAAAGTGCCGGGAGCGGGATTCGAACCCGCAAGCCCTTTCGGGCAGAAGTGTTTGAGACTTCCGTGTATGCCGTTCCACCATCCCGGCGAGTGAGGCTTACTGTACCCGACTACTCTCGTGCGAGAGCATGGGTGGGTAGCCGTGCCGGAAACGATGGTGGGAGTGGCTCGTGGCCGAGACGCAGACGGATGCCGCGCGCAGGCGGGTACTGATCGCCGAGGACGAGGCGCTGATCCGACTGGACCTCGCCGAGATGCTGGCCGAGGAGGGCTACGAGGTGGTCGGCGAGGCCGGTGACGGCGAGACCGCCGTCCGGCTCGCCGAGGAGCTCAAGCCTGATCTGGTGATCCTCGACATCAAGATGCCGATCATGGACGGGTTGGCCGCCGCCGAGCGGATCGCCGGTGCCCGGATCGCTCCGGTCATCATTCTGACCGCCTTCAGCCAGCGTGACCTGGTGGAGCGGGCTCGGGCGGCCGGTGCGATGGCATACCTGGTCAAGCCGTTCCAGAAGAGTGATCTGGTGCCGGCGGTGGAGATCGCCCTGTCCCGCTACTCGGAGATCGCCGCGCTGGAGGCCGAGGTCGCCGGGCTGACCGACCGGTTGGAGGTCCGCAAGACCGTCGAGCGGGCCAAGGGTGCCTTGATGACCACGTACAACATGACTGAGCCCCAGGCGTTCAAGTGGATCCAGCGTACGGCGATGGATCACCGGATGACCATGAAGGAGGTCTCCGAGCGGATTCTCGCCGAGACCGCCGGCGGTGAGGTGACGCAGCCGGCTTCCTGAGTCGGCTCTGCGCCGGGTGTGGCGAGAGGTCGGCGTCGATAGCATCGGGTCGTGATGATCCGGCGGTGGAGCGCGGTCGTTGCCGCTGTGGCGGTGACCTTGGCCAGCTGCTCCCGACCGGGTGCGGAGCCCGCGGAGCCGGGGCCGTTGCGCCCGGTCTGGCAGGCGGTGGCCCTGCCGGGCGGTGGCGAGGTGTCCGGCAGGGTGCTGGTGCGTGACGCGACTGTCTGCGGCGGACGCTGGTACGCCGTCGGTGCGGTCGCCGATTCGGCGGGGGAGACCGTTCCGGCTGCTTGGACCAGTTTGGATGGTGCCCTCTGGTCGCCGATGCGGTTGGTGTCGTCGAGTATGTACGGTGCCCGGCACGTGCTCTATGCGGTGGCCTGTCGGGATGCCCGGTTGGTGGCGTTGGGCGCGGCGAGCGGGGGCGCGCACGGCAATCCGCGTACCGCCAACTGGTCGTTGCATCCGGACGGCGCGTTGCGGGAGGCGGCGGCCGGGTTCGAGTTGTACGGCGGGCCGCGAGCGGTGAGTGTCTCCCGGGTGGCGGCCGGATCGCTCGGTTGGTTGCTGGTGGGAACTCGGGTGACCGGGGCGGCGGTGTGGAGTTCACCTGACGGCGAGCGCTTCGCGGTGCACGAGGCGTTGCCGGAGTTGGCCAGTGATGATCGGGGCCGGACGGTGGCGTACGACGCGGTTGCCGTGCCGTCGGGTTGGTTGGTGGTGGGTGCGGTGTTGGTGCCCGGTGCCACGCCGGTGGCGTGGAGTTCGTCGGACGCGCGGGTGTGGCGGCGGGTGGTGTTGCCGAGTGTGGATGGTCCTGCCCAGGCGCAGCGGGTGGTGGTTGCGGGAGGTGCGGTGCTGGCGGTCGGTCCGGTGCGTGATGGCTTTGGGGTGTGGCGTTCGGCGCAGGCGGGTTGGCGGTGGGTCGGCGCCTTCGGCGGGGGTGGCCGGGGTGCGCTGTCGGTGCGTGGCCTGGTGGCGTCCGCGGATCGGGTGGTGATGGCGAGCATCGACGCTGATGGTTACCGTCTGTGGTGTTCGACTGATGGTGGGGTGTCGTGGCGTGCGGTGGCCCTGCCGATGGAGGTGCCGTCGGGGGAGACGGCGCTGGTGGTGGCGCTGCAGGGGGATCGGCTTATGGTGTTCGTGGACGCTGGAGTTGGGTCTCGCGCCTGGTGGGCACACCTTCCGGCTGGTGGCTGAAGGAAGATCACCCAGCAGCGTGGGTCGCCGACTGAACGAAGGTGAAGAACCTTCATATCCGATCAATCGACGGTGGCTTCTTACAGCGATCGCACCCTATCCGCCACGGCGTGTAACGGTTCGGTCAACGGCCCCTTCCGGGGCTTACGTCGCGCCTACACCGTGGGATAACGTCCGGCCCCAGACCGGCGACGACGGTCTGGTTCGTCCGCCCCCGCAATGGCCAATTGGCAGCGGGTGGTTCGGACCATGGGACGGAGGAGGGTTCGGGCCGTGAGGCAGAAGCTCGCACGTTTGGTCGGCGGGGTGGCGATCGCCGCTCTCGCCATGGGCGGAGTGACCGCCTGCAAGTCTGACAGTGGATCCGACGATGCTGCCGGTGACTCCTGCGGTGCCAAGATTGCCTTCTTCGGCGCGCTCACGGGTCCTGCTGCGGCGCTCGGCGTGAACATGAACGGCGGCGTCAAGCTCGCCGTTGACAAGCACAACAAGGAGAACGCCGACTGCCAGGTGACCCTGGTGCCGCTGGACTCCCAGGGCAACCCCGAGCAGGCGCCGGGCCTTGCCCAGCAGGCGCTTGACGACGAGAAGATCGTTGGCATCGTCGGTCCCGCCTTCTCCGGTGAGTCGGAGGCGGCCAACCCGTTCTTCTCCGAGGCCGGCCTGGTGCACATCAGCCCGTCCGCGACCCGGCCGAGCCTGGCCGAGCAGGGTTGGAAGACCTTCTTCCGGGCGGTCGGCAACGACTTCAGCCAGGGCCCGGCGGCCGGTCGGTACATCAAGGACGTCCTGAAGGCCGAGAAGGTCTTCGTCGTCGACGACCAGTCCGCGTACGGCGCCGGCCTGGCCGACGAGGTCAAGAAGGTCCTCGGTGCGGCGGTCGTCGGCACCGACAAGGTCCAGGGTGAGGGCAAGCAGAGCGACTTCTCGGCGACCGTCACCAAGATCAAGTCCTCGGGCGCGACCGCGCTCTTCTACGGTGGCTACTACCAGGAGGCCGGTCTGATCCGCAAGCAGCTCACCGCTGCTGGCGTCACCGCCACCCTGGTCGCCGGTGACGGCGTCAACGACGCGTCCTACATCACCGGTGCCGGCGCGGCGGCGGCTGAGGGCACCATCCTCACCTGCCCCTGCCAGCCGGCCACCGAGGCGCGCGGCAGCTTCGTCGAGGACTACAAGGCGCTCAACGGCGCGGAGCCCGGCACCTACAGCGACACCGCCTTCGACGCGGCGACCATCCTGCTCGCTGGTGTCAAGGCCGGTCACACCACCCGTTCGGCCATGCTGGAGTTCGTGAAGGGCTACAGCGGCGACGGCGTTGCGGCCAGCTACAAGTTCACCGAGACCGGCGAGCTGGACCCGAGCCAGGTGAAGGTCTGGGCGTACAAGGTCGTCGGCGGCAAGGTCGTGCCGGACCAGGAGATCCCTAAGTCCTGACCGTTCCGGTAACGGTTCCGCTGTGATTGTGGGGTGCGGCCGGGGAGCACCTTCCCGGGCCGCACCCCCACTGTCTTCTCTTCCTGTACGGAGTGCCCTTCCTTGGACTTCAACGCCCTATTCTCCGATTTCGGGGGATATACGATAACCGGGCTGACGGTGGGCGCTATCTACGCCCTCGTCGCGCTGGGTTACACGCTGGTCTACGGCGTGCTGAGACTCATCAACTTCGCCCACTCCGAGGTCTTCATCGCGGGTGCTTTCGCCGCGATCTGGGGTTGGGCCGCATTCGGTCTGGACCGCGACTCGGTGGTCAGCGGCTTCGGCTCGATCATGCTCTACCTGCTGGTCGGTGCCCTGTTCGCGGCGGTGGCCTCAGCCGGCACCGCAACGGTGATCGAGCGGGTGGCGTACCGGCCGCTGCGTAAGCGCAACGCCCCGCCCCTGGCCTTCCTGATCACCGCGATCGGCGCCTCGATCGCGATCGCCGAGGCGTTCGGTATCTACACCCGACGACTCCCGGTCGGCGCGCCCACCGTGGTGAAGAACGACGTGCTCTTCACCGTCTTCGGTGCGGAAGTCACCGTGGTGCAGTTGCTGGTCATCGGTTCGGCACTGGCGATGATGATCGCTCTGGACCTGTTCATCAACCGCAGCCGCATCGGTCGGGGTATCCGGGCGGTGGCCCAGGACCAGAACACGGCCGCGCTGATGGGTATCAACAAGGACCGGATCATCCTGGTCGTGTTCATCATCGGTGGCGTGATGGCTGGTGTCGCCGGGATGCTCTACGACATCCGGATCGGCACGCTGACCTACAGCGTCGGCTTCCTGCTCGGACTGAAGGCGTTCACCGCGGCGGTCCTCGGCGGCATCGGCAACCTGCGCGGCGCGCTGCTCGGCGGCCTGCTGCTCGGCCTGGTCGAGAACTACGCCTCGGCGCTGTTCGGGGCGAACTGGAAGGACCTGGTCGCCTTCGTCGTCCTGGTCGTGCTGCTGATGTTCCGGCCGACCGGTCTGCTGGGCGAGTCGTTGGGGAGGGCCCGCGCATGACAAGCGTGAGGGAATGGATCGATTCGGGTCGCCACGCAGTGGGCGAACGTTGGCACAACGCACCCCGCTGGATGCGGTGGGCCGTCATCGCGGCGGTGATCGTCTTCTTCTACGCTCTGCCGAACCGGGAGTTCTACCAGTGGCTCGGGCCGATCCCGACCACCGGGTCGAACTTCGGGCAGGTGCTGTTCACCATCTCCATCTACGTGCTGCTTGCGGTCGGGTTGAACATCGTGGTCGGCTTCGCCGGCCTGCTCGACCTCGGCTACTTCGGCTTCTTCGCGGTCGGCGCGTACACGGTGGCGGTGTTCACCTCGCCGAGCAGTGACCTCAAGACGCTCTGGCCGTGGCTGCTGGCCCTGCCGTTGGCGATCGTGTTGACCATGATCTCCGGGGTGTTCCTCGGTACGCCGACGCTGCGGTTGCGCGGTGACTACCTGGCCATCGTGACGCTCGGCTTCGCCGAGATGATCCGGGTGGCGGCGACCAGCTCCGAGTTCCTCAAGGGACAGCGCGGCTTCAACCAGATCCCGCACCCGCCGGGCAGCTACTCCGACGGCAAGCCGATCTTCGGCGTGCTGGACCCGCGACCGTACTACTGGCTGGTCCTCACGCTGATCATCCTGGTGGTCCTCGGGGTGCGGAACCTGAACCGCAGCCGGGTCGGTCGGGCCTGGATCTCGATCCGGGAGGACGAGGACGCGGCGCAGCTGATGGGTGTGCCGACGTTCAAGTTCAAGCTCTGGGCGTTCGCCTCGGGTGCGGCGATCGGTGGTCTGGCCGGGGCGTTGTTCGCCGGTAAGCAGAACTTCGTCAGCTCGCAGAACCTGGAACTGCTCAACTCGATCATCATCCTGGCCGCGGTCATCCTCGGTGGCTCGGGCAACATCGTCGGCGCGATCGTCGGTGGTGGCCTGGTGGCGTACATGATCGAGCGGTTCCGCGGCATCGAGTTCTTCGGCGTCGAGCTGTACGAGTACCGTTTCATGTTCTTCGGCCTGGTGCTGGTGATCATGATGATCTTCCGGCCGCAAGGTTTGATTCCGAACCGACGAAGGGCGGCGGAGTTCAAGGACCGTCGCAAGGAGGTGATCGTCGGTGGGTGAGACCGTGCAGAAGCCGACCGTTCCGGAGCAGGCCGGCGCCCCGGCGGTGGAGTCCACCGCCGCCGCCCGGGAACCACTGCTGGAGGTCGACCACGTGACGCTGCGCTTCGGCGGCGTGGTGGCCCTCAATGATGTGAACTTCACCCTCTACAAGGGTGAGATTCTCGGGCTGATCGGCCCCAACGGTGCCGGCAAGACCACCTGCTTCAACGCGATGACCGGCATCTACCAGCCCTCCGAGGGGGAGATCCGGTTCCGCGGTGAGCGGATCACCGGCAAGAAGAAGCACCACATCACCAAGATGGGCATGGCGCGGACGTTCCAGAACATCCGCCTGTTCCCGGAGATGACCGCGCTGGAGAACATCCAGGTGGGCGCGGACGCGCACCACAAGACCAGCGTTATCTCCGCGCTGTTCCGGCTGCCCCGGCACCGCCGTGAGGAACGCGACGGGCTGGAGAAGGCCGAGCGGCTGCTGGACTTCGTCGGCATCCCTCACCGGATGCACGACGCCGCCCGCAACCTCTCCTACGGTGAACAGCGCCGGCTGGAGATCGCGCGGGCGCTGGCCACCGATCCGGTACTGCTCTGCCTGGACGAGCCGGCTGCCGGCTTCAACCCGGCCGAGAAGGAGGAGCTGCTCCAGCTCATCCGCAAGATCCGGGACCAGGGCGTCACCGTGCTGCTCATCGAGCACGACATGCGTCTGGTCATGGGAGTGACCGACCGGATCGTGGTGCTGGAGTTCGGAAAGAAGATCGCTGATGGGCTCCCCGCCGAGGTGCGTGAGGATCACCGGGTGATCGCGGCCTACCTGGGGGTGCCGGATGACGATGCTGCTTGAGATCGAGGACGTCAGTCTGCTCTACGGGCGGATCAAGGCGCTGCACGGGATCAGCCTGACCGTCAACGAGGGTGAGATCGTGGCCCTGATCGGCGCCAACGGCGCCGGTAAGTCCACCACCATGCGGGCCATCTCGGGCATCCGTCCGATCGCCTCCGGGCAGATCCGGTTCAACGGTGAGGACATCAGCAAGCTCCGGGCCGACCTGCGGGTGCGGCGCGGGCTGTGCCAGGCACCCGAGGGCCGGGGGATCTTCCCCGGCATGACGGTGATGGAGAACCTGGACATGGGCGCCTACACCCGGCGGGACCGCGGCGAGGTGGCCAAGGATCTGGCAAAGGTGCTGGAGCTGTTCCCTCGGCTTGCCGAGCGGCGTAAGCAGGTCGGTGGCACGCTCTCCGGTGGTGAGCAGCAGATGCTGGCCGTGGGTCGGGCGTTGATGAGCCGGCCCAAGCTGCTGCTGCTCGACGAGCCGTCGATGGGGCTGGCGCCGATGCTGATCCAGCAGATCTTCAGCATCATCACGGAGATCAACCAGCAGGGCACCACGATCCTGCTGGTGGAGCAGAACGCACAGCAGGCCCTTGCCCGGGCGCACCGCGCGTACGTGCTGGAGACCGGCCGGATCGTCAAGGAAGGCACCGGCGCCGAGCTGCTGCACGACCCGTCTGTCAAAGAGGCCTACCTCGGCGTGGCCTGAACGGCCGTCACCCCTCTTCGCAAGGAGTACGACATGTTCAACCTCAACGGTCGTCGGCGGGCCGTCATCGGTGTGGCCGGTGCGGCGCTGCTCACTCTCTCGATGGCGGCGTGCGGCGAGCAGGACAGCGCCGACGAGCCCGGTGCGGGTCCGTCCGTGACCGCTTCGGCGGACACGGATCTCGCCGCCAAGGTGCCCGACACGATCAAGGCCGACGGTGTGATCAAGGTCGGTACCGACGCGACGTACGCCCCGGCGGAGTTCCTGGACACCGACGGCAAGACCGTGATCGGCTTCGACGTGGAGCTGTTCAACGCGGTGGCGCAGAAGCTCGGCCTGAAGGCCGAGTACGAGTCGGCGCCGTTCGACGCGATCCTGCCGGGCGTGAGCTCCGGCAAGTACGAGGTCGGTGTCTCCTCGTTCACCATCAACGCCGAGCGGTTGCAGACGGTCAACATGGTGAGCTACTTCTCCGCCGGCACCCAGTGGGCCACCAAGGCCGGTAACCCGAACCAGGTGGACCCGGACAACGCCTGCGGCAAGAAGATCGCCGTGCAGGTCGGCACCGTGCAGCTCGACGACATCACCGCCCGGTCGAAGGCGTGCACCGACGCCGGGAAGCCGGAGATCAACATCGACCAGTACCAGGCGCAGAGCGACGCGACGGCCGCCGTCGTCAGCGGCAAGAACGACGCCATGCTGGCCGACTCGCCGGTCGGCGCGTACGCGGTGAAGCAGAGCAACGGCCAGCTGGAGGTGCTCGGCGACATCTACGAGTCGGCGCCGTACGGCTACGCGGTGCCCAAGGACCAGGCCGCGTTCGCCGAGGTGCTGAAGGAGGCCGTGCAGGCGGTCATCGCCGACGGCAGCTACAAGGCGGCGCTGGGTAAGTGGGGCGTCGAGGGTGGGGCCATCACCACGTCGGAACTGAACCCCGCCAGCTGACATGTCGATCGACACCGATTCACCCGAACGGGCACGGCCGGAACCCATCCAGGCCGTGCCCGTGCGGCATCCCGGGCGGTGGGTCGCCGTCGCCGTGATCGGGGTGCTGGTCGCCATGTTCGTGCACCTGCTGGTGACGAACGAGGCGTTCAACTGGTCGTTCATGGTCGACAACATGTTCCGGCCGCCGATCATGGCTGGTGTCCGCGGCAGCCTCGCGCTGCTGGTGACCGCCATGCTGATCGGCATCGTGCTGGGCGTCGTCATCGCGATCATGCGACTGTCGGGCAACCCGATCCTGCGTGGCGTCGCCTGGGCGTACACCTGGTTCTTCCGGGCGGTGCCGCGGTTGGTGCTGGCGATCCTCTTCGGTAATCTGGGCATCCTCTGGGCCCGGATCGAGTTCGGGTTGCCCTTCGACCGGCAGATCGGCGCGTTGTTCGGGGTGCAGGACTTCGAGGCGCGACTGTTCGGTTTCTCGGCGACGGACATCCTCACCGGTTTCGTGGCCGGCATGCTGGCGCTCGGCCTGTCCGAGGCCGCGTACATGGCGGAGATCGTCCGGGCTGGTATCCAGTCGGTCGACGAGGGGCAAACCGAGGCGGCCCAGGCGTTGGGCATGAGCCAGGGGCAGATCCTGCGCCGGATCGTCCTGCCGCAGGCGATGCGGGTGATCGTTCCGCCGACCGGCAACGAGACCATCGCCATGCTCAAGGACACCTCGCTGGTGGCCTTCGTGCCGGTCTCCACCGAGCTGTTCTTCCAGATCAGGGCTGTCGGTAGCCGGACCTTCCAGGTCTTCCCGATGCTGGTCGCGGCGACCATCTGGTATCTGCTGTTGAGCAGTGTGCTGCTGGTCGGGCAGTACTACCTGGAGCGGCACTTCGCCAAGGGCAGCGGTCGCGCCGGACAGGCGAAGGCCCGGCTGCGGGGCATGGCGGTCGGTGGCGGCGGCGCCACCGGAGGGGCAGGGGGCGTATGACGCAGGTGAGCGTGCCGGCCCAGGCCGGCGCCCCGGGCACCGAGTCCGGGCCGATGGTACGGGCCGAGCAGGTGCACAAGTCGTTCGGCTCCATCGAGGTGCTCAAGGGCATCGATCTTCAGGTGCGCGCCGGGGAGGTGTGCTGCCTGCTCGGGCCCTCCGGCTCGGGCAAGTCGACCTTCCTGCGGTGCATCAACCACCTGGAGAAGATCAACGCCGGGCGGATCTGGGTGGACGGCGAGCTGATCGGCTACCGGGAGCGTGGCGGCAAGCTGCACGAGATGCGGGAGAAGGAGGTCGCCGCCCAGCGCCGCGCCATCGGCATGGTGTTCCAGCGGTTCAACCTGTTCCCGCACAAGACCGCCCTGGAGAACGTCACCGAGGCGCCGCTGCTGGTCCACAGGGAGAAGCGGGCCGAGGCCCGGGACCGGGCGGTGGCGCTGTTGGAACGGGTGGGGCTGGGTGACCGGCTGGGTAGTTACCCGAATCAGCTCTCCGGCGGGCAGCAGCAGCGGGTGGCCATCGCCCGGGCGCTGGCCATGCAGCCGAAGCTGATGCTCTTCGACGAGCCGACCAGCGCGCTGGATCCGGAGTTGGTCGGCGAGGTCCTCGACGTGATGAAGGACCTGGCCCGCGACGGCATGACGATGATCGTGGTGACCCACGAGATCGGCTTCGCCCGCGAGGTCGGCGATTCACTGGTCTTCATGGACGGCGGGGTCGTGGTCGAGTCCGGCAACCCCCGCGAGGTGATCGCCAACCCGCAGCACGAGCGGACCAAGACGTTCCTGGCCAAGGTGCTCTGACGAGTGTGGTTCCGGTGCGGCTCTAGATCGCCGGGCCGGAACCACACCGCTCGCGCCGGCTCGGGCCTGTCGCAGCCACCCCGCCGATCGGTAGTGTCCTCGGCGTGGACCTGACCGACACCGCCGCCCAGCTCGGGGTGCCCGTCGAGGAGGTCGAGCGGGTGCACCGGCTCGCCGGTGACCGGCCGTCGGCTCCGCTGCCCGCCAGGTCCGACGTACCCGCCCTGCTCGACCGGCTGGCGGTGCCGCCGGACGATGTCGCCGAGATCATGGCGGGCTGGCCCGACCCCGACTCTCCGGAGTGGACTGCGGAACTGCGGTGGCTGCTCGACCGCTCGATCGCGCTGGTCCGCGCCGATCTCGGCGGCAACGGCTGGCTGCCGCCGGGCCCGGAGCTGCCCCGTGACCGCGGCCCCGCCTGGCGGCACCTCTACGTGTACGCGTACCTGGCTCTCGTCGACGTCGTCCTGGGGTACCACCGTGACCACGGCATCCCGGACGCCGTGTCGTGGGCGACCCTCGCGGATCTGGGCCGGAATCTGGCGATCGACCGGCGGATGCGCGGCGAGGGCTGGCCGGTCATGCAGAGCTGGTTGACGCTGCATGTGCGTGGCAGCCTGTACGAGCTGGGTCGGTTGCAGCACTACCGCGGCGACACCACCATCGACCTGCACATCCCTGACTCGGGGCCGTTGACCCCGGAGTCGGTCGAGGCGTCGCTGGACGAGGCTCGGGCGTTCTTCCCACGCCACTTTCCCGACGAGCGTTACCCGGCGTTCGCGTGCGGCTCGTGGTTGCTCGATCCGCAGCTGCGGGAATACCTGCCCGAGGAGACCAACATCGTCCGGTTCCAGCGCAGGTTCGAGTTGGAGCCCTACGAGCAGCCCGAAGGGCTGGACGCCGACGTCGAGATGCTGCGGTTCGTGTTCCGTACCCTGACCACGCCATTGGACGAGTTGCCGCGGCGTACCGTGCTGCAACGCGCGGTCATCGACCACCTGGCCGCCGGCCGCCACTGGCAGTGGCGGCGCGGCCGATTCCCGGTCTAGCCCCGGCGTAGCGCAGAGTTGTCGGCGGCACGGACTAGAGTCGCCACCGTGACAGCTACGACGCCGCGCCTGCTCCTCGTCGACGGACACTCCCTGGCATATCGGGCCTTCTTCGCCCTGCCGGTGGAAAACTTCTCCACCACGACCGGGCAGCCGACCAACGCGGTCTACGGCTTCACCTCGATGCTGATCAACGTGCTGCGCGACGAGCGGCCGACCCACATCGTCGTCGCCTTCGACGTGTCCCGCCGCTCCTTCCGCACCGACAAGTACGCGGAGTACAAGGCCGGCCGCAGCGAGACGCCGACCGACTTCAAGGGCCAGGTCAGCCTGGTCAAGGAGGTCCTCGCGGCGCTGCGGGTGCCGGTGGTGGAGAAGGAGGGCTACGAGGCTGACGACATCATCGCCACCCTGGCCTGCCAGGCCCGCGATCAGGGCATGCCGGTGCTGATCTCCACCGGTGACCGGGACGCCTTCCAACTCGTCGACGAGCAGATCACCGTGCTCTACCCGCGTAAGGGCGTCTCCGACCTGGCCCGGATGGATCCGGCCGCGGTCGAGGCGAAGTACGGTGTCGCTCCCGGTCGCTACCGGGATCTGGCCGCGCTGGTCGGTGAGACCAGCGACAACCTGCCGGGCGTCCCCGGCGTCGGCCCGAAGACCGCGGCCAAATGGATCAACACGTACGGCGGGGTGGAGGGCATCATCGCCCGCGCCGACGAGATCAAGGGCAAGGCCGGCGACAGCCTGCGCGAGCGGCTCGCCGACGTGATCCGCAACTACGAGATCAACCAACTGGTGGCTGACCTGGAGCTGCCGATCCGGCCGGACGACGCCCGTTGGCAGGGGTGGGACCGCGAGGCCGTGCACCAGGTCTTCGACACGCTCCAGTTCCGCATCCTGCGCGACCGTCTCTACCAGTACCTCGACGCGGTCGAGCCGGAGGCCGAGGCCGGCTTCGAGTTGGCCGGCGAGGTGCTGACCGGCCCGGGTGCGTTGACCGGCTGGCTGGCCACGCACGCCCCGGCGGGCGACCCGGTCGGGCTGGCGGTCAAGCTGGACACCGGCCCCAACCGGCGGCACACCGCCACCGTCACCGGCCTGGCCCTGGCCACCGCAACCGGTGCGGCGGCCTGGTTCGACCCGAGCCGGCTCGACGCCAGCGACGAGACGGCACTGGCCGGGTGGCTGGCCGACGAGACCCGGCCCAAGGTGCTGCACGACAGCAAGCCCGCCGTGTTGGCCTTCGCCGCGCACGGCTGGACTCTGGCCGGCATCGCCCGGGACACCCAGATCGCGGCCTACCTGGCCCGCCCCGACCAGCGTTCCTACGATCTGACCGACCTGGCGCTGCGCTACCTGCACCGGGAGTTGCGGGTCGACGTTCCCGACGACGGCCAGCTCACCCTGGACGGGCTCGGCGGCGACGGCGAGGCCGAGCAGAATCTCATGCTGCACGCCCGGGCCACCCTCGACCTGGCCGAGGCGATCGACGCCGAGCTGTCCCGCGACGGGGAACAGTCCGCCCGCCTGATGGCCGGGGTGGAGCTGCCACTCATGCGGGTGCTGGCCGGCATGGAGCGCACCGGCATCGCCGCCGACACCGACTACCTCTCGGAGTTGGAGGCGCACTTCGCCGCCGAGGTGAAGGCCGCCGCGCAGGGCGCGTACGCGGTGGTCGGCCGGGAGTTCAACCTCGGCTCGCCGAAGCAGCTCCAGGAGATTCTCTTCGGCGAACTCGCCCTGCCCAAGACCAAGAAGATCAAGACCGGGTACACCACCGACGCCGACGCCCTCCAGTGGCTCTACGCGCAGACCGAGCACCCGCTGCTGCACCATCTGCTGCGCCACCGGGACGTGGCCAAGCTCAAGTCGACGGTGGACGGGCTGCTCAAGTCGGTCTCCGACGACGGTCGCATCCACACCACGTTCAACCAGACAGTCGCCGCCACCGGCCGGCTCTCCTCCACCGAGCCCAACCTGCAGAACATTCCCATCCGCACCGAGGAGGGGCGGCGCATCCGCCGGGCGTTCGTGGTGGGGGAGGGCTACGAATGCCTGCTCACCGCCGACTACAGCCAGATCGAAATGCGGATCATGGCGCATCTGTCCAGCGACGACGCGTTGATCGAGGCGTTCAACTCCGGCGCCGACTTCCACGCCGCGACCGCCTCCTCGGTCTTCGCCGTACCGGTGGCCGAGGTCACTCCGGACCAGCGACGCAAGATCAAGGCGATGAACTACGGCCTGGCGTACGGGCTGAGCGCCTTCGGCCTGTCCCAGCAACTCGGCATCACCGCCGAGGAGGCGCGTGGCCTGATGGAGAACTACTTCGCCGGCTTCGGCGGGGTCCGGGACTACCTGCACGAGGTGGTCGCCCGGGCCCGCCAGGACGGCTACACCTCCACCATCCTCGGCCGCCGGCGCTACCTGCCCGACCTGGTCAGCGACAACCGGCAGCGTCGGGAAATGGCCGAGCGGATGGCGCTCAACGCGCCGATCCAGGGTTCCGCCGCCGACATCATCAAGGTCGCCATGCTGCACGTCGACACCGCGCTGCGCGACGCCGGGCTGCGCTCCCGGATGCTGCTACAGGTGCACGACGAACTGGTCTTCGAGGTGGCCCCGGGGGAGCGGACGGTCCTGGAGGAGCTGGTCCGGCGCGAGATGGGTGGGGCGTACCCGTTGTCGGTGCCGCTGGAGGTGTCGGTCGGCGAGGGCCGCGACTGGAACAGCGCGGATCACTGATCCCTCGGGATGACCGGCCGGCCGTGAGGTACGGGCGGGGCGAGGTTTCGGGCACTCCGGGCTTCGGAGCGCCTGCCTGCTTTGGGTCGGCATGGTTCGGAGGGTCTGCCTGCTTTGGGGTGGGCATGGTTCGGAGGGGCTGCCTGCCTTGGGGTGGGCGGGGTTTCGGGGGGAGCCCGGCCCGCTCCGGGCGGTCAGGCTTGATCCCTGCACGGGCCGGGCTCCCCCCGAAACCCTGACGTGGGCCGGGCCCTGGCGTAGTGCGGCGGCACACGAGCGGCGCGTGCTCCAGCCGTAGGCGAGAGTGCTCCGGTCCTGACGACGCTGTGGCCGGGGCTGGGTGTCGAGGCTGACCGCACCCGCCTCTATCTGCGTCGATCTTGCACTTACTGTCGGTGCATAGTGCGCTTTTGGTGCATGTTGGCGACCGTAAGTGCAAGATCGCGGGCCGGGGCCGGGGCCGGGGCCGGGGTTGGGGTTGGGTGGGGTGGGGTGGTTTGTGGGTCAGGGGTTGGGGTGGGGGTTTGTGGCGTCGGTCAGGGCGGCGGCCAGGCGTTCTCGGAGGGCTACCTGGGCGGCGATCCGGGCGTCCAGGACGGCCAGACGTTGCTGACCGATCCGGAGGCCGGCGGGGGAGGGCGGTGCGGTGGTCACGTCCCCGTCGAGACAGGGCAGGAAGGCCTGAACGTCCTCCAGGGTCAGGCCGGCGGCGAGCAGGTGCCGGATGTTGCGTACCCGCAGCGCGGCCCGCTCGTCGTACTGCCGGTAGCCGTTCGCGGCCCGGTGGGCGGCGATCAGACCCTGCTCCTCGTAGTGGCGCAGGGCCCGGGGCGTGCTGCCGGTGCGTCTGGCCAGTTCACCGATCCGCATCCCGCCGACACCGTCCCCTCACGCGACAACCGCTGCGCCGTCGACGGGCAGCACCACGCCGGTGACGAAGGCCGCATTCGCGTCGCAGAGGTGCAGGATCGCCCAGGCTACCTCCTCGGGACGCCCGAGCCGGCCCAGCGGCGTGTGCCCCACCTGCCAGGCGCGTACCGCCGCGCGTTGTTGTGGATCGAGGCCCTGGTGTTCGCCGATCGGAGTGTCGATCGCACCCGGGGCCACCGCCACCACGCGGACGCCGCATGGCGCCAACTCCACCGCCCAGCTGCGGGTCAGCGAATCGAGCGCGACCTTTCCCGCGGCATAGAGCGAGGAACCGGGCCAGCCCCGCTGACCGATCGAGGTGGTGATGTTGACGATCACCCCCTGGGTGGCGGCCAACGCCGGGAGCGCGGCGTGGGCCAGCCGGACCGGGGCGAGCAGGTTGATGTCCAACTGCCTGCGTACCGCAGTCTCGTCCAGGTCGGCGAGGCCGCCGCCACCGGCGATCCCGGCGTTGTTGACCAGTACGTCGAGGCGTCCGTGCCGGGTGAGGGCGGCATCGACCACCCGTTGCGGCGCGTCGGCGGCGGTGACGTCCATGGTGAACGGAACGATCCGGGAATGGTCGGCTGCCGTCTCCGCCAGCGGTGCGCGGCGGCGGCCCACCGCGAGAACGTGGTCGCCTGCGGTGCTGAACGCCCGGGCCGTGGCGCGGCCGATTCCGGTGCCGGCGCCCGTCACCACGACGACCCGGCGTGGCGTGCTGTCGCTCATACCGCGATCGTGTGACCCTGCCGTCAACGGCAGGGTCAAGCCGATCGGCTACCCGAGCCGGGGGGCACGACATCGAGCGCGCCCGAGGTTTCGGATCGCGGCGTCGAGTCAGCGGCCGGGGCCCCGGCGGGACTTCGGCGGAGTGCCGTGCCGTTCGAGGGCCTTTCGGGACGGGCCGCCGGGCGGCGGCAGCGCCGCCTTGACCGGGTCGTGGCCCCAGTTCATCAGCGAGTACCGCCACCGGGTTTCGCGTACGTCGCCGCTGGGTCGCTGCGCCATGTGCCGCCGGACGTACCCGACGACCTTGCGCATGTGCTTGTAGTCGGCCTCGGTGAGATCGCCGCGCTTGCGTCGGAGCAGGTCGACGATCTTGCGGCCGGACTCGTGGCCCACCGACTCGCCGCCCTCGGTGCCCTTCTTCTGCCAGCCGACGTGTTTGGACGCGTCGGTCTCCAACCAACGGGACAGTTCGGTCGGCTTCATGTTCACCGCGTCGGTGAACTCCCGGTACGTCTGCTGGGGATCGTCACTTCGGCTCACGACGTAACACCTCCGGGCGGTGGGCGACGTCCCGTCCCGAGTCGTCGTTGGTGATCCGGTACTGCGGATCCTCCGGCGTGGCGTTCACCGTGTGCCCGCGTACGTGGGTCCGGTCGATCAGCTTCTCCTTGACCACGCCGTACGCCCGGCCGCTGTGGCTGGCCCAGGAGACGTGGTCGCCCTCGTGGAACTCCTTCTCGGCCATGCCCGCGGGTACCCGGCGCCGCCGAGCGGAAACAGCGCCCCGGGGTGACCGAGCGGAAACAGCGTCCGGGGGTGACCGGGCGGAAAGGGCACCCAGGGTGATGTTGCCTCTTGGTCGAGTTGACCTCGGTCGCCGGTGTCGTCGGTGCCCCACCGGCGCCCTTGCGCCGGTGCTCCGGTCGGGCTCCGTACCGTTACCGGGATGAACGACGATCCGCCGCTGCCCGAACCCGCCGTCACTCGCCGCGCTGTCTCCGAGGCCGAGGGCAGGGCGGCGAGCCGCCGCTGGTGGGACCAGGACGCGGACAGCTATCAGGAGGAGCACGGCGCCTTTCTCGGCGACGTCGATCTGGTGTGGTGCCCGGAGGGGCTGCGCGAGGCCGACGTGCGGCTGCTCGGCGATGTCAAGGGGACCCGGGTACTGGAACTGGGCTGCGGCGCGGCGGCGGGCTCGCGCTGGCTGGACGGGCAGGGCGCCGAGGTGACGGCCCTGGATCTCTCCGCCGGCATGCTGCGGCACGCCCGGATGGCCGCCGAACGCTGCGGCGTACGGGTGCCGCTCGTGCAGGCGGACGCCCTGGCCCTGCCGTTTCGGGCGGGCACGTTCGACACGGTGCACACCGCGTTCGGCGCCGTCCCGTTCGTCGCCGACTCCGAGGCGCTGATGCGCGAGGTGTACCGGGTGCTGCGTCCCGGTGGAGCGTGGGTCTTCGCCGTCACCCACCCGATGCGCTGGGTGTTCCTCGACGATCCCGGCGAGGGTGGTCTGCTGGCGGTGCACTCGTACTTCGACCGTCGCCCGTACATCGAACAGGACGCGGCGGGAGTGCCCAGCTACATCGAGGCGCACCGCACCTTCGGCGACCGGGTCCGGGAGTTGACGGCCGCCGGCTTCGTCCTGCACGACGTGGTGGAGCCGGAGTGGCCACCCGGGCACGAGCAGATCTGGGGCCAGTGGAGCCCGCTGCGTGGGCGACTGTTTCCGGGGACCGCCATCTTCGTGGCCCGGCGGCCGCCCGCCGGGTGATTCCGCCCACGCCCGCCGGGTCGGGGCCCGGGCCGAGCGCGTCGGCCCTGGCTGGTGGGAGCGCGCAGCGGGGGGAGAAGGCGCCTCTGGCCGAAATCTCCGCTTTCGCGGGTGGTGCGGCGATGAGGAGACGGGAGGGCTTGCACGCTGTGGTAATGCAGCGGGTAGGGTAGAGGATGCGCTCGCGGATCGTGTGCCTCGGCAGGGAGCAGGTGCGCGGTCGACGGAGTCACATCAAGATCTCGTTCAGCGATTTTTGGGTGGGCCCGCCGACGGATCCGTTGGCGCGCACAGGTCACCGCGACACCAGCCTGCTGTGACACACATCCGACCGGAGCAACCGCCCACATGACGAGCAGCATCGAGGCCCCCTCGAGCGCCACCAAGGTCACCGTCGACGACCTCGGCTCCGAGGAAGCTTTCCTCGCCGCGATCGACGAGACCATCAAGTACTTCAACGACGGCGACATTGTCGAAGGCACCGTCGTCAAGGTCGACCGGGACGAGGTCCTGCTCGACATCGGCTACAAGACCGAGGGCGTCATCCCCTCTCGTGAGTTGTCGATCAAGCACGATGTGGACCCGGCAGAGGTCGTCTCGGTCGGTGACCACATCGAGGCCCTCGTCCTCCAGAAGGAGGACAAGGAGGGGCGGCTGATCCTCTCCAAGAAGCGGGCGCAGTACGAGCGGGCCTGGGGCACGATCGAGAAGATCAAGGACGAGGACGGTGTCGTCCGCGGCTCGGTCATCGAGGTGGTCAAGGGTGGCCTCATCCTCGACATCGGGCTGCGCGGCTTCCTGCCGGCCTCCCTGGTCGAGATGCGGCGGGTGCGTGACCTGCAGCCGTACGTCGGCCGCGAGCTCGAAGCCAAGATCATTGAGCTGGACAAGAACCGCAACAACGTGGTCCTGTCCCGCCGGGCCTGGCTGGAGCAGACGCAGTCCGAGGTGCGCACCGAGTTCCTCAACAAGCTCCAGAAGGGGCAGGTCCGCAAGGGCGTCGTCTCCTCGATCGTCAACTTCGGCGCGTTCGTCGACCTGGGCGGCGTGGACGGCCTGGTGCACGTCTCCGAGCTGTCCTGGAAGCACATCGACCACCCGTCCGAGGTCGTCGAGGTGGGCCAGGAGGTCGAGGTCGAGGTCCTGGACGTCGACCTGGACCGCGAGCGGGTCTCGCTGTCGCTGAAGGCGACCCAGGAGGACCCGTGGCGGCAGTTCGCCCGTACCCACGCGATCCAGCAGATCGTGCCGGGTAAGGTCACCAAGCTGGTGCCGTTCGGTGCGTTCGTCCGGGTGGACGACGGCATCGAGGGCCTGGTCCACATCTCCGAGCTGGCCGAGCGCCACGTGGAGATCCCCGAGCAGGTCGTCCAGGTCGGCTCCGAGGTCATGGTCAAGGTCATCGACATCGACCTGGAGCGCCGCCGGATCTCGCTGTCGCTCAAGCAGGCCAACGAGGGCTTCGTCGAGGGCGAGGAGCACTTCGACCCGACCCTCTACGGCATGGCCGCGACCTACGACGCCGAGGGCAACTACATCTACCCGGAGGGCTTCGACCCGGAGACGGGCGAGTGGCTCGAGGGGTACGACAAGCAGCGCGAGACCTGGGAGAACCAGTACGCCGAGGCGCGGCAGCGCTGGGAGGCGCACCAGAAGCAGGTGCAGACCTCTCGGGCCGCCGAGGCCGAGGCCGCTGCCAACCCGCAGCCTGCGCCCACCGGCACCACCACCACGACCAGCGCGGCCCCCAGCCGCCAGGCCGAGGAGCCCGCTGGCACGCTGGCCACCGACGAGGCGCTCGCCGCTCTGCGCGAGAAGCTCGCCGGCGGTAAGTGACCCGCTAGCCAACACGGCAGGGCCCCGCTTCGACCCGGATCTCCGGGTTCGCGGCGGGGCCCTCGCCGTTGTGGGTTCGGCTCTTGTTTGGCGGTGCGGCGATGATCGGGTTGACTGAGTGCCGTGCTGAAGGTGGGGTTGACCGGCGGGATCGGTTCGGGCAAGAGCGCGGTGGCGCGGCGGCTGGTCGAGCGCGGCGCGGTGCTCGTCGACGCCGACCAACTCTCCCGGGAGGTGGTGGCCCCGGGCACCGACGGGCTGGCCGAGGTGGTGGCCGCCTTCACCGAGCGGGTGCTCGACGCCGATGGCGCCCTCGACCGGGCCGCTCTCGCCGACCTGGTCTTCACCGACGAGGCAGCCCGTCGCCGGTTGGAGACGATCGTCCACAGCCGGGTGCGGGCCCGTACCGCCGAGCTGGTCGCCGCCGCGGCACCTGACGCGGTGGTGGTCAACGACGTACCGCTGCTGGTGGAGGTGGGGCTGGCGCCCACGTACCACCTGGTGGTGGTGGTGCAGACGGCGCTGGCGACCCGGTTGGAGCGGTTGACCCGGGACCGGGGGATGAGCCGGGCGGACGCCGAGCGGCGGATCGCCGGCCAGGCCGACGACGCCCGCCGGGCGGCGGTGGCGGACGTGCTGCTGTGTAACGACGGCAGCCTGGCCCAGCTGCATGCCGCCGTCGACGCCCTCTGGCACGACCGGTTGGTGCCCTTCGAGGACAACGTGCGACATCGGCGGGCGGTCCGGGCGCACCGGGTGACGCTGAGCGAACCGGATCCGACCTGGCCGCAGCAGTACGCCCGGCTGGCGGCCCGGATCCGTCACGCGATCGCTCCGGCGGACCTGCGGATCGACCACATCGGCTCGACCGCGATGCCGGGTCTGGCCGCCAAGGACGTCATCGACATCCAACTCAGTGTGCCGTCCCTGGCCGACGCGGACGGGCCGCTGGCGCAGCGACTCGCCGACGCCGGTTTCCCTCGGCTGCCCGGCGACTGGTGGGACACCCCCCGACCGGCGGGCGCCGGACGGTGGGAGAAGCGACTGCACGGCAGCGCCGATCCCGCCCGTCCGGTCCATCTGCACCTGCGGGTGACCGGGTCACCCGGCTGGCGGTACGCCCTGCTGATGCGTGACCACCTGCGGGCCGACCCCGACCGGCGGGCCGCGTACCTGATGCTCAAGCGGGAACTGGCGGCCTCGGCGCCGGACAGCGGGGCGTACGCCACGGCGAAGGATCCGTGGTTCGACGAGGAGCACCTGCGGGCGGAGCAGTGGGCGGCTCGGACCGGATGGCGTCCGTAGTCCCGCCAGGAGCGGTCAGCGGGCCTTGGCCGGCGTGGTCAGTTGGGGTACCCGGCCCGGTGTCAGGTCGAGTTGCGCCCAGGCGCCGCCCCGGGTCGACACCTCCAGCCGGCGGAGCAGACCGGACCGGTCGACCCAGTAGCGTGCCCGGGTGCCTTCGGATCCGACCTCGACGACGTCGACCGTGTTGCCGGCGATGTTGTCACCGCGTACCCGGCGGGGACTGCCGGAGGGGCCGGCGCCTCGGGCGGCCCGCAGCGCCCGGTCCACGAGCGGGTCCAGCGCGTCGCTGCGGTGCGCGCCGGTGCGCCATCCCGTGACCGGTGGTGGCAGCGGCGGATCCGCCAGGTCTCCCGGCGACGGCGCCTCGATCCGGGCGACCCCGCCGCGGTCCTGTCGGACCAGCGTCCGGGTGCCTGCGGTGTCCAGGTCGGTGACGCCGAGATAGGCCGTACCCGAGATCCAGTCCAGCCAGCCGGTGCCGCGCAGGTTGATGGCGGCCGACGCGGGCACGGTCGCCGTGACGGTGGCGCCGCCGGCGGCTCGCAACCGGGCCGGTAGGCGCCGCCAGCGGTCCCGTTCGGCGGCCTGGAGGGCGCGGGGCAGGCCGGGGCGACCGCCCAGCGCGTCGACCGGCCGTAGGGTCGGCCGGTCGGTACGGTTCAGTTGCACGGTGACCGGCCCGATCGCCGCGACTGTGGTCTCCAGCCGGTGCAGTCGGCCGGCGGCGTCCAACCAGTAACGGGCGGCGGTTCCTGCGCCGGGATCAGTTGGCCCGGCGCCGGGTGGCGACGCCTCCAGGATGTCGAGGCTCTCCCCGTTGCGCTGCTCCCGGCCGACCCAACGGCCGGACAACTCCTCGGCCGGGTCCGGGCGCTCGGCGCTCAGCGCGAAGATCATGGCCAGCAGGGGTGCGAGCCGCTGGTCCGGGGGAACCCGCCAGCCGTCGGTCGGTGGGATCAGCGGCGGCATCGCGGGTGCCGGTACCGCGGCCGGATCGGGCCGGACCACCAGGACGGTGGGGCTGGCCTGCGCCAGACCGCGCAGCGCGCCGGCACCGGGCCCGCCCACGTCGACGTAGACCAGTCGCCGGGCCCAGTCGACCCAGCCGAGCAGGTCGGCGCGGTTGGTGCCGTCGCCGATCGTGACGTGCAGCCCGGCGCGCAGGTCGCGCTGGTTGGTCACCCGCATCACCGCCAACCGATCCCGTTCGGTCGAGGTCAACTGGCGGGCCGCAGGCCCGTCCGGGGCCCAGTTGACCAGGGTGACCACCAGCGTGACGGCGGTGAGCACGGCGGTGAGGGTGAGCCCGGTCAGGGTGAGTCGGCGTCGGCGGGCGGACCGTTGCCGGGCCTCGTCGGCGGTTTCGTCGGCTTCGGCGAGGTCGTCCTCGGTGGGGTCGGCGGCGGCCGGGTCGAGTAGGGGGTGGGGCAGCTTGGCCCGGCGTGTCCCGGGCCGTCCCGGCTGGTCGACGGTCTGTCCGGGCCCGTCGAGGCCGAGGCCGGCAGGTGGCCCGATGCCGGCGCGATGTCGCCGGGGCGCGGCGCGGTGCCGGCGGTCGGTTCGGCCGTCGGGAGCACCCGCCGACCGGCCGCGAGCACCTGCCGGGCGGCCGGCTGCACCTGCGGGGTCGTCGGGAGCCTGCGCCGAGCCGCTGGACCGGACGGTGCCGGTGGTCGGTTCGTCCGGATCGGAACGGTCGGTGCTGCGGGTGTCGGGTACCGGTCGTGAGCTGTTCTCCACGGAGGATGAACGCCTCGGACCGGGATCGGGTGACGACATAGGGGCGCTCGCGGCGGCCGGTCTGCGCGTTGCCGCGCGACCACGTCGGGTGCGCACGCCGCATAGCCGGGTGCTGCGACCCACTGTGCCGGGGGCAGCATGGCTTGTGCGGCCCGCCACCGGCCCGGTCGGCCGCCGCGAGCGGCCTACGGGAAAAGGGTAGCCGGGTGAGAAGAACCACACAATGCGAATATTGAGGCCGGTCACGTGCTCGGCGTAGTCGCCGCGGACTGTCAGGCCCCCGGCGTACGGTGGTTGTCATGGCGCTCGACATACCCCGGCTGGACGGCCGCTTTCAGGTCATCAGCGAGTTCCAGCCGGCCGGCGACCAGCCGGCCGCGATCGACGATCTGGAACGGCGGGTGCGCCGCGGTGACCGGCACACCGTCCTGCTCGGCGCGACCGGCACCGGCAAGAGCGCCACCACCGCCTGGTTGATCGAGCGGTTGCAGCGTCCCACGCTGGTGCTGGCGCCCAACAAGACGCTCTGTGCGCAGCTCGCCAAGGAGTTCAGCGAGCTGCTGCCGGACAATGCGGTCGAATATTTCGTCTCCTACTACGACTACTACCAGCCCGAGGCGTACATTCCGCAGACCGACACGTACATCGAGAAGGATTCCTCGATCAACGAGGAGGTCGAGCGGCTGCGGCACTCGGCGACCATGTCGCTGCTCACCCGCCGTGACGTGGTGGTGGTGGCCACCGTGTCGGCGATCTACGGGCTCGGCACCCCGGAGGAGTATCTCGATCGGGCGGTGCGGGTCGCGGTCGGCCAGGAACTGGATCGCGACCAGTTGCTGCGCCGGCTGGTCGACATCCAGTACACCCGCAACGACATGGCCTTCCAGCGCGGCACGTTCCGGGTGCGCGGCGACACGCTGGAGATCATTCCGGCGTACGAGGAACTGGCCGTACGAATCGAGCTGTTCGGCGACGAGGTGGAGAAGCTCTACTACCTCAACCCGCTCACCGGTGACGTGGTGCGCGAGGTGGACCATCTGCTGATCTTCCCGGCGACGCACTACGCGGCCGGGCCGGAGCGGATGGAGCGGGCCATCCGCGACATCGAAATTGAGCTGGCCGAGCGGCTGGCCGAGCTGGAGCGCCAGGGCAAGCTGCTGGAGGCGCAGCGGCTGCGGATGCGCACCACGTACGACATCGAGATGATGCGGCAGGTCGGTTTCTGCTCCGGCATCGAGAACTACTCGATGCACATCGACGGCCGGTTGCCAGGCAGCCCGCCGCACTGCCTGCTCGACTACTTCCCCGACGACTTCCTCACCGTCATCGACGAGTCGCACGTGACCATCCCGCAGATCGGCGGCATGTACGAGGGCGACGCCTCCCGCAAGCGGATGCTGATCGACCACGGGTTCCGGCTGCCCAGCGCCGCCGACAACCGGCCGTTGCGGTTCGACGAGTTCCTGGAGCGGGTCGGTCAGATGGTGTTCCTGTCGGCCACTCCGGGGCCGTGGGAGTTGGAGCACGCCCAGGGGGAGTTCGTCGAGCAGGTGATCCGTCCGACCGGTCTGGTGGACCCGGAGGTCGTGGTCAAGCCCACCAAGGGCCAGATCGACGACCTGATGCACGAGATCAAGCTGCGTACCGAGCGCGACGAGCGGGTGCTGGTCACCACGCTGACCAAGAAGATGGCCGAGGACCTTTCCGACTATCTCCTGGAGAACGGCATCCGGGTGCGTTATCTGCACTCCGAGGTCGACACGCTGCGCCGGGTGGAGTTGCTGCGTGAGCTGCGCCGGGGCGATTACGACGTGCTGGTCGGCATCAACCTGCTGCGGGAGGGTCTCGACCTGCCGGAGGTGTCGCTGGTGGCGATCCTCGACGCGGACAAGGAGGGCTTCCTGCGCAGCGGTCGTTCACTGATCCAGACCATCGGCCGGGCGGCCCGTAACGTTTCCGGCCAGGTGCACATGTACGCCGACAAGATCACGCCGTCGATGGCGGACGCGATCGAGGAGACGAACCGGCGCCGGGCCAAGCAGACCGCGCACAACGAGGCGCACGGCATCAGTCCCGAGCCGCTGCGCAAGAAGATCCACGACATCCTCGACGACATCTACCGGGAGGCGGAGGACACCGAGGCGACCCGGGTCGGCGGTGCGGTGCGGCAGTTGTCCCGGGGCAAGGCTCCGGTCAAGGAGACTCGCAGCCGGGTCCGGCCCGGTGCCGGCACGCCGGCCCGCGAGGGCATGGCGCGGGCCGAGTTGGCGCAGCTCATCCAGGAGCTGAACGACCAGATGTTGGCCGCCGCGCGGGATCTTCAGTTCGAGTTGGCCGCCCGGATCCGCGACGAGATCGCCGAACTGAAGAAGGAGTTGCGCGGAATGGACGCTGCCGGGGTGCGGTGATTTCGACCTTCTCGGCGATAGCTGTTCCAGCCGGGAGAATAGCGGAATGCGAGCGCACTATTGCGCTGGGTGATCGTCGTGCGTACTCTCCCTCCGTGGGGAGGCGGGGATGCCGTTACCAACGAGTCCGGTCATTCGACGAGCGCGGCTCGGAGCCGAGCTGCGACAGCTGCGGCGACGGGAGACACTGACACTGGAGCAGGTGTGTGACCGGCTCGGTTGGGCCTCCACCTCGAAGCTGTCCCGCATCGAGTTGGGGCAGAGCCGCCCTGACCTGGCCGACGTGTTGGATCTGCTCGACGTCTACCAGGTGCCGCCGACGCAGCGCGACGCGTTGATCGTCATCGCTCGTGACGCCGCGACCAGTCGGGGCTGGTGGAAGGCGTTGGGCGAGATGGGCGAGCGGCAACGCACGTACGCCGAGCTCGAAGCCGGCGCGGCGGGCATCGTGGAATACCAGCCGTCCGTCGTGCCGGGTCTGCTGCAGACCCCGGCGTACGCACGCCTGCGCATCGCCGCCGGTCAGCTCATCGATCCCGAGGTGGATGTGGAGGCCGATCTGCGGGCCCGCTCCGCCCGGCACGCGGTGCTGCGTCGGGTCGAGCCGCCGCGCTACACGGCACTGATCACGGAGGTGGCCTGCGGGTCGGCCGGCGACCCCGTCGACGTCTGGCGTGAACAGCTGCGATATCTGCTCGACCTGACCGTGTTGCCGCACGTGACGATCCGGCTGTTGCCGGCCGAGGCCGGGCTGGGGCCGCTGCCGCTGACTCCGTTCTCCTGCTATTCCTTTCCGGATCCAGCGGATCCGCGAACGGTGATGCTGGAGGCGTTGACCATGGACGTGCGGTTGACCACCACGACCGACGTCGACCGGTACGAGCGGATGACGGAACGCCTGCTGGAAGCCGCGCTGCCAGAGCAGGAGACCGCGCGAATGCTGGCCGGCTGGCTCGACGGGTGAGCTGTGGGCGCGTCGGCACCGGCCCGGCGCCCCCGTAGCCGTCGGGAGTCGGTGCCGACGCGAGGCGCAGGTTAGATCAGAGGTACGACAGAGTCCGACGCCTCGGTCGGGTCTGGCGTGCTGGCGTGGCGAGCCGGCACTGCTAGGCCGGGACGTCCACGAAGTGCTCGACCCGGGGCGGGGCGGCGAAGTGTGGGCCGATCAGCTCCCGCCACCGGACGAACCGTTCGCTGGCCCGGAAGTTCTGTTCGTGCGCCTCGACCGAGTCCCACTCGACCAGCAGCACGAACCGGGCGGGGGACTCGACGCCCCGGGTCATCCGCACCGAGCGGCAGCCAGGGGTGCCGGCCAGCACCTGGTGTCCCTCGGCGTATGCGGCGGCGAAGGCGTCTTCCTGGCCGGGTACCACGTCGATCAGCGCGACCTCAAGAACCATGCCGGCAGCCTGCCATGGCGGAAAGCCGTTCGGCGGTCGGCCGGCAAGATTCTCACACCCCGGGCGGGCAGTACCACACCTAGCCTCCTAGGAAGCCTAGCGGTGGTGAGGGCGCCCACGATGGCGGCACGAGGCGTACGGTGTGCCGGTTGCTGCATGCCTGCCGGAGGTTGAGACTGTGAATGTGTCCGGACTCGTGTGGGCGGCTACGCTCATCGCGCTGACCGCGGTGCTTCTGGTGGACCTGTTCATCATCGGGCGGCGTCCGCACGAGCCGAGCGTGCGCGAGTCGAGCCTCTGGGTCGCCTTCTACGTGGGGCTGGCCCTGCTTTTCGGCGTCGGGCTCTGGCTCACCGCCGGGGGGAGCGTGGCCGGGCAGTTCTACACCGGCTGGCTGACCGAGTACAGCCTCTCGGTGGACAATCTCTTCGTCTTCATGATCATCATGGCGCGCTTCGCGGTGCCCCGGCAGTATCAGCAGAAGGTGCTGCTCGTCGGCATCGTGCTGGCGCTGGTCATGCGGGGTGGCTTCATCGCCGCGGGCGCGGCGCTGATCTCACAGTTCAGCTGGGTCTTCTACATCTTCGGTGCGTTCCTGGTCTACACCGCGGTCAACCTGGCCCGGCAGGGCGACTCGGCGGAGGATGAGTTCCAGGAGAACGTGCTGATCCGGTGGAGCCGACGGGCGCTGCCGATCTCCCAGGGCTACGACGGGGCACGGCTGACCGCGCGCAAGGACGACCGGCGGATGTTCACCCCGATGCTCATCGTCATGATCGCGATCGGGACGACCGATCTGATCTTCGCTCTGGACTCGATTCCGGCGATCTTCGGTATCACCCACGAGCCGTACCTCGTCTTCACCGCCAACGTCTTCGCGCTGATGGGCCTACGGCAGCTGTACTTCCTGCTCGGTGGACTGCTGAACCGGCTGATCTACCTGAGCTACGGCCTGGCCGTGGTGCTCGGCTTCATCGGGGTCAAGCTGATCCTGGAAGCGCTGGCGGACAACAACCTGTTCTTCCTCAACGGCGGCGAGCCGGTGGGCTGGGCGCCGCACATCCCGATCTGGCTGTCCCTGCTGGTGATCGTGGCCACCCTGGCGGTGGCAACGGTGGTCAGCCTGGTCAAGTCGGCACGGGACCGACGCCGGGACCTCGCCCGGGTGGGCGGCTGAGGCGACGCCGTCGGTCACCTCGGGCGGCGGCGTGTTCGGTGGCAGCCTTCGGCTTGGACTAACACTCCGGCGACCGAGGTGCGGGCGGGGGCGTACGGGCGGCGGTGAGGTCGTGGCGGGCCTGCCAGACCTGGGCCGAGATGTCGGCGACCAGTTGGCGGGAGTCGACGTCGACGTCCTCGCTGCGCCGGTCGTCGCCGAGCGGCGTGGTGGTGCAGACGACGAGCAGGTACGGGGCGTTGTCGTCGGGGAAGACCACGGCCGCGCCGTGCCGGACACCGCGTACCCAGCCGTTCTTGTGGGCGAGGCGGGTACCGGCGGGTAGTCCCTCGGCGATGTCCTGCCGGATCTGTTGGGCGCAGAGCACGTCGAGCATCGCTGCGCAGCCGGCGGGCGAGGCGATCGGTCCGGCCCGGGTGGCGCCGGTGGCGACGGCGCCGAGCAGGGCGGCCAGGTCGGCGGCGGTGACCAGGTTGCTGATGCCTGCCTCGCGGGCGGCGAAGTCCTCGATGCCGCGCCCGGTGACACTGTGCCGGGCGCCGGCCCGAGCCCAGATCTCCGCCACGGCGGGCAGCCCGACGTGCTCGATGAGCAGGTTCGTGGCGAGATTGCTGGATCGTACGATCATCCGTTCGGCGAGCCACCACAGTGGGGCCTGCTGCCCGAGTCGCTCCCAGACGACGCCGTCGTTGTCGTACTGCCGGGCGCAGGAGAAGGGGGCAGCGTCCGGTCGGGCCGAGGTGAAGCAGTTGGTCACCTCGATCGGGGTGTCCAGACTGGATCCGCCGGTCTCCGACGCGCGGTGCAACGCGGCGAGCACGGCCAGTTTCATCGTGCTCGCCGCGTAGTGGGTGGCCTCGGCGTGCCGGGTCCAGGTGGGCGGGGCGCCGAGCGGGCCTGCGTACACCGAGATCGTCCCGGGCACCTCATCGAGTCGCGCGTCCAACCCGCCGAAGATCACCCGCCGAGGGTAACGGAAAGGAAGGGCCCCTTCTTAGCGTCTGGTGAGGTGAAGGGGCCCCCTTTTAACACGCGGGCGGGGTCAGCCGGCGTGCTTGCGACGGGCGGTGGCGCGGGCCCGCTGAGTCTGGTCGAGGGTCACCTTGCGGATGCGTACGGCGGCCGGGGTGACCTCGACGCACTCGTCCTCGCGGCAGAACTCCAGGGCCTGCTCCAGCGACAGCTTGCGCGGCGGGATCAGCTTCTCGGTCTCGTCGGCGGTCGACGAGCGCATGTTGGTGAGCTTCTTCTCCTTGGTGATGTTGACGTCCATGTCGTCGGAGCGGGAGTTCTCCCCGACGATCATGCCCTCGTACACCTCGGTGCCGGGCTCGACGAAGAGCTGGCCGCGTTCCTGCAGGTTGGTCATCGCGAACGCGGTGACGCTGCCGGCCCGGTCGGCGACCAGCGAGCCGTTGTTGCGGGTACGCAGTTCGCCGAACCAGGGCTCGTAGGACTCGAAGACGTGGTGCAGGATGCCGGTGCCCCGGGTCTCGGTGAGGAACTCGGTGCGGAAGCCGATCAGGCCGCGCGCCGGGACCAGCCACTCCATCCGGATCCAGCCGGTGCCGTGGTTGACCAACTGCTCCATCCGGCCCTTGCGGGTGGCCAGCAGCTGGGTGATCGCGCCGAGGTATTCGTCGGGGGCGTCGATGGTCAGCCGTTCCACCGGCTCGCAGGTCTTGCCGTCGATCTCCCGGGTCACCACCTGGGGCTTGCCGACGGTGAGCTCGTACGACTCGCGGCGCATCTGCTCGACCAGGATGGCCAGCGCCAACTCGCCACGGCCCTGCACCTCCCAGGCGTCGGGGCGTTCGGTGGGCAGCACCCGCAGCGAGACGTT
The DNA here is from genome assembly GCF_040682415.1 of Micromonospora sp. NPDC051196. Lineage (NCBI taxonomy): Bacteria > Bacillati > Actinomycetota > Actinomycetes > Micromonosporales > Micromonosporaceae > Micromonospora > Micromonospora sp. NPDC051196. Next base: position 160,175 of record NZ_JBFBAY010000007.1, read on the forward strand.
GCCGACGAGTTCCTTGTCCAGGCGGTCCTTGACCATCCGGGCGGTGACCTTGGCGCCTTTGACCCGACCGACCAGCGGCGAGTTGTTGGTGCCGATGGTCATCGAGATGGCCGGCTCGTCGACGGTGATCAGCGGCAGCGGCTGCGGGTTCTCCGCGTCGGCCAGGGTCTCGCCGATCATGATCTCGGGAATGCCGGCGACCGCGATGATGTCGCCCGGCCCGGCCGAGTCGGCGGCCTTGCGCTCCAGACCCTCGGTCATCAACAGTTCGGAGATGCGGACCCGCTGGGTGCTGCCGTCGGTACGGCACCAGGCCACGGTCTGGCCCTTGGCGATGGTGCCCTGCCGAACCCGGCACAGCGCGAGCCGGCCGAGGAACGGGGAGGCGTCGAGGTTGGTGACGTGGGCCTGGAGCGGCGCCTGCTCGTCGTAGGCGGGCGGCGGGATGGTGTCCAGCAGGGTGCGGAACAGCGGCTCCAGGCTGGAGCTGTCCTGCGGCACCGAGCCGTCGGCGGGCTGGGTCAGCGAGGCGATGCCGTCGCGGGCGCAGGCGTAGACGATCGGGAAGTCGATCTGCGCCTCGTCGGCGTCCAGGTCGAGGAAGAGTTCGTACGCCTCGTCGACGACCTCTTTGATCCGGGCGTCGGGACGGTCCACCTTGTTGATCACCAAGATGATCGGCAGCCGGGCCTTGAGGGCCTTACGGAGCACGAACCGGGTCTGCGGTAGCGGGCCCTCGCTGGCGTCGACCAGCAGCACCACCCCGTCGACCATGGTCAGCCCACGCTCCACCTCGCCGCCGAAGTCGGCGTGGCCGGGGGTGTCGATGATGTTGATGGTGACCGGGTCGGAGCCGTCCGCCGGCAGGTAGCGCACGCCGGTGTTCTTGGCCAGGATGGTGATGCCTTTTTCCCGTTCGAGGTCCATCGAGTCCATCACGCGTTCGGTCACCTCGCCCCGGGCGCCGTAGGCGCCGGCCTGCCGCAACATGGCGTCGACCAGGGTGGTCTTGCCGTGGTCGACGTGAGCGATGATGGCGACGTTGCGGAGGTCGGTGCGAAGCTGCATGAGTTCCATCCTCTCGCCTGTGCCGACGCGATGCGGCGTCGGGGTCGCCGATGGGTCAGTGCGTTCTGCCACATGTCGGCGCTGTCACACTTGCGGTGCAGCTTGCTGAGGTGACCCCGGGGGGCCGGCGTGCATGATCTGCTGAGCTCGGTGCAACACCTGCCGCCCTGGTTGATCTATGTGGTGGCGGCGCTGGTGGTCGCGGCGGAGACCGCGGTGATCGTCGGGTTGGTCGCACCCGGCGAGGCCACCCTGCTGTTGGTCGGCTTCCTCACGTACACCGGCACCCTCCGGCTCGGTCCGGCGTTGTTGGTGATGATTCTGGCGGCCGTGGCGGGAGACGCGGTGGCGTTTCGCGCCGGTCGGCGTTACGGCCCCCGGCTGCGCGCCGGCCGGTGGGGTGCCCGGGTGGGGGCGCATCGGTGGGCGCGGGCCGATGCGATGGTCGCGCGGATGGGTGGGCGGGGAGTGTTCACCGCCCGCTGGGTGGCCTTCGCCCGTACGCTGGTGCCCCGGCTCGCCGGGGCGGCGGGTATGCCGTACCGGCGGTTCGCGCCGTGGAACCTGGCCGGGGTGGTCACCTGGGTCGGTGGCTCGGTGCTGGTCGGGCATCTGGCGGGTGAGTCGTACGACACGGTGTCCCGGCGGCTGGGCCAGGCGACCGGGGCGGTGCTGGTCCTGGTGGCGGCGCTGGTGGCGGTGGTGCTGGGCGGTCGGTGGCTGGGTCGCAACCCCGACCCGGTACGGGCGCTGCTGGGACGTGCCGCCCGACTGCCGCCGCTGCGCTGGCTGTCGGCCCGGTACGGGTTGCTGTTCTTCCTGCTCAGTCTGCGGTTCGGGCCGGCCTGGGCGTTGCTGGCGAACCTGACGGCCGGGGTGGGGCTGCTGTTCCTGGTCGCGTTGGCGGTCGCCGGGACGATGCGGGCGGCGGTGGGGCACAGCGGGCTGGCCCTGGTCGACGGCGCGATCGGGAGTTGGTTCGCCGCACGGCGTACGCCCGACGCGGTGGAGGCGACGCAGCTTGTCGTGGCCGTGCTGCGTGGCTCGGCGTTGATCGTGCTGGTGGCTGTGGTGGCCGCGGTGCAGGCCTGGCGGCACCGGCCCTGGCGGGCCGACCTGCTCAGCGTGGTGGGGACGATCGGCGCGTTCGTGCCGCTGGTGGTCCTGGCGGTGGTGACCGAGTTGGCCGCCGACGGGCGGGTGGTGCAGTTCTCCACCCAGAACGCGGTGGTGACGGCCAGTCTGTGCATGCTGGCCTGGCTGCTGTCCCGGGAGGCGCGGTGGCCGGTCGCGGTGGCGCTGTGGACAACCGCCGTGGCCGGGGTGGTCGGCATCGGGGGTGCGCGCCTCTACCTGGGGTTGAGTACCGCCAGCGGCACCGTCGCCGCGGTGTTGCTGGGAGCGGCGTGGACGGCCGTGTTCATGGTCGCCTGGGCCACCCGGGACCGTGCCGTGGCCGCCGACAGGCCGCCGAGGTGGCGCCGACGTGGTCCGCGAGGGGGCCACTTCGCCGATCGCTAGCTGTTAGGGTGCGGCCGTTCGTCAGTGCCGAAGGGGGATCGACATGGGACGTAACGTCAGCCGTTTCACCGTGGCGCTGTTCGTCGGTGCGCTGTTGGCCACCGGGGGTGGATGCGCCAAGGTGGACACTCCGGCGGGCGAGTTGCCCGCGCCGGTCGCACTGCCCCAGGAGGATCCTGAGTCGTCCGCGGATCCGAGCGAGTCGGCCGAGCCGGCCGAGACGAGCCCGACGCCCAGGGCGGTGGAGTCGATGGGTGCCGCGCCGAAGGCCAGCCCCAGCGCGAGTGCCAAGGCTTCGGCGTCACCGAAGCCCTCGCCGAAGCCCAAGCGCACCAGCACCGCGCCACGCGCCGTGCCGAAGCCGCCGACGGAGACGAAGGTGCCTCCGGCTCCGCCCAAGCCCGCACCGAGCAGCTGCAAACCCAGCTACAAGGGCGACCAGGCGAGTCGGGCGCAGGCCAAGGCCGCGTTGACCGACGCCGCGGGTCGTACCTACTGGCCGACCTCGGCGCCGGACATCCGCATCCCGTTGCCCCTGGTGAAGGCGACGGCGTGGCAGGAGAGCGGCTGGCAGTCCAACATCGTCGCGTGTGACGGCGGCATCGGCCTGATGCAGGTGATGCCGGACACCGCGACCTGGATGAACCAGCGGTTCGGCCAGAACTACGACGTGTGGGACTACCGGGACAACGCCTACCTCGGTGGCACCTACCTGGCCTGGCTCACCAAGTACATCGGCGACATGTACTTCGACGCCGACTACCGGCTCGATGCCGACCTGTGCACCAGCGAACTCAACTCCTGCCTGCTCAACGCGGTCATCGCCGCCTACAACTACGGGCACGGCGCGGTAGCTCGGGAGGGGCAGCCGTTGGCCGTCCCCAACCCGAGCTACGTACGCAACGTGCGTGCCCTGATGACGGAGTGCGTCTGTCTGGGCTACTGAGCCTGTTCGGGGGCGATCCGACCGGGCCACCAGAACCGTTCGCCGAGCATGAACGCCAGGGCCGGGACGACGACCGTACGCACCAGCAGGGTGTCCAGCAGGACGCCGAGGCAGACGATGATCCCGATCTGGGTCAGGGTGATCAGCGGCAGCACCCCGAGGACGGCGAAGACCGCCGCGAGCAGGATGCCGGCGCTGGTGATCACCCCGCCGGTGACCCGGAGCGCGGAGAGCATGCCCTTGCGGGTGCCGGTGCTGCGAGCATCCTCCCGGGCCCGGGTGACCAGGAAGATGTTGTAGTCGACTCCGAGCGCGACGAGGAAGACGAAGGCGAGCAGCGGTACGCCGGTGTCCATCGCCGGGAAGTCGAACACGTGCTCGAAGATCAGCCAGGCTCCGCCGAGGCTGGCGAAGTACGAGGCGACGACGGTGGCGACCAGCAGCACCGGGGCGAGCAGTCCGCGCAACAGCAGGACCAGCACGGCACCGACGAGCAGCAGGATGAGCGGCAGGATGAGCCGCAGGTCCTTGGCGTCGGCGGCGGCCGAGTCGTACCGACCGGCGACGGTGCCACCGACGACCGCTCCGGACGGCTGGTCGACCCCGGCCACGGCGGGTGGCGCCGAGTTGTCGACGGCGCCGACGGTTTCCCGGAGTTGCTCAAGGGTCCGGTTGGCGGCGGCGGTGCCCGGCTCGGCGTCGAGGACCACGTCGACCTGGGCCACGTCGGCACCGGCGGGGCCGGGTCGGGCGGAGGCCACTCCCGGCACCTCGGCGGCGGCCGCGGTGACCGCCGGCACGGCCTGCGGGTTGGTCATCACCGCGAGCGGCTGGGTGGTGCCGGCGGGGAAGGCGCGGGCGAGGGTCTGTGCCCCGGCCACGGCCTCCGGCTTCACCCGGAACTGCTCGGTCTCCGACAGCCCGGTGCGGATGCCGAGGCCACCGAGGGCGAGCCCGGCGAGCAGCAGGGTGGCCAGCACCGCGACGGGCACCGGGCGGCGGATCACGGCGGCGCCGAGCCGGCCCCAGATCCGGCCTTCCCGGCCGACGCTGCCGACGGTCGGCACGAACGGCCAGAACAGGCGGCGGCCGAGCAGCACCAGCGCGGCGGGCAGCACGAGCAGGGCCGAGGCCATGGCGAGCAGGATGCCGGTGGCGCAGGCCACGGCGAGCGCACGGTTGGTCTCCTGCTGGCTCAACAACAGCGTGAGTACGCCGAGCATGACGGTGCCGCCGCTGGCCAGGATCGGTTCGGCGGTACGGCGCAGGGCGGCGCGCATCGCCGCGAAACGGTCCTCCTCGCGACGCAGTTCCTCCCGGTAGCGGGCGATCAGCAGCAGCGCATAGTTGGTGGCGGCACCGAAGACGAGGACGCTGGCGATGCCGGTGACCGCGCCACCGGCGAAGTTGATGCCGACCGCCGGGATGATCGTTTCGAGCGCACGCAGGGTGATCTGTTCGGTGGCGGCCACGATGATCAACGGCACCAACCACAGCACCGGGCTGCGGTAGGTGATCAGCAACAGCACTGCGACGACGGCGGCGGTGAAGGCCAGCAGGGTCACGTCGGCGCCCTCGAAGACCTTGGTCAGGTCGGCGGTGAAGGCGGGCGGGCCGGTCACCTGGACCGTCAGGTCCCCGGGAAAGTCGGCGAGTTCGGCGCGTAGCTCGGCCACCCGTTCGGCGACCGCCTCCTGGCCTCCGGTGCTGTCCAGCGGTACGGCGACCAGGGCCACGGTGTTGTCGGGGGACAGCTGCGGCGGGGCGACCTGACCGCCGGCGGCGAGCCGACTGAGGCTGCTGGTGTCGGCGGTGATCGCCGCACGGTCGGCCTCGCTCAGCGGTGCGCCGTCGTCGCGGCTGACCACCACGACGGCCGGCTGGACGCCGCTGGCGGGCAACTCCCGTTGCAAGCGCTCGACCTGGGTGGACTGCCACTGCTCGGACAGACCGGTGGCGGAGACCGGTGCCGGGTTGCTGGGAATGGGTAGCCCGAAGACGGCCACGCCGACGAGGACGGCCACGGCCACGGTGAGCCACGCGGCCCGACGGCTGCGGGCGACGCGGGTGAACAGGGACATTCTGCGCGCTCCGGTCGTTTCGATTTCGGCCCGGCTCCCACCTGGGGGAGCCGATACTTAGATTATCGAGATTTTCGCTTATCAAGAAAGATGGCGCAACAGCTCTCGGTCTCCGAGTATCTTGGCTATCGAGAGATGTTGCAGGCTGGGCTATGCTGCGCATCCGGAGACCTCGGGAGGAAGCAGCGGGACGTGGCAGGGCACGGGATGTACCGGCGGCGTGACACCCGACGGGAGATGTTGGTCGCGGAGATCACCGCCGAGCTGCGGCGCTACTGCGTGGACGCCCAGCACGTCGGGCATGCCTTCGCCGGCCAACACGGTCTCAACGGCACCGACCTACAGGCGTTGATCGCCGTGATGGACGCCGAACTGTCGGGCGAGCCGATCACCCCCGGCAAGCTCGCTGAACATCTGGACCTCTCCTCCGGCTCCGTCACCGCGCTGATCGACCGGTTGGAACGGGCCGGGCACCTCCGGCGCGACCGGGACACCACCGACCGGCGCAAGGTGCTGCTGCACTACGCGGAGCAGGGCGCCTCCGTCGCTCGGGATTTCTTCCGCCCGCTCGGTGAGCGTACCGACGGCGTGATGGCGGAGTTCCGGGACGAGGAACTTGAGGTGGTGTACCGGTTCCTCACGGCGATGGGCCTCTCCCTGCGGGAACACCGCGACGCGATCCGCGACGCCCGGGTCACGCCGCCGCCGCGGCATCGGGCGGGTTGAGCGCCGGTGCTCGATCGGCTGGCGTCCCGACTCGCCGTGGTCGCGTTGCGGCTGCCTCGGGCGCGTACCCGAAGGATCACCGTCACCCGGGACGTCGCGGTCCGGGCCAGGGACGGGGTGATCCTGCGTACCGACCACTACGCCCCCGATCCGGCGGACGCGCCCACCGTGCTGATCCGCACCCCGTACGGCCGGGGCGGGCCGATGCGGCTGCTCTGCCGGATCGCCGCCGAGCAGGGATTCCACGTGGTCATCCAGTCGTGCCGGGGCACCGGCGGTTCCGGCGGGGTGTTCGATCCGTTCGTGCACGAACGCGACGACGGGCTGGACACTCTCGACTGGCTGCGCCGGCAGCGGTGGTGGTGCGGCGCGTTCGGCATGTTCGGCGCCAGCTACCAGGGCTTCGTACAGTGGGCCCTGGCCGCCGACGCGGGCGAGGAACTGCGGGCCATGGTGGCGGTGGCCACCGCCTCCGCCACCCGTGACTCCACGTACGCCGGGGAGTCGTTCGCCCTGGACACGGTTTTGACCTGGGTGGAGCTGCTCCAGGCGCAGACCGTGCCCTGGCTGGCCCGGCAGTGGGAACTCAAACGGGGACAGCCCCGGCTGCTCGCCGCGCTGTCCCACCTGCCCCTGGTCGAGGCCGACCGGGTCGCCACCGGCGTCACCGTTCCCTTCTTCCAGGAGTGGCTGCGGCACCACACGCCGCAGGCGGACTACTGGCGCACCCGGGTCTTCGACGACCGGCTCCACCTGGTCCGGGCGCCGGTGGCGATGATCAGCGGCTGGCACGACATCTTCCTGCCGGCCCAGCTGCGCGACTACGCCGCGCTGCGCGCCCTGGGGGCCCGCCCACGGCTGATCATCGGTCCCTGGACCCACGGCAGCCCCGGCCTGTTCGTCGCGGCACTGCGCGAAGGGCTCGGCTGGCTCGGCACCCACCTGCCCACCACCGCCACTGCCCAGCACACCACCGCCACCGTCGACCTCGTCGAGCCCGCCGCCCCGGCTGCCGGCACTGACCAGCCCAGCACCCCGGCCGCTGGTGCCGATCGCTCGGCGGCTGCGGAGCCGGCGGACGGGCCGGTGCGGATACATGTGGGTGGCGTCGGGGGCGGTTGGCGCGACCTGCCGGACTGGCCGCCGCCGGCCGAGGCCACCCGGTGGTACCTGCACCCACAATCGGCGCTGCGCACCGCTGCGCCGGTGCCGTCACCGCCGGACGGATTCTGGTACGACCCGGCCGACCCGACGCCCTCGCTCGGTGGTCCGCTGCTGGTGGCCCAACGGTCCGGGCCGGTGGACAACCGGCCCGTCGAGGCTCGACCCGACGTGCTGACCTGGACCAGCGAGCCGTTGACCAGCCCGGTGGAGGTGATCGGGCCGGTGCAGGCGGAAATTCACGTACGCAGCGAACTCGATCACCTCGACGTCTTCGTGCGACTGTGCGACGTGGACCGCCGGGGCCGGTCCTGGAACATCTGCGATGGACTGGTCCGGATCGACCCACAGCGTCTGCCTGCCGACGACTCCGGTGCCGTGGCGGTCGCGGTGCAGCTGTGGCCGGCCGCCCACCGCTTCGCCCCCGGGCACCGGCTGCGTCTGCAGGTCTCCGGCGGTGCCCACCCCCGGTACGCGCGCAACCCCGGCACCGGCGAACCACTCGGCGCGGCGATCACGCTGCGTGGTGGATATCGGGAGATCCTGCACGACCCCGAGCATCCGTCCGCAGTGGTCATGCCGGTCGTCCACTCCGACTCTCAGCTTTTCCCTAGGTGAACATAACCCCTCTGAGCTGGGCATTCATCGAATAGGCGGCTATGGTGGTGGCACGCCCGGCGCCGTGCAGCTGAAAGTCGGGCCGCCTGTGAGGTATCCCCGCCGCGTGACGCGGTGTCACGGTCGTGCCCGATTCGCGACGAGACCGCAAAGGGGGAACCCATGACGCGGGCACCAGAAAACCTGTTGGCCGTCCGCCGGTTACTGCTCGAACATCTCAACCGCGACCCCAACCGGGTACGCGACGAGGATCTCGAACCCAACGAGGTCGGCATCGTCGGCGATCCCAACCACCGCGGCGGCTACCACTGTGGTTCCGACCGGGTGGTGGCCAACGACTACTCGGTGGTCGAGTCGTCGCGGGACCGCAACGGCCTGACCCTCGACGCCGCCGCGCTCGACGTGGGCACCTTCCAGGTCACCGTCGGCGGCCGTACGCACAACCTGACCACCTTCTCCACCTGGTGTGTGGCGCAGTGCACCGCCAACGCCGCGGACACCAGGGACATCCGGGAGATCATCTACTCGCCGGACGGCAAGGTGGTCCGCCGCTGGGACCGGCTCGGTCGGCGCACCACCGGCGACCGATCCCACCTGTGGCACACCCACTTCAGTTTCTTCCGCGACTCGATCAAGGCGAACCGCGACCAGACGCCACTGTTCCGTCGCTACCTGACCAGCATCGGTCTCATCCCGCAGAAGCCGGAGGCGAACGACATGACACCCGAGGAGCACAACTGGCTCAAGACCGTCCACCGCAACCTGACCGTCCTGGACGGGCGCAACCCGATCGGCCAGACGTACACCCGGATGGCGATGGGGGAAGACCACACCGACCCGAAGTTCCAGGTGTCGCATCCGACGTTGCGGAGCATCGGGGCGCAGCTGACCGCGCTTGAGACGGCGATCGACTCGCTGATGAACCGTGACTTCACCGACGAGCAGGCGATCGTCACCGGAGTGCTCGCCGGGCTCACCCCACAGGAGATCGCCGCGGCGATCCCGCCCACGGTCGCCCAGCAGGTGGTGCAGGAGTTGGGTCGGCGGCTGGCCGCCTGACCGCAGGGGTCGAGTCGGCTGCTGACCGCCTGACCGTGGCCGGGCGCATCGGGGTTACGGGTGGCGGCGGCCGATTCTCGACCGCCGCCACCGGCACCGGTTACAGCGGACGGACGTTGTCCGCCTGCGGACCCTTCTGCCCCTGGGTCACGTCGAACTCGACCTTCTGACCCTCGGTCAGCTCCCGGTAGCCACTGCTCGCGATCGCCGAGTAATGGACGAACACGTCAGGTCCGCCGCCGTCCTGCTCGATGAAACCGAAGCCCTTTTCCGAGTTGAACCACTTCACGGTGCCGGTTGCCATGCGTTCTCTCTCCCTGTTCCAGCGGGCGACCCACGGCTGCGCGCCAGTGATCGCCCAATACCTTCCCGACATTAACCGGTGGAAAGCATATTTGCCGGGCGAAGCGCCTTAGGTTTTGCGGGAGCGGCGCACATCGCCCTGCCTGAGGGAGTTTCAGGGATCACCCGGAGATGATTGCGGGCAACGTCGGGTGGAAACCCGATGTTGGTGGCGGTGCCCAGGCCATAGCGTACGGGGTATGGCAGACGCGCTGGCCCAGGTCGGAGAGTTACCCGTGGCCCTGCTGATGGCGGTGCTCGGGGTGGTCATGCTCTTCGACGCGGTGCCGCTGTTCGGCGTCCTGGTTCCCGGTGACGTGGCCGTGCTCGCCGCAGTGGCCGTCGGTACGCCCGGCACCGGCCTGGCGACCTTCGTCGCGGTGGTCACCGGGTGCCTGGCGGGCTGGTCGCTGACGTTCCTCGTCGGCCGGCGGTGGGGTGAGCGGCTGCGCCACAGCCGCTTCGGTGCCTGGGTCGGCGAGCACCGCTGGGCGGCGGCCGAGCGCATCCTGCGCCGCGACGGCGGCCGGCTGGTGCTCATCGCGCCCTTCCTGCCGGTGTTCAACGCGCTGCTGCCGTTGGCGGCGGGCGGCCTGCGCATGTCGTACCCGCGGTTTCTCGGTTTTGCGGCGCTCGGCGCGGGCGCCTGGGCCGGGCTCTACCTGGCGGTGGGCACCGCGTCGCGGTCGCTGGCCGGCCTGCTACCGGGCGGCACGAATCCGTTGCTGTTCACCATGGTCGGGGGTCTGTTGCTGGCCGCGTTGGTGCTGCTCGGCACGCGGCGCAGGCTGCGTACGGTCACCGACTGACCCCCGACCACGGCGGCGTTCACCAGCCGCGCGCCCGCCATTCACCCAACTGGGGACGCTCCGCACCGAGCGTCGAGTCCCGCCCGTGCCCCGGGTAGAACCACGTCTCGTCCGGCAGCCGGTCGAACAGCTTGTGCTCCACGTCGTCGATCAGGGACGCGAAGCGTTCCGGATCCTGGTCGGTGTTGCCGATGCCACCGGGGAAGAGACTGTCCCCGGTGAACAGGTGCGGGACGCCGTCCGGGTCGCGGTAGAGCAGCGCCACCGAGCCCGGCGTGTGCCCCTTGATGTGGATGACCTCCAAGGCGCAGTCGCCGACCGGTACGGTGTCGCCGTCGGCCAGGGTCTGCGCCTCGATCGGCAGCCCGGCCGCGTCGTCGGCGTGCACCAGGGCGCGGGCGCCGGTCTTGGCGACGACCTCCTCCAGCCCGACCCAGTGGTCCATGTGCTGATGGGTGGTGATCACCGCGGTCAGCCCGGCGTCGCCGATCAGTTCCAGCAGTCGAGGCGCCTCGTTGGCCGCGTCGATCAGCACCTGCTCGCCGGTGTTGCGGCAGCGCAGCAGGTACGCGTTGTTGTCCATCGGTCCGACCGACACCTTGCTGATGGTCAGCCGGTCGAGTTCGCGCACCGCCGGGGGGCCGCCGGGGCTGACTTCTCCGTCGTAGGTCATGTCTGGCTAGATCCATTCCGGTGGGTCGGGTAGCTGACCGTCGGGGGTGACGGTCAGGGTGGTACCTGGGCTGCGGCCGGTCAACCAGGCCGCGACCTCGACCGCCGGACCGGAGACGACGGGCGCCTGCGCGCGGTCACCGATCACGAGTTCGTGACTGCTGCCGTCGAAGCGCAGCACCAGCGAGGGCCCGTCATCGCGGGCGGCGAGGTCGGTGGCCACCTCGTGCAGCAACCGGTGACCGAAGCTCGGCGACCAGTCCTCCGGCCGGTAACCGGCGGCCAGGTCGACATGATGGATCTCCAGCTCCCGTAGTCGACGCCAGACGAGCAGGGAGGCCGGCAAGGGGCCGCGCCGGGTCTGCACGGTGGCGGCCCAGGCCGGCACCGGCATCGCCGCCACCGCCTCGGCGTACCGGTCGGCGCTGCGGCGCAGGTCGTCTAGGTGTTCGCCGGGCGGCCGGGGCGCGCCGGCCGCGATGTCGGCGCTACGGGCCTCGTCGCTGGCGTACATCGGAATCAGTTCGCCGGTGCGGGCCGAGGTGAGCGCGTTGACGAGGGCGTCGGCGTTGCGGGACAGATGGGCCAGAACGTGACCGCGGGTCCACCCCGGCAGCAGCGACGGCTGCGCCAGGTCGGCGGCGTCGAAACGTGCCGCCGTGCGAAGCAGGCGAGCCGTGGCGTCGTCCACGTCACCGGTCAACAGCAGGGGGTCCATGGTCACGTTTCGACCCTAGCCCGCCGTGCCGGTCGCGTCGCCGGGGAATTCACTTCCGGCGCGGCAGCACGGCTCCTACCGTTGGGGATGTTCGCGGCGCCGGAGCGGAGGAGGTGGTGGTCATGCCGGTCACCGCACGTCTGTATCACCCGCAGCGACCCTGAACGAGGAGCCTTGAACATCACACTGACCGCCCTGGGTTGGGACGACGACCGGGCGGCACACCTGAGTCGTATCCACACCGATCACCGTCCGGGCCGGGTCGCCCGGGTCGACCGTGGCGTCTGCACCGTACTCACCGAGCAAGGGCCGGTCCGGGCCTCCTGCGGCGGTGCCGTGCTGGCCGCCGCCGTGGGTGACGCCACCCGGCTGCCCGGCGCGGGCGACTGGGTCCTGCTCGGCACCTGGCCCGACGCCCGGGTGACGGTGGAGGCGGTGCTGCCCCGGCGTACCGCGCTGATCCGGCGTACCGCCGGCAAGGACGCCAGTGGTCAACTGCTGGCCGCCAACCTGGACACCGCCGCCGTGGTGGAGCCGGTGCACCCCGCGCCGAACGCCGCCCGCATCGAGCGGCTGCTCTCCCTGGTGCACGAGTCGGGCGCCCGGCCGCTGGTCGTGCTCACCAAGTCCGACCTGGCGTCCGACCCGGCGGCGGTGGCACGTCAACTGGAGGCCCTCGCACCCGGGGTGCCGGTGCTGGCGGTCAGCGCCGAGGCGGGCACCGGCCTGGATCCGCTGCGCGCCGAGGTGGCCCCGGGCCGGACGCTCGGCCTGCTGGGGCCCTCCGGCGCCGGCAAGTCGAGCCTGGTCAACGCGCTGGTCGGAGCAGTGGTCATGCCGACCCAGTCGATCCGGCGGGTCGACGGCAAGGGGCGACACACCACCACCTGGCGGGCGTTGGTGCCGCTGCCCGGCGGCGGCGCGGTGCTGGACACCCCCGGGGTACGGGCGGTCGGCCTGCTCGACGGCGCGTCCGGCCTCGACCGGGCCTTCGGCGACATCGCCGACCTCGCCGCCGGCTGCCGGTACGGCGACTGCGGGCACGACGCCGAGCCGGGCTGCGCCGTGCAGGCCGCCCTGGCCTCCGGCGACCTGTCCACCCGCCGCTGGCAGAGCTGGCGCCGCCTCCACCGCGAAATGACCCACGAAACCCACCGCCACACCACCCGCCCCGTCCGCCCCACCCGCCCCCGCCACCCCCGCTGACCCGCCCGCCCGCTCTCCCCACCCGCCCCGCCCCGCCCGCGCTCCCTCTCGCCCCGCCCCGTCGATCTTGCACTTTTGGTCGCCCGAATACCGGTTGTGATCGGTTATGTCCCGACCGGAAGTGCAAGATCGGCGAAGTGAGGGCGGGGCGGGGGGGGGGCGGGGGAGGGCGGGCGACGGGGCGGGGAGGGTGAAGTCGCGGGGGTGGGGAGGGGGTGTGGGGGAGGGGGAGGGGTGGGATGTGTGGTGGGGGGAAGTTGTCGTAGGGCGGGTCTACAGTTGCCGGGGCGCACTCTCCGCGCTGGCACAACCGCTGGGTTCACCCTGAAAGCGGACAGATCCTCCTCTTCATCCTCACCCGGGAGTACACGGACCGTGGCCGACCGTCTGATCATCCGTGGCGCACGCGAGCACAATCTGCGTGACGTCAGCCTCGACCTTCCCCGGGACGCCCTGATCGTGTTCACCGGGCTGTCCGGGTCGGGCAAGTCGAGCCTGGCGTTCGACACGATCTTCGCCGAGGGGCAGCGCCGGTACGTCGAGTCGCTGTCGTCGTACGCCCGGCAGTTCCTCGGCCAGATGGACAAGCCGGACGTCGACTTCATCGAAGGGCTGAGCCCGGCGGTGTCGATCGACCAGAAGTCGACCTCACGCAACCCGCGTTCCACCGTCGGCACCATCACCGAGGTCTACGACTACCTGCGGTTGCTGTTCGCCCGGGTCGGTGAGCCGCACTGCCCGGTCTGTGGTGAGCGGATCTCCAAGCAGAGCCCGCAGCAGATCGTCGACCGGGTCCTGGCGATGGCCGAGGGCACCCGGTTCATGGTGCTCGCCCCGGTGGTGCGCGGTCGCAAGGGTGAGTACGTCGACCTGTTCGCCGAACTCCAGGCCAAGGGGTACGCCCGGGCCCGGGTCGACGGCGTGGTGCATCAGCTCACCGACCCGCCGAAGCTCAAGAAGCAGGAGAAGCACACCATCGAGGTGGTGATCGACCGGCTCAGCGTCAAGCCGAGCGCCAAGCAGCGGCTCACCGACTCGGTCGAGGCGGCGTTGGGGCTCTCCGGCGGCCTGGTCCTGCTCGACTTCGTCGACCTGCCCGAGGACGATCCGGGTCGGGAGCGCCGCTACTCCGAGCACCTGGCCTGCCCCAACGATCATCCGCTGGCGATCGAGGACCTGGAGCCCCGGGTCTTCTCCTTCAACGCGCCGTACGGCGCCTGCCCCGAGTGCACCGGCCTGGGCACCAAGAAGGAGGTCGACCCGGAGCTGCTCGTGCCCGACCCGGAGCGCAGCCTGCGCGAGGGCGCGATCCAGCCCTGGGCCACCGGCCACAACCTGGAATACTTCCTGCGCCTGCTGGAGGCCCTCGGCGAGGCCGAGCACTTCGACATCGACACGCCCTGGCGGGCGCTGCCGTCGAGGGCGCAGAAGACCATCCTGCACGGCTCCGACGACCAGGTGCACGTGCGCTACCGCAACAAGTACGGCCGGGAGCGGTCGTACTACACCGGCTTCGAGGGCGTGGTGCAGTGGATCGAGCGCCGGCACTCCGATACCGAGAGCGAGTGGTCCCGGGAGAAGTACGAGGGCTACATGCGCGACGTGCCGTGTGCGGCCTGCGGCGGTGCCCGGCTCAAGCCCGAGGTGCTCGCCGTCACGCTGGCCGGGCGCAGCATCGCCGAGGTGTGCAACCTGTCCGTCGGTGAGTGCGCCGACCTGCTGGCCGGCATCGAGCTGACCGACCGGCAGAAGTTGATCGCCGAGCGGGTGCTCAAGGAGATCAACGCCCGGCTGCGGTTCCTGCTCGACGTCGGCCTGGACTACCTCTCCCTGGACCGCCCGGCCGGCACGCTGTCCGGCGGCGAGGCGCAGCGCATCCGGCTGGCCACCCAGATCGGTTCCGGGCTGGTCGGTGTGCTCTACGTGCTGGACGAGCCATCCATCGGTCTGCACCAGCGCGACAACCACCGGCTGATCGAGACCCTGGTCCGGCTGCGCGGGCTGGGCAACACGCTGATCGTGGTGGAGCACGACGAGGACACCATCCGCACCGCCGACTGGATCGTCGACATCGGCCCCGGCGCGGGCGAGCACGGTGGGCAGATCGTGCACAGCGGCTCGGTGCCGGCGCTGCTGGCGAACCCGGAGTCGATCACCGGGGCGTACCTCTCCGGTCGTCGGGAGATCCCGACGCCGAAGGGCCGCCGGTCGCAGACCCCCGGGCGTGAGCTGGTGGTGCACGGCGCCCGCGAGCACAACCTGCGCAACCTGACGGTGAGCTTCCCGTTGGGCCAGCTGATCGCGGTCACCGGGGTCAGCGGCTCCGGCAAGTCGACCCTGGTCAACGACATCCTGTACGCCGTGCTGGCCAACCAGATCAACGGTGCCCGGCTGGTGCCCGGCCGGCACACCCGGGTCTCCGGGCTGGAGCACGTGGACAAGGTCGTCGGCGTCGACCAGTCGCCGATCGGGCGTACGCCCCGGTCCAACCCGGCCACCTACACCGGGGTCTGGGACCACGTGCGCAAGTTGTTCGCCGAGACCACCGAGGCCAAGGTGCGGGGGTACGGCCCCGGCCGGTTCTCGTTCAACGTCAAGGGTGGCCGCTGCGAGGCGTGCTCCGGCGACGGCACGATCAAGATCGAGATGAACTTCCTGCCCGACGTGTACGTCCCGTGCGAGGTCTGCAAGGGCGCCCGGTACAACCGGGAGACCTTGGAGGTGCACTACAAGGGCAAGACGGTCTCCGACGTACTGGAGATGCCGATCGAGGAGGCGGCCGAGTTCTTCTCCGCGATCCCGGCCATCCACCGGCACCTCAAGACCCTGGTCGACGTGGGTCTGGGCTACGTACGGCTGGGCCAGCCGGCGCCGACACTCTCCGGCGGTGAGGCGCAGCGGGTCAAGCTCGCCTCCGAGTTGCAGAAGCGCTCCACCGGGCGGACGGTCTACGTGCTCGACGAGCCGACCACCGGCCTGCACTTCGAGGACATCCGCAAGCTGCTGATGGTGCTGGAGGGCCTGGTCGACAAGGGCAACACGGTGATCACCATCGAGCACAACCTCGACGTGATCAAGAGCGCCGACTGGCTGATCGACATGGGTCCCGAGGGCGGCCACCGGGGCGGTACCGTGCTCGCCACCGGCACCCCGGAGGAGGTCGCCGAGGTCGCCGAGAGCCACACCGGGCAGTTCCTGCGTACCGTGCTCAAACTTGACGGCGCGGCCAAGGGCGCGGCGGCGGCCACCGCCCGGGCGGCCAAGGCGAACGGAAGCAAGTCGCGCGGCGGTCGCAAGACCGTCGCGGCCGGCTGACCCGGCATCGGGGCGGCACGCTGTGGTGTTCGCCGCCGTAGGTGGGTCGATCGGTCCGTGGGGTGGTCGATCGGGTGAACCGCCAGGCAGAGTGGTCCCGGTTGGGGAAGGTAGCCACGGATCATGCACGGTGGTAGCCGAGGAGGGCATGGGATGACTGACGACCAGGCGACGACTAAGCCGGTGCGGACACGGCGGGCACTGCTGGCCGGCGCGGGCGCGGCCGGCGCGGCGGCGGTGCTGGCCGCCTGCGGCGGCGGGGACGACGACGGCGCGGCGACCACCAGTCCGGGTCCGCAGGTGACGAACACCGGCGACGCCGGTGGGGGCGGCCGACAGGACAGCCAGTCCCTGGCCCGGACCAGCGACATCCCGGTCGGCGGGGGTGCCGTCCTGCCCGCCCAGGGGATCGTGATCACCCAGCCGTCGCCGGGCGAGTTCCGTGGCTTCGACCCGAAGTGCCCGCACCAGGGGTGCAACGTGACGACCGTCGAGGGCGGCACGATCAACTGCGTCTGCCACAACAGCCGGTTCTCCATCGAGGACGGCTCGGTGCAGTCCGGCCCGTCTCCCGCGCCGCTGGCGGCCAAGGACGTGAAGGTCTCCGGCGACCAGATCTCCCTCGCCTGAGCCTGCCCGCCCGTCGTCGGCCGTGGCCGGGATGAGTCCCGGCCACGGCCGATCGCACTCAGTGGGCGTACACGGACAGCTCCCACAGGGAGAAGCCGTAGGAGGTGCTTCGGGTGAGGCCGTACATCCGGACGTAGCGGGCCTGCTGCGGGGTGAAGGCGACCACATCCGTGCCGCCGTCGCCGGCCGTGGTCGACCAGACCGGCCGCCAGGTGTTCCCGTCGCTTGAGACCTCGACCCGGTACGACCGGGCGTATGCCGCCTCCCAGGCCAGCACCACCCGACCGACCTGTCGGACGCTGCCCAGGTCCACCCTGATCCACTGGTTGTCGGACCAGGAACTGGCCCAGCGGGTACCCAGGTCCCCGTCGACGGCGCGGGCGGCACCGTTGCCGAGTTGGCTGCTGGAGGCCGTCACCGGCCGTCCGACGGCCAGGTTGGTCAGGTCGTTGCCGCGGCGGGCCGGGAACGAGACCACCTGCTGGTAGGTGGGGCGGTTCTGCCAGGCGATGGTGGCGTGCTTGATGCCGCCCAGCGGGGACTGGATGATCGCGTCCGCGCACCACTGGTCGCCGGCGGCGCAGCTGGCGTCACCGGGATACGTCGTGGTGGCCGGGGTGGTCGCCGCCGTGCGCAGGGTGTCCAGCAGGATCTGCCGGCACGAGCCGAGGTTGCCGTTGCCGCAGAAGGTACGCCCGGGTCCACCGGCGACCGGGGCACCGAGGACCGCCCGCAGGTCCTTGTCGACGTAGCCCCACCAGCCGTACTGGAACGCCGAGCCCTTGTGGGTCTGTGCGCCGTTGGCCGAGGACGGCAGGTTCGACACGTCGCCCTGCTGAAGGCCGGAGGGCGACTCGTTGATCTGGAGGGTGTTGACCAGGGACTGGTAGAGGTCCGGGCCGAGCGGTTCCCGGAACATCCCCCGTACCAGCAGGGGCCACCAGGCGTCGAAGGTGCGGATCGCCTCGGCGTGCTGGTAGACCTTGGAGCCCTTGGCGGTCTCCACCCGCAACGCCCCCGCCTGCCGCCACGCCTTGAGCCGGCTGATCTCGGTGGTCAGCGCGGCGTCGGTGACCGGCTGGCTCTCCAGCACCCGGATCAGCTCGTCGAGCACCTCGGCACCGCGCAGGTCGGTCAGGCCGGCCCGCTGCACCAACTCGGTCAGCGAGGCCCGGTCGAACTTGCGGCCCGCGGCGATGGCCGCCTTCACCGGCTTGTCCAGCAGGTCACCCCGGTGTACGGCGCCGAAGCTGAAGTTGCCGTCGGCCGCCCCGAAGTCCTTGGCCTGCTTGTTGTTCCAGCTGATGTAGTAGTCCTGGTCGATCGACTGCGGGTGGGCGGAGCGTGGCGCGTACCGGGCGGTGCGGGCGTCCGGGTCGAAGTCCTGCCACTCGTAGGCGCGATCGGCGCGCATCGGCAGGTTCGGGTTGCTGCCGGTGGCCCGCACCGGGTTGAGCCCGGAGTTGAAGTACGCCGACTGGGTGGAGTTCACGTAGAACCAGTTGAAGGCGTACTCGACGTTGTGCGCCGACTCGATGAACGCCGACGCGGTGCCCATCTGGGTCGGGTCGTTGAACATCTGGAACCCGATCGCCGAGTCGGCCTCCCGCCCGTAGGTGGAGCGCAGCTGGGTGAAGGCGTGCGGGACGCCGCCGACGGTGCCGCGCCAGGCCACCAGGCCCAGCTTGGTCCGCCAGGCGACCAGCTTGTACGACCCGGCCGGGGTGCTGTCGGCGACGGTGGGGTTCCAGCGGTTGACGTGCGACAGTTCCTCCATCGCCAGGCACTGGCCACGGAACAGGTAGTGGTTGCTGGCCAGGGTGGGCGTGCCGCCACCGGGTACGCAGAGCGGCACCGCGTACGTGTCGGTGATGTCGTGGACGGCGGAGGTGGCGCTCCAGGCGTAGTCCTGGCCCCGGCCGAGCAGCACGTACAGGTTGAGTCCGGCGAAGGCGGCGCCCCGGGCGCTGATACCGGGGCCCTGCAACTCCTGAACCATCAGCAGTTGCGGGGAGAAATAACCGGTCTGCGGCCCGAACACGGCGATCGGATGGCCGGTCGCGGAGTGCTCGGCGGAAACTACCGCCGCGTTGGACATGCCCCGGTTGGCCGGGGTGATGGTCATCCCGGACAGCGCGGCGGCCAGCTCGGAGGAGCTGTTGGACCCGGCGGTGGTGGCGGAGCCGGTCGGGTCGGTGACGACCGGTTCGACCCGGGCGGAGCCCGCGTCGGGCAGCACCACGCTGGGGGCGTCGGGGGAGGCGTCACCGTACGGGAAGCTCTGCCCGTCGTGCAGGGTCAGCACGGTCTCCGGGTCGTTCTGGCCCCGGAAGCCGTTCCACACCCGGTCGCCCTCGACCGGGCCGTACTTGGCGCGGGCGGCGATGCGGACCAGCGCGGACTGCATCTCGTTGCCGCCACCGCCACCGAACAGGCCGCCGACCACCCCGGCGATGGCGATCAGGTCGGTCATGGTGAACGGCTTCGGCCCACCGGCGTTGGTGATCGCGTCCATGTGGCCGGTCAGCACGTACTCGCCGGGGCAGTTGCGGCCCGCCATGCAGGTGCGGATGTAGGCGTTGATCCCGGCGATGTACTCCTGCACGTCGGCGTAGAGCTGCTCGCCGCGCGCCCCGCCCTTCTGACGCAGCGCCGCGACCTGCGCGGCCAGGTCGGCCTCGGTGTACGGCGAGGTGCGCCAGACGCTCTGTTCAAGGGCGCGGTTGCCGGGGGCGCCGCCGGCGAACGAGGTCAGGGTGCCACGGCCGACGTGGCGCAGCAGGTCCATGGTGAACAGCCGGTCCTCGGCTCCGGCGTAGCCCGCGCCGTACATGGTGCCGGCCCGGGTGCTCCCGGTGATGTGCGGTACGCCGGTGGCCTTGTCCCGCACGATCCGTACGTCCGAGCGCGGGGAGTAGTCGCGTTCGACCTGGTTGGGGGCGACGCCGAAGGCGGCGTCGTGGAAGAACTCGCCGATCTTCTCCTCGCGCAGCCCGGCGTAGCCGTAGACGAGGTTGGCGTACTTGTCGAGTTGGTCGGCGGAGTGCCGGGGCAGGGTGCCGAAGGCCTGGTTGCCGAGGATCTCGACCAGGGTGGCGTTGCCGTTCTGGCCGGGCGGCAGGATCTCCGAGCATTCGCCGAGGCAGTAGTCGTTGCCGGCGAAGGCGCTGGCGACGTTCACCGCGAGGGTGCTGTTCGCGGGCGCGGCTGCGGTGACGGCGGTGGTGGCGGTGGCGGTGGTCGGGACGGCGACCAGCAGGGCGGCGACGGCGATGGCGCCGGTCGCACCGGCGAGCAGCCGGCGGGTGACGGTGGGAGCAGACATGGCGATCCTCTGTGGACGGGGGGCCATCGGGCGGGATCATTACATGAAGAACATTCGGTTACTGGATGGTAGGCCGAGTCGGTCGATATTGGAAGACGTCAATCGGGATGATCGGGCCTGACGGGCTCAGCCCGGCAGCAAACCGTCGACCAGGGACGATCAGGGCTGTCGGGGGCGGCGACTAGGCTCGGAGCGTGGCTGATCCGTCGACCTACCGCCCCGCCCCCGGCACCATCCCGGAGTCCCCCGGGGTCTACCGGTTCCGCGACGGCACCGGTCGGGTGATCTACGTCGGCAAGGCGAAGAACCTGCGCAGCCGCCTCAACTCCTACTTCGCCGACCTGCTGGGGCTGCACGACCGGACCCGGCAGATGGTCACCACCGCCGAGGCGGTCGACTGGGTCACCGTCGGCACCGAGGTCGAGGCCCTCCAACTCGAATACACCTGGATCAAGCAGTACGACCCGAGGTTCAACGTCCGCTACCGCGACGACAAGTCCTACCCCTACCTGGCGGTCACCCTCGACGAGGAATATCCGCGGTTGCAGGTGATGCGCGGCGCCAAGCGCAAGGGGGTGCGCTACTTCGGGCCGTACTCCCACGCCTGGGCGATCCGCGAGACGCTCGACCTGCTGCTGCGGGTCTTCCCGGCGCGGACCTGCTCGGCCGGGGTGTTCAAGCGGGCCGGTCAGGTCGGGCGGCCCTGCCTGCTGGGCTACATCGGCAAGTGCTCCGCGCCCTGCGTCGGCAGTGTCACCCCGCAGCAGCACCGCGAGATCGTCGACGGGTTCTGCGACTTCATGGCCGGGCGCACCGACACCATGGTGCGCAAACTGGAACGCGAGATGGCGCAGGCCAGCGCCGAGTTGGAGTTCGAGCGGGCGGCGCGGCTACGCGACGACGTCGCCGCGCTGCGCCGGGCGATGGAGAAGCAGACCGTGGTGCTGGGCGACGGCACCGACGCCGACGTGGTCGCCTTCGCCGACGATCCGCTCGAAGCCGCGGTGCAGGTCTTCCACGTCCGGGGCGGTCGGGTTCGGGGCCAGCGCGGCTGGGTGGTGGAGAAGACCGAAGACCTCACCACCGGCGACCTGGTGCACCACTTCTGCACCCAGGTCTACGGCGGTGAGCACGGCGAGGGCGACGTGCCGCGCGAACTGCTGGTGCCCGAGTTGCCCGCCGACGCCGAGGCGCTGGCCGACTGGCTGGCCACCCACCGGGGCAGCCGGGTGAGCCTGCGGGTGCCGCAGCGCGGTGACAAGCGTGCCCTGCTGGAGACGGTGGCGCGCAACGCCAAGGACGCCCTGGCCCGACACAAGCTCAAGCGGGCCGGCGATCTGACCACCCGGAGCAAGGCCCTCGACGAGATCAGCGAGGCGCTCGACATGCGGACGGCGCCGCTGCGCATCGAGTGTTTCGACATCTCCCAGATCCAGGGCAGTGACGTGGTGGCCAGCATGGTCGTCTTCGAGGACGGCCTGCCGCGCAAGAGCGAGTACCGCCGGTTCATCATCCGGGGCGCCACCGACGACCTGTCGGCGATGTCCGAGGTGCTGCGCCGCCGCTTCGCCCGCTACCTCGACACCCGCGCCGAGACCGGTGAGATCGGCGAGGAGACCGCCGCGGATCCGGATCGCCCCGGCGTCGACCCGACCACCGGGCGCCCGCGCAAGTTCGCGTACCCGCCGCAGTTGGTGGTGGTCGACGGCGGTGCGCCGCAGGTGGCCGCTGCCGCGCAGGCCCTCGCCGAGCTGGGCATCGACGACGTGGCGTTGTGCGGCCTGGCCAAGCGGCTGGAGGAGGTGTGGCTGCCCGACGACGACTTCCCGGTCATCCTGCCGCGCACCTCGGAAGGGCTCTACCTGCTGCAACGGGTACGCGACGAGGCGCACCGCTTCGCCATCACCTTCCACCGCCAACGCCGCTCCAAGCGAATGACCGCCTCCGCCCTCGACAACATCCCCGGCCTGGGCGAGATACGCCGCAAGGCCCTCCTACGCCACTTCGGCTCGCTCAAGCGGCTGTCGGCCGCCACCGTCGAGGAGATCACCGAGGTCCCCGGCGTGGGCCCCCGCACCGCCCAGGCGATCCTGACCGCCCTCAACCCACCCGATGCCCCCGTTGATCATGAGGTTAACGGCAGTGGGGGAGATCAACTTCGCCGCTAACCTCATGATCAACCTTGCGAAGGTTCGGCGAGCACAGTGAGGATCTGCTCGCCGTACTTGGCGAGTTTGTTCTCGCCGACGCCGCTGATCCGGGACAGCTCGGCCAGCGAGGTCGGAGTGTCGGCGGCGATCTGGCGCAGGGTGGCGTCGTGGAAGATGACGTATGCGGGGACGCTCTGTTCCTTGGCGGTCGCTGCCCGCCAGGCGCGGAGGCGCTCGAAGGTGCCGGTCGCCTCGGGGGACAGTTCGGCGACCATGGTGGCCGCGCCGCGCGGCTTGGCGGCGCGTGCCGCACGCGCCGGGCGGGCCGCCTCACGGCGCAACATCACCGTACGCCGCCGACCCAGCACCTCGGCGCTGGCGTCGGTGAGCGCCAGGGTGCCGTAGTCGCCCTCCACCGTCAGCAGCCCTTCGGCCAGCAGTTGCCGGACCACACCCCGCCACTCGGCCTCGCTGAGTTCGCCGCCGATGCCGAACACGGTCAGCGAATCGTGCCGATGCTGAGTGATCTTGTCGGTGCTGCGGCCCAGCAGGATGTCGATGCAGTGCCCGGCACCGAAGTGCTGATTGCGTTCCCGATCGAGCCGGAAGACGGTGGAGAGCAGCTTCTGCGCGGCGACGGTGCCGTCCCACGACTCGGGCGGTTCCAGGCAGGTGTCGCAGTTGCCGCAGGTGCCGTCCAGTCGCTGATCGAAGTAGTCGAGCAGCTGTACGCGACGGCAACGGACCGTTTCGCAGAGCGCCAGCATCGCGTCGAGGTGGGCGGCGAGGTTACGCCGGTGCGCCAGGTCACCCTCGGACGTGTCGATCATCTTGCGCTGCTGCACGACGTCTTGCAGCCCGTACGCCAGCCAGGCCGTCGACGGCAACCCGTCCCGGCCCGCGCGGCCGGTCTCCTGGTAATAGCCCTCGACGGACTTGGGCAGGTCGAGGTGGGCGACGAAGCGGACGTCCGGCTTGTCGATGCCCATCCCGAACGCGATGGTCGCCACCATCACCACCCCGTCGGCGCGCAGGAACCGCTGCTGGTTGGCCGCCCGGGTCGCCGCGTCCAGGCCGGCGTGGTAGGGCAGCGCGTCGATGCCGTTGGCGAGCAGGAACTCGGCGGTCTTCTCCACCGAGGCGCGGGACAGGCAGTAGACGATGCCGGCGTCACCCGGATGCTCGTCGCGCAGCAGGGCGAGCAGTTGCTTGCGCGGCTCCCGCTTCGGCACGATCCGGTACTGGATGTTGGGCCGGTCGAAGTTCGCCACGAAGTGCCGAGCCTCGGTCAGGTTGAGCCGGGTGGCGATCTCGGACCGGGTGGCGCTGGTCGCGGTGGCGGTCAGCGCGATCCGGGGTACGCCGGGCCAGCGCTCGTGCAACATCGACAGGTTCAGGTAGTCCGGGCGGAAGTCGTGGCCCCACTGCGACACGCAGTGCGCCTCGTCGATGGCGAACAGGCTGATCCGCCCCCGGTCGAGCAGGCTCAGCGTGGCCCGACTGGCCAGCGCCTCCGGGGCGAGGTAGAGCAGATCGATCTCACCGGCCACGAACTCCGCCTCGACCAGCCGGCGAGTGTCCAGATCGAGGGTGGAGTTGAGGAAGCCGGCCCGGACCCCGACGGCGGTCAGCGCGTCCACCTGGTCCTGCATCAGGGCGATCAGCGGCGAGACCACCACGGCGACGCCGTCGCGGACCAGCGCCGGGATCTGGTAGCACAGCGACTTGCCGCCGCCGGTCGGCATCAGCACCAGCGCGTCGCCGCCGGCCACCACGTGGTCGATCACCTCACGCTGGAAGCCGCGGAAAGCGTCGTACCCGAAGACCCGCCGCAGCACGTCGAGCGCTGCTGTCACCTTCTCGCCGGTAGGCGCATCGGAGGTGGTCAGGTCGGTGACGCTCACGTCGGCGCTGCTCACGGTGGTGCTGATCGACTCGGCGGGAGAAACCATCCAGGGATTCTATGAGCGCCCGTCACTCCCGCGGCGCACGGCTGAGAGCTGTGTCGAGGTCGTCGAGGTGACGTGCGACGGCGCCGACGGTGAGCATGCCGCTGCCCGCCCCGGCCAGCTCGCGGACGGCCGGCGTGAGTTCGATCCGGGCCCGTTTCATGGCTGCCCGGTCGTCGAGAGCGATCGCGGCTTGTGCGGTGAGGCACCACAGGGCCTCGAAGAGCAGGTCGCGTGGCGGATCCGGGGTCTGGCGCAGCACGTCGGCGGCATCGGCCAGGCGGTCTCGTCCCAGTAGGACCAGTGGGCGCGCCCAGGGCGTGTAAGGGCCCCAGTCGGGTTCGTCGTCGCAGCGCAGCGGTTCGCCATGCGACATCCGCAGGCAGAGCAGGGCCAGCGGCAGGAGGCCCCGTTCGACGCCGGGCATGCCGACGTTGGCGTGCTGTCTCGCCGCGTCGCGGTAGGCCGCTTCGGCGGCCTGGGGCGACGGCTCGGTCGCGGCCAGCCGCAGGGCGCGGTACCACTGGGTGAACACGCCGACCAGCGGACGGTCGTGCCGTGCGGCGAGCCGGTCCGCCGCGTTGGCGTGCTGGTTGGCGGTGGCGAAGTCCGCGAGCGCGCTGCGGGCCTGCAACCGGACGAGATGACCGAGGATCTCGAACGTCCCCAGGCCGTGCTGGGCGGAGAGGGCGACGAGTTCGGCGCCGATCTGGTCCCGCTCGGGCGCCAGGCCGGCACGGTGAAAGGTCTGCATGAACACGCCGTTCAGCGCGAAGGCCAGCAGGGCCGGGTCGCCCAGGCGGCGCGCGATGCGTTGCGCCTCCTGGGCTGCCTCGGGTCCGCGTGCCGCCCGCGTACCGCGTGACTCCACCGCGATCGTGGCCAGCAGCCGGGCTCGGGTCGCCTCGGACGAGCCGGGACGCAAGGCGGTCAGGGCCCGCTCGGCCGCCGTCACGATCTGCGCCGCCTGAGCGGGATCATCCGAGCGCGTCCAGATCGCGGGTACGTCGTAGCCGCCGACCACCTGGGCAGTGAGATCGGCATCACCCAACTGCTCGGCGGCGGCGATCACCGCGATCCGCTGCTGCCGCGCTGCCTCAAGTCCGCTCGCGCCCGTTACGGCGAGACTTCGCAGCAGGCCGACCGTGGACTCCAGTCGGGACCCGGAGCCGGAGGCCACGGCGCGGTCGTACGCCGCTGCGGTCTCCGCCCAGACCCGTTCCGGTCCCGCCGCGGTGGGACTGTCGCTGACCCCGTCGGCCTGCCGGAGGATGTCGGTTTCCAGGCGACGCAGTCGCGGGCTCGGATCGATGCCGAGCTGTTCCAGCAGCAGGCCGCGAGCTCGGCGTAGTACCGCAAGCGCATCACCCTGGCGTCCCGCGCGGTACAGGGCAAGGGCCAGCAGCCGCCACGCCTCCTCCCGCCACGGATGCTCGGCGACGTGGGCGTCGAGATCGGGTACGACCTCCGAGGCACGCCCGACGGCAAGCCGCGCCTCGGCGCGCTGCTCGATCGCGTTGAGCCGTAGCTGTTCGAGGCGGGAACGCTCGACCAGCGCCCACGGCTCGTCGTCGAGGCCGGCGAACGCGGGCCCCCGCCACCAGTTCAGCGCCCGATCGAGCCGTTCGACTGCCGCTTGCGGCGGCGCTTCGGACGCGACCGCGACCGCGTCCTCGAACTGCCAGGCGTCGACCGCGTCCGGCGCCACTCTGAGCGCGTAGCCCGGGCCCTCGGTGACCAGCAACCGAGCTGGCTCGCGTGGTGGACGCTGCGGCTCCAGCGCCCGCCGCAACGCCGCCACGAACGTGCGGACGCTGCCCACCGCGCCTGGTGAGGGCTCCTGCCACAGGTCATCGACGAGGCGGTCGACCGGTACGACCCGACCGCGTGCGACGAGGAGTCGCGCCAGCACCGCGCGGTGTTTCGGCCCCTTGAGGTCCATCGGCGCGCCGGAGCCGTCCCAGGCGACGACCGGCCCGAGCACACCGAACCTGACCTGCACCGATCGAACCGCCCTTCCGTACCTGCGCTCAACGTATCGCGCTCATCGTTTACTCATCCGCGCTCGGCAGGCTGGGTTCGTTCCAGCTGACGAGAGAAGGACGACCATGACCATCACCGTTCCCGGTTTCGACTACCAGCGCGTCGCGGTCGACGAGGACGTGACACTCAACGTGGCAGTGGGGGGTACGGGCCGCCCGATCGTGCTGTTGCACGGCTTTCCGCAGACCCACGTCATGTGGCGGCACGTCGCCGTCGACCTGGCCACCGAGCACACCGTGATCTGTCCCGACCTGCGCGGTTACGGTGCCAGCGACAAGCCCGAGGTGCGCGACGCGGACACGTACTCCAAGCGGACCATGGCCGCCGACATCGTCACGCTCGCCGGCAAGCTCGGCCACGAGCGCTTCGCCCTGGCCGGACACGACCGCGGTGCTCTCGTCGCCATCCGCGCCGGACTCGACCATCCCACGACGATCTCGCACCTCGCCATCCTCGACGTCCTGCCGACGCTGGACATGTGGGACATCCTGCACGGGTCCTCCGCCGCGGTCGCCTTCCACCTCTACCTGATGGCCCAGCCGCCCGGCCTGCCGGAGCAGATGATCAGCGCCAGTGCAGACGCCTTCTTCGGCTACTTCCTCGACGGGTGGGCCCAGAATCCGCAGGCCATTCCGGCGGAGCTGCGGGCGGAGTACCTGAGGGCATCCCGCGAGGCGGTTCCCTCCATCGTCGCCGACTACCGGGCCTCGGCCGGCATCGACATCGAACACGACCAGGCCGACCGAGCCGCCGGGAAGCGGCTGCCCATGCCGGTCACCGTCGTGCAGCAGGACTGGGGAGCCGCGCTCGGCTACGACGCCGCCTCGCTGTGGCACGACTGGACCGTTGATCTGGACCACCGCACCACGTCTGCCGGGCACTTCATGGCCGAGGAGGCGCCCGACGAGATCAGCAAGACCCTGCGCTCCCTGCTCGCGCGGTAGCCCGCCCGACGAGATCCGGCAGCCGGACGCGAACTCCGGCCGGGGGAGCGTCCGGCAGGCCCGGTGTCACGCGGCCGGGGTGACGGGCACCCGTTTGGCCCAGCGGACCTCGCCGTCGGCGTCGACGTGGCAGAACGCCACCAACAGGTGCGTCGGGTCGGTCAACGGTTCGGCGCCCATACCCATCTGGAACAGGGCGACCAGGCTGCCCGCGCTGGTCGCGTGGGTGCCCACCGCGCCGAGGTTGTCGGGAGTGGTGAGTGAGTCGCTGGACCAGGGGCGGGCGGCGGTGCCGGCGAGCCAGTCGTACCGCTGGGAAAGCATCTCGTACTCGTCGTCCCAGTTGAATCCGGTGCTGCCGGCGGCGTCCCAGCCGCTGTGCGGTCGGACCACCCGCGCCGGGTTGGTCCGGGTGTCCAGCAGGATCACCTGGTAGGAGCCCGGTCGGGCAGGGCCGGACCAGCTCAGACGCACCAGCACCGACTGATTTTGCGGGTTACCGGTGACGGCGGCGCCGTTGCGCCAGCCGTGTGCGGCGGTCAGGTCGGCCACCTGGCCCGCGGTCGGCAGGAAGGCCTCGACAGTCACCTGGACGACCGCACCGCCCTGCTCCCATTCCCGTTCCCGGTCGCGGAGCCGGTCCACCGTGGCCAGCACGGCGACCGTGGCAGCCACGAGCGCCACCACCCAGCGCAGCCGCGCCCCGTGCCTGCCCATGGCCGGAGGATAACCGTGTCGGCAGTCGGCCGCGGTCAGTCAGCCGACAGGCGAGGGGGCGGATCCCGCCCGGGTGCGGTACGGCGAGCTAGAGTCGCTGTCTGACCATGCCGGGTCGACATCGACCACGGCGCCACGGCTTGGGGGTTGATCGGTGGGCGAGGCGCACACGGCGGGCCACCGCGCCGGCGTTTCCGGAGACGGGCCGCAGATGGCGGTCGGCGAGACGGACACCACGCTGGTCGTGGTCACCGGCCTGTCCGGCGGTGGCCGCAGCACGGTCGCCCGGGCCCTGGAGAACGTCGGCTTCTACGTCGTGGACAACCTGCCGCAGGCGTTGTTGCTGGACATGGCCGAGCTGGCGGTGAAGGCGGGCGGGGCGGCCCGGCGTACGGCGATGGTGCTGGACGTGCGGTCCCGGGCGTTCTCCACCGACCTGGCCGAGGCGATCCGGGAGCTCAAGGAGCGCGGCTACGCGCCACGGGTGGTCTTCGTCGACGCCGACGACGAGGTGCTGATCCGCCGCTTCGAGAGCGTACGGCGTTCGCACCCGTTGCAGGGCGACGGGCGGCTCGCCGACGGCATCGCGGTCGAGCGCGGTCTGCTGGAGGAGGCTCGCGACCAGGCCGACGTGATCATCGACACCAGCCACCTCAACGTCAACCAGCTGCGTCGACGCATCGAGGAGCTGTTCGGTGGGGAGGACGCCCGCAAGCTGCGGGTGACGGTGATCTCCTTCGGCTTCAAGTACGGCCTGCCGCCCGACGCCGATTTCGTGCTCGACGCCCGGTTCCTGCCTAATCCGTACTGGGTGCCGGAACTGCGGGAGCACACCGGTCGGGAGGAGGCGGTCAGCGCGTACGTGCTGGGGCAGGAGGGGGCGGACTCCTTCATCTCGGCGTACGCCGACCTGGTGGGCGCCACCACCGCCGGCTTCGAGCGGGAGGGCAAGCGGTATCTGACCGTCGCGGTGGGCTGCACCGGCGGTAAGCACCGCAGCGTGGCCATCGCCGAGGAGTTGGCCGCCCGGTTGCGCCGTGCCGGCCTGGCCGCCAACGCCCAGCACCGGGACCTGGGGCGGGAATGACGATCCGGGTGGTGACCTTCGGCGGCGGGCACGGCCTGTCCGCCGCACTGCGGGCGCTGCGCCGCTGCGCACCCGAACTGGACCTGGACATCACCGCCGTAGTGACGGTCGGTGACGACGGCGGCTCCAGTGGGCGGCTGCGCGCCGAGCGGGGTGGCCTGCCGCCGGGCGACCTGCGGCAGGCGCTGGTCGCGTTGGCCGGCGACCATCCGGCGACCCGGCGCAGCGCCGGGCTTTTCCAGCACCGCTTCGCCGCGGTGGCCGCCGATGGCGGGCGGCACGACGCGTTGGCCGGTCATGCCGTCGGCAATCTGGTGCTCTGCGGGCTGATGGAGTTGCTGGGCGACCCGGTGGCCGCGTTGGAGCACGCCGGGGCGATGCTCGGCGCGGTCGGTCGGGTGTTGCCGATGTCGTGCCAGCCGGTCGACATCGAGGCGCAGGTACGCGGCGCGGACCCGAACCGACCCGACGAGGTGCGCACCGTTCGCGGCCAACACCAGGTCGCGGTCAGTACCGGGAGGGTGGAGTCGCTGCGGCTCACCCCGCAGGCCCCGACGGCCTGCCCGGAAGCGGTCGCGGCGATCGGCGCGGCCGACTGGTTGATCTTCGGGCCGGGTAGCTGGTACACCAGCGTCCTGCCGCACCTGCTGGTACCGCAGCTGGCCGCGGCGATCCTGGCCAGTCCCGCTCGCCGGCTGGTCACCCTCAACCTGGCCGCCGAGCAGGAGACTCTCGGCCTGTCCGTCGCCGACCACCTGGCGGCGTTGCGCTGGTACCTGCCGGAGTTGACGGTCGATCATGTGCTCGCCGACTCCAAGGCGGTGGGTGACCCTGCACCCGTCGACCGTGCGGCAGAATCGCTGGGGGCCCGACTGGTCCTCGCTCCCGTCGCGGTCGACGACGGTACTCCCCGTCATGATCCGGCCGCCCTGGCCGCCGCCCTGGTGCCCGTACTGGGCGCCGATCGTTAGACACGTACGTAATCTCCGGCGACACGCCGGAACCGGTCCGTGAGGGGACGCACAATGGCGATGACGGCTGCGGTCAAGGACGAGCTGAGTCGGGTCGACGTGCCCAAGCCCTGCTGCCGGCGGGCGGAGATGGCCGCGCTGCTGCGGTTCGCCGGTGGGCTGCACATCGTCTCCGGGCGAGTGGTGGTGGAGGCGGAACTGGACACCGGCGCGGTGGCCCGGCGGCTGCGCCGGGAGATCGCCGAGGTCTACGGCTACCCGAGTGAGATTCACGTGCTGGCCTCCGGCGGGCTGC
Source organism: Micromonospora sp. NPDC051196 (assembly GCF_040682415.1). Taxonomy (NCBI): domain Bacteria; kingdom Bacillati; phylum Actinomycetota; class Actinomycetes; order Micromonosporales; family Micromonosporaceae; genus Micromonospora; species Micromonospora sp. NPDC051196. The sequence continues at coordinate 190,528 of NZ_JBFBAY010000007.1, forward strand.
GCAAGGGCAGCCACTTCATCGTCCGGGTGGTCAAGGACGGCGAGGCGCTCGCCCGGCAGACCGGTCTGCTGGACGTGCGGGGTCGGCCGGTACGCGGGCTGCCGCCGCACGTGGTCGCCGCCAACGTCTGCTGCGCGGTCTCCGCCTGGCGGGGCGCGTTCATGGCGCACGGCTCGCTGACCGAGCCGGGCCGTTCCAGCGCCCTGGAGATCACCTGCCCGGGGCCGGAGTCGGCCCTGGCGCTGGTAGGTGCGGCCCGCCGGATCGGCATCACCGCGAAGAACCGCGAGGTGCGCGGCGTGGACCGGGTGGTGGTCAAGGACGGCGACGCGATCGCCGCGCTGCTCACCCGCGTCGGCGCCCACGCCAGCGTGCTGGCTTGGGAGGAACGCCGGGTCCGCCGGGAGGTACGCGCCACGGCCAACCGGCTGGCGAACTTCGACGACGCCAACCTGCGCCGCTCGGCGCGAGCGGCGGTGGCCGCGGCGGCCCGGGTCACCCGGGCGTTGGAGATCCTCGCCGACGACGCGCCGGAGCATCTGACCTCGGCGGGCCGGCTGCGGCTGGAGCACCGGCAGGCGTCCCTGGAGGAGTTGGGCGCGCTGGCCGACCCGCCGTTGACCAAGGACGCCATCGCCGGTCGGATCCGCCGGCTGCTGGCACTGGCCGACAAACGGGCGCGGGACCTGGGCATCCCGGATACCGAAGCGGCCGTCACGCCCGACATGCTCGTGGTCTGATAGGACGGTGGGGTCGTCCGGCGTGGGCGGGCCGGTGTCGTGCCGGCACGTGCCGCCGGCACGGTGCGACGTCCCGTGTGGTGTGGGTGGGCAACCACCCGACGCAGCGCGGCTCGACGCGCTCGGATATGGTCGCTGCGTACGGCAAGGGGGCCGGAACCGGTGCACCCGCCGTACCCACCGCCTCGGGCGGTCAGGTCCCTCGGACCGCGGCGGGGTGGCCGAGATGAATCGTCAACGGCCGGCTCCAACGGTCGGCGCACACCGCTTCGCCGACCGAGGGTCTCCACGCCGGCGAACCAGAACGCGAGGAGATGGGACCTGTGACCATCCGGGTTGGCATCAACGGCTTCGGCCGGATCGGCCGTAACTTCTTCCGGGCAGTGCTGGCGTCCGGCGCTGACGTGGAGGTCGTTGCGGTCAACGACCTCACCGACAACGCCACGCTCGCCCACCTTGTCAAGTACGACAGCATCCTGGGCCGCCTTCCGCACGAGGTGAAGGCCACCGCCGACGAGATCACCGTCGGTGGCAAGACCATCAAGGCGTACGCCGAGCGTGACCCGGCCGCGCTGCCGTGGGGTGACCTGAACGTCGACGTCGTCATCGAGTCCACCGGCTTCTTCACCGACGCCACCAAGGCCAAGGCGCACCTCGACGGTGGGGCCAAGAAGGTCATCATCTCGGCGCCGGCCAAGAACGAGGACGTCACCGTCGTGATGGGCGTCAACGAGGGCTCGTACGACCCGGCCAAGCACAACATCATCTCGAACGCCTCCTGCACCACCAACTGCCTCGCACCGATGGCGAAGGTGCTGCACGACACGTTCGGCATCGAGCGTGGTCTGATGACCACCATCCACGCGTACACCCAGGACCAGAACCTCCAGGACGCGCCGCACTCCGACCTGCGTCGGGCCCGCGCCGCCGCGCTGAACATCGTGCCGACCTCGACCGGTGCGGCGAAGGCCATCGGCCTGGTGCTGCCGGACCTCAAGGGCAAGCTCGACGGGTACGCGCTGCGGGTGCCGATCCCCACCGGCTCGGCCACCGACCTCACCGTCACCGTCGGTCGGGAGACCACGGTGGACGAGGTCAACGCCGCACTCAAGGCCGCCGCCGAGGGGCCGCTGCGGGGCATCCTCACCTACAACGAGGACCCGATCGTCTCCGCCGATATCGTCACCGACCCGGCGTCGTGCATCTTCGACGCGCCGCTGACCAAGGTCATCGGCAACCAGGTCAAGGTGGTCGGCTGGTACGACAACGAGTGGGGCTACTCGAACCGCCTCGTCGACCTGGTCAAGCTGGTCGGTCAGTCGCTGTGAGTGAGCAGCTTGCGAACGGGAGGCTGACTCCGTGAGCATCCGTACCCTCGACGACCTGCTCGCCGAGGGGGTGTCGGGTCGGCGCGTGCTGGTGCGTGCCGACCTGAACGTCCCGCTCGACAAGCAGACCGGTGCCATCACGGACGACGGCCGCATCCGCGCGGTCCTGCCGACCCTGGGGGCGCTCACCGAGGCCGGCGCCAAGGTGGTCGTCTGCTCGCACCTGGGCCGGCCGAAGGGCAGCCCGGATCCACAGTTCAGCCTCAGCCCGGTGGCCGGGCGGCTCGGCGAGCTGCTCGGTGCCCCGGTGCACTTCGCCACCGACACGGTCGGCGAGTCCGCCCAGGCGACCGTCGACGCCCTGGCCGACGGCGAGGTCGCGCTGCTGGAGAACCTCCGCTTCAACAAGGGGGAGACCAGCAAGGACGACGCCGAGCGGGGGGCCTTCGCCGACCAGCTCGCCGCGTTCGGTGACGCGTACGTCGACGACGCCTTCGGTGCCGTGCACCGCAAGCACGCCAGCGTGTACGACGTGCCGGCGCGGTTGCCGCACGTGGCCGGTCGTCTGGTGCTGCGGGAGGTGGAGGTGCTCTCCACCCTCACCGGCAGCCCCGAACGGCCGTACGTCGTGGTGCTCGGTGGTTCCAAGGTCTCCGACAAGCTCGCGGTGATCGAGGCGCTGCTGCCCACGGTCGACCGGCTGCTCATCGGCGGCGGCATGTGCTTCACCTTCCTCAAGGCGCAGGGCCACGAGGTGGGCACCTCGCTGCTGGAGAAGGAGATGGTCGAGACCTGCCGCAACCTGCTGGAGCGCTCCGAGGGCAAGATCATGCTCCCGGTCGACGTGGTGGCCGCGGACGCCTTCGCCCCGGACGCCGCGCACGACGTGGTGCCGGCCAACGGCATCCCCAGCCACCGGGTTGGCCTGGACATCGGGCCGGAGACGGTGGCCGGCTTCGCCGCCGCGCTGCGCGGCTCGTCGTCCGACGGCACGGCCAACGCGCGGACGATCTTCTGGAACGGCCCGATGGGCGTGTTCGAGATGCCGGCGTTCGCCAACGGCACCCGGGGCGTCGCCGAGGCGATCGCCGAGTCCGACGCGTTCAGTGTCGTCGGCGGCGGTGACTCGGCCGCCGCCGTGCGGGCGCTGGGCCTGGACGAGAAGTCCTTCGGACACATCTCCACCGGCGGCGGCGCCTCCCTGGAGTACCTGGAGGGCAAGACCCTCCCCGGCATCGCGGCCCTGGAGAACTGATGGCGAGCGCTCCCCGCCGGCCCCTGATGGCCGGCAACTGGAAGATGAACCTCAACCACCTTGAGGCCAACCTGCTGGTGCAGAAGCTGGCGGCCAGCCTCACCGAGAAGCAGCTCACCGAGGTGGAGACGGTGGTCCTGCCGCCGTTCACCGATCTGCGTACGGTGCAGACCGTCGTGGAGGGTGACAAGCTGCTGATCGGCTACGGGGCGCAGGACCTCTCCGCGCACGCCTCGGGCGCCTACACCGGCGAGATCGCCGGGTCGATGCTGGCCAAGCTGGGCTGCACGTACGTGGTGGTCGGGCACTCCGAGCGGCGGGAGTACCACCGCGAGGACGACGCGCTGGTGGGTGCCAAGGTGCAGGCCGCGCTGGCCAACGGGCTCACCCCGATCCTCTGCGTGGGGGAGGGGCTCGACGTCCGGGAGCAGGGCCGGCAGGTCGCGCACTGCGCCGAGCAGCTCGACGGGGCGCTCAAGGGGCTCTCCGCCGAGCAGGTGACCAAGGTCGTGGTGGCCTACGAGCCGGTCTGGGCGATCGGCACCGGCAAGACGGCCACCCCAGAGGACGCCCAGGAGGTGTGCGGCGCGCTGCGTACCCGGCTCGCCGAGACCTTCGACCAGGCCACCGCTGACCAGGTGCGGGTCCTCTACGGCGGTTCGGTGAAGTCGTCGAACGTCGCGTCGATCATGGCCCAGCCGGACGTGGACGGCGCCCTGGTCGGCGGTGCCAGCCTGGACGCCGAGGAGTTCGCGAAGATCTGCCGGTTCCCGGAGCACATCACCGGCTGATCGCTCGCTATCCTTGACTCCGCCCGTCCGTCGGTCGGTGCCGCCGTGCCCGAACTGCCCGGGCGAGGATCGTAACGAGAGGACTGACCCCCGCCATGCCGATCTGGTTCGCCTACACGTTGATCGTGTTGCTGGTCATCACGAGCTTCATGCTCGTCCTGCTGATTCTGCTGCACCGCGGCAAGGGTGGTGGGATGTCCAGCATGTTCGGCGGTGGCGTCAGCTCCAGCCTGGCCGGCTCGTCAGTGGCTGAGAAGAACCTCGACCGTTACACCGTTCTGGTGGGCATCGTCTGGTTCGCCTGCATCGTCGGGCTCGGGCTCTGGCTTCGGTTGCAGGTGGGCGTCTGAGCAGGCCCCGCCAGTCGTACAATCTGCGCGCGGTCCGTCACTCGACGGGCCGCGCGCAGTCCGTTTCACCCGCTGCACCGCGTCGCCCGCCGTCCACCCCTCGACGGCGGTCCCCTCCGACGACAGGAGCGAGCGCCGTGTCGAACGGCAACGTCATCCGGGGCGCCCGAGTCGGGTCCGCGCCGCCACGCCACCCCGAACGCCACCGCCCGGTCCCGTGCCGGTCGGTCAGCTTCTGGTGCCGCAACGGGCACCGCACCGACATCCGCATCGCCGCCGATGCGACGGCCCCGGAGCTGTGGGACTGCCCCCGCTGCGGGCTGCCCGCCGGCCCGGACGCGCAGGACCCGCCGGGCCGGGCCCGCGCCGAGCCGTACAAGACCCACCTGGCGTACGTGAAGGAGCGGCGTACCGACGCGGAAGGGGAGGCGATCCTCGCCGAGGCCCTCGCCGCCCTACGCAACCGGCGTGGCGGGAGCTGAGCGCCGCCTGCACGCCACCGCCTGCCTCAGGCCGACGTGTTAAGCGGGGGCCCCTTTACTACGCGAGGCGTTAATAAGGGGCCCTTCCTTTCAGCGGAGGCTGCGGAAGCGGGCGGGGACGGCGGCCGCGGCGGCCCGGTCGAGCAGCCACAGGGTGCGGCCGGTGCCCTGCACCCCGGCGGCGGGAATCTGCACCGGGCCGGCGCCGGCCAGGGCCATGCCCACCGCGTGCGCCTTGTCGGCACCGCCGGCGACCAGCCAGACCTCCTCGGCCGTGTTGATCGCCGGCAGGGTGAGGGTGACCCGTACCGGCGGCGGCTTCGGGCTGCCCCGCACCGCGCTGACCGGCCGGCTCTCGTAGTGCACCGGATGCTCCGGGAAGACCGAGGCGACGTGCCCGTCCTCGCCGACACCGAGCATCAGCACGTCGAAGTGGGGGAGTACGGCGGTGCCGGGCCGGGCGGCCCGGGCCAGCTCGGCCGCGTACTGCGCGGCGGCTTCCTCCGGGTCGACACCGGCGTCGGAGGGCGGCATCGGGTGGATCCGCTCCGGAACCACCGGCACCGCGTCGAGCAGCGCCGCACGGGCCTGGGTCTCGTTGCGCTCCGGGTCACCGGCGGGCAGGAACCGCTCGTCACCCCACCAGAAATCCACCCGGGACCAGTCCACCGCGTCCTTGGCCGGTAGGGCGGCGACGGCCCGGTAGACGGCGGCGGCGATCCGGCCCCCGGTGAGCACCACCGACGCCTGCCCGCGTTCGGCCTGCGCGTCGAGCAGCTTCACCACCAACCGCGCCGCGACCGCCTGTGCCAGCAGGTCGGCATCGGCGTGTACGGCGACACTCGCCTCGCTCATGGTGTCCTTCCGCGACCGCCACGGCGGCCGGTGTAGTGCCATCTCCCGCAGGTGGGGAACGGTCAGGATTGAGTGCTCGTCGACGTGTGCGCGGTGACACCGGCCTCGGCCCGTTCGGCGGTGGCTGGGTCCTTCCAGACGTGCACCCGCTGGCTGGGGCGGCGATCCAGCGTGGTCAGCCCGGCGAAGGCACCCAGCGCCTCGGCGTACACCTGGTCGGGGCCGAGCCGGCGCAACTCCTCGGCCAACTCGTCGCCGAGGGGCCGCCGGACCAGCGGCAGGATCCGGTCCTCCTGGCCGGTACGCCGGAAGATGGCCACGTTGTCGTCCCGGGTCAGCGTCAGCTCGTCGCTGTTGGCGCAGCGCAGCTGCACCTCACGCATGCGCGGGAAGTCCTTCGTCCGCTCCCAGCGTGGCTTGATGCCCAACCGGCTGCGCAGCCAGCCGCGCATCAACGCGGCGGTCGGGTCGCTCGGCGGCGCGACCACCGCCGCCTCGATCAGCTGTGCCTCGGTGGTGTCGAACGCGCCCGCCACCACTGCCCGCCACGGGGTGATCCGGGTCCAGGCGAGATCGGTGTCGCCGGGAGCGTAGTCCCGGGCACGTTGCCGCAGCGCCTCGATCGGGTCGGCGGCCTGGGCCGAATCGGTGATCCGCCGGTCGGCGACCACACCGAGAAAGTCGGTGGCGATCTCCAACGGTGGCTCGCCGTGCCACCAGGTCACCACCGGTACGTCCGGCACCAGCAGCGGCATCACCACCGACTCGGCGTGCAACGCCAGCCGGCCGTACATCCGCATGACGACGGCCTCGCAGGGGCCGAGCCGCCCGCCGACGACGATCTCCGCGTCGAGTCGGCTGCGGTCGCGTTCCAGATCGGAGCGGACGACCACCAGCAGCCGGCACGGGTGCGCGGCGGCGGCGATGGTGGCTGCCGCCTCCGCGTCGCGTACGCGCTTCTCGTCGACCACCACGATCAGGGTCAGGGCCATGCCGCTGGCCACCCCACCGGCGCTGCGCCGCTCGGCGGCGAGTGCCTTGACCACCTCGTTGCCGGTGGTGTCCCACAGTCCGATCAACGGAGCCTCCAGGTTCGCTCGTGGTGCCCGGTCACGCCCGCCGCCAGGCCCGACCTTCGCGGGCCAGCATCTCGTCGGCAGCGCGGGGACCCCACTCGCCGGCCCGGTAGGGCTCGGGCTTGGTGCCCTCCCAGGCGTGTTCCAGCGGGTCCACCACTGCCCAGCTCTGCTCGACCTCGGCGGCGTCCGGGAACAGCGTCCGATCGCCGATCAGCACGTCCAGCACGAGCCGCTCGTACGCCTCCGGGCTGGACTCGGTGAACGCCTCGCCGTACTGGAAGTCCATCGCGATGTCGCGGACCTCCATCGTGGTGCCCGGCACCTTGGAACCGAACTTGAGCACCACACCCTCGTCCGGCTGGACCCGGATGACCAACTGGTTGTTGCCGAGCATCTCCATGTCGGTGGGATTGAACGGCAGGTGCGGGGCCCGCTTGAACATCACCGCGACCTCGGTCACCCGCCGGGGCAGGCGCTTGCCGGCCCGGATGTAGAACGGCACCTCGGCCCAGCGGCGGTTCTGGATGCCCAGCCGCACCGCCACGTACGTCTCGGTGGTCGAGGTCGGCGGGACGCCGTCCTCCTCCAGGTAGCCCTTGGCGCGCTGGCCACCGACCCAACCGGGTAGGTACTGCCCGCGTACGGTCCCCTCGGTGACGTCCTTGGGCAGGGTGATGGCCTTGAGCACCTTGAGCTTCTCGGCCCGGATCTCGTCGGCGTCGAAGCTGGTCGGCTCCTCCATGGCGACCAGGGCGAGCAGTTGCAGCAGGTGATTCTGCAACACGTCCCGCGCGGTGCCGACCGAGTCGTAGAAGCCGGCCCGGGAACCGATTCCCACATCCTCGGCCATGGTGATCTGCACCGAGTCGACGTACTGCGAGTTCCACAACGGCTCGAAGAGGCTGTTGGCGAAGCGCAGGGCGAGGATGTTCTGGACGGTTTCCTTGCCCAGGTAGTGGTCGATGCGGAACACGTCCCGCCGGGTGAACACGTCGTCCACCAGGTCGTTGAGGGCCTTCGCCGAGGGCAGGTCGTGCCCGAACGGCTTCTCCACCACCACCCGACGCCAGCCGCCGCACCGCTCGTTGTCGGCCATGCCGGTACGGGCCAGTTGCTTGAGCACCACGGGGAACGCCGCCGGTGGGATGGAGAAGTAGAACGCGACGTTGCCGTGGATGCCGTGGCTGTCGCGCAGGCTGTCCAGACACTGGTTGAGTCGGTCGAAGGCGGTGTCGTCGTCGAACGAGCCACCGACGAACTTGATGTTGTGTTCCAGTCGCGACCAGACCTCCTCGCGCCACGGTGTGCGCGCGTGGCTCTTGGCCGCCTCCCGGGCCAGCGACGCGAAGTCGCCGTCGACCCAGTCCCGCCGGGCGAACCCGACGACCACGAAGCCGGGCGGCAGCAGCCCCCGGTTGGCCAGGTCGTAGATCGCCGGTAGCAGCTTCTTCTGGGCCAGGTCGCCGGTCACTCCGAAGATCACCAGAGCGCAGGGCTCCGGGATCCGTGGTAGCCGCCGGTCCTGCGGGTCGCGCAGCGGGTTCACTCTGTCTCCTCTGTTCGCGACTGCGGGGCTCGCAGGATCGGCTCACTCCTCGCGCTCACGGTGCCTTCCCGATCCTGGTCGTCCACATCGTTCATCGTCATGTCCGCAGTGACCCGACCGCGTCGAGCAGCTGGGCCAGGCCCGCCGACCGGTCGGTCAGGTGCAGTCGCAGCAGCGGGCGCTCGCGACCGGCCAGGGCCCGCCGGTCGCCGGCGGCCTGCGCCGCCTGTAGCTCCCCGAAGGAGTACGGCTTCCCGGGCACCGGCAGATCAACATCGACCGTACCGGTTACCTGAAGAAAGCTACCCACTCGCGGCCCACCCTTGTGGAACTGGCCGGTGGAGTGCAGGTGGCGTGGCCCCCAACCGAAGGTGACCGGACGGGGGGTGAGCTGCGCCAGCAGCGGACGCAGCCGGGCCACGTCGGCGTCGGCGTGCCGGTCGAGGTACGCCGCAATCGCCAGGTAGCCGTCGTCGCCCAGCCCTGCCAGCAGATGCCGCAGCGCACCGGCCAGGTCGGCCGGGCTGCCCGGCGGGGCGTACACCTCGATCGTGCCCTCGGTCGCCGACGGCGCCGATGCCGGCGGACGCTGCGCCAGGACGGCCGCGGTGTGCTCCTTGGCCTCGGCCACGTCGGGCTGGTCGAACGGGTCGACCCCCAACACGCTGGCGGCGAGCGCGGTGGCGTACTCCCAGGCCAGGAACTGGGCGCCGAGCGGGCCGTTGACCGCGACGTCGGGGGTGCGGCCGGGTGCGGGCAGATCACCCGGGGCCAGCGCGCCGCCGTAGCTGACGGTGAGCAGGTCGGGGCCGGTCAGGCCGGGACTGTCCGGTGACTCGACCACCACCGGCAGGAGACCGAGCCCGTCTTTACCGGTGGACTCGGCGAGCAGCTGCTCGACCCAGTCGCCCAGCCCTTCGACGCCGGTGCCGTCGCCGACCAGGACTACCTTGTCCCGTCCTGTCGTCGCGGCGGCGGCCAGCGCGGCGCCGAGCGCCAGGGCCGGGTTCGCCTCGGTGCTCTCCAAGGTGGCCGCGAACTCCTCGGCCTGGTCGAGCAGGTCGGCCACCGCGACCCCGGCGAGCGCGCAGGGGACCAGACCGTACGCGGTCAGCGCCGAGTACCGGCCGCCCACCTCCGGGTCGCCGAGAACGGTGATCGCGCCGAGTTCGGCGGCGACCGCCTCCAGCGGCGAGCCCGGATCGGTGACCACGACGAAGTGTCGCCCCGCCTCGGCCTCGGTCATCCCCGAGTCCAGGAACGCCTGCCAGTAGGCACGCCGGTGGCAGTCGGTCTCCACCGTGGTACCGGACTTGCTGGCCAGCACGACGACGGTGCGGGCCAGCCGGTCGGCCAGCGTGGCGCGCACCTGACCGGGGTCGGTGGTGTCGAGCACGGTCAGCTCCCGGCCGGTGGTCCGGGTGATGACCTGCGGCGCGAGCGACGAGCCGCCCATGCCCGCGAGCACCACGTGATCCAGGTCGGCCAGCTCCGCGGTCAGCTCGGCGAGCTGGGGGAGCAGCTCGCGGCCACGCCGGTGGCAGTCCAGCCAGCCGAGCCGGCCGGCCGCACCGGCCGCCGCGTCCGGACCCCACAGGGTCGGATCCTTGGCGACCAGCCGGCCGGGTACGCCGGCGTCGACCAGCGCCCGCCGGGTGGACGCCGACGCGCTGGCGTCCACCGCCCGCGCGCCGTACACCGCGAGACCACCAGCGGCCTCGGCCGGTGCGGCCAGCAGATCACCCACGCCGCCACCTGTCGCAGGTGGCGGCGTGGGGGACGCCGGGGCGAACCGTCACGCAGTTCCCCCGGCCTGCGCGGCGCCGCCCGGATGACCGGTGCCCTGAGCGGCAGCGACCAGCGACTTGCGTACGCCGTCGAGCAGCTCCTGCCAGCTGGCCTCGAACTTCTCCACGCCCTCACGTTCCAGCGTCTCGATCACGTCGGCCATGTCGACGCCCACCGCGGCGAGCCGCTCGAAGACCTGCCGGGCGTCGTCGTACGCGTCGGTGACGGTGTCGGGGCGGGTCTCGCCGTGCTCGGCGTAGGCGTGGATGACCGCCTCCGGCATGGTGTTGACCGTACCGGGGGCGATCAGCTCCTCGACGTAGATGACGTCCCGGTAGTCCGGGTTCTTCGTCGAGGTGGAGGCCCACAGCGGGCGCTGCGGGTGCGCTCCGGCGTCGGCCAGAGCCCGCCAGCGGTCGCCGGCGAAGACCTCGCTGTAGCGCTCGTACGCCAGCCGGGCGTTGGCCACGGCGGCCTTGCCGCGCAGCGCCTTGGCCTCGTCGGAGCCGATCTTCTCCAGCCGCTTGTCCACCTCGGTGTCGACCCGGGAGACGAAGAACGAGGCCACCGAGGTGATCTTCGACAGATCGTGGCCGTTGGCCCTGGCCTGCTCCAGCCCGGCGAGGAACGCCTCCATCACCTGCGAGTAGCGGTCCAGCCCGAAGATCAACGTCACGTTGACGCTGATCCCCTCGGCCAGCGTGGCGGTGATCGCCGGCAGGCCGTCCTCGGTCGCCGGGATCTTGATGAACAGGTTCGGCCGGTCGACCAGCCACCACAGCGCCTTGGCCTCGGCCACGGTGCGCTCCGCCTCGTGGGCCAGTCGCGGGTCCACCTCGATCGAGACCCGACCGTCGACCCCGCCGCTGGCGTCGTACGCCGGGCGCATCACGTCGCAGGCCCATCGCACGTCGTACGTGGTGAGCATGCGGACCGCCTCCTCGACGTCGACGCCCCGCACGGCCAGGTCCCGCAGTTGCCAGTCGTAGGTGTCGGCGTCGCTCAACGCCTTGGCGAAGATCGTCGGGTTGGTGGTCACCCCGACCATGTGCTTCTCCCGGCGCAGCTGATCCAGCCCACCGGAGGACAGTCGTACCCGAGAAAGGTCGTCGAGCCAGACCGCCACCTTCGCGGCGGAAAGCTCACCCAGCCTGTCGGTCGTCATGTGCGCCAACGCTCCCCTCAGTTGCCGGTCGTGAAACCGGTGATGTCACCGACACGGGTCAGCGCCGCGTGCGCGGCGGCGACGATCCGGTCGGGGGTGAAGCCGAACTGCTCGAACAGCACCGAGTGCGGGGCGCTGGCGCCGTAGTGCTCCAGGCTGACGCTCTCGCCGCAGTCGCCGACGATCCCGCGCCAGGACATCGCGATGCCCGCCTCCACGCTCACCCGGGCCTTTACCCCGCGCGGCAGCACCGACTCCCGGTAGGCCTCGTCCTGCTCGAAGAACCACTCCTGGCAGGGCATCGACACCACCCGGGTGGGCGTGCCGTCGGCCTCCAGGCGCTCCCGCGCGGTCAGGCAGAGCTGCACCTCGGACCCGGTGCCGACGATGATCACCTGCGGCTTGCCGTTGGACGCCTCGGCCAGCACGTAGCCGCCCTTGGCGACGCCGTCGGCGCCGGCCAGCTGCGAGCGGTCCAGGGTCGGCAGCGGCTGGCGGCTCAACGCCAGCGCGGTCGGCCGGTCGGTGTGCTCCAGGGCCTGCCGCCACGCCCACGCCGTCTCGTTGGCGTCGGCCGGGCGGACCACGTCCAGACCCGGGATGGCGCGCAGCGCGGTCAGGTGCTCCACCGGCTGGTGGGTCGGACCGTCCTCGCCGAGGCCGATCGAGTCGTGCGTCCAGACGTAGACCACCGGCAGCTTCATCAGCGCGGCCAGCCGCACCGAGGGACGCATGTAGTCGCTGAACACCAGGAAGGTGCCGCCGTACGGCCGGGTGCCGCCGTGCAGGGCGATGCCGTTGAGGATCGCGCCCATGGCGTGCTCACGGATGCCGAAGTGCAGCGTGCGGCCGTACTCGTGGCCGGGGAACTCCTTGGTGGCGTACTGGCTCGGCACGAAGGAGGGTTCGCCCTTCATCGTGGTGTTGTTGCTCTCGGCCAGGTCGGCGGAGCCGCCCCACAGCTCGGGCAGCACCGGGGCGAGGGCACCCAGCACCTTGCCGGAGGCGGCCCGGGTCGCCACGCCCTTGGCGTCGGCCGGGAACTCCGGCAGCGCCTCCGTCCAGCCCTCCGGCAGCGCCCGCGCGGCCAGCCGGTCGTACAGGGCGCGACGCTGCGGGTTGGCCTCGGACCAGGCGCCGAAGGCGGTCGTCCACTCCTGCTGGGCGGCCTCGCCCCGGCGCAGCGTGCCCCGGGTGTGGGCGAGCACCTCCTCGGTGACCTCGAACGAGCCGGCCGGGTCGAAGCCGAGGATCTCCTTGGTGGCGGCCACCTCGTCGGCGCCGAGCGCCGAACCGTGGATCTTGCCGGTGTTCTGCTTGTTCGGTGCCGGCCAGCCGATGATGGTGCGCAGCGCGATGAACGACGGGCGGCCGGTCTCCGCCTTGGCGGCCAGCAGCGCCTGGTACAGCTCCTCGACGTTCTCGTGGTAGTCGCCCTGGTCGGCGTCGCCGCGCCGCCAGTCGACCGTCTGCACGTGCCAGCCGTACGCCGCGTAGCGGGCCGCCACGTCCTCGCTCATCGCGATGCGGGTGTCGTCCTCGATCGAGATCTCGTTGTCGTCGTAGATCACGCAGAGGTTGCCCAGCTGCTGGTGCCCGGCCAGGGCGCTGGCCTCGTGGCTGATGCCCTCCTCGATGTCACCGTCGGAGGCGATGCACCAGATGTGGTGGTCGAACACCGACTCGCCGGGCTCGGTCTCCGGGTCGAACAGGCCGCGCTCGCGGCGCGCCGCCATGGCCATGCCGACGGCGTTGCCCAGACCCTGCCCGAGCGGACCGGTGGTGGTCTCCACACCCGGGGTGTGCCCGTGCTCGGGGTGACCCGGAGTGAGTGAACCCCACTGCCGCAGCGACTTGAGGTCGTCGAGGCTCAGCGGGTAGCCGGCCAGGAAGAGCTGGATGTAGAGCGTCAGGCTGGAGTGACCGGCGGAGAGCACGAAGCGGTCCCGGCCGGCCCAGTTCGGGTCGGCGGGGTTGTGTCGCATCACCCGGTTGAACAGCAGGTACGCCGCGGGGGCGAGACTCATCGCGGTGCCCGGGTGGCCATTGCCGGATTTCTCCACGGCGTCCATGGCCAGTACGCGGACGGTGTCCACGGCACGGCGATCGAGGTCGGACCAGTCAAGTGCGGGGTGCTCGGGTCGTTTGGCAGCCACGGTGGTTAGTGCTCCTCGGCGAGATGGGCGGAACCCTCACTGGTGACCCTATCGAGCGTGCCTAAACGTGCGCCCGAGGATCTCAACATGCTGGTCTGTACGGTTCGGTCCGGCCACCCGGTTCAGCTGGGCCGATCAACCGTCGGTGTGACGGTTCGCACCGTTGCCGGGTCGCCCGGGCAGCCAAAACGACAGCGCGTAGTGTGTGGGGCGGTTGTGTGTGGATCCGCTGGGTCCGACCGTCCCGACCTCCCCTGCCGACGCCGGAAGGTGGCAATCCGTGAGCATGATCACCGAGCGCCCGGTCAGTAACCCTGCCGGGGAGTCGCCGGTGCGCTCGGCGGAGGAGTCGCCGGCCCGCTCCCGCGACGTGCGGGCGGTGGTCGCCGCGTACGTGTCGCTGACCAAGCCGCGCATCGTCGAACTGCTGCTGGTGACCACGGTGCCGGCGATGATGCTGGCGCACGGCGGACTGCCGTCGCTGTGGCTGGTGGCGGTGGTGCTCGTCGGCGGCTCACTCGCCGCCGGTGCGGCCAGCGTGCTCAACTGCTACATCGACCGCGACATCGACCAGGTGATGCGGCGGACCAAGCGCCGGCCGCTGCCCGCGCACACCGTGACGCCGCGCAACGCCCTGATCTTCGGTCTGGTGCTGGCGGCGGTCTCGATCGCGCTGATGGCGGCGTTCACCAACCTGCTCGCCACCGGCCTCACTCTGGCCGCGATCCTCTACTACGACCTGGTCTACACGCTGTGGCTCAAGCGGACCACGACGGCGAACACCTTCTGGGGCGGGGCGTGCGGGGCCGCGCCGGTGCTGATCGGCTGGGCGGCGGTGACCGGGTCGCTGTCGCCGGTGGCCTGGGGGCTGTTCGCGGTGGTCTTCTTCTGGCAGATGCCGCACTTCTACCCCCTGGCGATGAAGTACAAGGACGACTACGCCCGCGCCGGGATCCCGATGCTGCCGGTGGTGGCCTCCGTCCGACGGGTGAACGCCGAGATCGTGCTCTTCGCCTGGCTGACGGTGCTGTCCTCGCTGGCCGTGTGGGCGCTGGGCCTGAGCCCGGTGTACGGCGTACCGACGCTGGTGGTGGGCGTGATCTTCATCGTCGAGGCGCACAAGCTGGCTGGCCGGGCCCGCCGGGGTGAGCCGGTCAAGCCGATGCGGTTGTTCCACTGGTCCACGACCTACCTGACGATCGTCTTCGCCGCCGCCGCCCTCGACGCCTTGCTGTAAGGAAGGGCCCCCTCTTAACGCCTGCGGTATAGGAAGGGTCCCTTCTTGACAAGTGGTAGGCGCCGATGGGTGGTTGTCTGAATTGTCACCACATCGGGCACGTCGAGGGACCCGCCTGATCTGCTCGATGCTGGGGTATTAACCCCTATCTGACCGGTCACTTTGGCTGCTTTGGCCCGGATAAATACGGGCGAAATGCCTCAGTGCTTCGCTAAACCCCGACGTTATCGGTATCACAAAAGGCTTACGGTTCTCCTACGTCCGGCCACATCTCTGCTTAGGCTTCGGGTTATGGCAGATGGTTCCGACACGACGCTGACGGCCGATCAGACCGCCTCCGGGGCGGCCCCCCACGGGCTGGTCGCGGGCATCAAGTCGTTCGCCGCCGGACACGGCGGGGCGAAGGCGGTCATCGAGTACGTCGGCAAGCGCGGCGCACGGATCGTCCTGGTGGGTTCGGACGGGGCGTGGGGCGACCAGTTCGCAGAGGACACGGTCGTCGCCCGGGAGGCCTGCGCGCAGGCCGGGGTCGCGGTGGAGAACGCCTGGGAGCGGGAACTGATGGACCAGATGCGCCCGAGCAACGACCTCTGGCGATCGATGGCCCGACGTACGATGGCCCGTTGAGATAAATTGACCAACCACCACCAATCGACCCGGGGGAAACCCCGGGTCGCTCTTGTCACCTGCACCGACATGGCCGACCTTGAGGCGGACGATCGCCTCGTGGTCGACCCGCTGGCCACTCGCGGCATCGCCGCCGAACCGGTCGTCTGGGACGATCCGGCCGTCGACTGGGCCGGGTACGACCTGGTCGTGCTCCGCTCGCCCTGGGATTACATGCCCCGCCGCGAGGAGTTCGTCGCCTGGGCCGCCCGGGTGCCCCGACTGGTCAACCCGGCCGACGTGGTGCGGTGGAACACCGACAAGCGCTATCTGGACGAACTCTCCGCCGCCGGCGTGCCGACCGTACCCACCGGCTGGGTGCTGCCCGGTGAGCCGTGGCAGCCGCCCGCCGACGAGGGCGAGTACGTCGTCAAACCGTCGATCAGTGCCGGCAGCCAGGACACCGGCCGCTACGACCTGGCCGATCCGGAGCACCGGGAACTCGCCGTGGCGCACGTACGCCGGCTCGGCGCCGCCGGTCGGGTCGCCATGATCCAGCCGTACCTGAGCGCGGTGGACACCGCCGGTGAGACCGCGCTGCTCTACTTCGCCGGCCCGTCGGGGTTGGTGTTCAGCCACGCGATCCGCAAGGGGCCGATGCTCGCCGGACCGGACCTGGGGACGGAGGGGCTGTACAAGGCCGAGGCGATCAGCCCGCGTACCGCCACCGGGGACCAGCTCGCGGTGGGGGAGCGGACCCTGGCCGTGGTGCCCGGCGGGCCCCAGCGCCTGCTCTACGCCCGGGTGGACCTGATCCCCGGCCCGGACGGTACGCCTGTGCTGGTGGAGCTGGAGCTGACCGAGCCGTCGCTGTTCCTCGGCTACGCCGACGGTGCGCCGGACCGCCTCGCCGAGGCGATCCGCACCCGTCTGCAGCGTCGCTGAAGCGCGACGTCTCAGGCGTGGGCGGGGACGGGTTCCTCGGCCGACGTGGCGGGCTCGGTGCTCGGGCCGCCGACCGGGCGACGTTCGCGGATCGACCAGAGCACCGACAGCGTGGCCAGCCATACCAGGCAGGAGCCGAGCATGTGGGCGCCCACCAGCAGCACCGGCAGGTTGGTGAAGTACTGCACGAAGCCGATCACGCCCTGGGCCAGCTCGACCAGCAGCAGGGTGCGGGCGGCGCGTACGGTCTCGGCCGGTGCGCCGAGGGCGCGCAGCGCCAGCCACAGGCCCAGGGTCAGGCCGAGCAGCAGGAAGACCAGGTCGGCGTGCACCTGGGAGATGGTCTGCGGGTCCAGGCCGTTGCGGACCGCGTCCGCGTCACCGGCGTGCGGGCCGCTGCCGGTGACCAGGACCCCGACGACGATCACCGCCGCGCTGACCACCACCGTGATCCAGGTCAGGGCACGCAGGGCGCCAGGCACCAGCGCGACCTTGGGGCCGTCGGGTTCGCGCACCTGCCGCCACAGGGCGTACGAGACGAGCAGCAGCAGCATCGAGACCACGAAGTGGATGCCGACGACCGAGGGGTGCAGCTGGGTGCGTACCGTGATGCCGCCGATCACGGCCTGCGCCACGATGCCCAGCACGACGGCCAGCGCGAGGGCCAGCGCCCCCCGCCGACGCGGGCGGTGAGCCAGGACGGCCAGCAGGGTGGCACCGGCGATCAGCACCAGGACGAAGGTGAGCAGCCGGTTGCCGAATTCGATCACCCCGTGGATGCCCATCGCGGGCGTGGTGGTGTACGAATCATCGGTGCACCTGGGCCAGGTGGGGCAGCCGAGGCCCGAGGCGGTCAGCCGGACCGCCCCGCCGGTCACGACGATCACCACGTTCGCGACGATGTTGGCGAACGCGAGACGGCGCAGCAGCGTGGTGGAGACCGGGAACCGGGCAGGTCGCTTCACGAAGCGAATCCTACGCACCGTAGTTGTCCCCGATCGGGTGACTCCGCCCTTTCGGTGGTTCGGATCACCGGACCCTCGTTTGCAGGGCCTGGTCGAATTACGTAACGTGGGCGTTGTGAAAAAGGTGGCAGGGCTTTCGGAGCAGCCGCCGACGGCCGCCGCGGTCGTCGGGCGCTCGGTGCCGCCTGCCCCTGCCGCCCCGGTCGCGGACAGCGCCCCGAGCGCCGACCTGTCGACCCGGGACCGGGTCACCCAGCTGCTGCTGGAGCGCCGCGCCGCCACCGCCGCCCAGCTGGGCGGCGCGTTGGGGCTCAGCCCGGCGGCGATTCGCCGACACCTCGACGCGATGCTCGCCGACGGCGACGTGATCGCCCGTGAGCAGGCGGTACGCGGTCACCGCAGGCGGGGCCGACCGGCCAAGGTGTTCCTGCTGACCGATGCCGCCCGGAGCCGGTGCGGCACCCACCACTACGACAACATGGCCACCGCCGCGCTGCGGTGGATCGCCCGCACCGGTGGTTCGCGGGCGGTGGAGGAGTTCGCCGCCGAGCAGGTCGCCGCCCTGGAGGCGCGCTGCCAGGCGGTCCTGGCCGACGCCGGGGACGATCCGATGGCGCGAGCGGAGGCACTCGCCGCCGCGCTGACCGCCGAGGGTTACGCTGCCAGTGCGTCCACGATCGCTTCCGGTGGCCAGCTCTGCCAGCACCACTGCCCGGTGGCGCACGTGGCCGCCGAGTTTCCTCAGTTGTGCGAAGCCGAGACCACGGTGATCTCCCGCCTGGTCGGCACGCATGTACAGCGCCTGGCCACCATCGCGCACGGTGACGGGGTGTGCACCACGCACATTCCCGGTTCGCCGCCTGCCCAGTCCGGTACGACCGTCACCACTGTGAGGACAGATAGATGACCGAGCAGATCGTCCAGCCCCTGACCCAGGAGGAGCAGCTCGCTGCCCTGGGCAACTACGAGTACGGCTGGGCCGACCCGGACGTCGCCGGGGCTGCCGCCCAGCGTGGTCTCAGCGAGGCGGTGGTGCGGGACATCTCGGCCAAGAAGAACGAGCCGGCCTGGATGCTCGACCTGCGCCTGAAGGGTCTGCGGCTGTTCGGCCGCAAGCCGATGCCGGCCTGGGGCGCCGACCTCACCGGGATCGACTTCGACAACATCAAGTACTTCGTGCGCTCCACCGAGAAGCAGGCCACCAGCTGGGAGGACCTGCCCGAGGACATCAAGAACACCTACGACAAGCTGGGCATCCCGGAGGCGGAGAAGCAGCGGCTGGTCGCCGGTGTGGCCGCCCAGTACGAGTCCGAGGTGGTCTACCACAAGATCCGCGAGGACCTGGAGGAGCAGGGTGTCGTCTTCCTCGACACCGACACCGCCCTCAAGGAGCACGAGGATCTGTTCAAGGAGTACTTCGGCACGGTGATCCCGGTCGGCGACAACAAGTTCGCCGCGCTGAACACGTCCGTGTGGTCCGGTGGCTCGTTCATCTACGTGCCGAAGGGTGTGCACGTGGAGATCCCGCTCCAGGCGTACTTCCGGATCAACACCGAGAACATGGGCCAGTTCGAGCGGACGCTGATCATCGTCGACGAGGGTGCCTACGTGCACTACGTCGAGGGCTGCACCGCGCCCATCTACTCCTCGGACTCGCTGCACAGCGCGGTCGTCGAGATCATCGTCAAGAAGAACGCCCGGTGCCGCTACACCACCATCCAGAACTGGTCGAACAACGTCTACAACCTGGTCACCAAGCGCGCGGTGTGCCACGAGGGCGCGACCATGGAGTGGATCGACGGCAACATCGGCTCCAAGGTGACCATGAAGTACCCGGCGGTCTACATGACCGGCGAGCACGCCAAGGGCGAGGTGCTCTCGGTGGCCATGGCCGGCGAGGGGCAGCACCAGGACGCCGGCGCCAAGATGGTGCACGCGGCGCCGCACACCAGCAGCACCATCGTGTCGAAGTCGATCGCCCGGGGCGGCGGCCGGACTTCGTACCGAGGGCTGGTGCAGGTGCTGGAGGGTTCGCACAGCAGCGCCAGCACGGTCAAGTGCGACGCCCTGCTGGTGGACACCATCTCCCGCTCGGACACCTACCCGTACGTCGACATCCGTGAGGACGACGTCTCGATGGGGCACGAGGCCACCGTCTCCAAGGTCAGCGAGGACCAGCTCTTCTACCTGATGAGCCGGGGCCTGAGCGAGGACGAGGCGATGGCGATGATCGTGCGTGGCTTCATCGAGCCGATCGCCAAGGAACTGCCGATGGAGTACGCCCTGGAGCTCAACCGCCTGATCGAGCTGCAGATGGAGGGCGCGGTCGGCTGACCCCGCCCGGCGGGCCGGTACGCCCGGCCCGCCAACCCAGCACCTTCACCGTCGTCGCAAGAACAGACCAAGGACGAGATGACTATCCAGGCTTCCGCGCCGCCGACCACCAAGTCGCAGGCGCTGCGCTCGTACGACGTCGCCGACTTCCCGGCCCTCACCGGCCTGGAGGAGGAGTGGCGCTTCACTCCGCTCAAGCGGCTGCGTGGGTTGGTCGGCGCCGACCGCGTCGCCACCGGCACGATCCGGCACGAGTACGCCGAGCTGCCCGAGGGCGTGACGGTGGAGCGGATCGGCCGCGACGACAAGCGGGTCGGTAGCGTGCTCACCCCGTTCGACCGGGTCAGCGCGCTGGCCTACGGCGGCGCCGAGCAGGCGCTGCTGGTGCGGGTGGCCCAGGACGCGGTGGTCAGCGGCCCGACCGTCCTGCGGGTGGTCGGCGAGGGCAACGAGGGCCTGGCCTTCGGGCACACCTTCGTCGAGGTGGGCCGGTTCGCCGAGGCGATCCTGGTGCTGGAGCACGTGGGCTCGGCGACGCTCGCCGACAACGTGGAGGTCTCCGTCGGCGACGGGGCGAAGCTGACCCTGGTCACCGTCGCCGACTGGGCCGACGAGGCGGTGCAGGCGCAGCACCTGAAGGTGAAGCTGGGTCGTGACGCGCGGGTGCTGCACGTCCAGGTCACCCTCGGCGGGGACCTGGTCCGGCAGCACACCACGGTCGAGTACACCGGCCGGGGCGGCGAGGCCGAGCTGTACGGCGTCTACTTCGCCGACTCCGGCCAGCACCTGGAGCACCGCCAGCTGGTCGACCACACCGTGCCGGACTGCCGCAGCTACGTCGGCTACCGGGGCGCGTTGCAGGGTGACAGCGCCCGCACCGTCTGGGTCGGCGACGTGCTGATCCGCGCCGAGGCCACCGGCACCGACACGTACGAGATCAACCGGAACCTGCTGCTCAGCGACGGCGCGCGGGCGGATTCCGTACCGAACCTGGAGATCGAGACCGGCGAGATCGCCGGCGCCGGCCATGCCAGCGCCACCGGCCGCTTCGACGACGAGCAGCTGTTCTACCTGATGGCCCGGGGCATCCCGGAGGCCGAGGCCCGCCGGCTGGTGGTGCGCGGTTTCTTCGCCGAGCTGCTCAACAAGATCCCGGTCGAGGAGCTGCGCGAGCGGATCGGCGGGACCATCGAGGCACGACTGGCCAAGGCCGGCGCCTGATGATCCCGATCTGTGCCGTCGAGGACGTGCCGAAGGGCACCGCGATCAGCGCCGACGTCGGAGGCACCCAGGTCGCGCTGGTGCACGGCGAGGACGACCAGTTCTACGCCGTGCACGACGAGTGCTCGCACGCTGCCGTGGCGCTCTCCGAGGGCGAGGTCGAGGGCTGCACGCTGGAGTGCTGGCTGCACGGGTCCCGTTTCGACCTGCGTACCGGTGAGCCGACCGGGCTGCCCGCCACCGAACCCGTTCCTGTCTATTCCGTCGAAGTACGTGACGGCGACATCTACCTTTCCGTGGACGGCGACGGCCGTCCGCTGCCGAGCAATGGAGTGACCCGATAATGAGCACCCTGGAGATCCGTGACCTGCAGGTGTCGGTCAAGCTGCCCGAGGGTGAGCTCAAGCCGATCCTGGCCGGTGTCGACCTGACCGTCCGCTCCGGTGAGACCCACGCCATCATGGGCCCGAACGGCTCCGGCAAGTCGACCCTGGCGTACTCGATCGCCGGGCACCCGAAGTACGAGATCACCGGCGGCTCGGTGACTCTTGACGGCGTCGACGTGCTGGAACTCTCCGTCGACGAGCGGGCCCGCGCCGGTCTCTTCCTGGCCATGCAGTACCCGGTCGAGGTACCGGGCGTGTCGGTGGCGAACTTCCTGCGTACCGCCAAGACCGCGATCGACGGCGAGGCGCCGAAGCTGCGTACCTGGGGCGGTGAGCTGCGCGGGGCGATGGAGCGCCTGCACATGGACCCGGCCTTCGCCCAGCGCAACGTCAACGAGGGCTTCTCCGGTGGTGAGAAGAAGCGGCACGAGATCGTGCAGCTGGAGCTGCTCAAGCCGAAGATCGCCATCCTCGACGAGACCGACTCCGGCCTGGACGTCGACGCGCTGCGCGTGGTCAGCGAGGGCGTGAACCGGGTGCGCGACACCGGCGACACCGGCCTGCTGCTGATCACCCACTACACCCGGATCCTGCGCTACATCAAGCCGGACTTCGTGCACGTCTTCGTGGCCGGCCGGATCGTCGAGCAGGGCGGCCCGGAGCTGGCCGACAAGCTCGAGGAAGAAGGCTACGAGCGGTACGTGGCCGGGGCCGGTTCGGCGCGGGCCTGACCTCCAAGGAAAGGCTGGTCACGACGATGACCACCATCGCGATCCCGCCGGGGATGCCGCAGTACGACGACGTACCGCGCTTCGACGTGGCGGCGGTACGCGCCGACTTCCCGATCCTGGGTCGGGAGATCAACGGCCATCCGCTGGTCTACCTCGACAGCGCCAACACCTCGCACAAGCCGCGTCAGGTGCTCGACGTGCTGCGCGAGCACTACGAGCGGCACAACGCCAACGTGTCCCGGTCGGTGCACACACTGGGCACCGAGGCCACCGAGGGATACGAGGCGGCTCGGGCGAAGGTCGCCGGCTTCGTCAACGCGCCCAGCGTCGACGAGGTGGTGTTCACCAAGAACTCCACCGAGGCGATCAACATCGTGGCGTACGCCTTCTCCAACGCCTCGCTGCGCGCGGACGCCGACCCTCGGTTCCGGCTCGGCCCGGGTGACGAGATCGTCATCTCCGAGATGGAGCACCACTCGAACATCGTGCCGTGGCAGTTGCTGGCCGAGCGCACCGGCGCGACGCTGCGCTGGTTCCCGGTCACCGACTCCGGCCGGCTGGACGAGTCGGGGCTGACGGATCTGGTCACCGAGCGGACGAAGATCGTCTCGCTGGTGCACATGTCCAACATCCTGGGCACGGTCAACGCCACCTCGCGGATCACCGAGCGGGTCCGTGAGGTGGGCGCGCTGCTGCTGTGGGACTGCTCGCAGTCGGTGCCGCACATGCCGATCGACGTGGTCGACCTGGACGCCGACTTCATCGTCTTCACCGGGCACAAGATGTGCGGCCCGACCGGCATCGGGGTGCTGTGGGGACGGGCGGAACTGCTCGCCGCGATGCCGCCGGTGCTCGGTGGCGGCTCGATGATCGAGACGGTGACGATGGCCGGCTCGACGTTCGCCGCACCGCCGGCCCGGTTCGAGGCGGGCACCCCGCCGATCGCCGAGGCGGTCGCGCTTGGTGCGGCGGTGGACTACCTCACCGGCCTCGACATGCGGGCGATCCAGTGGCACGAGAAGCAGTTGACCGCGTACGCCCTGGACGCCCTGGGTAGCGTGCCCGACCTGCGGATCTTCGGCCCGGAGGTGCCGGTCGGTCGGGGTGGCACGATCTCCTTCGCCCTCGGCGACGTGCATCCGCACGACGTCGGGCAGGTGCTCGACTCCCTCGGTGTGCAGGTGCGGGTGGGTCACCACTGCGCCCGGCCGGTCTGCACCCGCTTCGGGGTGCCGGCGATGACCCGGGCCTCGTTCTACCTCTACACCACCACGGAGGAGATCGACGCCCTGGTGGCGGGCCTGGAACAGGTGCGGAAGGTGTTCCGTTGAACCCAGCGACGCAGGCCCGGCGAATCGACGGGAGTCCAGCCTGATGCAGCTTGAGTCTCTTTACCAGGAGATCATCCTGGACCACTACAAGCACCCGCACGGGCGCGGGCTGCGCGACGCCGCCGACCCGGCCGACCGGGTGGCCGAGGCGCACCACGTCAACCCCACCTGTGGCGACGAGGTGACCGTGCGGGTGGCCACCGACGGCGAGGTGCTGCACGACGTGTCGTACGACGGCATGGGCTGCTCGATCAGCCAGGCGTCGGCCAGTGTGCTGCACGAACTGCTGACCGGCCGGGATGCGGCGGCGGCGTTCGAGGTGCACGAGGCGTTCGTGGCGCTGATGTCCGGCCGTGGCCAGGTCACGCCGGACGAGGAGGTGCTCGGTGACGGGGTGGCGTTCGAGGGTGTCGCCCGCTATCCCGCCCGGGTCAAGTGCGCGTTGTTGCCGTGGATGGCGTTCAAGGACGCCGCGGCACGCGCCGGTGTGGGCGCGAGCCCGACGGAGGTGAAGGCATGACCGAGGAAACCAGCACGCCGGAATCGGGCGCCGTGGCGACCGACGCCGCCGCGACCCCCGACAGCACGGCGACGCCGGCGGCCGGCGGCAAGGCGGCCGTGGCAGACGTCGAGGAGGCGATGAAGGACGTCGTCGACCCGGAGCTGGGCATCAACGTGGTCGACCTGGGCCTGGTGTACGGGGTGCACATCGACGACGAGAACGTGGCCACCCTGGACATGACGCTGACCTCGGCGGCCTGCCCGCTCACCGACGTGATCGAGGACCAGACCCGTCAGGCGCTGACCACCGGCCCGGGTGGCGGCCTGGTCAACGACATCCGGATCAACTGGGTCTGGCTGCCGCCGTGGGGACCGGACAAGATCACCGACGAGGGTCGGGACCAGCTCCGTTCCCTCGGCTTCAACGTCTGACTCGTCGCAACAGGCGCCCGGAGTCCGGCCTCGGTCGGTGCTCCGGGCGCTTTCTGCTGCCAGGTCGCGGGCTGTTGAGGTCGCCACCGGGTAATCCGCTGGCCTGGCTGGGGCGGCTGACGCAGGATGGGCGCGTGTGCGAGGCGTTCCCGATTGAGCCGTCCCCTGTCGCCGTGACCATCGTCGCGCGCCGACAGCAGTGGCCGGCGGGCGCTGTCTCGATCCACTGTCGACCATCATGACCGGCGCGTTCCTGGCCGGCCTGGTCGCCGGCTACGGTGTCGCCATCCCGGTCGGCGCGATCGCCGTACTCATCCTCGGGCTCGCCGCGCGGACCTCGTTCCGGGTCGGTGCGTCCGCCGCGCTCGGGGTGGCCACCGCCGACGGGATCTACGCCGGGGTAGCGGCGTTCGGCGGGGCCGTCGTCGCCGGTTGGCTGGCGCCGCTCGCCACGCCGCTACGGCTGATCGCGGCGGCGGTGCTGTTGGGCCTGGCCGGGTACGGGGCCTGGCGGGCCCTGCGGCCTCGCGGCGCGGCGCGTCCGGAAGCAGGCGTCGAGGGTCGGGACGACGGCCCACGGGCGGCGCGACGGGGCCTGGAGACCCCGATCCGGGCGTTCGCCGGGATCCTCGCCCTGACCCTGCTCAATCCGGCCACCGTCGTCTACTTCACGGCGCTGGTGCTGGGTCGGGTGGACCTCGGCGGTTCGGGGATCGCCCTGGCGGCACTGTTCACCCTCGGGGTGTTCCTCGCCTCCGCCAGCTGGCAGCTGCTGATCGCCGCCGGTGGCACGATGGTTGGGCAGGTGCTCATCAGCGACCGTGGCCGTCTGGTGACCGCTCTCCTGTCGAGCGCCATCATCGGCGCACTCGCCGTCGCGACCCTCGTCAGCGGTTGATCGACCCAAACGCTCCACTTCGGACAGTCCTGGCGCGACGATTGTGGTCCGCGACCGTCGCAGATCGACTGTCCGGCCGCAGTCCAGTAGTTCTTTCCCTGTTCAGGGGATGTCCCGCATCGGCTGTCGGCCTAGGGTGCTGTCAGATCCGTAGATCATCCACGGCTGTCCCGCAGACCCGGGCAGGCGTGGTCGGTCTCACCCCTCCATCAACAGGGAGCTGACTTGAGGACCCCCCTCGCCCACCCATCGGGTGGTCGGTCGATCCACGGCCGGTCACGCCGTGGTCGACTGGCCACCATCCTGGTAACCGCGTTGACCGCAGCGATGCTGCCGGTCCTGGCGGCACCGACGGCCGCTGGTGCCGCCCCCTCCGCCGACGGGCCGTGGCACAAGGTAGACGGCAAGCCCGCCGCGACCAAGTCCGGCCGAGCGGCCGCGATCAAGGCGAACCGGCTCAGTGCCTACACTCTCGACCGTGCCGGCATCAAGGGCGTGCTGGACCAGGCCCCGACGGAGAACCGCCGGGCGTTGCGCCAGCTCAAGAAGGTGGTGTCGCTGCCCGCGCCGGATGGCACCTTCCAGCGCTTCGAGCTGGTCAAGTCGCCGGTGATGGAGGCTGGCCTGGCCGCCATGCATCCGGAGATCAACACGTACGCGGGTAAGGGCCTGGACGACCCGACCGCGACGATCCGGGCGGACCTGACGCCACTCGGCTTCCACGCGTCGATCCGCTCGGCCGACGGTGCCTGGTACATCGACCCCTTCTACGAGCGCGACCAGAGCCTGTACGCGAGCTACTTCGCCCGGGACCTGGAGGACCGGCACGGCGACTTCGTCGAGCGGGAGGACGTCGAGACGGCGGCCCACGCCCTGCACGACGAGATCCACGAGGCGCTCGACGAGCCGGTGGCCGGCCCGCGGGTGAACCTGCGCACCTACCGCCTCGCGTTCATCACCGACCCGACGTACGCCAACTACTTCGGTGCGGAGAACGTGACCGCGGCGAAGGTGACGTTGATCAACCGGGTGAACCAGATCTACGAGGACGAGACGGCGATCCGGCTGGTCCTGGTCAACGACACCGACAAGACCAACCTGAACACCCCGGCCCTGGCCACCGAGCCGAACGGCCCGTGCGGCTCGGCGCCGTGCTACACCCCGGCCCAGGTCGCCGGGTGCAGCAGCGGCCTGTTGAACCGCAACCGGATCGTGCTCGGCCAGATCATCGGCGCCAGTAATTACGACGTCGGCCACATCGGCCTCGGTCTCAGCGGCGGCGGTATCGCCGGTCTCGGCGTGGTCGGCGGCGACGGCAAGGCCCGTGGCTGCACCGGTCTGCCGAACCCGGTCGGTGACTACTTCGCGGTCGACTACGTGGCACACGAGATCGGTCACCAGTTCGCCGGCAACCACACCTTCAACGGCAACCAGCACAACTGCTCCGGCGGCAACCGCAGCGCGGCCAACTCGTACGAGCCGGGCAGCGGTTCGTCGATCATGGCGTACGCCGGCATCTGCCGGCAGGACAACCTCCAGCCGCACACCGACCCGTACTGGTCGCACCGCACCTTCACCGAGATCACGAACTTCGTGACCGCGAACCGGCCGGCGATCAACGAGGTGCAGACGGTGTCGCTGGTCGACTTCGACACCAACGGCGACTCGTTCACCGTCAACTACGGTGGCGTCGACTCGGCGCCGATCGTGCGCGGGGTCAACTACACCACCGCCGGGATCAAGGCGGCGATCGAGTCCATCGCCGGTTGGCCGGTGGGGGCCACGGTCAACGTGGCCGCCTTCGGTGGCAGCGGCACGCTCAACGACACCGGCTTCCAGGTCACCTTCACCGGCGCCCTGGCCGCCACCAACGTCGCCCCGCTCACCCTGACCAACCTCAACGAGGTCACCGGCTTCGTCGGCGAGACCGCCAAGGGTGGTGCCATCGACAACGGTGGGTACCTGGTCGAGCAGACCGCCAACCACGCTCCCGTGGTCACCGTGCCGGCCAACGTCACCATCCCGGTGCGTACCCCGTTCGCCCTCACCGGCAGCGCCACCGACGTCGACGGTGACACACTCACCTACCTGTGGGAGCAGAACGACCGGGGCGGCAGCGCCGGTACCGCGCTGATGAACAACACCAAGACCAACGGCCCGCTGTTCCGGGTCTTCGGCGAGCCGGCGTGGGTGTCCCCGGAGGACGCGCTGAAGTACCACTCGCCGGGCCAGAACGCGGTGACCACGAACTCCACCCGGGTCTTTCCGGACATGAAGCAGATCCTGGTGGGCAACACCAACGCCAAGACTGGTGCCTGCCCGACCGCTCCGGCCCCGCCGACCAGCGGTAGCGCCTCGAACGTCCCGCCGGAGATCCTGGACTGCTACTCGGAGTTCCTGCCCACCCGCGACTGGGTCGGCTTCAACAACGACCGTACGCTGAACTTCAAGCTCACCGCCCGTGACGGTCGCCTCGGCGGTGGCGGCATCGGCAGCGCCAACGTCGCACTGACGCTGGCTCCGGACGCCGGGCCGTTCCTGGTCACCTCGCAGGCCGCCGCCACCACCGTCGACGGCGGCTCGGCGCAGACCGTGACCTGGGACGTCGCCGGCACCGACGCGGCGCCGGTGAACGCCGGCAACGTGAAGATCACGCTCTCGGTCAACGGTGGCGAGACCTTCCCGTACGTGCTGGCCGAGAGCACCCCGAACACCGGTACCGCGACGGTGAACCTGCCGAACGTGGCCACCGACAAGGCCCGGATCAAGGTCGAGGCGGTCGGCAACGTCTTCTTCGCCGTCAACGACGCCGAGTTCACCATCCGGTCCGCTCCCGAGGTGTCCGACGACGCCCCGGCGGGCGGGGTCAGCGTCCAGTACAGCGACGCGCTCTCGTCCACGGTGACGGTCCGGGCGACCGACGGCGACACCGCCGGCTCGGCGCTGGTCGCGTCCGCCACCGGCCTGCCGGCCGGTCTGGTACTGACCGTGGGGACCACCTCCGGTACGGACACCCGGCCCGGTACCCGGAGCTGGACGGTCACCGGCACCACCGTGGCGGCCCCGGGCGACTACCCGGTCACCGTCACCGTGACCGACGGCTCCGGCCTGGTCGGCAGCACCGCGTTCACCATCCGGGTGGCCCCGGAGAACGCGGCAGCCACCTGGGCCGGGGACACCCTGGTGAGCACCGTGACCAACGGTGCCGCCGGCAGCGCGCTGCTGCGGACCGTCCTGCGGGACAGCTCGGTGCTCCCGTCGGCGACCGACACCACCGCCGGTGACCTGCGCAACGCCACGGTCACCTTCACCGCGAACGGTGCGACCCTCTGCACCGCCACGGTGGGCCTGCTCGGCACGGCCATCACCACCGGCTCGGCGGCCTGCACGGCCACCCTGCCGGCGGGCACCCACACGGTCACCGCGACGGTCGGCGGCCACTACACCGGCAGCACCACCGCCACGGTGCGGGTGGCCGTCTCCGACGGCGGTTTCCTCACCGGTGGTGGCCACTTCACCGCCGGTCGGTCCGCCGGCGCCTACCCGGCCGACCGGAACTCGAAGGTCTCGGTGGAGCTGAACGCCAAGCCGGCCACGAGCAAGAAGGCCGCCTCGGGCAAGGCCGACATCGAGTTCCGTTCCGGTGGCAAGACCTACCAGATCAAGGCCACCACGGTCACCGGCGGCGGGATCACCTCCGCGGGCAACCGGGCCGACCTGCGCTACCAGGCCAGCCTCTACGACAGCAAGGGCAAGCTGGTGGCCAGCGGTCTGACCCTGGCGGCGACCGTTACCGACCGGGGTGCCCCCGGTCGTAACGACTCCGTCGGGCTGACCCTGTGGCAGGGCGGCGTCCTGCTCTTCTCGTCCGACTGGACGGGTGCGGGGACCGGCGAGGTCAACCTGACCGGCGGCAACCTGACGGTGCACTGACCGACGGTTGACTGACGCGGGAGGACACCACCTCAGGTGTCCTCCCGCGTTCCGTTTCCCGGTCGGCGTCCCCAGCCCGTTCGGCAGGAGACCAGGGCTGTCACGCCGGCACCCGGCGCGGAGTTCGGCGTGCCTCAGCGGCCGAGGCCGTCCCGCCTGCCGGGGCCGCCGCGCGGTGTCGTACGGTCGAGGCATGAGCAGCCGACCCGCCGCCGGAGGTGGCCGGTGGGTCGAGGTCGACCCGGCCCGCGTCGCGCGCTGGGTCGCCGGCTTCGCCGAGCGACACGGCCAGCCGACCATCGGAATCGAGGAGTACGGCCTGCTGCTGTCGGCGCCGGACGGCGCCACCGCCGAACTGCACACCCCACCGGGAGCACCCGCCACCGAGGACCTGGAGGCCTTCGTCGCCCAGGCCGTGGCGTCCCGCCGGATCGGGCTGCTGCTGGCCCGCAAGAGCGCGGTGGCGGTCGGCATCGCCGAGGGGGAGCGGCTACCGGTGCACAAGGTGGACACCCGGTACGTGCAGGGGCGTACCGCCGCGGGTGGCTGGTCGCAGCAGCGGTTCGCTCGCCGCCGGGACAACCAGGCGAAGGCGGCCCTGGCCGAGGCGGCGGAGCTTGCGGTGCGGTTGCTGCTGCCGGAGGTCGACCGCCTGGCCGCGCTGGTCGTCGGCGGTGACCGGCGGACGGTGGACGGGATCCTCGCTGACCGCAGACTCGCCCCGCTGGCCGCGTTGCGCGCCGAGCGGCTGCTCGACGTTCCCGAGCCCCGATACGCGGTGCTGCAGGACGCGGCTACCGCCGCCCGTGCAGTCCGCATCCTCGTCCGCGACCCCGCCTGACCGCCCTGAGCGTCAGCTGCTCAGGGGGGTCAGTGCGGTTTCGATACGGCGACCGGACAGCCGGCTCGTGCGACGCTCAGGAACGGACGAAGAGGGTCGCCCGGCCGTCGCGTACGCCGACGATCTGCCCCCGACCGTTGATGTCGACGACCCGGTCGGTGGCGCGCAGCCCGAGGCTGGTCAGGTCGGTCATCCGGCCATGCCGCCAGAGAAAGGGGTGCGACGCGCCGTCGGCGCCGTCGGCGTGGCCGACGATCTCGCCGAGGTCATTGATCCCCGTCGCCTCGCTGACGCTGCCACCCAGCGTGCCGAGGTCGCGGATCGCCCCGTCACGCCACAGGTAAGCCCGCAACGTCCGATCCGCGTTGTGCGAGTAGCCGACGATCTCGCCCCGGTTGTTGATATCCGTGGGCGAATTCCAGCTCGGCCCACCGAGGGTGCCCAGCGGGGTGAGCACCCCGTTGCGCCAGCGGCCACCGAAGCAGTCGCAAATCTGGTACCAGTTCTCGGTCACGTAATTGACCGCGAGGTCGCCCCGGTTGTTCAGCAACGCCGGACTGCCGTGGTACATGTTGTTGCGCTGCACCCTGATCGTCTCGCCCCGCCGCATCAGGAAGGTGTTGTCCGGCCAGTCCGGTGCTCGGCTGTAGCCGGCCACCGCCCCCGAGTCGTTGATGGAGAGGGCGTAACTCTCCTCGTCGCCGAGCGCCGCCAGCCTGATCACCTGGCCGTCACGCCAGAGCGCCGCCTGATCGCCGCCCCACATGTTGGTGACGCTGCCGGCCACCACGCCCGCGCTGTTGATGTCCCGGACCGAGAACCGATGGACGTCGGCGGGCAGGGGCAGCAGCTTTCCCCGCCCCGCGTGCCAGATGAAGCTGATGCGGCTGCCGGCGTCGGTGCCGACGACCTGTCCCCGTTCGTTGAGAGCCAGGAGGGAGGGGTGGGCGTAGAAGCCGAGGTCGACAGCCTGGTACCTGAACGGCAGCGGGCCTGCTGCGGCGGAGGCGGGCACCGCCGCGGCGACCGCGACGGCCGTGGCCAGAAGGGCGGCGGCGATTTTGCTGGAACGGCGGGAGATGACGGTGGGCCGGTGCTCGGTCGAAGGCATGGCGGCTCCCTGGCGGACCGACGAATGGGCCGACTACATTGGAGGGTCATCCGGCAACGTAGGGTAACAACCTCGCTTCGGCCCGCACCAGCCCGAACGGGACCCGGTGGTTAAAGGGTCCCCTTTCTTACACCTGGCCACTGAAGGTGTCGCACGAGGCCGGGTCACCGCTTTCGTAGCCCCGGCTGAACCAGCGCTTGCGGTCGGCCGAGGAGCCGTGGGTGAACTCGTCCGGGTTCACCGGCCGGTTCGCCCGCTCGGAGATGGCGTCGTCGCCGATCGCCTCGGCGGTGTCGATGGCCTCGGCGATGTCCCGCTCGGTGATGCTGGTGAAGATCTTCTGACCTCGGTCGTCGGCGGTGCCGGTGGCGTTCTTGGCCCAGGCGCCGGCATAGCAGTCCGCCTGCAACTCCAGTCGTACGGACAGCTCGTTGGCCGCACCCGGGTCGCGCTGCTGGGCGCGGCGCACCTGCTCGTTGGTGCCGAGCAGGTTCTGCACGTGGTGGCCGTACTCGTGGGCCAGCACGTATGGCTGGGCGAACTCGCCGGTGGCGCCGAGTTGCCCGGCCAGCACCTCATAGAAGCTCAGGTCGATGTAGACCAGCGAGTCGGCCGGGCAGTAGAACGGGCCTACGCCGGAGCCGGCCGAGCCGCAGGCGGTGTTGACGGCCTGGTCGAAGAAGACCGTACGGGTCGGGCGGTACTGCTCGCCGAAGGCCTCCGGCAGGGCAGTACGCCAGTACGCCTGGATCGAGTTGACGTACAGGTTGTTGCGGCAGTCCAGGTGCTCCAGCGCGTTCGGTGCCTCGCAGCGTTGCTCGAGCGCGGTGTTGTCGCCCTGTTCGTCGCCGGTCAACGCGTTCAGACCGAACCCACCGCCGACCAGCGCCACCAGGACGGCGATGACGATCCCGACGATGCCGCCGCGCCCGCCGCCGATCGGGATGGGGATGCCCAGCCCGCCGCCTCCGCCGCCTCCGCCGCTGCCTCGCCGGTCGTCCACCTGACTGGTGTCGATGCGGGCGTTCTCGTTCAGCTCCATGGTGACCCCGATCAGTCGATGATCAGTTGAGGTGGTCGCGGTGCCGGAAACAGGCTCCGGTGGGCGATCCGGTACCCGACGATCTTGGTTGGTAATCCCCGGTGCCCATCAACCGGGGCCCGGTACACTTGTCGCCGTGCTGCTCTGCGAAGGCTGAACGCCCCGCGCCGACGGGTCACCAGATCCGCCGGCGCTTTCGTGTGCCCTGAGTCAGCCCTTCGGATCCCGAGAGCGAGTACCCCGACATGATCACTGCCAGCGGCTTGGAACTGCGCGCCGGCGCCCGGATCCTGCTGTCCGACACGACGCTGCGGGTGCAACCCGGCGACCGGATCGGCCTGGTCGGGCGCAACGGCGCCGGCAAGACCACCACACTGAAGGTGCTGGCCGGTGAGGGCCAGCCGTACGCCGGGCAGGTCGACCGGCGCAGTCCCGTCGGCTATCTGCCGCAGGATCCGCGTACCGGCGATCTTGAGGTCACCGGCCGCGACCGGGTGCTCTCCGCCCGCGGCCTGGACACCCTGATGGCCGGCATGCAGGAGTTGGAGGCCAAGCTCGCCGACGGCGGCGACGAGAAGTTGGTCCGCCGCTACGGCGCGCTGGAGGACCAGTTCGCCGCGCTCGGTGGGTACGCCGCCGAGGCCGAGGCGGCCCGGATCTGCGCCAACCTCGGGTTGCCCGACCGGGCCCTGGCCCAGACCATCGGCACCCTCTCCGGTGGTCAACGTCGCCGCATCGAGCTGGCCCGGATCCTGTTCCGTGACGCCGGTGACAACGGTGGCGGCATCCTGCTGCTCGACGAGCCCACCAACCACCTCGACGCCGACTCGATCACCTGGCTGCGCGGCTTCCTCGCCAACCACAAGGGCGGGCTGGTGGTCATCTCCCACGACGGTGACCTGCTCGAATCGGTGGTCAACAAGGTCTGGTTCCTCGACGCCACCCGGTCCGTGGTCGACGTCTACAACCTGGGCTGGAAGGCGTACCTGGAGGCGCGGGAGACCGACGAGCGGCGCCGCCGCCGGGAGCGGGCCAACGCCGAGAAGAAGGCCGGGGCGCTGATGGCCCAGGCGGACAAGATGCGGGCCAAGGCGACCAAGACCGTCGCCGCGCAGAACATGGCCCGCCGGGCCGAGCGGCTGATGTCCGGCCTGGAGGAGGTACGCGTCTCCGACAAGGTGGCCAAGGTTCGCTTCCCCGCGCCGGCCCCGTGCGGCAAGACCCCGCTGACCGCTACCGGCCTGTCCAAGTCGTACGGCTCCTTGGAGATCTTCACCGACGTCAACGTGGCGGTGGACCGGGGTTCCCGGGTGGCCATCCTGGGGCTCAACGGTGCCGGCAAGACGACGCTGCTGCGGATGCTCGGCGGCCTGCTGGAGCCCGACACCGGCGAGGTGCACGCCGGGCACGGGCTGCGGCTGGGCTACTACGCGCAGGAGCACGAGACGCTGGACGTGACGCGGACCGTACTGGAGAACATGCGAGCCGCGGCGATCGAGCAGACCGACACCGAGCTGCGCAAGATCCTCGGCGCGTTCCTCTTCTCCGGTGAGGACGTGGACAAGCCCGCCGGGGTGCTCTCCGGTGGGGAGAAGACCCGACTCGCCCTGGCCACCCTGGTCTGCTCCGGCGCGAACGTACTGCTGCTCGACGAACCGACCAACAACCTGGACCCGGTCAGCCGGGAGCAGGTCCTCGACGCCATCGCCCGCTACCCGGGTGCGATCGTCCTGGTCACCCACGACCCGGGCGCGGTACTCGCGCTCAAACCCGATCGGGCCATCCTGCTGCCCGACGGCGACGAGGACGCCTGGAGCGACGACCTCCTCGAACTCGTCGAGCTGGCGTGAAAGGAGGGGCCCCTTCTTAACGCCTCCGGTAGAGGAAGGGCCCCTTCTTAACAACCCGGTCAGCGGGCCAGGTCGATCAGGCGGCTGACGACGCCGGAGGTGGCCACGATGAGCACGCCGATGGCGATGAACACCACCGGCACCAGCCACCGGCCGGTGCGCTCGACCAACCGGGCCACCCGCGGATGGTTGCCCAACCAGGCACCGGCCGCGCACCAGGCGGCGATCAGGATCACGAAGACCAGCACGAACACGGCGGTGTCGGCGGGACCGAGGGTGCGGAACACCGGCACGTAGACCGCCACGTTGTCGGCACCGTTGGCGACCGTCACACCGGCCACCCCGAGCGTGCCGGCGACCACCGGTGCGGCCTGCTCCTCGTCCCGGCCCAGCAGTGCGCGTACGCCCAGCGCGATCGGCAGCAGGCCGAGCAGGCCGGTCCACTCGTCGGGCAGCACCAGCAGCCCGGCCGCGACCACGCCGGCGGCCAACACGAGAGCGCCGATGCCGAGGTACTGGCCGGCGACGATCTGCCAGGTATAGGGGCGCCCGGTGGTACGGGCGGCGACGAAGAACAGCGTCAGGATGACGATGTCGTCGATGTCGGTGGCGGCGAACACGACCGTGGCGCCGGTCACGGTGCCGAGCAGATCGAGCATGGCTGGCAAGGTACGCGCCGAGCACAGGGTGAGTCGATCATTGCGGTACGTGATTGCTGGAGTTCGGAGTCGACGGCCAGGTGACCTGGGCCGGGTCTGGGAAGCGTCACCTATCGGGAAGCTGACATTGCATAGCGTGTCGGTTGGCGAATAGTTGATATCTGGCGCATGATCGTTCGAGACGGTCTAATAGGTGGGACCGTATCCGAACCGCACAGTCTGGGACGTGAGGACACAGCATGGCAGCCACGGGCACAGCCACCAGCACTGAGAAGGGTCGCCGGATCGTCGGAGCCGAGCGTCAGACGCTCGCCAAGGACCTGGTCAAGCGGTACACCGGGGGAGAGAGCATTCGTGCCCTCGCGGCCTCAACCGGCCGTTCCTACGGGTTCATCCACCGGGTGCTCACCGAGTCCGGGGTGCAGCTGCGGCAGCGCGGCGGCGCTCGGCGCCGTAAGAAGGCGTGACGCGTCGATCGACGGCGCCCATCATCGCCGTGACCCGGGCCGCCCGGTGACCGCCGAGGCGACCGGGGTCCGGCTGGAATGCGACGGGCCGGTAGCCACAGTCACCCTGTGCCGGCCCGACGTGCTCAACGCGCAGACCCCGGCGATGTGGCGCGCGATGAGCGAATTCTCCCGGGCCCTGCCCGGCGACGTACGCGTCGTGATCCTCCGTGGTGAGGGGCGCGCGTTCTCGGCGGGACTGGACCTGTCGGTCGCGGGTGCCTCCGGCCCGGATTCCTTCGCCGAACTGGCCGCGCTACCCGAGTCGGAGTGCGCCGACCAGATCGCCGCCTACCAGGATGCGTTCACCTGGCTGCATCGGCCGGACATCATCTCGATCGCCGCTGTCCAGGGGCATGCGATCGGTGCCGGCTTCCAGCTCGCGCTCGCCTGCGACCTGCGGGTGCTGGCCACGGACGCAAAACTGTCCATGGCTGAGGTGACGATCGGTCTGGTGCCGGATCTGGCCGGCACCAAACGCCTGGTCGAGTTGGTCGGCTACGCCCGGGCGTTGGAACTCTGCGCCACCGGCCGCCGGATGGACGCCGCCGAGGCGGACCGGATCGGCCTGGCCACCCTCGTCGTGCCCGACGCCGACCTCGACGACGCGGTCCGCGACCTCGCCGCAGGTCTGCTCGCCAACGCCCGGAACGCGGTCGTGGAGATCAAGGCGCTGCTCGCCGGTGCGGCCGGACGTAGCCACGCCGAGCAGCAGCGGGCCGAGCGGGAGGCGCAGACCCGGCGGCTACGCGATCTCACCGGGCAGGGAGAATAGTAAGGACCGGTCGGGAAGTTCCGGGTTACTTACGAGGTTGTCGTAGTCATCGGGAGAATCGACCCGACGGCAGATTGACGTGACGACTCGATTGACGTGACGACCCGGAGGTAACGGTTGTCCAACCACATGGCCACTGGCGGTTGGGGCATGCTCCGGTCGATGCGCAGCCGTGACGAGATCTCCACCCACCGGCTCCAGCGCGGTGTGGCTCGGCGGATCGTGGCGTTCGCCCAGCCCTACCGGCGCGACATCATCGTGTTCCTGCTGACCGTGATCGTCGCGGCGGTGATCGGCGTGGCCACCCCGCTGCTCGCCGGTGACGTGATCGACGCCATCACCCAGGGCGGTCCCGACGGCGGGGCGGTGGTGATCCGGCTGGCGTTCTTCATCGCCGGGCTGGCCGTCGCCGACGCACTGCTGTCGTTGGCCCAACGCTGGTATTCGGCGCGCAT
The DNA here is from genome assembly GCF_040682415.1 of Micromonospora sp. NPDC051196. Lineage (NCBI taxonomy): Bacteria > Bacillati > Actinomycetota > Actinomycetes > Micromonosporales > Micromonosporaceae > Micromonospora > Micromonospora sp. NPDC051196. The sequence continues at coordinate 226,822 of NZ_JBFBAY010000007.1, forward strand.
CGGCGAAGGCATCATCCTCGACCTGCGTACCCGGGTCTACGACCACGTGCAGCGCATGCCGTTGCAGTTCTTCACCCGTACCCAGACCGGCGCGCTGGTCAGCCGGCTCAACAACGACGTGCTGGGAGCCCAGCGGGCGTTCACCTCGACGCTGTCCGGCGTGGTCAGCAACGTGATCCAGCTGGTGCTCACCGCTGCGGTGATGCTCACCCTCTCCTGGCAGATCACCGCGCTGTCGCTGGTGCTGCTGCCGGTGTTCATCATTCCGGCCCGCCGGGTCGGGCGGCGGCTGGCCGAGATCACCCGCGAGTCGTACAACCTCGACGCCAAGATGAACGCGACCATGACCGAGCGGTTCGGGGTCGCGGGCGCGTTGCTGGTCAAGCTCTTCGGCCGCCCGGACGCGGAGGCCGACCGGTTCGCCCGCCGCGCCGAGCGGGTACGCGACATCGGCATCCAGTCGGCGATGTACTCGCGGACCTTCTTCGTGGCGATGATGTTGGTGGCCTCGTTGGCCCAGGCGCTGACCTACGGTCTCGGTGGTTGGCTGGCGGTCAGCGGTGAAGTCAGCGCCGGCACCGTGGTCACCCTCGCGTTGCTGCTCACCCGGCTCTACGGTCCGCTGACCGCGTTGAGCAACGTCCGCGTCGACGTGATGAGCGCGCTGGTCTCCTTCGACCGGGTCTTCGAGGTGCTCGACCTGAAGCCGGCGATCACCGAGAAGCCCGACGCGGTACCGGTGCCCAACGGGGCGGGCACGGTGGAGTTCCGGGACGTGCGGTTCCGCTACCCGAGCGCGGCGGAGATCTCGCTGGCCTCCCTCGAGGAGGTCGCCACGCTGGACCGTACGATCAACGAGCCGGTGCTCAAGGGCGTGTCGTTCAAGGTCGAGCCGGGCCAGATGGTGGCACTGGTCGGTCCGTCCGGTGCCGGCAAGTCCACCCTGTCCATGCTGATCTCCCGCATCTACGACGTCACCGACGGGCAGGTGCAGATCGGTGGAGTGGACGTGCGGGACGCCACGCTCGGCTCGTTGCGGGACGAGATCGGCGTGGTCACCCAGGACTCCCACCTGTTCCACGAGACCATCGCGGAGAATCTGCGCTACGCCAAGCCCGACGCCACCGACGACGAACTGTGGGCGGCGCTTGCTGGCGCGCAGGTCGCCGATCTGGTCCGGTCGCTGCCCGACGGGCTGGAAACCACCGTGGGCGAGCGCGGCTACCGCTTCTCGGGCGGGGAGAAGCAGCGCATCGCCATCGCCCGGTTGCTGCTCAAGGCACCGTCGATCGTCATCCTCGACGAGGCCACCGCCCATCTCGACTCGGAGAGCGAGGCGGCGGTGCAGCGGGCGCTGTCGGTGGCGTTGACCGGGCGTACCGCGCTGGTGATCGCGCACCGGCTGTCCACCGTTCGCGACGCGGATCAGATCCTCGTTCTCGACGGGGGCCGGATCGTCGAGCGGGGTCGTCACGAGGAACTGGTCGCTGTCGGCGGCCTCTACGCCGAGCTGTACCGAACCCAGTTCGCGGTGGCCGATTCGCCCAGCCCGTACGCCGACGCCGCGCACCCCGAGCCGGTCGTCATCCCCACCCGCGAGTATCTCGCCGACGAAGCTCTCCCGCCCGCCGCCGCGAACTGATCGCGTTCTTCGAAGGGGCTATGTGGTGGTGGCCTCGCGTAGCGTGGCGAAGGCGGCCGCGAGGGTTTGTGGGGTGTAGTGGGCGTTCAGGCCGCTGGGATTGGGCAGCACCCAGAGCTGGGCACCGGCCAGCGGCTCAGGCTGCCGACCGAAGGTCGCCTTCGGCCGAGCGAACCCCACCCGGTACGCGGTCACCCCGACCACCGCGACCCACCGGGGCCGGTACCGGGCGACCTTCTCGGTCAACTCCCGGGCGCCGGCCACCAGCTCGGCGGCGGTCAGTTCGTCGGCCCGCGCGCTGGCTCGGGCGACGACGTTGGTGATGCCCAGCCCCAGCGCGGGCAGGGTGTCCTGCTCGCTGGGGTGCAGCAGACGAGGGGTGAATCCGCCCCGGTGCAACGCCGGCCAGAACCGGTTGCCCGGGCGGGCGAAGTGCCAGCCGGTGGCCGCCGACCACAGCCCCGGGTTGATGCCGACGAAGAGGACGTCCAGCCCGGCGGTGATGACGTCCGGCAGCGTCTTGTCGACGGCCGCAGCCAGTTCCTGACGGGTGGGGCGTGGATTCGGGTGGGGTGTTGTCGCCTTACCCGGTCGGGGGCCGCGCCGGGGCCGTCGGTGCTGGTCGGCGGGCGGCTCGACGGTCACAGGCCGCGTAGCGCGCCACCGTCGACCGGGATGGTGCTCCCGGTGAGGTAGCTCGCCGCCGGGGAGAGGACGAACGCGGCGACCCGCCCGAACTCGGCCGGGTCGCCGATGCGCCGCAGCGGGATGCCCGCCTCCGCCTCGGCGCGGGCCTGTTCCGGGTCGCCGTTGGCGGCGAAGAGTTCCCGGTTGCGGTCGGTGAGGATGCGTCCGGGCAGCAGTCCGACCACCCGTACACCGCGTGGACCGTATTCGTCGGCGACATCCTTGGCCACACCGGCCAGGCCGGGCCGCAGACCGTTGGAGATGCCCAGTCCGGGCACCGGCCCACGGGCCGAGGTGGACAGCACCAGCGCGATCGCGCCGCCGTCGGGCAGTGCGGCGGCTACCGTCCGCACCATCCGTACGCTGCCCAGGAAGACCGTCTCGAAGGCCTGTCGCCACTGCTCGTCGTCGACCGAGGCGGCGCTGCCCGGTGTCGGCCCGCCCACCGAGACCAGAGCCCCGTCGAGTCGGCCGAAGTGCCGGTGCGCTGCCTCCACCAGCCGGCCAGGGGTGGCCGGGTCGGCGAGGTCGGCGGTGATGCCGACGGCCCGGTCCGGCCCGCCGAGGTCGGCCGTGGCGGCGGCCACCTCGTCGGGACGTCGGGCCGAGAGCACCACCCGGGCACCGTCGGCCACCAGGCACTGCGCGGTGGCGTAGCCGAGCCCACGGGAGGCGCCGGTGAGCACGTACACCCGGTCGGTCAGTCCCAGATCCATACCGACGATCCTGCCGCACCGCGCCCGCGACCCGGCATCCCGGCCCCGCCCGCACCCTTGCCCTTGGAGGCGGAGCGGGCACTGCGATCGGGTCGGCCCTCCCCCGTGGGCGGGTGAGTGCGGCCATCGGCGGAGCCGGGTCGGCGCTTGTCGTGGGCGGGTGGGCGCCGCTACCGGGCCGGGCGGATCAGGCGTACCCGGCCGGCGAGTTGCACGGCGACGGCGCCGCCGGCCCGACCGACGGCGGGGGACCGGCGGCGGCGTGGCGGCTCGTCTGCGTCGTAGCGGAAGGTCGCCTCCCGCACCGCCAGTTCGTCGGCGCCGAGCGCCGGCAGTGCGCGGCGGGCCTGTAGTGCGCGGGCCAGGTCCCAGCCGTCGCGTAGTCCGCCACCGGTGGGCCGGTCCCCGGCCCATGCCATGAAGGTCGCCGGCCAACTCGGGCCGAGCGCGGCGGCGAGCAGCGGCCAGTGCCGAGCGACCTCGCCGGCCCGCTTGCGCAGCAACGCGGCTCGGGCGGCGGCCAACGGGGCCGGCGCGAAGCCCGGCGGGGGTGGCCCACCGGCCACCAGCGCCGCGACCAGTGCCGCCTGCCGCGAGGCCAGCGATCCGTCCGCCGGGCGGTGCGCGTCGGGCGTACTCGGGCGGTGGTCGGTGGCGTTCGGGTCACCGGCGGGAAGCGCGCTCATGTGACCAGCGGGAAGCCGGTGGCGGCGGCCACCGCGTCCAGTTCGGCGCGTAGCTCGGCGGCCGGCGGATAGTGCCCGTCGCGTTCCAGCAGCACCGCCGGTGGACGGCGTCGCGCGCACAGCTCGGCGAGCAGTTCCAGCACCGGCGGGGGAACCGGGTCGGTGTGCGTGTCGTGGTAGAAGCCGCCCTGCTCGGCGCCGCCGGCCACGTGCAGGTACGCCACCCGTTCCAGGGGTAGCCGGTCCAGCAGCGCGAGCGGGTCGGTGCCCCGGTTACGGGCGTTGGCGTGCACGTTGGCGATGTCGAGCAGCAGTAGCGCGTCGGTGCGGGCCAGGATCTCGCTGAGAAACGCCGCCTCGTCGAGTTCGTCGTCGGGCCAGTCGAACAGCGCCGCGATGGGCTCCAGTGCGATCGGCACCGGCAGCTCGGCCTGGGCGCGCGCGACGTTGGCGCAGACCGCGTCGACCGCCTCACGGGTACGCGGCAGCGGGAGCAGGTGCCCTGCCTCCACCCCGCCGGCCCGTACGAAGGCGATGTGTTCGCTGACCAGTGGCGCGGCCAGTAGCTCGGCGACCGCCGCCAGATGGGCCACCCGGGCCGGCTCGACCGGTTCGGCGCCGCCGAGGGAGAGCCGCACCCCGTGCGGTACGACCGTCACGCCGCGCTGCCGTAGCTCGACCAGCGCGTCCGGCGGCGGGCCGGCGGTGGGCACCGCCTCGGCGATCACCTCGACGAATTGGAGGCCGGGAAGTTCGGCGACGAACCCGGCGATCTCGGGCCGCCAGCCGATGCCCACCCCGCGTGGACCGGTCATCCGCCACACCCACCGCCGCCGCAGCCACCGCCGCCACCACTGCCGCAGCCACCACCACCGCTGTCTGAGGTGCTGTCTCCGCCGTAACCGCCTGCGGTGCTGCTGCTGCCGCCGGCCGCCATCGCCTCGCGCTGGATGTCGGCTTGTTGGGCGAAGGTCGGGTCCAGCGCCCAGAGCGAGGCGGTGCCGTAGAGCGCCACCGCCATCGCCAGTCCGGCGGCGCCATAGACGGTGTACGCCGGCTTCGCGGCGGGTGCGAGGTGGCGGTTTCGGTGTCGCAGGCCGAGTAGGGCGTCCTGGGCCGCCCGGGTCCGGCGTGGTACCCGGACGAACAGGATCGTGGTCAACACCGCGAGCCCGCCGACGATGAGCACGAGATACCAGACCGGACGGTCGTTGGCCAGGCCGGCGGCGATGCGTGCGACGCCGAGCGCCACCAGCGCGGCCAGCAGCAGCGAGCCCAGGCGCAGTGCCGCCCGCCGGTCCGGACCGACCAGCAGGTCGTGGCGCGCCAGGCCGTCGCGCAACTCGTCGAGGGCGCGGGCCACCCACTCGGTGCGTCGCAGTTGCCGGGCGGGGTAGTGCTGACCAGCCGCGTGGTGCACGGCTCGGTCGAGCGGAGTGGCTCCTGGCGGCAACGCCCCTTCGGCGATGAGCGCACCGGTGGGTTGCACCCCGATCAGGCCCTGGCTGCGCAGACTGCTGACCGAGGACCAGACAGCGAGGTCGTCCCCGCCGTTGAGGTAGGCGACCTGCTGAGGGTTGAGCTGGTCGGCGGAGGGTGCCGAGCGGCCGGCCAGGGTGCGCCGGCGGTGGATCAGGGTGCCGATGACCAGCACGACGGCGGCCAGCAGGTAGAGAATCAGGAAGGTGCGACTGGGTACACCCCAGGTGTCGAAGTTTGCCGCGGGCTCCATCATGGCCTGCTCCTGTCGGGCGAGGGAACGCGCTTTCATTGTGCGGCGGCGATGCCAGTAATCGACGAGGGTGGAGGTGCGGTTACCTCGTCGTTATCTGCGGCGTACCGCTTCTTCGACCAGGTCGAGCACCGGGCCGAGGTCGCCGGCCGGTCGCCCCATGGCCAGGTGCAGCACCAACCCGTCGTAGGCGAGTTCGAGGAAGCGGGCCAGCACGTCGATCGGGACGTCGTCGCGGAGTACGCCGGCGTCACGCTGGCGTGCCAGCCGCTCTCGGGTCGCCTCGGCGATGGCGGCGGATCGTTCGGCCCAGCGTTTGGCGAAGGCCGGGTCGGTCCGCAGGCGCCGGGAGACCTCCAGCTGGCTGCCCAGCCAGCCGGTGGTGTCCGGGGAGATGGCCCGGGCGAGCAGGTCGCGCATCACCTGGACCAGGCCGTTACGGGCGACCGTGGCCACCATCGCCGCCGCGTCGTCCTCGGCGACGGCGAGGAACAGGGAGTCCTTGTCGCGGAAGTGGTGGAAGATGGCACCCCGGGACAGCCCCGTCGCCTCCTCCAGGCGGCGTACGGTGGCGCCCTCGTAGCCGTGCCGGGCGAAGCAGGCCCGCGCGGCGGCGAGAATTTCCTGTCGGCGGGCGTCGAGCTGGTCCTGACTTACTCTGGGCACAGTCCGATGGTGTCAGCACACCAGGGCTGACGCAAACCGTACGTACGGCTTGGTTTGCTCGCCGGTCAGGAGCCGTGATGATGCCGGCCAGGCTTGGTTCGACATATGTGCGTAACGTCCGGACCTGTCGGCCGGGTACCCGATTACCGTAGGGTTCCCGAGTGCCGCTGCTCCTGCTGGACTTGGACAACACCCTGCTCGACCGGGCCGGGCCGTTCCGCATCTGGGCAGAGCGTTTCCTCGACGGCATCGGTGCGCCGCCCGGTGACATCGAATGGCTGCTGTCGATCGATGCTGACGGGCTCACCGACCGCTGGGATGTCGCGGACGCCATCCGGGACCGTTACCGGTTGCGTATCCCCTCCATCGATCTGGTGGAGGAACTGCACGACGGGGTGGTCGGGTTCACCCGCCTCGATCCGCTGGTCGCCTGTGCCTTGCGGATCGCCGACGGCGCCGGCTGGATGCCGGTGGTGGTGAGCAACGGGGCGGTACGCCAACAGGACGCCAAGATCCGGCGTACCGGCCTGGACCGGTACGTGGCCGACTGGGTGATCTCGGAGGAAGCCGGGGTCAGCAAGCCCAATCCCCGGATCTTCGCGCTGGCCGCCCAGCGGGTACGGATGCCGCTGCGCGGGGCCTGGGTGATCGGTGACGGCCCCGAGGCGGACATCGGCGGCGCGACCGCCGTCGGCCTGCCCAGCATCTGGCTGCACCGGGGGCGGCGATGGACGGACACCCGCTTCGCCCCGACCGTCACGGTCGACACGGTGATCGCCGCAGTCGCCGCCGTGATGGGCGCGTGAGGCCGGCCGAGCCGTAAAGCGATTGACGCGGCGTGGTGAGCGCCGCGAACATGGTCCGCGCATCGTGCAGCCGGGTGCTCGCCCGGTCGAGGAGAGGGGGTCGGTCATGGCCGTCTTCGCAGGTCACTTCCTGCCTCCAACCGCCTCGACCAAGGGACTACAGCGCAGTGCGCGATCACGACTTCTCGGCGCGAGAGCGCCACACCCGCGGCAAGCGCCGCTTCGACGACGATGACGAACCGTATTTTCTGAAGCGCGGGCGCCCGTCCGAGCCGGTTCCCGCCGACCTCGCTGACGACCCCGATCCGGACACCGGCGCCGTCTGGTCCTCGTGGGACGACGCCGTGCACGGTCCGCAACCCCATCCGGCCTGGCTGGTCACCGACCTGGCCGCGAAGGACACCGAGTTGGGGGTGCTCAAGACCGGCAAGGAGGCGGATGTCCACCTGGTTCGCCGGGCCGTCCCCGACAGCGATCGTGCCTGCCTGCTGGCGGCGAAGCGCTACCGCGACCCCAGGCACCGGCTCTTTCACCGCGACGCCGGTTACCTGGAGGGACGCCGGGTCCGCCGGTCCCGGGAGATGCGCGCGATGACCGGCCGGACGGCGTTCGGCCGGCAGATGATCGCCGGGCAGTGGGCGGCGGCCGAGTTCGCCGCGTTGGCCCGGCTCTGGGAGATCGGCGACCGGTACGGGACGGTCGCCGTGCCGTACCCGGTGCAGTTGCGCGGCACCGAGCTGATGTTGGAGTTCGTCGGTGACCCGGATGCTGGGCGGGCCGCGCCCCGGCTGGCCGAGCTACGGCCGGTCGGCGCGGAGCTACGCGACCTGTGGGAGCAACTGGTCGAGGCCCTGATGGTCCTGGCGCGGGCCGGATACGCACACGGCGACCTGTCACCGTACAACCTGCTGGTGCACGCCGGGCGGCTGGTGCTGATCGATCTGCCGCAGGTGGTGGACGTGGTGGCGAACCCGCAGGGGCGCGATTTCCTGGCTCGCGACGTCCGGATCGTCACCACCTGGTTCGTGGCCCGGGGCCTGCCGTCGAGCCTCGCCGAGCCGGCCGCGCTGACCGAACTGCTGGCGCGCGAGGCGGGTCTGCGCTGATCACCGGCTCCGGGTGGCGGACCGACAGCCGCCCGGAGCCGGTCCACCGCTACTGGAGGTACCGCTCGACCTCCGACACCGGCCGGGCGCCCTGCGCCTCGGGGTCGCCATGTGCCTGCCGCGCGGCACGCCGACGGCGGAGCAGGTCCCAGCACTGGTCGAGGGACTCCTCCAGCTCACGTAGCCGGGTCCGGGCGTCGTCGTCGGTGCCTGCCTCGGTGGCCTGCGCATCGGCGCGCAACCGGTGCTCCTCGTCGACCAGTTCGGAGATCCGGCTCAGGATGGTCTTGTCGTCCATCCCCTGAGCGTGGCACAGCGGGACGGGCCACGCCTGGATTCACCCGCAGCGAGCCTCGGGCCGGGCCGGTCGGTGCTGATGCCCGTATGCCGGACATGACATAGATCACCCTAACCGACCGGGTCTGGTGGTTGACGACCCGTGTGTCGATGAGTACCGACCGTGGTCGCCACTCCTTTGGTGGCCGTGCTGAGCTGGGCAAACATGGTCTGAGTGGGGTCCTGGGGGTGGCCGTCGGGCCGCCGGGCGTGCCGGATCACGGCGGATGGTGGTCGCCGTACGGCGCCAAATCCGTTGTGGACAGCGGGAATGTCGACCATGAAGATTTCTCGGCACGCGACTAGTGAGGAATACCGCTGCGATGTCATGCTCTTCGCAACCGTGGCATTCCAAAGAGTAAACCCATACCCCGGGGGTCTGTACGTGGGAACCAACCACGCGACAATTGTCCAAAGCCGACGAGCGGGTTCGGTGCCGTTGCGGCGCGTACTGCCGGGCCTGCTGCGCGACCCGGCCCGCGCCCTGGTGGAGTTCGGTGAGCGGTCCGGTGGCGAGGTCGTGAAGCTCAACCTCGGCGCCTTCCGTCCCTTCCTCATCACCCACCCCGAACATCTCCAGCGCGTGCTGCGGGAAAAGTCCGACAACTATGTCCGAGCCGGGGACGGCCTCCAGTGGCGACCGCTCAAGCGGCTGTTCGGCGACGGCATTCTCAGCGACGGTGAACACTGGACGAACAGCCGACAGATCCTCCAGCCGTTGTTCACCGCCCGTCGCATCGACGGGCTGGTCGACCGTCTCGCCGTGGCGATCGAGGAGTCGATCGACGAGCTGGCCGAGCCGGCGCGTTCCGGCCAGCCGGTGGACATGGGCAAGGTGCAGGCGCAGGTGGTCTGTTCGGCGATCATGCGGGTCTTCTTCGCGGACAGGATCTCGGTGCCGGACGCGATGCGGATCATGGAGGCGCAGGACGCCATCGCCTGGTCGGTGATGCCTCGGATCCTGCTGCCCTGGGCGCCGCTGGCCGCGCCGATGCCCGGCGACCGGACGTTCCGTCGCGCCGTGCAGCTCATCGACGACCTGCTGCTGCCGACCATCCGGGCCGCGCGGGACACCGCCGACGAGGGCGCCGACGACATCATCTCCACGCTGTGGCGAGGGCGCACCGAGGACGGCGGCCGGTTGGACGAGCGTCAGGTGCGCAACGACACCGTGGCGATGGTGGCCACCACCACCGAGACCACCATCAGCGTGCTCACCTGGCTCTGGCCGCACCTGGAACAGAACCCGGAGATCTCCACCCGGCTCTACGAGGAGCTGGACCGAGTGGTCGGCGACCAGCCGGTACGCGGGCAGCACCTGCGCGAACTGCGCTACACCCGGCAGGTGCTCGACGAACTGCTCCGGCTCTATCCGATCGGCTGGCTCTTTCCCCGGATGGCGGTGGAGGAGGACGTCATCGGTGGGGTCCGGATTCCGGCCGGCTCCACTTTGGTGGTCAGCCCACTGATCACCCACCGGATGTCGCAGTTCTGGGACCGACCCGAGGTCTTCGACCCGGACCGGTTCCGGCCGGAGCTGGTCCGCGGTCGACCCAAGTACGCGCACTTCCCGTTCGGCGGCGGGCCGCACCAGTGCATCGGGATGCACCTGTTCTACCTGGAGGCGACGCTGATCGTCGCCACCCTGCTCAGCCGGTACCGGTTCCGGCTGAGTCGCCCGGCCGTACCCGGCATCAAGGTGGCTGCCGCGTTGCGTCCCCTGGACCGGGTCGAGGTCACCCTGCGACCCGTGGCGGGTGTCGCGGCGTGAGTTCGCTGACCGAAACGCCGCCGAGCACCGGCGGCGACCAGATGAGCGTGGCCGCCGAACAGGGACGCATCTGTGCCCTCGCCGCCCAGGGGCAGCGGGACCTGGCGCAGGTGGCGGCCGCCTACCCGGACCTGTTTCCCGCCAAGCCGTTCGACGCGACGCTGTTCGGCAACGTGGCCATGGCGATCGCCTTCGGCGCACCCTGGTGTGACGTGGCCCAGCTGCGGCTGACCAACCGGGCGGTGCTGTGGGGGTTCGCCGTCGACTGGCTGGTGGACCACGAGGCACGCTCGCGCGACGAGATCGACCGGCTGACCGCACGCTGTCTGGCGGTGGCCGACGGTGGTACGCCGGAGCCCGGAGACTCCCTCGGCGCCTTCCTCGCCGAGCTGCGTGACGAACTGGCCACCGTACCGGCCTTCGCCGCGCATCGGGGCCGCTGGCGGGAGGAGACCCGCAAGGTACTCGCCGCCATGGCGCGGGAGTGGGACTGGAAGCAGACCCCCGACAAGCTGCCCAGCTTCGAGGAATACCTCGACAACGCCGACAACCTGGCCTGCACCGTGGTCAACGTCGTGCACTGGATCCACACGGCCGATCCGGCGACGCTCGGGCAGCTGGACGCGATGCTCGCGGCGAGCGACCGCGTACAGCGGATCCTGCGGCTCGTCAACGATCTCGGCACCTACGAGCGGGACCTGCGGTGGGGAGACCTGAACGCGCTGCTGCTCGTGCCGCGCGCCGAGGTCGAGCAGCGTATCGCCGAGTTGGTCGCGCAGGCCCGCCAACTGTTGGAGGCGCTGCGCGAGAGCTGCCCGGTGCAGGCGGACTACCTGGCTCGGCAGATCGGCTTCAGCAGCGGTTTCTACCGTTCCACCGACTTCTGGGGGGTGCCGTGACGGCACCGACGCTCACCCCCGGTGCAGCGGCGGGATCGGCGCTGACCGATGCGGTCGGTGATCTGCTCGCGCAGCTGGAACGGCAGCCCCACGGCCAGGTCAGCACCTCGGTGTACGAGACCGGCCGGCTCGTCGCCGACGCGCCGTGGGTCGACGGACACCCACGGCGGTTGGCGTACCTGCTCGCCGAGCAGGGCGCGGACGGCAGCTGGGGCCCGGCCGGCGGGTACGCCCTGGTCCCGACCGTGAGTGCGGTGGAGGCGTTGCTGGCCAGCCTGGTACGGGCCGATCCGCTCGACTCGGCAGGACCGGACCGGTCCGAGATCGTCGCCGCCGCCATCCGTGGGCTGGCGGCACTGGACCGACGCCTCGGCGACGGCGCGGCCATGCCGGACACCCCGGCCGCCGACCTGATAGTGCCGGCCCTGACAGCGCGGATCGACGCGCTCCTGGTCGAGCTGGGTGGCGCGGACGCCCTGCCCGGTGCACCCGGCGCGCTGCTGCGGGTCGACCGGCGTCGGGTGGACGCGGTCAACGCGCTGCTGGCCAGCGGCAGACCGGTGCCCAGCAAGCTGTTGCACGCGTACGAGGTGCTCGGACCGGCCGCCGCCGTCCGCGACGACGTCACCCCGATCGACGGTGCGGTGGGCGCCTCGCCGGCGGCGACCGCCGCGTGGCTGGGCCACCGGGGTTACCAGGACCAGGCCGCGCGGTCGTACCTCGACGCCGTGGTGGCCCGGCACGGGGGCCCGGTCCCGTGTTGCACACCGATCACGGTCTTCGAGCGTTCCTGGACCCTCGCGACGCTGGCCCGGGTGGGTGTGCCGGTCCGTCCCGGCGCGCAACTGGTGGCGGAACTGATCGCCGCGCTCGGGCCGGACGGGGCGGCCACCGGGCCGGGTCTGCCCGCCGACGCCGACACCACCTCGACCGTGCTGTACGCCCTCGCCCGGCTGGGACACCCGGTGGACCCGGCGAGCCTGCTCCGCTATGACCTGGGCAGTCACTTCTGCACCTGGCGGGGTGAGGACGGGCAGTCGGTCACCACGAACGCACACGTGCTGGAGACACTGGGCTGGCACGCCCGGCACACCAGCGACGGTGCCGACCGGTACGCCGCCCGGGTGACGTCGCTGGCCGGGTGGCTGCGTGACGTGCAGCAACCGGACGGGCTCTGGGTGGACCGCTGGCACGCCTCGCCCTACTACGCCACCTGTTGCGCGGTGTCGGCCCTGGCCGGCTACGCACCGTCGGAGACGGCCGACGCGGCGATCGACCGTGCCGTGGACCGGGTCCTGGCCACCCAACGCGACGACGGCGGCTGGGGGCGTTGGTCCACGACGGTCGAGGAGACCGCGTACGCGGTGCAGATCCTGCTGGGCAGCGGCCGGCCGATCCGGCCGGAGGTGACCGCAGCCGTGTGCCGGGCACTCGGGCAACTGCGTGACGAACGATCCGATCACCCTCCACTGTGGCATGACAAAGATCTGTACGCGCCCATTCTCATTGTCCGGGCGGCCGTGATCGCGGCACGAAAACTGGCGCATGCGGCGGTGCCGACGAATAACCAGGCTTTGCCGCTGGCACGTGGAGTGGAGCCGACCAGGGCATGATCACGACCGCTTGAGTTGGCGCGGTGACGCTGTTAGCGTGCGCCGGGGTCGATGTGCGTGACGCGACGTTGACCGACCGATCTAATTAGCTCAGGGCCAGGGACGGTGTAATGGGTTCCCGCAGTTCGAATCTGCGTACCAAGGTCGTGGCCCTATTGGCCTCGCTGGTGGCACTCTGGGGCTTCACCGCCTGGGTCACCGTCCGAGAAGGAGTCAACCTCGTCGGCGTGCAGGCGCTCGACGTAAAGGTGTTCGACCCCACCGAACCGCTGTTGATGCAACTGCAGTTGGAACGGCGTACCTCACTGGTGTACCTGGGGCGCCCGGACGAGTCGCAGCGCGCCGAACTGGGGAAACTGCGCCAGCGTACCGACGAGTTGGCCGCCGAGTTCGTCGAGTCGACGGACAACTGGCAGGTGAGCCTGCTCGGCAGCAAGGATCTGCACGAACGGATCGACGCGCTGAACCGGGGCCTGGCCGTGCTGCCGGAAACCCGAGCCGCCGTCGACCAGCGCAACATCGGCCGGGGGGAGGCCATCAAGGCGTTCACCGGGCTGATCGAATCGATCTACGAGGTCTACGACGAGCTGGGCAACCTGGATGACGACGAGGTCGCCGAGAACACCGCCCAACTAATCCGGCTCAACCGCGCTCGGGAGTTGGTGTCCCAGGAGGACGCCATGCTCGCCGGAATCCTGGCCGCCGGTCGGATCACCCAGACCGAGCGCGCGGAATTCACGCGCCTGGTGGGCGCCCGGCAGTTCCTCGCGGAGCAGGCGGTCGTCCGGCTGCCCGAAGCCGATCAGCGTCGCTACGAGCAGATGATCGCCGGCACCAACTTCAAGCAGCTGGCTAATCTGGAAAGCCAGATCATGCTCGCCTCCGGTACCTCACGCCTGCCGTTCGACAGTCAGGAGTGGAACCAGGTCTCCTCCGCCTCGCTCATCGAGATCGGCGACGTGGTGCTGGCCGGTGGTGACGAGATCGTCAAGCGGGCCACCCCCGTCGCGATCGGCGTCGTCATCCGTCTGGTGCTCGCCGCCGGTCTCGGCCTGCTCGCCGTCATCGCCTCGGTGGTCGTCTCGATCACCACCGCGCGGGCCCTGGTGCAGCAGCTGCAACGGCTGCGCGACGCGGCGTTCCAGCTGGCCAACGAGCGGCTGCCGAGCGTGGTCGAGCGGCTCGGTCGCGGCGACCAGGTGGACGTGGCCAAGGAGGCGCCGCCGCTGCGATTCGGTGACGACGAGATCGGCCAGGTGGGTAAGGCCTTCAACGTCGTGCAGGAGACCGCCATCCGTACGGCGGTGGAACAGGCCGAGCTGCGCCGGGCGGTCCGCGAGGTCTTCCTCAGCCTGGCCCGGCGTACCCAGGCCCTGGTGCATCGCCAGCTCACCCTGCTGGACGCGATGGAGCGGCGGGAGCACGACGCGGAGGAACTGGAGGATCTGTTCCGCGTCGACCACCTGGCCACCCGGATGCGGCGTAACGCGGAGAACCTGATCGTGCTCTCCGGCTCGACGCCGGGCCGGGCCTGGCGGCGCAGTGTGCCGATGGTCGACGTGATCCGCGGTGCGGTCGGTGAGGTCGAGGACTACACCCGGGTCACCGTGCTGCCCGTCAGCGGCGTCTCGCTCGCCGGCCGGGCGGTGGGTGACGTCATCCACCTGCTCGCCGAGCTGATCGAGAACGGATTGTCCTTCTCTCCGCCGCACACCACCGTCGAGGTACGCGGGCAACTGGTCGCCAACGGTTTCGCCATCGAGATCGAGGACCGCGGTCTGGGCATGACCGAAGAGGACCTCGCCGCCGCCAACCACCGGATCGTGGACCAGTCCGAGCTGAACCTCGCCGACGCCTCCCGGTTGGGCCTCTACGTGGTGAGCCGGCTGACCGACCGGCACGGGGTGCGGGTGCGGCTCAAGGAGTCCGCGTACGGCGGCACGACCGCCGTGGTGCTGATCCCGAGCAACCTGATCATCATCGACGGCAGCGAGCCGGAGGCCGTCGACGGCCCGAGCACCGACACGCCGGCCCTGGCTGCCGGGCCGATCCCGGTGACTGCCGCGGAGCGGTCGGTCGCACCGGTGGCGTTGGCCGCACCGTCGCTGCCGCCCGCACCTCGTCCGGACCGCGATGTCGACGTCGAGCAGCGGCGCGCTGACCGACGCGTGGCCGACACACCGGTGGAGTTCGCGCTCGGCGCGACCGACACCACCGAAGGCGGGCTGCCGACCAGGTCACGGCGTCGACCGGGGCACTCCGCACTGGACGGACCGACCATCCCGATCAGCGTGCCGGTCACGACCCCACCCGCAGGCGAGGGCGTGTCCGGGCCGCCGAGGCTGCCGCTGGACACCCGCGACGGCCGGCTGGCCGATCCACCTGTCACGGACAGTTCCCCGATGGGCAGCGCGGCTACGACCGCCCCGGTCGAGGCCGCTCCGGCCGAGGCGGCTCGCACCGAGTCGGGCCTGCCGGTCCGCATCCGGCAGGCCAGCATCACGCCGGCTCTGCGGGCCGAGCCGGAGGCCGCGGAGGAGGACGAAGACGTGATCCGCGAACCCGAACAGGTTCGACGAATGATGAGTTCGTACCAGACGGGCACCCGGCGTGGCCGCACCGACGCCGCCCGGCTACTCGGTGGTGGCGGTCGGCCAGGCGACGCGGACGAGTCTGACGACGCCGACCAACAGGAGTCCTGACCGGGGTTCCGGTCGTGCGGCGATCCGCCCGACCGACGGTCAGGACCAGATGAGCACGGCGATGAGCCGGGGGAGAAGAGGACGACGAAGTGGCGCAGAAGACGGCTTCGAGTGCCGACCTGACGTGGTTGCTGGACGATCTGGTCGGCCGGGTCAAGCAGGCCGAGCACGCGGTCGCGCTGTCCGCCGACGGTCTGCTGATGGCCTCGTCGCAGGGGCTCAGCCGCGACGACGGCGAGCACCTGGCGGCAATGGCGGCCGGCATCCAGAGCCTGGCTCGAGGCGCGGGAAAGCGGTTCGGTGGCGGGCAGGTGCAGCAGACGATCATCGAGATGCAGTCCTCGTTCCTGTTCGTCACAGCCGCCGGCCGCAACGCCTGCCTCGCGGTCCTGGCCAGCGAGGACGCGGATGTGGGGCTGATCGCGTACGAGATGGCCATGTTGGTTACCCGGGTCGGCAAGTTCGTCGCGTCGCCGACACGATCAGCCGAGCAGACCAACGGGGAGAAGTAACCCACATGACGGTGCAGGGAGAGTCCGCCGACCACCAGTGGGTGGATGACCATGCCGGTCCGGTGGTCCGCCCGTACGCGGTGACCGGCGGCCGGGCCCGCCCGGTCACCGGCACGTTCGACCTGATCTCACTGGTGATGGCGACCCGGACGGACGTCTCGCCGGAGATCGGGTTGGGCCCGGAGCACCTGGCGATCGTCGGTTTGTGCCAGCGGATGCAGTCCGTCGCCGAGATCGCGGCCCACCTTGACCTGCCGGTCGGCACCGTGCGGGTCCTGCTCGGCGACCTGGTGGCGCGCAGCCTGGTTCAGATCCGGGAGCCGCACAGCACCGTCGGCGTTCCCGACCACAGCATCTTCGAGGCGGTTATCAATGGACTACGGGCACTCTGAGCGGCCGTCGGGCATGGTCGCGTTGCCCACGGCGATCAAAATTCTGGTCGCGGGCGGATTCGGGGTGGGCAAGACCACGCTGGTCGGCGCGGTCAGCGAGACCCGCCCGTTGCGGACCGAGGAGGTGCTGACCGAATCGGGGGTGGGCATCGACGATCTGTCCGGCGTCGAGGCCAAGCGCACGACGACCGTGGCGATGGACTTCGGCCGCATCACCATCAGCGACGACCTGGTGCTGTACCTGTTCGGCACGCCCGGTCAGGACCGGTTCTGGTTCGTCTGGGACGAGTTGGCGCTGGGCGCGATCGGGGCGGTGGTGCTGGCGGACACCCGCCGGCTCGCCGACTGCTTCCCCTCCATCGACTACTTCGAGGGACGCGGTACCCCGTTCCTGGTCGCGGTGAACTGCTTCGAGGGAGCACGGCACTACCGGCTCGACGAGGTGCAGGCGGCGCTGAACCTCGACCCCGAGGTCCCGGTGCTGCTCTGCGACGCCCGGCAGCGCGAGTCGGCCAAGGAAGTGCTCATCACCCTGGTGGAGCACGCGATGAAGCTCCGAGAGGCCCGTCGTACCGCTGGCTGAAGGGCTGTCGGAACGACCGAGGGGCTCCCTCCCGCACAGGCGGGAGGGAGCCCCTCGGCTCTGGGTACGTCAGCTGGCGATCATCCGCCGCAGCACGTACTGGAGGATGCCGCCGTGCCGGTAGTAGTCGGCCTCACCCGGGGTGTCGATCCGCACCACCGCGTCGAACTCCACCCCGCTGTCGGTGGTGACCTTGACCGTACGGGGGGTCGAGCCGTCGTTGAGCGCGGTCACCCCGGTGATGGTGAACGTCTCGGTGCCCGTCAGCCCCAGCGAGTCGGCGTTCTCGCCGGCCGGGAACTGCAACGGCAGTACGCCCATGCCGATGAGGTTGGAGCGGTGGATCCGCTCGTACGACTCGGCGATGACCGCCTTCACCCCGAGCAGCATGGTGCCCTTGGCCGCCCAGTCCCGCGAGGAGCCGGAACCGTACTCCTTGCCGGCCAGGATGACCAGCGGCACGTCGGCGGCCTGGTAGGCCATCGAGGCGTCGTAGATGGAGGACTGCTCGCCGGTCAGGTGGTTGACCGTGAAGCCGCCCTCAGGGAGCGGAGCTCCCGCATCCGGCCCAGCGCCCGGGATCCGCAGTTGATTACGCAGCCGGATGTTGGCGAAGGTGCCCCGGATCATCACCTCGTGGTTGCCTCGGCGTGAGCCGTACGAGTTGAACTCGTGTCGCGGTACGCCGTGCGCGGCGAGGTACTCACCGGCCGGGGAGTCGGCCTTGATCGAGCCGGCCGGGGAGATGTGGTCGGTGGTCACCGAGTCGCCCAGCTTGGCCAGCACCCGGGCCCCGGCGATGTCGGTCACCGGAACCGGCTGCTGCGCCATGCCCTCGAAGTACGGGGGCTTGCGGACGTAGGTGGAGTCACCGTCCCAGGCGAAGGTGTCGCCGGTCGGGGTGGGCAGCGACTGCCAGCGCTCGTCACCGGCGAAGACGTCGGCGTACGCGGCGCTGAAACCGGTGGCGCCGATCGCCGAGGCGATGACGTCCTGGATCTCGGCGGTGCTCGGCCAGATGTCGCGCAGGTAGACCGGCTGACCGGCGCTGTCCTCGCCGATCGGCTCGTTGGCCAGGTCGATGTCCATCGTGCCGGCCAGCGCGTACGCCACCACCAGCGGCGGGGACGCCAGGTAGTTCATCTTCACGTCCGGGTTGATCCGGCCCTCGAAGTTGCGGTTGCCGGAGAGCACCGAGACGACCGCGAGGTCGGCCTCGTTCACCGCCGCGGAGATCTCCTCCGGCAGCGGGCCGGAGTTGCCGATGCAGGTGGTGCAGCCGTAGCCGACCAGGTGGAAGCCGAGCTTCTCCAGGTACGGGGTGAGGCCGGCCCGCTCGTAGTAGTCCATGACGACCTTGGAGCCCGGCGCCAGGGTGGTCTTCACCCACGGCTTGCGGTTCAGGCCCTTGTCCACCGCGTTGCGGGCGAGCAGCGCCGCACCGATCATGACCTGCGGGTTGGAGGTGTTGGTGCAGGAGGTGATCGCGGCGATCACCACCGCGCCGTGGTCCAGCTCGTAGGTGTTGCCGTCGTCGCCGGTGACCCGGATCGGGTTGCTGGCCCGCCCGCCCGCGCCGACTGCGGCGGTCACCAGGTCGCGCGGGGCGTCGGCCGGGTCGTTGACGCCGTTGGCGGGGGAGTCGCTGGCCGGGAAGGACTCGGCGCTGGCCTCGTCGGCCGGGCCGGCGGTGCCGAACGGCGTCTCCTGCTGCGGCACACCGGGCTCGCGGCCCGGGTCGCCACCGGTCTCGTCGGCGGCCACGTAGTCGGTCAGCGCCGCGCGGAACAGCGTCTTGGCGCTGCCCAGCGGCACCCGGTCCTGCGGGCGCTTCGGGCCGGCGAGGGAGGGCTCGATGGTGCTCAGGTCGAGCTCCAGGCGCTCGGAGTACTCCGGCTCGGCCGCCGGGTCGTGCCAGAGGCCCTGCTCCTTGGCGTACGCCTCGACCAGCGCGACCTGCTGCGGGTCGCGGCCGGTCAGCTCCAGGTAGCGGACGGTCTCGGCGTCGATCGGGAAGATCGCGACGGTGGAGCCGTACTCCGGGGACATGTTGCCGATGGTGGCCCGGTTGGCCAGCGGCACCGCGCTCACGCCCGGCCCGTAGAACTCGACGAACTTGCCGACCACACCGTGCTTGCGCAGCATCTCGGTGATGGTGAGCACCAGGTCGGTGGCGGTGGTGCCGGCCGGCATCTCACCGGAGAGCTTGAAGCCGACGACCCGGGGGATGAGCATGCTGACCGGCTGGCCCAGCATGGCCGCCTCGGCCTCGATGCCGCCGACGCCCCAGCCGAGCACGCCCAGGCCGTTGACCATCGTGGTGTGCGAGTCGGTGCCGACGACCGTGTCCGGGTACGCCTGGCCGTTACGCTCCATGATCGTACGGGCCAGGTATTCGATGTTGACCTGGTGCACGATGCCGGTGCCGGGCGGGACCACCTTGAACTCGTTGAACGCGGTCTGGCCCCAGCGCAGGAACTGGTAGCGCTCCTTGTTGCGGGCGTACTCCAGCTCGACGTTGCGCTCGAAGGCGTCCTCGCGGCCGAACAGGTCGGCGATGACGGAGTGGTCGATGACCAGCTCGGCGGGGGCGAGCGGGTTCACCTTGGTGGGGTCGCCGCCGAGGTCGCGGACGGCCTCACGCATGGTGGCGAGGTCGACCACGCACGGTACGCCGGTGAAGTCCTGCATCAGCACCCGGGCCGGGGTGAACTGGATCTCGACGTTCGGGTCCGCGTTCGGGTCCCACGCGCCGAGCTGGCGGATGTGTTCGGCCGTGATGTTCGCGCCGTCCTCGGTCCGCAGCAGGTTCTCCAGCAGGATCTTCAGGCTGTAGGGGAGCCGTTGGTGGCCCTCCACCTGGCTGATCTTGAAAATTTCGTAGCTCGCGTCTCCGACGCGCAGCTGGGTCTTCGCACCGAAGGTGTCGAGGCTCGCCACGTCGTACTCCTTCACACCAGCGACTGTGAGTAGTCCTGAGCAGTCTGTCGCACCGGCTGGAGCGCCGCCGTGGTTAGGGGACACTTACCGCCGATTCTCCCTGTCAACAAAACCGTACGTCCGTCTTGCTATGAGCGCAACCCGGTGTCACCGTGTGGGCGGGAGGTGCCCATCATGATCCACCATGTCCAGCTCGCCTGCCCGCGTGGTTCCGGGGACCGCTCGCGGGCCTTCTACGTCGACCTGCTCGGCCTGACCGAGCAGGCCAAGCCGCCGGCCCTCGCGGCTCGCGGTGGTTGCTGGTTCACCGGGTACGGCGCCGAACTGCACCTGGGAGTCGAGGACGACTTCCGCCCGGCCCGCAAAGCACACCCCGCCCTGCTCCGACGTGACCTGGACGCCCTCGCCACCCGACTGGCCGCCGCCGGCTACCCGGTCATCTGGGGCGACGACGAGTTGCCCGGCCTGCGCCGCTTCCACACCAACGACCCCCACGGCAACCGCCTAGAATTCCTCACCCCCACCCAACCCCCTCCCTCGCCACCCGCCCCCTTCTCTGCGGCGATCTTGCACTTTTGGTCGGGGTGAATGGTGCCTATCGGGCATTTAGGCGACCGAAAGTGCAAGATCGCGGGGGCTTGGGCGGGGTGGGATGGGGTGGGATGGGGTGGGAAAGGGCCGGCCCCCGGGTGGGGGGCGGCCCTTTCGGTGTTTGGGTGGTGTCAGTGGGTGGCGGTGTAGCCGCGGGTGGCGATCCAGTCGGCGAGGTTGTCGGTGGTGAGTTCGTAGATGGCGGTGGCGGGGTTGGCGGAGTCGGCGATGGTGACGGTGTCGCCGTTGTCGCGGTAGCCGGTGACGCTGACGTAGTGGCCGCCTTCGAAGGAGTGGGTGGTGCCGTTGGTGTCGGTGGTGGTGCCGGCGATGTTGGCGACCACGGCGCGGCCGTCGTCGACGGTGCGCTTGATGTCTTCGCGCAGCTTGTCGGTCTGCTTGGTGTCGGCCTTGGCGCCGGCGATCTCCACCGAGCGGTAGACGTCCTTACCGGTCTCCTTGTTCAGGACGGGGGTGATGTCGTTGATGGAGTCGGTGCCGTTCTCGGTGGTGCCCATGCGCTGGGCCATGTCGTGCTGGTCGATGTTCTTGCCCTGCACGGACAGGGCGTTGCGGGCTGCGGCGGGGCCGCAGTAGTAGAAGGTGTCCTGGGCTTCGTAGCGCACGTCGAGCTGCCGTTCGCTCTTGCGGTCGGCGTGGGCCGCAGCGACCCCAGGGGTGGCCTGGGCGGCGATGGCGGGGCCGGCGATGCCACCGGCGGTGGCGGCGGCAGCGGCGATGGTCAGCGCGGTCTTACGCAGCATGGTGGTACGCATGATGAGGTTCCGCCTTCCGTTCGGGGGTGCGCGCGGCGGTCTGCGAGGGGGTCGCGGTGGCCGCGCAACAAGGGGGATGTCGTGCGGGAGCATCGCGGGCCCGCTGGGCCGCTCACGATGTCCGGGAGATGTGTAACGCCGGGTGGGGGGCGGTCATTCCGGCCCGGGTTCCCGGGGGCGTCGCCGAGGGGCGTCGCGGTTACCCCATGTACAACGACGGGGGTGGGGGCATGATTCCGCCACCACGGTGACCCAGCCCACCTGACTTATCGGGCAAATCAGTCAAGGTGCCTCAGAGTTCAGCCCTGGCCGCCCCGCGAGCCTCAAGACCTCTGGACGGAACTCGCGACGCGGCGTTTTCGGACACGGGGAGCGGGAAAGCCCGGCGGGCAGGTAGCTGACGATCGAGGGAGGGCCCGTGGGGCAGCGAGGCCGATCCGTCGCCATTCGCGAGCATCTGGCCCCGGTGGCCGGGGCGCCGCTGTGGTGCGACGCCCGGGCGTTCGGACTTCAGGGCGACGGGACGACCAACGACCAGCCCGCGCTGGCGGCCCTGGTGGATCGCCTCGGCGAGGGGTACGCGGCCGACGGGCGGGCCCGGGTCATCTACTGCCCGCCCGGGATCTACTCGATCCGCGACGCGGGCACCGTCTGGCGCAGCGGGGTGTCCCTGATCGGTGCGGGGTCGGGCGCGACCCGATTCCTGCTCAGTAACGAGGGAAACCGCGCCGAACCGACCCCGTTGGCGTACTGGACGACCGTCCAGCACGGCGCGGACCGCGACCGCCACATCGCCGACTGCACCTTCGCCGACTTCGAGATCGACGGCTCGGGCGTGGCCATGACGCAGTACAACTACCTCGCCAAGGGCCTGGGTCTTCAGTACGTCGTCCGGGGCGTGTTCCGCAACCTCTACATCCACCACACCGGCGCCACCGGGCTGGGCTGCGACTTCCTCCAGGACTGCCTGATCGACGGGGTGGTCGCGGTGGGCTGCGGCCGGCTGGACAACGGCGAGCAGATGGGCGGCGCGGGGATCGGTGTCGGCATCGGCGGCTGGGGCGACGTGGAACGCTGCACCATCACCAACTGCACCACGCTCGGCAACGGCACCAACGGCATCTTCCTGGAGTTGCAGAAGCCGTACTGGACACCACCACGCGGGTACCGCATCATCGGCTGCCACAGCCAGGCCAACCGGTTCGGCATCTCCGACTGGGGTGCCGACGGGCTGATCGTGTCGGCCTGCACCATCACCGGCAATCTGGAGGCCGGCTTCGACGTCTCCGCCAACGGCACCGCCGGCATCGCCGGACGCGGCGGCCTGCTCACCGGCTGTGTCATCGACCGCAACGTCGGCGACGGGATCAGCATGGGCAACACCCCCGGCCCCTACACCATCCAGGGCAACCGGATCAGCGGCAACGGGCGCCACGGCTATCACCAGCATTACCTCGGTGCCGGTTACGAAGGCCCGGCCACGGACGTCGTCATCAACGGCAACCAGTTCTGGGACAACGGTCTGGACGGGATCCGGATCGACCGGCCGATGGTCGACGCGGTGGTGGTGGACAACCGGATCCGCAACAACGGCCGACAGTGCGCCCCGGCCGCCACCGGGGCCGGCGAGTCGGTGCACTACGCCCGCCGATCCGTCACCGACCGGTCCGCACACTGGCCGATCGACGGGCACCGGGGCAAGGTGCTACGGGTGGGTACCCGGTACGCGGTGGTGGTCGCCAACACCGACACCGACCTGGCCCTGGCCGACCTGCGGCCGGACGCCGAGAACGCGTGGAACGAGGACGTTCCGCCGCCCGGCGCGGCGTACGAACTGCCCAGCCCGGCGCCGGTACGTGCGGGCCTCACCGTCAACACCGACCTGCACTCGGCGACGGTGCGCGGCAACCGGATCTGGGACAACCGCGACGACCCCACGCAGAGTTACGGCATGTGGATCACACCGCAGGGGCGCTGCCTGTCGTGCCGGGTCGAGGACAACGACCTCGCCGGCAACGCCGAGGGAGCGCTGCGGCTGGACAACCCGCCGGAGGGCGGTCGCTGGGACCGCAACTACACCGAAGTGGACTGAGCTCGCCGACCGGCGGCCGTCACTCGTACTCGCCGGCCGGCGAGAACGAGTGGGCCTCCGCGTGTCGGTTACGCAGCCGATCCCGGATCTCCTCCGGGGTGTACGCGCGCCGCCGTCGCTCGGCTCGCGCGATCACCACACCGGACGCCGCCACACCGGCCAGACCGGCGAGACCGACTACCTTCCACCAACGCACCCGTCGCCGCATACGCTTAGGGTAGTCCCTTATGAGCATCAGCCTGGACGAGGCGGTCGAGCTGACCCGTACCGGCGACGTGTGGGTGTTCCGGGGTCGCAGCGTGCCCGACCGGGCCATCCAGTTGACCACCAACAGCCCGGTCAACCACGTCGGCATGGCGGTCGTCCTGGACGACATGCCGCCGCTGATGTGGCACGCCGAACTCGGCCGGTCGCTGCCCGACATGTGGACCGGCAGCCACCAGCGCGGCGTGCAACTGCACGATCTGCGCGACGCGGTCTGCGTCTGGGCCAACCGGTACGGCCAGCGTGCCTGGCTGCGGCAGCTCGATCCACCGGCGGACCCGGAGATGGAACGGGCGGTGTTGCAGACCATCGCCCGGCTGGACGGCACACCCTTTCCGTCCACCGCCCAGCTGGCCTGGCGGTGGCTGCGGGGGAGGGTGCCGACGCCGCGGCTGCCGAGACCGGCCGCCCGGCCGCCCGTTGCTTCCTCCGGTGAGTCGACCCTGGAGACCGCGTACTGCGCGGAGGTCGTCGCGGTCACCTACGAGGCGATGGGGTTGCTGCCCGCCGGTCGCCGTCCGAACTGGTACGACCCGGGTCGCTTCTGGAGCGGTGATGATCTCGGCCTGCACGGCGGTGCCCGGCTGGGCAGCGAGATCGAGGTACGGATGCCGGCTCGTTGAGGTTTGGTCGGCCGGTGGGCCGGCAACTTCCTGCGGTGTGACTGCCTCCACCGATCTCGATGCCCTGACCGACTTCTTCGACCGGTACGGTGTCGCCCTGACCTCCGGCGACCTGCCGGCGATCGCCGGCTGCTACGCCCTGCCGGGGATGGTGGTCGCCGACACCTACAGCTTCTCGTTCACCTCGCCTGCGGCGGTGACACTGTCCTTCGTGGGCGCCGCGCCGGACTACACCGAGCGGGAACTGGTCGCCGCGCATGCCGAGATCGAACAGATCCAGCACATCTCCGCCCTGCTCACCCTGGTGGCGGTCCGCTGGGAGTTCCTGGACAGCCAGGGGCGGCAGGTGCCGGGCGAACGTTACCGCTACCTGCTGCGGTCAACCGATGACGGACCAGTGATCTGTACGGTCGTGCGGACCGGCTGATCCCCTCCGGCCAGGTGTCACGCGCTGTCGCGGAGATCGTCCGATCGGGCTTGCGGCCGGTGTGTTCCGTCCCCGGTGCCGGCGTGACTAGGCTGGCGCGTCGGCGACCAAGAGGGGGCTGCATGCCAGTGCGACCGGTGGGCGACGAGAGTGGTGAACAGAACGGCCGGGGTGCCGTGCCCAACGTGATCGCGTCGGCGCCGTGGGTGGTGGTCCTGGTCGGTGTCGCGGTGCTGGCCGTGTTGCTGGTGGTGGCGACGCTGTCGTTCCGCGAGCCGGAGCAGCCGGTGGCCTGGACTCCCGGTCCGCCGATGGTCCTGCCGGCGCTGGAGCACTCGCCGACCCCCACCGCGAGCCTTACGTCCGCGCCGGCGTCGACGGGCACCCGGACGGCCTCGGCAGCCCCGCCCACCGCTTCGTCGGGGCCGTCGGTGCTGCCGTCGAGAACCGCGTCGGCCTCGGCGCGGGCGGAAGCCGGCCCGTCCGCGTCGACCGCACCCGACGAGCAGCCATCGGTGTCGGTGGATGTCGGGATGCTGACCGCCGGGTATCAGGTCACCGCCAGCGACCCGGGCTCGTTCCGGGCTCAGCTGGTGGTCCGCAACGGCACCGGCCTGCCGGTGGGCTGGGTGGTGGAACTGCGGTTCACCAGCGGGGTCACCGGCATTCGGGCGTCCAGCGGCCCGGGTGTGTCGGTGAGCATCAAGGGTGCCGGCTGGTATCTGCTCAGTGGTGTCGGCCTGCTCGATGTCGGGGCGCAGCAGACGGTGCGGCTGCGGGTCAGCCGTACCGGAAACGGGGAGTACCCGGCACAATGCACGGTCAACGGCTCGGCCTGCGCGCTGGGCTGATCGTACTGTCAGGACTGTTGGTTGATTGGTCGGGTACTTCCCGGGACCACTGATGATCGTTACCCTTGCCGGGCTGCCCGCTGAGGAGAGACATGTCCGGTATGCGCCGCGCTCCGCGTCAGATGCCGCCCCGCAGTGCCACCGCCGTGGCGTCCTCGCCCTGGATTCTGGTGTCGATCGGGGTGGGCGCGATGGTGGTCCTGCTCGTCGTCGCAGTGGGGGCGTATCGCGGGCCCGGAGCGGAGTACGACCCGGCTCCGCCGGTGGGTGCTGTGCCGCTGCCGGAGCGCGCGTCGTCGGCCGGGCGGGAGTCGTCGCTGCCGTCGCAGGTGGTGCCCGGTCTCTCTCCGCGCCGCACCGATCCACCCAGCCCGACCGGCACGGGGCCGGCCTCACCCAAGCCGTCACCCTCGGCCACGCAGGCGTCGCACCCGCCCCGCCCGGCGCCGCCGGCCAGTAGCGCGCCGGCACCCCCACCTGTCGCTCCTGCTCCTGCTCCGGCTCCGTTGGAGGCGCGTTACCGGGTCACGGACACCTTCTCCGGTGGCTTCATCGCGGAGGTGCTGATCCGCAACACCTCCCGCCGCGACCGGAGCTGGTCGGCCCGGATCGAGTATCCGGGTGGGCGGGTGGTCACGGCCTGGTTGGAGGGGGTGCCGCAGGGAACGTTCAGCGGTGCCGGGGGGACCCTGACCTATCGCAGTGGACCGGATCTGGCGGCGGGATCGGCCGTCGCCCTGCGCTTCCACATCGAGTTCGCCTCCCCCCGCCCGGCAAGCTGCAACGTCTCCGGACGGGCCTGCGACGGACTCTGAGGACGGTCCGTTTCTCGATTGCTCGGTTTCAACCTTGCGCAAGGTGCCGGCAGTATTGCCGGCTGGTTTGCAAGGTATTGCAGAATGTTTCGGCAAGGGCTAGCGTGCGGGCCATTCAGCGACCAGAGGAAGGCCGTCGATGAAACCCCCGCCGAAACCGCGCAGAGCCCTGCTTGCCCCCGTCTTCCTGCTCATCCTCACCCTGCTCGGCGCACCGGTCGTGGTGCACCAGAGCCCCGCCGTGGCGGCGGGCGGCACCGGCCCGCTCAGTCCCACCGGCGCCGTGACCTGGCAGGCCGAGCCCACCGCCAAGGCCCTGCTGGACGCGGGCGGCAACCGGGCCCGCGCCGAGCAGTTCTACTTCGTACTGCCCGACCGGTTCGCCAACGGCGACCCGCGCAACGACCGGGGCGGCCTCACCGGCGACCGGCTGCGCACCGGGTACGACCCCACCGACAAGGGGTTCTACCAGGGCGGCGACCTCAAAGGACTGATCGACCGGCTCGACTACATCGAAGGGCTCGGCACTACCGCGATCTGGCTCGCACCGGTGTTCAAGAAC
The DNA here is from genome assembly GCF_040682415.1 of Micromonospora sp. NPDC051196. Taxonomy (NCBI): domain Bacteria; kingdom Bacillati; phylum Actinomycetota; class Actinomycetes; order Micromonosporales; family Micromonosporaceae; genus Micromonospora; species Micromonospora sp. NPDC051196. The sequence goes on from NZ_JBFBAY010000007.1 coordinate 253,612, forward strand.
CGGCCCGTGCAGGGCGAGGGGGGCGACGTATCGGCCGGCTACCACGGCTACTGGATCACCGACTTCACCCAGGTCGACCCGCACTTCGGCAGCGCCGCCGACCTGAAGAAGCTGGTCGCCTCGGCGCACAAGCGCGGCATCAAGGTCTACCTCGACGTGATCGTCAACCACACCGCCGACGTGATCACCTACGCCGAGGACAGGTACAGCTACATCGACAAGACGACCGCGCCGTACCGCGACGTGCAGGGTCGGCCCTTCGAGGACCGCAACTACGCCGACGGCAGCCGTACCTTCCCGCAGGTCGACAACCGGTCGTTCCCGTACACCCCGACCTTCGCGAGCCCGGCGGACGCGAAGGTCAAGGTGCCGGGCTGGCTGAACGACCCGACCATGTACCACAACCGTGGTGACTCGACGTTCGTCGGGGAGAACAGCGAGTACGGCGACTTCTTCGGCCTGGACGACCTGTGGACCGAGCGTCCCGAGGTGGTCCGGGGGATGACGAAGATCTACGCCGACTGGGTGCAGGCCACCGGTGTCGACGGTTTCCGGCTGGACACCGTCAAGCACGTCAACATGGACTTCTGGCCGCAGTTCAGCCAGGGCATCGACCAGGCCGCCGCCCGCGCCGGCAAGAAGGACTTCTTCATGTTCGGCGAGGTCTACAGCGCCGACCAGGAGATCACCTCCAGCTACGTACGCGAGGGCGCGCTGCCCGCCACCCTGGACTTCGCCTTCCAGGAGGCGGCCCGTGGCTACACCGCGAACGACGGTTCCGCCAAGGCCCTGGCCGACGTGTACGCCCGCGACGACCTGTACGCCGCCCGGGACACCCACGCCGGTCGACTGCCCACCTTCCTCGGCAACCACGACATGGGCCGGATCGGCTCCTTCATCGCCGCTGGCCCCACCGACCCGGCCACCCACCTGCGCCGCGACCAACTCGCCCACGAGCTGATGTTCCTCACCCGGGGCCAGCCCGTGGTCTACTCCGGTGACGAGCAGGGCTTCACCGGCGCGGGCGGTGACAAGGACGCCCGACAGCCGATGTTCGCCTCGCGGACGCCCGACTACCTCGACGACGACCTGCTCGGCACCGACCGCACCCATGCCCAGGACCAGTTCGACCGCAGCCACCCGCTGTACCGGACCATCGCCGGGCTGGGCAAGCTGCGCCAGGCACACCCGGCGTTGCGCGACGGCGTGCAGGTGACCCGGCACGCGGCCGACGGGCCGGGCGTCTTCGCCTTCTCCCGGTTCGACCCCGACAACCGCACCGAGTACGTGGTGGCGGTCAACAACGCGGCGACCGCGCAGACTGTCACCGTGGACACCTGGTCGGCCGGCGCCACCTTCGCCGGCATCTACGGCACCAACGGCCGTCCCACCGCCGCCGGCGACGGCAAGCTGACCCTGACCGTGCCGCCGCTGTCTGCGGTGGTGCACCGGGCCGGCAAGCCCGTCCCGCTGCCCACCGCCAAGCCGGGCCTCACCATCACCGCCCCCGACGCGCCGGCCACCCGGGCCGAGATCACCGCAGCGGTCACCGGGGACCCGCTGGCCACCGTCACGATGGCCGCCCGGGTCGCCGGTGGCCGGTGGACGCTGCTCGGCACCGCCCACCGGGCGCCGTACACCGTGCACCACGACCTGACCGGGCTGGCCGCCGGCACGAAGGTCGAATACCTGGCGGCGGTCCGCGACGGCCGGGGCCGCACCACCACCACCCGCGCGACCACCACCGTCGGCACCCCGGAGCAGACCGGCTCGTCCCGTGACTGGCTGGTGGTGCATTACCAGCGGCCGGACGGCGACTACACCGACTGGGGCCTCTACACCTGGGGCGACATCGACCCCGAGTACGCCACCGACTGGCCGAAGGGACAGCCGTTCGCCGGCACCGACGCGTACGGGCGGTTCGCCTGGGTGAAGCTCAAGCCGGGCGCGAAGTCGGTCGGCTTCCTGGTGGTCGACGCCGACGGCACCAAGGACGTCGAGAACGACCGGACCGTGGACGTGACACAGACCGGCGAGGTCTGGGTCAAGCAGGGTGACCCGGCGACGTACCCGAGCCGGGAGGAGGCTGCCGGTGAGCCGGCGCCGCCGGTCGAGGACGGCACGGCGGTCATCCACTACCGTCGGCCCGACGGCAACTACGACGGTTGGGGCCTGCACCTGTGGGACGGTGCCGCCAACCCCACCGACTGGGCGCGGCCGATGCCGCCGACCCGGATCGACTCGTTCGGCGCCGAGTTCCGGGTGCCGCTGTCCGAGGGCGCGACCGGGCTCAGCTACATCATTCATCGTGGCGACGAGAAGGATCTGCCGCAGGACCAGCGGCTCGACTTCGCCGACGCCGGACGCGAGGTGTGGTTGCTCGCCGCGACGCCGGGCCGGCTGCTGCCGACCACGGCCACCGGCACCGGTACGGACACCGACATCGGCAAGCAGAAGGCGCACTGGATCGACCGGTCCACCGTCGCCTGGCGTACCGGTGCAGGCGACGGCAAGGCATACGCGCTGGTCACCGCGCCGACCGGCGGGGTGCGGGTGGTCGACGGCGAGCTGGTCGGCACGTACACCTCGCTGCCGTTGACCGCGCAGCGCAACGGGCTCACCGAGGCCCAACGCGCGGCCTTCCCGCACCTGTGGGATCACCGGGCGTTCAGCCTGGACCGGCGGGACCTGGCAGGAGTGCCGGCCGCGTTGCGCGGACAGGTGCTGGTCACCGAGCGGGCCGCCGACGGCACCCTGCTCGGTGCCACCGGCGTGCAGATCCCGGGCGTGCTCGACGACGTGTACGCCCCGGCGACGGCCGCCCGACTGGGCGCCACCTTCACCGGTGGCGTACCGACGCTGGCGGTCTGGGCCCCGACGGCCCGGAACGTGTCGCTGGAGCTGTTCGACTCGCCCACCGCGACACCGCGCCTGGTCGAGATGCGCCGCGACGACCGCACCGGAGTCTGGTCGGTACGCGGGGCGCGGGACTGGACCGGTCGGTACTACCGGTACCGGGTGCAGGCCTGGCAGCCGGCGGCGCAGCAGGTGGTCACCGCCTCGGTGACCGACCCGTACTCGGTGGCGCTGGCGGCGGACTCCACGCACAGCCAGATCGTCGACCTGGCCGACCCGAAGCTGGCCCCGTCCGGCTGGGCGAAGCTGCGCAAGCCGGCCGCGCCGCCGGCCGCCAAGGTGCAGATCTCCGAGCTGTCGGTACGCGACTTCTCCATCGCCGACACCACCGTGCCGGCCGACCGGCGCGGCACCTACCTGGCCTTCACCGACCCGACCACCGCCGGGATGAAGCACCTCAAGGCGATCAGTGACGCGGGCGTCAACCACCTGCACCTGCTGCCCGCGTTCGACTTCGCCACCATCCCCGAGCGGCGCGCCGACCAGCGGCAGCCCGACTGCGACCTGGCCGCCCTGCCGTCGGACTCGGAGCGCCAGCAGGAGTGCATCGCCGCGGTGCGCGACACCGACGGCTACAACTGGGGGTACGACCCGCTGCACTACACCGTCCCGGAGGGTGGGTACGCCCTCGACCCGGACGGTGCCCGGCGCACCACCGAGTTCCGGCAGATGGTCGCCGGGATCAACGGGGCCGGTCTGCGGGTGGTGCTCGACGTCGTCTACAACCACACCTCGGCCGCCGGTACCGACCCGCGCTCGGTGCTCGACCAGATCGTGCCCGGCTACTACCACCGGCTGCTCGACGACGGGTCGGTGGCCACCTCCACCTGCTGCGCCAACACCGCACCCGAACACGCGATGATGGGCAAGCTGGTGGTCGACTCGATGGTCACCTGGGCCAAGGCGTACAAGGTCGACGGGTTCCGGTTCGACCTGATGGGCCACCACCCGAAGGCGAACATCCTGGCCGTACGCAAGGCGCTGGACAAGCTGACCGTGGCCCGTGACGGCGTGGACGGGAAGAAGATCCTGCTCTACGGCGAGGGCTGGAACTTCGGCGAGGTCGCCGACGACGCCCGGTTCGTGCAGGCCACCCAGGCCAACATGGCCGGCACCGGGATCGGCACCTTCAACGACCGGCTGCGCGACGCGGTACGCGGTGGTGGCCCGTTCGACGACAACCCGCGCCAGCAGGGCTTCGCCTCCGGGCTGTTCAGCGATCCCAACGGTGACCCGGTCAACGGCTCCGCCGCCGAGCAGCGGGCCCGGCTGCTGCACCAGCACGACCTGATCAAGGTCGGGTTGGTCGGCAACCTGCGTGGCTACCGGTTCACCGACTCGGCGGGCCGGACGGTCACCGGCGACCAGGTCGACTACAACGGTTCGCCGGCCGGTTACACCGACACACCCGGTGAGGCGATCACCTACGTCGACGCGCACGACAACGAGATCCTGTACGACGCGCTGGCGTACAAGCTGCCGCAGGCCACCTCGGCCACCGACCGGGCCCGGATGCAGGTGCTCGCCCTGGGCACGGTGGCGCTGGGCCAGGGGGCCGGCTTCGTCACCACCGGCACCGAGCGGTTGCGGTCGAAGTCGCTGGACCGCAACTCGTACAACTCGGGGGACTGGTTCAACCAGATCCGCTGGGACTGCACCCAGGGCAACGGCTTCGGCACCGGCCTGCCGCCCGCCGAGGACAACCGGGACAAGTGGCCGTACGCGAAGCCGCTGCTGGCCGACCCGAAGCTGGTGCCGGACTGCGGCGCGATCGAGTTGACCGACGCTCGCTACGCCGAGCTGCTGCGGATCCGCAACTCCACACCGGTGTTCGGGCTGTCCGACGCACGTCAGGTGCAGCAGCGGGTCGGGTTCCCGCTGTCCGGGCCGGACGAGCTTCCGGGGGTGCTCACCATGACCCTCGACGCCCGGGGCCTCGGCGGGGCATGGAAGTCGGTGACCGTGGTCTTCAACAGCACGCGTGAGTCGGCGACCCAGCGGGTCACCGGGCTGCGTGGGGCGGACGTGGCGTTGCACCCGGTGCTGCGTTCCTCGGCCGACCCGGTGCTGCGGACGGCGGCGTTCGACGCTTCGACGGGCACGTTCACCGTACCGGCGCGCAGTGTGGCCGTCTTCGTCCAGCGGTAGGCCGTGCCACGCGAACGCCGGGCTGGACCGGACGGTCAGCCCCCGTTCGCGCCCGCAGCAGGCAGCCACCGACAGAACGGCGCGGACCGGCTCCCTTCCATGGTCGGAAGGGAGCCGGTCTGCGGTCGGAACCGGTGCCAGTGCCGGTCAACCGGGTGGATCAGCCGAAGCAGCCGTTCGGAATCACCGGGCTGCCGAGGCAGTTGGTGGGGCGGTTGTCGGTGATGACGGACTTGTCGTCCAACACCACGCCGTCGTTGTTGGTGAAGACGCCGCCCGGCTTGTTGCGGGCGGAGTTGTGGGCCACCTTGGTCTTGGTCAGGTAGACCCAGCCGCCCTTGTTGAAGATCCCACCGCCGGTGGAGAACGGGCCGACGGCACGGTTGCCGGTGACCTCGGTGTCCCGCAGCGTGGTCTTGCTGTCCTCGTTGAACAGGCCGGCGCCGAAGAACCCGGCGACGTTGTCCTTGATGACGCTGTCGTCGACCGTGGCGGTGCTCCAGTCGACCACTGCCAGGCCGCCGCCGACACCTGCGGTGCTGTTCTTCGCGACCGTGCTGTGCGCCAGGGTGAGCTGGCTCTTCTTGGCCGCGAGGATGCCGCCACCGGCGATCAGCGCGGTGTTGTCGGAAACCTTCGAGTGCTTGACGGAGGTCTGACCGCCGATGTCGAGGATGCCGCCGCCGAAGCCGGTGGTCTCGTTCCCCTCGATCTCGGACTTCTCGACGTACAGGGTGCCGTTGTCGATGCCGGCGTGGTGCAGCTTGTCCTTGTACGGCTTGAACTTGACCAGACCGTTGGAGATGCCCGCACCGCCGATGATCGCCTGGTTGTTCTTCACCGCCGATTTCTCGATCTTGAGGACGCCGACGTTGAGGATTCCGCCGCCGAAGAGGAAGGCGGTGTTGTCGGCGACGCGGCTCTCGTCGAGCAGGGTCTGGCCGTAGTTGGCCACGGCGCCACCGTTGGCACCGGACTGGTTCTCGACGAACTCGGTGTCGTGGACATCGGCCCGGCCGCCCGGCTGCACCAGCAGGCCCGCGCCGTCAAAGCGGCCCGGCTCCCAGTCGCCCTCGGCCTTCCCCTCGGACTGCCACTCCTGCTCCCCGTCGACCTGGGCGGCGGCTGGCGCCGCGGCCGCGTCGGTCTCGGCCGGTGGCGCAGCCGCCGCCTTCGGCCCGGCCTGCAACGCGGTGGCCAGCGGCTTACCGCCCTGTACGGTGTCCGTCGCCTCGCCCGAGCCAGAGAACTGTGACCACGTCTCCCGTGGCTCCGGCGCCGAGACCTTCTTGGCCGGCGCGGTCTGGCCACCCTTGATGGTCAGGCCCTTGAGGGTGAGTTCCCCGCCGGGACCGACATTGAGGATGCGGAACGGCTTGGCCGTGGCATCCCGCTCGATCTTGGTCCGGTCGCCCTTGAGGGTGATCGGCTGAGTGATCTTCGGTAGGCCGTTGCCCCACTTGTCGTGCCGGGTGAGCTTGTAGGTGCAGCGCTCGGCCAGCCTCAGCGTGGCACCGTTCCGGTTGTTGGCGAGGGTGATCGCCTCGATCAGCTTGTCGGTGTCGCAGGGCACCTCCCTCGCCCGCTCGTCGTGCCGATCGCGGTCCCGCTTCTTGCCGTCGTGTTCCGCCTCCTTGCCGTTGTGTTCCGCTTCGCCCTGGGCGTCGTCGCGGCTGACCTGCTGGGTGGTCGACCACTTCACCCCGTCACTGCCGCCGACCGCCCCGGCGCCAGCGACGCCGACCGCGGCGATGCTGACCACGCCGGTCAAGCCGGCAACGCCGCTGGCCACCCAGAGCTTGCGGCGACGCTTCGGCGTCGGCCGATCATCGTTGTTCGCTAGGTAGTTGGACATCGGAGCTTTTGCCCTCTCCTCGTACCAGACAGGGTCGCACCGCCTCAGGCGGGCGTCCCCTGCTACAAATCGGTTGTAGCTCCCGAAACCAACAGTATGAGAATCTTCCTCATCTCGCGGTCAAATGCGAAACGAACCCGCATTAGGTGCATTTGCTGTCCCACCCACCCAAGCCCTCATCCCCACCCCACCTTGCCCGCACCCCGGACAGGCGGCTGATCAAGAGCTTTTGGTCGTGCTCCACGCCATTCGTGACGCGGTGCGGGTGGGGGAGAGGGGAGGGCTTCTTCGGGACGCCGGGTGGCGGCCCGGAGAAGCCCTCCGGCTATGTGGTCTGGCTTTCGATGTGTCTCAGCCGAAGCAGCGGTCCGGAACGACCGGGCTGCCGAGGCAGTTGGTCGGGCGGTTGTCGACGACCGTGGACTTGCTGTCGATGTCGACGCGGTCGTTGTTGGTGAAGATGCCGCCCGGCTTCTTGGTGGAGAAGTTGAAGGCCACCTTCGACCGGATCAGGCTGACCTTGCCGCCGTCGTTGAAGATCCCGCCGGCCTGTGCGTACCTGCCGACCGCCTGGTTGGCGAGGACCTCGGTGTCCCGCAGCACGGTGAATCCGAAGTTGAAGATTCCGCCACCGTCGCCGTCGGAGACGTTCTCCTTGATGAGACTGTGCTCGATGACGGCCTTGGTGCCCCTACCGATGCCGATGCCGCCGGCCCGGCCCTGGGTGGAGTTCTTCGCGACGAGCACGTGCTTGAGGGTCAGCTGACTGTCGACGTTGGCGAGCACACCGCCGACGTCGGAACCCGCGGTGTTGTCGGTGAACTCGCTGTGGCTGGCCGAGGTGGTCCCGCCGTTGTCGGCCAGGCCGCCGCCGTCACCCGCGGTCCGGTTGTGGCTGATCTTGCTCTTGAAGATGTAGACGGTGCCGCCCTCGATCCCGTACTTGTCGGACGAGCCGTTGGCGATGCCGCCGCCGCCTTCCTCGGCGCTGTTGTGAACCACCTCGGACTGCTCGACCTGGAGAGCTCCGGCGTTGAAGATGCCGCCGCCGAAGCCACCGGCGCTGTTGCGCTCGATCAGGGTCCTGTCGATGCGGGTGGCGCCGAAGTTGGCGATGGCACCCCCGTCGCCGGCCGCGTGGTTCTGTACGAAGGTGCTGTGCTCGACGACGGCGCGACCACCCTGGTGGACCAGGAGGCCCGCGCCCTCGGTGGGCGTGTGCCCGTGCCCGCCGGTGGGCCACGGAGCCGGCGTCGCCCCCGAACCGGGCCCGCCGGCTCCGGGCGCGGCTGCCGCCTGAGGTGCGACCGCCGGTGCGGCTGCTGCCTGAGGTGCGACCGCCGGTGTGTCGGGCGCGGCGTCAGCCGCCTCCGGTGTGGCCGTGGGGGTCGTCGCTTCCCCCTTCGATCCCCACCGTACGCGGGGCTTCGAGTCGTCCTTCTTCTTGTCGTCCTTGAGCTGGCCGCCCTTGATGGTCAGGCCTTTGAGGGTGAGTTCCCCGCCGGGGCCGACGTTGAGGATGCGGAACGGCTTGGCCGTCGGGTCCCGCTCGATTCGGGTCTTGTCGCCCTTGAGGGTGATCGGCTGGTTGATCCGTGGCAGGCCGTTACCCCACTCGTCGTGCCGGGTCAGCGTGTAGGTGCAGTGCTCGGCCAGCTTCAGGGTCGCGCCGTCGGTCCGGTTGGCCAGGGTGATCGCGTCGATCAGCTTGTCGGTGTCGCACGGCACCTCCTTCACCCGTTCTCGGCCTTCGAAGCGCTTGCCCTTGCCGTCCCGGTCGTCCCGGTCACCCTTGCCGTCCCGGTTGCCCAGGTCGTCCTTGCCGGACTCCGCGCCACCGGTCTCCTCGGCCTTGTCCGCGTCGCTGACGTGCTGTTTCGGCGCCGACGCCGGCATGTTCGACGCCTCTTGCCGCTCGCCGGACTTCTGGTTACGGGCGGCCACGCCGCCCACGGCGGCCAGGCCGACGACACCGGTCAAGCCGGCTACCCCGGCGGCCACCCAAAGCTTCCGTCGTCCTCGTCTCGGTGAGGCCATGGGGGCCTCGCCGGAGGGAGTCGTTAGGTCGTTGGACATCAGAGCTTTCCGCCCTTCCTGCTACCAAACGGGCTCGCACCACCCGAAGGAGGCGCGGGCAGCTACAAATCGGTTGCAGCCTCCGACGACCACCGTATGAGAAGGATCCTCGCGACAAGGGCGTATCCGAATAAGCCCCACATTTGATGTATTCAGGGTATCTGCCGGTCAAGGTGCCGGCCTGGGTAGGAAGCGGGTGACCAGGGTGAACACGGACGGGCCCCGCTCGGGGTGTGCTGGACGTACGAAACGTCGCACACCGCCGGGCGGGGCCCGTCGTGCGGTCGCCGGCGCGGTCAGCCGGGCAGGCGCGGGCCCGCCTCACGCTGCTCGGCCAGCCAGGTCTCCACCTCGTCGGCCCGGCGGGGCAGGCCCGCCGACAGGTTCACCGCGCCGGAGCTGGTGACCAGGACGTCGTCCTCGATCCGGATGCCGACACCGCGCAGTTCCTCGGGGACCAACTCGTCCTCCGGCTGGAAGTACAGCCCCGGCTCGACGGTGAGCACGTACCCCTCGCCCAGGCTGCCGTCGCGGTAGGCCTCCTTACGGGCGTTCGAGCAGTCGTGCACGTCGATGCCGAGCATGTGCCCGAACCCGTGCAACGTCCACCGGCGGTAGACGGTGGAGTTCTCGTCCATCGCCTCGTCCACGCTGACCGGCAGCAACCCCAGCTCGGCCAGACCCTCGGCGAGCACCCGCATGCAGGTCAGGTGGACGTCCTTGAACGCCACGCCCGGCTTGATGACGTCGATGCCGGCCTGCTGCGAGGCGTACACGATGTCGTAGACCTGCCGCTGGAGAGCGGTGAACCGGCCGTTGACCGGCAGCACCCGGGTTACGTCGGCGGTGTAGAGGTTGCGTCCCTCCACGCCCATGTCCATCAGCAGCAGCTCGCCCGGTCGGGTGACGCCGTGGTTGTGCACCCAGTGCAGGATCGTGGCGTGCTCGCCGGCACCGACGATCGAGCCGTAGCCGACGTCGTTGCCGTCGTGCCGGGCGCGCAGCGCGAAAATCCCCTCCAGCAGCCGCTCCGAGACGCCCTGGTCGGCCGGCAACGCCCGAGCCACGTCCTCGAAGCCGCGTACGGTGGCGTCGATCGCCTCCTGCAACTGGCTGATCTCCCACTCGTCCTTGACGAGCTTCTGCTCGGAGATGGCGATGGCCAGCTCACGATCCCGGGCCGGCTGGCCCTCGTCCCGCGGACCGTCGTACGCGCGTACCGCGGCGTCCACCCGGGGGTCGAAGCCGCGCAACACCCGGGTACGCGCCGGGGCGAGCCCGGCCAACGCCGCGTCCAGCTCGGCCAGGTCGGCGGTGGGCAGGCCCAGCTCGGTCGACTTCTCGGTCAGCGTGTGCCGCCGGCCCACCCACAGCTCGCCGTGCCGGCTGCGGAAGAACTCGTCGTTCTCCCGCGAGCTACGCGGCCGCATGTACAGGATGGCGTCGTGTCCCGAACCATTGGGCCGCAGCACCAGGACGCTGTCCGGGTCATGGTCACCGGTCAGGTACGCGAAGTCGCTGCCCGGTCGGAACCGGTACTCGGTGTCGTTGGCGCGGACCTTCTCCCCGCCGGTGGGAATCACCAGCGTCTCACCCGGGAAGGCGGCCGAGAGGGCGGCCCGACGCTTGGCGTGGTTCGGCACCTCCGGTCGGGGACCGACCGGCAGCGTGGTGTCCCGCCAGCCCTGCCGCATGAACGCCAGGAACGCCGGTGGGAAATCCGGGTCGTGCGACTCGGTGCCGTCGGTCGGCTTGCCGTCGGTGCGTTCCTCGGTCATGCCCGCTCCCTTCATGCCATTGCTGGCCCCGACCGTACCGCTCATTGCTGGCCCTGACCGTACCGCTCATAGCCGGCCCGACCGTACCGCGAATCCGGCTCGCGTCGGCTACGGCGGTGACGCCGGTCGGTCCCCGCGACCCGATGCGGCCCCACCGGGCGGCGTGCCGCGAGGTCGGTCCGGGCGAGCCCGCCCGTGCCGCAACGCCCGATTCGTACGCGTGGAAGGATGACCACCATGTGCGGACTCCTGGCTTTTTTCAGTGCGCGCGGCGATGCCGCCGCTCACCGCGACAGCATCGCCGGAGCGTTGGAATGCCTGCACCACCGCGGCCCGGACGAGACCGGTGTCGAGGTGGTCGGGGACGCCTCCGGCCGGTACGCGGACGGGGTCTTCGCCCACAAGCGGTTGGCGATCATCGACGTCGCGCTCAGCCACGAGCCGTTGCCCTACGCCGACGGGCGTTACCTGCTGACCTTCAACGGCGAGATCTACAACTACATCGAGCTGCGCGAGGAGTTGATCCGCGAGCACGGCGCCCGGTTCGCCACCAACGGTGACGGTGAGGTGATCGTCGCCGGCTACCACTACTGGGGCGAGCAGGTGCTCACCCGGCTGCGCGGCATGTTCGCCTTCGTCATCTGGGACCGGCAGGCCCGCCGCGCGTTCGGTGCCCGCGACTACTACGGCATCAAGCCGCTGCACTACCTGGAGACCGCCGACGGGCTCTACCTCGCCTCGGAGAAGAAGGCCCTGCTGCCCTTCGCGCACTCCGCCCACATCGGCGACGCCGGGGTCGACACGGCGAACCTCAGCCACTATCTGACCTTGCAGTACGTCCCCGAGCCGGGCACCCTGCACAAGCAGATCAGCCGGATCGGCTCGGGGGAGTACCTCACCTGGACCCCGGGCGGCCGGATCGACGTACGCCGCTGGTACCGCCCGGTGTTCCGGCCCGCCCCGGTCGCCGACGAGCAGAAGCTCTACCACGAGATCCGGGAGACGCTGCGCGAGAGCGTACGCATGCACATGCGCTCCGACGTGCCGGTCGGCTCGTTCCTGTCCAGCGGGATCGACTCCACCGCGGTGGTGGCCTTGGCGCGGGAGTTCAACCCGAACATCCTCACCTTCACCGTCGGCTACGACGTGCCGGGCTACTCCGAGATCGACGTCGCCCAGGAGTCCGCCCGGCACCTCGACGTGACCACCATCCCGACCAAGATCGGGCCGCAGGACATGATCGAGGCGCTGCCGAAGATCGTCTGGCACCTGGACGACCCGGTGGCCGACCCGGCGCTGGTGCCGCTCTACTTCGTGGCCAAGAAGGCCGCCGAGCACGTCACCGTGGTGCTCTCCGGCGAGGGCGCCGACGAGTTCTTCGGCGGATACACGATCTACCGTGAGCCGCTCTCGCTGAGCAGCGTCAACGGGCTGCCCGGCGGGGTCCAGAAGGGTCTGCGGGCGGTGTCCAAGGCGATCCCGCAGGGGGTCAAGGGCAAGAGCTTCCTGGAACGCGGCACCACCCCGATCGAGGAGCGCTACTACGGCAACGCGCGGATGTTCACCGAGGAGGAGAAGCAGCATCTGCTGCGCCGCTACGACCCCTCGGTGCGCTACACCGACGTCACCGCGCCGATCTACGCCGAGTGCACCGAACTGGACGACGTCACCAAGATGCAGTACGTCGACCTTTACACCTGGCTGCGCGGCGACATCCTGGTCAAGGCCGACCGGATCTCCATGGCGCACTCGCTGGAGGTGCGGGTGCCCTTCCTCGACCGCGCCGTCTTCGAGGTGGCGGCGAAGATCCCGGTCGAGCTGAAGCTGCCGCCGCGCTCGGATGCCACCAAGTACGCCATGCGCCAGGCGTTGCAGGGCGTGGTGCCGCCGGCCATCGTCAACCGCAAGAAGCTCGGCTTCCCGACCCCTACCCGGGTCTGGCTGCGCGGCGAGATGTACGAGTGGGCCCGGCACGTGCTCACCACCTCGGGCGCCGGTGACCTGCTCGACCTGTCGTACGCGCTGCGCCTGCTGGAGGAGCACAAGCGGGAGGAGGCCGACCACTCCCGCAAGGTGTGGACGGTGCTGATCTTCTGTATCTGGCACGCGATCTTCGTGGCGAAGACCCTGGACCCGGGCATCCAGCGCAACCAGTCGGCCCTGCTCACCAAGCCCGTCGTCGGCTCGATGGTGCGCTGAGCCGTAAGCGGCGCTGAGCCGTAAGCGGCGCTGAGCCCGTAAGCGGCGCTGAGGCGCAATCAGACAAGCGGAAGGGGGCCCCGACCGGGGCCCCCTTCGTGGTGCTGGTGATCAGCTGGCGGTGCAGGTGATCGTGGGAGTCGAGCTGGTACCGCTGGCAAGGAAGCCGAAGCTCGTAGTGCCGTTGGCCCCGAGACTGCCGTTGTACGACACGTTGCGGGCCGTCACCGACGAACCGGACGTGGTGTGGGTCGCGTTCCAGACCTGGCTGATCTGCTGGCCACTGGACAAGGTCCAGTTCGCAGCCCAGCCGTTCAACGGCGCGGTGCCGGTGTTCTTGATCTCCACCTCGCCCTGGAAACCACCCGACCAGCTGTTGGTCAGCTTGAAGGTGGCCGAGCAGCCGCTGTTGTTGCCGGGCGGCGGGGTGGTCGGCGGCGGCGTGGTGGGCGGCGGGGTCGTGGGCGGCGGGGTGGTCGGCGGCGGGGTGGTGGGCGGCGGGTTGGTGCCACCGCCGATGCCGGTCACCTCACCGTTGCCGCCGTCGAAGGTCACGTCGGAGCAGCCGAAGAAGTTCTCCTGGCTGTCCGAGCGGACCCAGCGGGAGTAGATGATGTGCCGACCGCTCTTGTTCGCCGGCAGGGTGCCGGTGAAGTAGTAGTGGCCGTCGTTGGTGCCGACCGCGCCGCGCTGCGGCGGGTTGGTCACCGTCAGGAACGGCTGGGCCTCAAGGTCGCTCCAGGCCAGCGCCCGGGTCGGGCTCCAGCTGTCCCTGGTCACGTAGAAGTAGAACGTGCCCGGGTGGTGGGCCCAGTTGCTGTACCGGAACTCCATGGTGCGGCCGGCGGTCAGGTGGGTCAGCGGCCAGTCGTTGCGGGCCAGGTCGTAGCCGCGGAAGCCGGTGGCGCCGCCGCTGCACAGCTGCCCGTCGGGGATGAAGCCGGTGGTGCGACCGCCGGCGTCCGAACGCAGCACGCTGAACCAGTTGTAGAGGGAGTTCGCACCGCTCTGCGCGACCGCCGCGGAACAGGCCGGGTTCTGCGGACGGATCTCACCGGTGGGGGAGAGCCCGTCGCGCCAACAGAGGTAGGTACGAGAGCCCGGCGTCATCGCCGCGCCGTGCGCGGCGGCCGGGTCGGGGCTGGCGGTCACGGCGACGACCGCGCTCGCAGCGAGAGTTACGGCCGCGAAGAAGATCGCGGCCAGACGAGGACGGTGCACAGGTTCTCCTGACTCGCGGGGACACCGGTCCGGTGGCCCCGCCGGAACGCGCGGGGGTGACGAGGTATGTCTGCCCCGCTGCTGTGGGCGGATGCGATTCGATGCGGCAGCCTGCGCCCAGGGCGGATGGCCCGACAGGCAGGTGCCGTCAGCATTCGATCGACGCGTAAATGCCCTCGCGTGCGGTGAACCCGGCGCCGGTGACGCGCAGCCCCGCGCCACCCGGCATCCCCTATCCCAGCATGCCGGGCGCATCGACGCAATAGTCATCTCTCGATGCCGTGTCGCGGCGGGTCCGTCTCGCGTCGACCGCGCACCCAATACCGTGGCTTCCGCGCCCGCGCGGCTCGCCCTGTGCCAGCCTGAGCATCACGACTGCCGACGGAGGGACCGGCTCGATGGGATACGCGGTGGTGCTCGGCGAAGCTCTCGTCGACCTGCTCGACACGGAATGCGACGGCGTGCCGGTCTACCGGCAGGCCATCGGCGGCGCCCCGCTGAACGTCGCGGTGGGCATCGCCCGGCTCGGCGGTGCGGCGCAGTTCGTCGGCGCACTCGGCGACGACACACTCGCCGACCGGATCCGTACCTTCCTCACCGCCGCCGGGGTCGGCCTGGACGGCGCGGTCACCGCCGCCGTACCGACCACGTTGGCCGTGGCCACCTTCTCCGGCGCCGAGCCGGACTTCCGCTTCTACGGCGATCCACCGTCGTACGCCCTGTTGAACCCCGAGGACCTCGACGTCGCGCTGATCGAGGGTGCGGACGTGCTCTACTGCGGCTCGATCGTGCTGCTGTCGCCGGCGCCCTTGGCCGCCGCGCGGCGGGCCTGGTCGCTGGCGACCGGCCTGCGGGTGTTCGACCCCAACGTCCGGCCCCGGCTGCTGTCCGGCCCGGCGGCGCTGACCGGCCTACGCGAGGTGGTCGCCGAGTTCGCCGCCGGGGCGCACCTGGTCAAGCTGAGCACCGCCGACGCGGAGCAGCTCTATCCGGGTGAGCCGGCCGAGGGCGTGGCGGCCTACCTGCGGGAGTTGGGTGCCGGCACCGTCGTGGTCACCCTCGGTGCCGCCGGCGCGGTGGTCGCCGCCGCCGGCACCGATCCGGTCCGGGTACCGGCGCCGAAGGTGACAGCGGTCGACGCCACCGGCGCGGGCGACTCGGTGCTGGCCGCCCTCGTCGCCGACCTGCTCGTCGCCGGTGCACCGGCCGACCCGACGGGCTGGAACGAGCGGGTCGCCTTCGCGCTGCGCGTCGCCGGGCTGGTCTGCGAACGTGCCGGCGGCGCCGTCGCCATGCCCACCCGGGCCGAGGTTGCCGACCGTTTCACCAGCTGACCCGCTCAGGCGGTGCCGTCCAACTCGGCGTAGCCGCGACGGGTGGCCAGCAGCGCGGGACGGGCCGGGAACGGTGCGTCGGCGGCGACCCGCTCCGGCGGCGCCGAGCCGGTGTGTCCGGCCCGGATCAGCCAGGCCAGCTCGACCAGTTGGGCGTGCTGCGCCCGGACGAACTCGACGTCCACCGGCTCACCGTGCCCCGGCACCACGACCGTCGCGGGGTTGGCCCAGCGCAGCAGTTCGGCCACCGCCTCGGGCCACTGCAACGGGTAGGAATCCTCGAATGCCGGCGGACCGGACTGCTCGACCAGATCACCGACGATCAGCACGTCGGCGTCGGGCACGTGCACCACGAGGTCGGCGTCGGTGTGCCCACGGCCGGGATGGCGCAGCACCACCCGCCGGCCCCCGACGTCGAGGGTGGCCTCGGTGCGGACGGTGTGCGTGGGCGCCAGCACGGTCACCTCGTCCAGTTGGGCCGCCAGCTCAGGGTGCTCGTCGCGCAGTTCCGCGTACGCCTCCCGGCGCAGCCGTTCCGGGTCGTCGCGCAACACCGCCGCGGCCATCTCGTGTGCCCAGACCGGTCGCGGCCCGTCGGCGGAGAGGGTGGCGTTGCCGAAGCAGTGGTCGAAATGGTGATGGGTGTTGACCAGGGTCAGCGGGTCACCGGTGACCGCGCGTACGGCGGCGGACAACTCGACCGCCTGCCCGACGGTGGA
This sequence comes from Micromonospora sp. NPDC051196, assembly GCF_040682415.1. Lineage (NCBI taxonomy): Bacteria > Bacillati > Actinomycetota > Actinomycetes > Micromonosporales > Micromonosporaceae > Micromonospora > Micromonospora sp. NPDC051196. The sequence goes on from NZ_JBFBAY010000007.1 coordinate 269,858, forward strand.
CAGCGTGTCGACCAGCAGCGCCTCCCCGTCGCCCAACACCAGCGTGACGTTGACCGCGAGCAGCGGTTCCCGCAGCACCAACACCCGGTCGGCGACCTCGACGAAGCCGTCGCTCATGACGCCCCACCCGCCCGCTCGACGAAGCGGTGCCGGTCGACCATCACCCGCTCCACCCGACCCTCCGCCACGGTCTGCCCGCCCTCGGTGACGGCCACCTCGAAGGTCAGCCGACGCCGGTCGACCGCCGTCAGCCGGGCCTGCGCCACCACCGTCCGGCCCACCGGCGTCGCGGCCCGGTGATCCAACTCGACCCGGGTGCCGACGGTGGTCGTCCCGGCGGGCAGGTGACGGGCGGTCGCCGCCACCGTCGCCGCCTCGGCCAGGGCGAGCACCCGTGGGGTGCCGAGCACGGGTACGTCGCCGGAGCCGACGGCCTGGGCGGTGTCGGCGTCGGTGACGGTCAACTCGACCCGGGCCACCAGACCCGGCGTCAGGGCATGATCCGGCTGCTCCTGCATGGCCACAGCGTAGGTGTTCGCCCGGACCCCGGGCACCCGGGCGGCCACGATCACGCTCGATCAGGGCGCGCCGGGCCGGGGCTCCGGACCGGCCGGCTCGACGCCGGATGGCGTTCAGGCAGAGCCGGGGGTGCGACACCTGTCACTGCCCCGGCGCGGCAGGTGGTCCTGCGTGGGGCGATGGTTGATCCGCCGTTAACCTTGTCCGCGATGTCTGCCATGACCGACCCTCAGCCCGCCGCCCCCGCCGAGTCACCCGCCCCGCCGGACGGCGGTCGCCGCCGGGTGATCGCGATGTCGCTGTGGGTTCTCGCGTTCGTGGTGGGTTGGTTCGCCATCGGCCTGCCCACCGATCCGCTGTACGCGTTCTTCTGGATCTGGGCCGGCACCATCGCCTGGAACTCCGCCCGTCCGTGGCGCAGCCACCTGCGTTTCGCCCGGGACTGGGTACCGGTGGTGCTGTTGCTGGTCGCGTACAACCTCTCCCGTGGCTTCGCCTACCACGACGGGACGGTCCCGCACGCGTACGAGTTGATCCTGGCGGACCGGTTGATGTTCGGCTGGGCCACCGGCGGTGAGGTGCCGACGGTCTGGTTGCAGCAGCACCTCTACCGACCCGACGTGCGCTGGTACGACGTGCTCGTCAGCTGGGTGTACTTCTCCCACTTCGTGGCGGCGCTGGCTGCCGCCGCAGTGCTCTGGGTGCGTTCCCGCAGTCGTTGGGCGGCGTTCATGCGTCGCTGGTTCTTCCTCTGCGCGTCCGGCCTGATCACCTACTTCCTCTACCCGGCCGCGCCGCCGTGGTGGGCGGCGCAGAACGGGTTGCTGGACGAGGTGGCGCGGATCTCCACGCGAGGATGGCGGGAGTTCGGCATGCACGGCGCCGGCAACCTGCTCAACGCCGGACAGTTGGCCTCGAACCCGGTGGCCGCCATGCCGTCGCTGCACACCGCGTTCGCGCTGTTCGTCGTGCTGTTCTTCCTACGCGGCGTACGGCGTCGCTGGTGGCCGCTGCTGTTGGCGTACCCGTTGGCGATGACCTTCACGCTGGTCTACAGCGGCGAGCACTACGTGATCGACGTGCTGGTCGGCTGGGCGTACGTCGGGATGGCCTTCCTCGTGGTCGGCCTGGCCGAGCGCTGGTGGGCCCGCCGGAAGGCCCGCCGTACCCCGACCGAACCGCCGACCACCCGGACCGCTCCCGCCGACCCGCCCACCGTCCCCGCGACCCGCTGATCCGCCGGATCGACTGCGACTCGGTGAGACCGCGACACGGGCGTGCCGGGTCACCGAGCCGCAGCCGATCCAGGTTGGGCTGGGTTCGTCACTCCTGCCGGCGGGCGGCGTGGCCGCGCGCGGACAACTCCGCCGCCAGCGCCCACGCCTCGGCGAGATCCCGGTCGACGGCCGCCGCACCGGCCCCGCCCGCCGTGTCGGCGTGGACCGTGGCCAGCCGTAGCAGACGCTGCAACGGCCCCTGCACCACCCGGACGCTCTGCAACCGGGCGTACGGCACGACGGTCACCTGGCGGGTGAGCAGGCCGGAGCGGACCGCGAAGACCCGGTCGGTCAGGCCGGCACCGAGCACCTGGCGACTGAGCGGGTTGAGCCAGCGGGCCCGGTCCGGCGGCGTCGTCAGCGGCAGCGACGCCAGGTCGACCCCCGGCAGTACCTCGGCCACGATCGCCTCGGCGGTGGGCAGGTCACCGACCGGCAGCAGGCGGTCCGGCCGATTGCGCTGGTCCGGATCGCCGGCGGCGTAGCCCGCCACCTCCAGCCGCAGCCGCAGCCAGCCCTTGAAGCGCCAGAGCAGCGGCCAGGTCACGCCGATGGTTTGCACCCGGTGCAGCGGTACGGTCTGCACCCTGGTCTCCAGCAGGCCGTTGCGGATGCGCAGCCGGTCGTCGTCGCGGGCCAGTTGGAACTGCCAGTCGTCGAGGACCCGGCGGACAGGTTGCAGCAGGATGCCCGCCATCGCGGTCAACGTGCTCGCCACCGCGATGAACGACCAGGAACCCTCCGACAGGAACTGCGCGGCGACGAAGAGCACGCCGAACGGCAGCAGGAACGCCTGCGGGGTGAGCAACTGGCTGACCAGCAGATCCTGGTTGCGTACCGAGTGCAGTGCCCGGCCGGTGGGCGGCTCCGGCCCGGTCGCTGTCGCCACCGGAGCGTGCTGCGGCGCGGCACCCGTTGCCCCTGCGGCCGGTCGGCCCGCCAGGGCCAGCAGACGCTGCCGCAGCGCTGCCGCCTCGCCGACGCTGAGGAAAGCCAGCGGCGCCTCGGTCTTACCGCCGCCGACCACCTCCAGCCGCAACTCGGCCAGCCCGGTGAGCTGAGCCAGCAGCGGTCGGACGACTTCGACGGCCTGGAGCCGTTCCAGCGGAATCGCCCGGGTCCGGCGCCAGAGCAGCCCCTCGTGGATCCGCAGCTCCCGCCCCACCACCTGGTAGCCGGTGTTGTACCAACTCACCACGGCCAGCACCGCGGCGCCCAGGACGATCACGATCACCATCGCCACGAACCAGCCGAACCCGACCCGGGACAACGTCGACCAGGACAGCCCGGCGATGACGACGACCAGCGACCTCGCGCTGTGCAGCACGGGACTCAGCGGGTGCAGCCGCTGCCGGGCCTGCGGCGCGCCCGGCTGGCCCGGCCAGCCACCGGGCGGGTACCCCGGTGGCACCGGACCCGGTAGGTACCCGAGTGGATATCCCGTCGGCGGCGGTCCCGCCGGCATACCGGGCGGCGGCATACCGGGCGGATACCCGGGCGGCGGATGGACCGGAGGCCACGTGCCGGCCGGATAGCCGGGCGGCGGCTGGCTGCCGGGCGCGGGTGTGGAACGGTCCGAGTCCCGGCCGGCGGGGTCGCTCACAGCCCTTCCGCCCGGTCCTGACCGAGCGCGGTGAGCCGGTCGCGCAACCGGGACGCCTCCGCGGGCCGAAGACCCGGCACCCGGGCGTCGCTCGCCGCCGCGGCGGTGTGCAGCTGTACGGTGGCCAGGTCGAAGGCCCGCTCCAGTGGGCCCGCGCTGACATCGACGAACTGCATCCGGGAGTACGGCACGATGGAGAGTCGGCGGACCAGCAGCCCATGCCGAACCAACAGGTCGTTCTCACGCTCGGCGTAACCCCAGGCGTGCACCGCCCGCACGATGGTCACCGCGCGCCAGACGGCGAACAGCAGGACCACGCCGAGGGCCAGGCCGAAGGGCCAGGCGCCGGTGAACACCCAGCCGACCCCGATCATGATCGAGAACACGGCCACCACGGCCGACAGTCGCAGCAGCTCCACCCAGATCAGGTCGGACGAGATCGCCTGCCATCGGACGGTGTCCGGCCACGGCTCAAGCGGACCGGACTGTCCGGCGGCCGCCTCCGGCAGTTGGCCGGCCACCTCCTCACCGCTCACGGGGCTCGTCTTTCGTTCGCGGCTGCGGGGCTCGCAAGCTCACTCCTCGCGCTCACGGTGCTCGTCTTTCGTTCGCGGCTGCGGGGCTCGCAAGCTCACTCCTCGCGCTCATGGGCCGGGCCGTTCTTTGTACGCGTCCACTCTTCGAGCGTAGGCGATTCGGCCAGCGGGGTGACCTCACGCAGGAAGCCACGAGCGGTGAGGAAGTCGTTGAGATAGCTGCGGTGCGCGTCGCAGGCGAGCCAGGTCTTGCGCCGTTCCGGCTGGTGCAGACGCGGATTGTTCCACCGCAGTGACCACTCGGCCGGGGCGTGACACCCACGGGCCGAACAGATCAGGGCTTGGGTGGAGGTGTCGGACTCGCTCATCCCGGCCAGTCTAGGGCTGCGGGAGAGAAATGAATGAGCGCCGGGCGGCCACGGGGGAAGCCGCCCGGCGACGGATGAATGGTACACACGCGGGGGCGCAATCTGTCCACTGGTGATCGGCGATTGGCGTGGCGACGGACGGTGTGGCGAAAATCGGTCGCTCCCGCCGTCCGTACTCAGCCGAGCATGCGAGGCTTGGTAGCGCACACGCCGCGACGACCGATTCATGCTGTGGAGGACCGGTGGCCCAGCCGACCACGCCCGACGCCCCGACGCCGAACGGGACGCAGCCGCAGACGCCCGCCGCGTCGACCACGCCGGCGCAGGACGCCGGCCTGCTGGAGCGGGCCCTGTTCGAGATCAAACGGGTGATCGTCGGGCAGGACCGGATGGTGGAGCGGATGTTCGTGGCGCTGCTCGCCCGGGGGCACTGCCTGCTGGAGGGTGTGCCCGGGGTGGCCAAGACACTGGCGGTGGAAACCCTGGCCAAGGTCGTCGGTGGCTCGTTCGCCCGGGTGCAGTTCACCCCGGATCTGGTGCCGGCCGACATCATGGGTACCCGGATCTACCGGCAGTCCAGCGAGAAGTTCGACGTCGAGTTGGGCCCGGTCTTCGTCAACTTCCTGCTCGCCGACGAGATCAACCGGGCGCCGGCGAAGGTGCAGTCGGCGCTGCTGGAGGTGATGAGCGAGCGGCAGGTGTCCATCGGTGGGGAGAGCCACCGGGTGCCGAACCCGTTCCTGGTGATGGCGACGCAGAACCCGATCGAGCAGGAGGGGGTCTACCCGCTGCCGGAGGCACAGCGGGACCGCTTCCTCATGAAGATCGTCGTGGGCTATCCGACCGACGCCGAGGAACGGGAGATCGTCTACCGGATGGGCGTCGCGCCACCCGAGCCCACCGCGGTGTTCGACACCGACGACCTGATCGCCCTACAGAACAAGGCCGACCAGGTGTTCGTACACAACGCGCTGGTCGACTACGCGGTGCGGCTGGTGCTGGCCACGCGTACGCCCGCTGAGCACGGCATGCCCGACGTCGCGCAACTGATCCAGTACGGTGCCAGCCCACGGGCCTCGCTCGGCCTGGTTCGCGCGACGCGGGCGCTGGCGCTGCTGCGCGGTCGGGACTACGCCCTGCCGCAGGACGTGCAGGACATCGCGCCGGACATCCTGCGGCACCGGCTGGTCCTCAGCTACGACGCGCTCGCCGACGACGTGCCGGCCGACCACGTGGTGCACCGGGTGATGTCGACCATTCCGATGCCGTCGGTGGCGCCCCGGCAGCAGGCGACCCCGACGCCACCGGGTGCGGTGGCGCCGACCTCGGGGTGGCCCGGGCAGCGATCGTGACCTCGACCACCCCTCCCGCCGGTCACCGGCAACGCGCACCCGACGTCGCGGACAACCGCTCCGGCGCCGTGCTGTCCCGTCTGCAACTGCTGGTCACCCGCAAACTCGACGGTCTGTTGCAGGGCGACTACGCCGGTCTGCTACCCGGGCCGGGCAGTGAGGCGGGGGAGTCGCGGGAGTACCGCCCCGGTGACGACGTGCGCCGGATGGACTGGCCGGTCACCGCCCGGACCACCACCCCACACGTGCGGCGTACGGTGGCCGACCGGGAGCTGGAGACATGGTTGGCGGTGGACCTGTCGGCGAGCCTGGACTTCGGCACCGGCCGGTGGCTCAAGCGGGAGGTGGTGATCGCCGCGGCGGCGGCCATCACGCACCTGACCGTACGCGGCGGCAACCGGATCGGCGCGGTGGTGGGCAGCGGCGACGACGTGCCCGTGCCGCGCCGGGGTCGTCGGTCGGCGCCCGCGCCGGTGGGGCCGGGACGGCTGGTCCGGCTGCCGGCCCGGTCCGGGCGTAAGGAGGCGCAGGGCCTGCTGCGCGCCATCGCCGGCACCGAGAGCCGGCCCGGCCGCAGTGACCTCGGTGCGTTGGTGGACATGCTCAACCGTCCGCCCCGACGACGTGGCGTCGCGGTGGTCATCTCCGACTTCCTCGCTCCGCCCACCCAGTGGGCCCGCCCGCTGCGCAAGCTGCGGGTACGGCACGACGTGCTGGCGATCGAGGTGGTCGATCCGCGGGAACTGGAGCTACCCGACGTCGGGGTGCTTCCGGTCGTCGACCCGGAGACCGGGGGGCTGCACGAGGTGCAGACCGCCGATCCGAGCCTGCGGCACCGGTACGCGACGGCGGCAGCCGCCCAGCGTGCGGAGATCTCCGCCGCGTTGCGCGCCGCCGGTGCCGCCCACCTGCGACTGCGTACGGACCGAGACTGGCTGCTGGACATGGTGCGCTTCGTGGCCTCGCAACGGCACGCGCGTACCCGGGGGACGACACGATGATTCGACTGCTCCAACCGTGGTGGCTGCTGGCCGTACTGCCGGTGCTCGCCCTCGCCGCGCTGTACGTCTGGCGGCAGCTGCGCCGCCGGGAGTACGCGATGCGGTTCACCAACGTGGACCTGCTGCGTACCGTGGCACCGAAAGGGCTGGGCTGGCGGCGACACGTGCCGGCGACCGCGTTCCTGCTCGCCCTGCTGGTGCTGGCCGGCGCCCTGGCCCGGCCGGCGATGGACACCCGGGAGCCGCTGGAACGGGCCACCATCATGTTGGCCATCGACGTGTCGCTGTCGATGCAGGCCGACGACGTGCCCCCGACCCGGTTGGAGGGGGCCCAGGAGGCGGCCAAGCAGTTCGTCCGGGAGTTGCCCGAGACGTACAACGTCGGGCTGGTCTCGTTCGCGAAGTCGGCCAACGTGCTGGTGCCACCCACCAAGGACCGCCCGGCGGTGACCAGCGCGATCGACGGTCTGGTGCTGGCCGAGGCGACGGCGACCGGGGAGGCGGTCTTCACCTGCCTGGAGGCGATCCGGTCGGTGCCGGCCGACGGCGCGGCCGGGATTCCGCCGGCGAGGATCGTGCTGTTGTCCGACGGCTTCCGGACGGCCGGCCGGTCGGTGGAGGAGGCCGCCGCGGCGGCGCAGGCGGCGAACGTGCCGGTCTCCACCATCGCGTTCGGCACCGACGCGGGGCACGTCGCCATCGGTGGACAACTGCAACGGGTGCCGGTGGACCGGATGGCGCTCGCCGCACTGGCCGAGACGACCGAGGGCTACTTCTACGAGGCCGCCTCGGTCAGCGAGCTGAAGCAGGTGTACCAGGACATGGGCAGCTCGATCGGCTTCCGCACCGAAGCCCGCGAGATCACCCAGTGGTACGCGGGCATCGCCCTGCTGCTGGCCCTCTGCGCCGGCGCGACCAGTTTGCTCTGGTCCTCCCGCATGCTCTGACCCCGCCCTCTGCACCCCGAACCGCCCTGCCTGCGCGGCGACGACTCCCACGGGTTTGGCACGGCGGTGTCTGCGCGCGGTCCGGCGCGCTGCCACCGGCATGCCGCAAGATCGTGCTCGATCTAGGATCGAGTGGCTTCGCGCGCGCTGCCAAACCACTCGATCCCACATCGAGCGCGATCTTGCCGGGGTCAGCCTCGTCGGATGTGCTGCACCGGCGAAGCATCCCCGGGCTGGCGGGTCTCAGGCGACGAGGGGCGTGGGCCAGCGGGCCCTGGGCCGACGAGGGGCGTCGCCCAGCAGGTTCCTGGGCCGACGACGAGCGCGGGCCACTGGACCCCAGGGTCGAGCGAGGGCGTGGGCCACTGGATCCCAGGGTCGACGACGAGGGGTGGGTGGTCAGTGGTTGCCGCTGGCCAGGACGAAAAGGATGGCAACCCAGACGGCGGCGAGGGTGAAACCCAGCGGGGCGACGTAGCGGCTCATGACAGGCTCCGGGGTGAGCGGTTCGTCGGCCCGGGACATGGGTGGACCGGCGAGGGGTGAATCGGGGACGCACACACACGAAGTCGTGACCGGGGGGCTTCCGGTTGGCACCCGCAGGCTCGGCCACTCCGGTTTGCGGACCGGAGGGCGGTGGCGGGGTGCGCGGGGAGCGGGCCAGCTCAGGCGGAGTGAGGCTCAGCGTGGCTGGCGGTCGGCCCGGCCACGACTGGGAGGATCGCTATCTGGCACAGCGATCACCTCCTGGAGTCGGGTCGGTCCGAGTGGTACGGGCCGCCGTGCGACCCGCAAACGGGAGTCAGCGTACACCCGCGATCGAACCGGGGCGCATCCGGCCGACCGCCCCGGACGCCGGGAAAGGACTGTGCGGCACCGGCCGGCGGGGGAAGCCGGAAGAGGTGGGGAAGCGGGAAGACGCCGGGGAGGCCGCAAGCGCCAACCGGCGACGGGGTGAACCCCCGTGCGCACCTTCCGTTGTCCGAGGTGGAGGCGATCAGTGTGGGCCCACGGGTGACGTGGGTCGGGTTAGTGATTACCGTGCGGTAGCGCCTAGTCTCCAACCCGCAGCGATCTTTGGAGGAACGTACCGTGTCTCGAACTGTGTTGGTCACCGGCGGTAACCGTGGCATCGGTCTGGCCGTCGCGCAGGCCTTCGCCAAGCAGGGCGACCGGGTGGCGATCACGCACCGGGGCAGCGGTGCGCCCGACGGGCTGTTCGGCGTGCGTTGCGACGTCACCGACAGCGAGTCGGTCGACGCGGCGTTCGCTGCCGTGGAAGCGGAGTTCGGGCCGGTGGAGGTGCTGGTCGCCAACGCCGGCATCACCGACGACACGCTGCTGCTGCGGATGTCCGAGGAGCAGTTCACCCGGGTGCTGGACACCAACCTGACCGGGGCGTACCGCTGCGCCAAGCGGGCGTCGTCGAAGATGCTGCGGGCCAGGTGGGGTCGCATGATCTTCGTTTCCTCGGTGGTCGGCCTCTCCGGCGGTGCCGGCCAGGTCAACTACGCGGCCAGCAAGGCCGGCCTGGTCGGGGTGGCCCGCTCGATCACCCGTGAGCTGGGCACCCGCAACATCACCGCCAACGTCGTCGCGCCCGGCTTCATCGAGACCGACATGACCGCCGTGCTCTCCGACGAGCGCAAGGCGGAGATCCTGAAGTCCATCCCGGCGGGCCGGATGGCCAGCGCGGACGAGGTCGCTGCGGTCGTCACCTGGCTGGCCGGCGACAGTGCCGGTTACGTCTCCGGCGCGGTCATCCCGGTCGACGGCGGCATGGGCATGGGCCACTGAATCCGAGCAGGCCACCGAACCGAGCAGCCCACTGAACCTGAGTACGGAGGAATGAGCATAATGTCCGGACTGCTGGCCGGTAAGCGGCTGCTCGTCACCGGCGTCATCACCGACGCCTCCATCGCCTTCTCGGTGGCCAAGCTCGCGCAGGAGAACGGCGCCCAGGTCGTGCTGACCGGGTACGGCCGGCTCTCGCTGGTGGAGCGGATCGCCAAGCGGCTGCCGGAGGCGGCACCCGTGATCGAGTTGGACGTGACCAACCCCGAACACCTCGCCGGGCTCGCCGACAAGGTTCGCGAGCACGTCGACGGCCTCGACGGGGTGGTGCACTCGATCGGGTTCGCCCCGCAGAGCTGCCTCGGCGGCGGCTTCCTCGACGCCTCCTGGGAGGACGTGGCGACCGCGCTGCACGTCTCGACGTACTCCTACAAGTCGCTGGCCGTCGCGGCGCTGCCGCTGATGTCGCCGGGCGGCGCGGTGGTCGGGCTGACCTTCGACGCCACCCAGGCCTGGCCGGTGTACGACTGGATGGGCGTGGCCAAGGCCGGCCTGGAGTCCGCCTCCCGCTACCTCGCCCTGCACCTGGGCAAGCAGGGCATCCGCAGCAACCTGGTCTCCGCCGGGCCGCTGCGCACGATGGCCGCCAGGTCGATCCCCGGCTTCGAGCAGTTCGAGGACGCCTGGTCCGGGCGGGCGCCGCTGGGCTGGAACCTCACCGACCAGGAGCCGGCCGCGCGGGCCTGCCTGGCCCTGCTGTCGGACTGGTTCCCCGCCACCACCGGCGAGATCGTGCACGTCGACGGCGGCTACCACGCCATCGGCGCCTAGGTGTAAGGAAGGGCCCCCTGTTAACGCCTGCGGTATAGCAGGGGGCCCCTTTTAACGGCCGGGACCCGGGGGCGTTGCCAGGTCGTCGTCCGGCAGGGGCAAGAATGGGGCCATGGCGTACGACGCGGTGGTGCTGGTCTCCTTCGGCGGCCCGGAAGGGCCGGACGACGTGCTGCCATTCCTGCAGAACGTGACCCGGGGGCGGGGCATCCCGCCGCAGCGGCTGGCCGAGGTCGCCGAGCACTATCAGCACTTCGGCGGAGTCTCCCCGATCAACCAGCAGTGCCGGGAACTGCTCGCCGCCGTCCGCGCCGACTTCGCCGCCCACCACCTCGACCTGCCGGTGTACTGGGGCAACCGGAACTGGCACCCGATGCTCGCCGACACCCTGGCGCAGATGCGCGACGACGGCGTACGGCGGGCGTTGGCCTTTGTCACCAGCGCCTTCGGTGGGTACTCCTCCTGCCGGCAGTACCAGGAGGACATCACCGCCGCCCGGGCCGCTGTCGGCTCGGACGCACCGGTGATCGAGAAGCTGCGCCAGTTCTGGGATCATCCCGGCTTCGTCGAGCCGCACGTCGACGCGGTACGGACGGCACTGAGCCAGCTCGACCCGGCCCGGCGGGACAGCACCCGGCTGGTCTTCACCGCGCACTCGGTACCCGTCTCGATGGCGGACAGCGCCGGCCCGCACGGCGGCCGGTACACCGCGCAGCTGGCCGAGACGGCCCGGCTGGTGCACACGGCGGCCGCCCCCGACCTGCCGTACGACCTGGTGTGGCAGAGCCGCTCCGGGCCGCCGCACGTACCGTGGCTGGAGCCGGACATCAACGACCACCTGGCGGTGCTCGCCGATCAGGGTGTCACCGCAGCGGTGGTCAGTCCGATCGGTTTCGTCTCCGACCACCTTGAGGTGATCTGGGACCTCGACACCGAGGCCCGGGACACGGCCAGCCGGCTCGGCCTGGACTACGTCCGCGCGGCCACCCCCGGCACCGATCCCCGCTTCGTGACCATGGTGCGGGAGTTGGTCCAGGAACGCATCGACCCGGCCGGGGTCGACCTGCGTCGCCGCCTCGGTGAGCTGCCGATCTGGGACACCTGCCCCACGGTCTGCTGTGTCCCGCCCCGCCGTCCGTCCTGACCGGCCCTGGCGACCCGACACCCCTGCGGAGACGAACATGCATGACCGTAAACCCGTCGAGAGTTGGCTCACCGACATGGACGGCGTGCTGGTGCACGAGGGCCAGCCGGTGCCGGGCGCCCCGGAGTTCATCAAGCGGATGCGCGCCTCCGGCAAGCCGTTCCTGGTGCTGACCAACAATTCCATCTACACCCCGCGTGACCTTCAGGCCCGGCTGGCCCGGATGGGGCTGGACGTGCCGGAGCAGGCGATCTGGTCCTCCGCGCTGGCCACCGCACAGTTCCTGGCCGACCAGCGGCCGGGCGGCACCGCGTACGTCATCGGGGAGGCCGGGCTGACCACGGCGCTGCACGCGGTGGGCTACGTGCTCAGCGACTTCGCGCCCGACTACGTGGTGCTGGGGGAGACCCGCACCTACAGCTTCGAGGCGATCACCAAGGCGATCCGGCTGATCAACGACGGGGCCCGGTTCATCTGCACCAACCCCGACGCCACCGGCCCGTCCGTGGAGGGTGCCCTGCCGGCCGCCGGCTCGGTGGCCGCGATGATCTCGAAGGCGACCGGGGTGGAGCCGTACTTCGTCGGCAAACCCAACCCGATGATGATGCGCTCGGCGCTGAACACGATCGACGCACACTCGGAGAACACCGCGATGATCGGCGACCGGATGGACACCGACATCCTCTGCGGGCTGGAGGCCGGGCTGGAGACCATCCTGGTGCTGACCGGCATCAGCACCCGCACCGAGGCGGAACGCTACCCGTACCGCCCGTCGCGCATCGTCAACTCCGTGGCCGACCTGATCGACGAAATCTGACGCGAGGGCGTCAGTTGGCGCGGAAGTGCCCCGCGGCGTCGATGAGGATCAGCGGCGGACCGGCCGTCGCGCTGGTAGGCGATCCGCGTCCCGTCCCGGGAGGTGACGTACGGCATGAGGTGAACCGTACTGCCCGTCGCGCTGGCGTGACCCCGACGGCCGACCGCATCCACGGATGGATCCGGCCGGCCACCACTGAGCCGGGGGTCAGTTCTGTGTGATGTCGGTGCTGAAGGCGAGTTCGCGGCCGGTCTCGACGTCGTTGGTCAGGGTTTCGATGCGGCTCCTGGCCAGGCCGTACGAGTCGGAGCCGAGCAGCTGGTGCAGGGGCGCCTTACCCGAGTCGGCGACCGTGATGATGGCGGTGGCTGCCTTGACCGGATCGCCGAGCTGGGTGCCCGGCATGGCCAGGTGCGCCTCGGTCATCTCGCGGATCGCCTGGTAGCCGGCGGCGGTGGCCTGGGGCAGACCGAGCGACGACGTACGCAGGAAGTTGGTGCGGGTGTAACCCGGCTCGATCACGTTCACCTTGATGCCGAAGCCGGCCACTTCCGCCGCGAGCGAGTCCGACAGGCCCTCCAGCGCGTACTTGGCCGAGCAGTACAGGCCCCAGCCGGGAAAGGCGGTCAACCCCAGAACCGAGGAGACGTTGATGATGTGTCCTTGGCCGGCGGCGCGCATCCCCGGCAGCACCGCGCGCAGGACGTTCCAGACGCCGAAGATCTGCACCTCGAACATCTGCCGCACCTCGGCATCGGTCGCTTCCTCGACTGCCCCGAGAAAGCCGTAGCCGGCGTTGTTCACCACCACGTCGATGCTGCCGAAGCGGTCGGTCGCGGCCCGTACCGACGCCGCGACGGCCGGCTCGTCGCCGAGGTCGACGCCGAGGGGCAGCAGCCGCTCCCCGGCGGCTGGCCCGAGGGCCGCCAGTAGGCGTTCGGTTGAGCGGGTGGCGGCGGCGACGTTGTCGCCTCGGTGCAGCAGCTGCCGTACCAGTTCGAGGCCGAGCCCTTGGGAAGCGCCGGTGACGAACCAGGTGACCGGACCGGTGGCGGATGCCATGGTGTGCTCCTTTGCGTTCGATGGGGAACACGTCCCATGGTTCGGCGAAGCAACGTGCTGCACCACGGCGAGCCAGGCCCAGCCGTGCCGGGGTATGACATGCCCACCCGACAGCTGTCGGCGGGCACCCGGACAACCGATCATTGGGTTATGAGCCGACGCACGGAACTGGGCGACTTCCTGCGAAAGTGCCGGGCCGACCTGACCCCGGAGCACGCCGGCCTCCCCGAGTCGCAGTCCGGTCGACGGGTGCGTGGCCTACGCCGGGAGGAGGTCGCCGCGCTCGCCGGGGTGAGCGTCGACTACTACACCCGGCTGGAACAGGGGCGTCACAGCAGTCCATCGGAGGCCGTCCTCGACGCTCTCGCGCGGGTCTTCCGGCTCGACGCGGTGGGGCGCGCCCACCTGGCCGACCTGGCCCGTCCGGTGCGTCGCAGCCCCGCGCCGCCGCCCACCCAGCGGGTGCGGCCGGCGATGCACCAGCTGATCGCCTCGATGACCGACCAGCCCGCGCTGATTCTCGGGCGCCGCACCGATGTGCTCGCTTCGAACACCCTTGCCCGGGCCCTGCTCACCGACTGGACTCAGCTGCCACCTCGGCACCGCAACTACACCCGCTGGATCTTCCTCGACCCCGCCGCGCGGGAAGCCTTCCTCGACTGGCCGACCGTGGCCGCCGAGGTGGTCGGGACCCTGCGGCTCTACGCCGGCCGCAACCCCGACGACGTCCGGCTCAACGAACTTGTCGGCGAACTGACCATCAGGAGTGCCGACTTCCGCAGGTGGTGGAACGGGCATCAGGTGCACGAGCGCACGTACGGCGTCAAGCGGATGATGCACCCGGCCGTCGGGCCGATCACCCTGCGGTTCGAGGCGCTGTCGCTGCCGGGCGACCCGGAGCAGACGCTGTTCCTCTACAGCACCGACCCTGGCAGCCCGTCACACGACAATCTGCGCCTGCTCGGGCTCCTCGCCGCCCAGCAGGTCGCGGGCGCCGCCGCTGCGGTGTCGGACCCGCCACCGGTGCCCGACGCGTCGCGTACCGTCGATCCCTCCTGAACCGGCGACACCTCCACTACGGGCGTAGCGGGGCGTTGCAGGCGGCGACGAGGGCCTGGCGGCAGGCGGCGGTCAGGGGGCGCAGGGCGGCGTCGCGCTGCTGGGCCTCGTAGTTGTTGACCGCGCCGCCGGGTGCGGCGTGCCCGGCCAGAGCCAGCACCCGGTCGAGTACGGCGGCGCGGGCGAACAGCCGGCGGGCCCGTGGGTCGAAACCGGGCGGCAGGTCGGTGGTGCCGTCCGGGCGGCGTAGCGCCTCCAGCGCACCGGCCAACTCGGGACGCCACTGGGCGATGTCCAGGCGGGTCAGCGCCGCTGTCGTGTCGGCCAGCGCGGCGGCCAGTTCCGCCTCGGCCTCGGCGGCGCCGGGCAGGGTGAGCGATGCGGCCGGGGCGTTCGCCGGCAGCGGGTACACCCGCCAGAGCACGGTCTCGAAGGTGTCCCCGGAGCCCGAGGTGTGCACCCGTACCTGGGGGATCAGACCCATCGCACCGGCGACCACCGCTTCACCGGCGAGCAGCGCTTCACCGGCGAAGTCACCCGGGCCGGGCAGGCCACGGGGGTCGCCCGGCGCCGGCAGCACCAGCCGGATCTCGTCCGGCGAGAGCTTGGCCAGGGTGGGCAGGGCCTCCCGCAGCGGCACGTCCGTCCAGGTGCCGGGTGCGTCGGCGACCAGGTGCTCCTCGTCGCCGGCGACCTCGTCGGCGACCTCGTCGAAGGGCACCAGCCCGGCGCGCCATGCGCGCACCCAGGCAACGAACCGGCTCGACCGGCGCGGCGCGAGGATGGCCGCACCCGCAGCGGGGGTGGACATGCGGAAAGAGTACGTGCTCCCGCCCGCCCCTGTCTCGACTGCCGCCCCCACCCCCACCCACCCACCCCTCCCCCCACCCTCACCCCCACCCCTCCGCCAGCGTCGATCATGCAGTTGTGGTCGCTGTTTCATCCGCTTTGTGCCTTTCGTCGCGACAGTTAGTGCAAGATCGACGGTTCCGGGCGGGGTGGGCGGCGAGTCGGGATGTGGGGTGACGGGGGGCGGGACTAGCGTGCCTGGGATGGGGTGGGGGTATGGCGAGGACGTGTTGGCGGGGGACTGGCGGCGGCGGACGGTGATTCCGGAGGTCGACGCCGAGGCGGACCTGGTGGTCGAGGACGCCGATTCCGGCTTCTGCGGCGCGGTCGTCGGGTTCGAGTCCGGTGCGGTCGTGCTGGAGGACCGGCACGGTAAGCGGCGCAACTTTCCGCTGCGCCCCGCCGCGTTCCTGCTCGACGGCCAGCCGGTCACCCTGCGTCGACCCGCTCGGGCGCCGGTGCCGGCCGCGCGTCGGCGTACCGCGTCGGGTTCGATCGCGGTGGACGGGGTGCGTGCCCGCGTCGCCCGGGCCAGCCGGATCTGGGTGGAGGGCGTGCACGACGCCGCCCTGGTCGAGCGGATCTGGGGCGACGACCTGCGCATCGAGGGCGTCGTGGTGGAACCGCTGGAGGGCATCGACGAACTCGACGCCGCGGTACGCGAGTTCGGGCCTGCCCCGCACCGGCGGCTCGGCGTACTGGTCGACCACCTCGTGCCCGGCTCGAAGGAGAGCCGGATCGTGGCCCGGGTGACCTCGCCGCACGTGCTCGTCACCGGCCATCCGTACGTGGACGTGTGGCAGGCGGTGAAGCCGGCGGCGCTGGGCATCCGGGCGTGGCCGGTGGTGCCGCCGGGGCGGCCGTGGAAGGAGGGTGTCTGCGCGGCGCTCGGTGTCGCCGAGCCCGCCGACATGTGGCGGCACATCCTGTCCCGGGTGAACAGCTATGCCGAGGTGGAGACGCCACTGATCAACTCCATGGAGCGGTTGATCGATTTCGTCACCGAACCGGGCTGATCCGCGCCGCTCACGGCCCATGCCCAGCTTGGACGTCAGGCGCTACGGTGTACCGCCTGATCCCTACCCATCCTCGGGGGTGTCGGTTGAGTCGGTTCGAGCAGCCGCGGCGGCGAATGCGTCAGGCGTACCTGGCGGGCCGCGAGTCGGTACGCGCCGCCCGCGAGCGACAGCGCGAACGGGCAGCGATCCGGGCGGAGGAAGCCCGCCCCGACCCGATAACCTGGCGCCCCGCCCCGCCGGTTGACGGCGGCGGTTCGACGACGAGCCGCGACGACTCCGACGTGCCGAAGGCGCTGCGGATCGCTGCGGCCTGGTCGTGGCGCCTGATCGTGATCGGGGTCGTCGGCTGGGCGCTGCTGCGCTTCATGGGCGCCACTCGGATCGTCATCGTCCCGTTGCTGGTCGCCCTCCTGCTCGCCGCGTTGTTGGCGCCGGCCGTGGGTTGGCTGCTACGCGTGCGGGTGCCCCGGACCCTGGCCACCGCCGTGGTCCTGATCAGTGGCCTGGGCGCGGTGGTCGGCACGCTGACCCTGGTGGTCAACCAGTTCATCGTCGGTCTGCCCGACCTGAGTGTGCGGGCCTCGGCCGGCATCGGGCAGATCCAGGACTGGCTGCGCGACGGCCCGCTCGGCCTCTCCGACGGGCAACTCGACGGGTACGTCGAGGCCGGCCAGAAGTGGATCAACGAGAACAGCCAGTCGTTGACCAGCGGCGCGATCAGCACCGCCGGCACGGTGTTCGAGGTGTTCACCGGCACCCTGCTGGTGCTGTTCGCCACGTTCTTCTTCCTGCGCGACGGCGACCGGATCTGGCGCTTCCTGGTCGGGATGCTCCCGGTCGCCGCCCGCTGGCGGGCGGACGACGCCGGTCGGGCCTCGTGGTTGACCCTGGTGGCGTACGTCCGGGCCACCGTGTTGGTCGCCTTCATCGATGCGGTGGGCATCGGGATCGCGCTGGTGCTGTTCGACGTGCCGTTCGCCTTCCCGCTGGCCGCGCTGGTGTTCCTCAGCGCGTTCATCCCGATCGTCGGCGCCACCCTGTCCGGAGCGGTGGCGGTCCTGGTCGCCCTGGTCGACGGCGGCTGGGTCACCGCGCTGGCCATTCTCGGTGCGGTGATCGTGGTGCAGCAGGTGGAAGGCAACGTCCTCCAGCCATTGATCATGGGCCGGGCGGTGGCCCTGCATCCGCTGCCGGTGGTGCTGGCGGTGACGGCCGGGGTGGTGCTCGACGGCATCGTCGGAGCACTGGTGGCCGTACCGCTGATCGCCGTGGTCAACACCGCGGTCCGCCGCCTGGCCCGCCGCCCGCCGGAGCCCGCGCCACCGGTCCCCGACGCAGTCGTGGTCCGCTCCACACCCTCATGATCGACCCACCCGGGCCGCGCGGCTCACGGGTCTGCGGTTGGCACAACGCCTTTCCACGCCGCTGACCGCGCCCTGGGTGGGACGGCGGGGTCAGGGGACCTGGTCGGGGGAGCGGGTGAAGACGAAGGTGGCGATGTCCAGGGCGACCGGGGTGCCGGCCTCGTCGCGGAGCACGGCCAGGATCTCGCCGTGTTCCTCGCCGCTGACGCCCCGCCAGCGGTCCGGGCCCTGCGGGACATAACGGCTGACCGGATCGCCCGGTACGGTGCCGACCAGTTCGCCGGTCGCGGCGTCCCAGGTGACGTCGAGCGGGAGGCCCATCCACCACCAACGGCCGGTCAGGGTGGCCACGTCGGCCGGGGGCGGTGCGTCGGCCGGGAGCCACGGCCGGGCCGGCGTCGGTTCGGCGTCCAGGACCTGGGTGAGGAGCTGCCGGCCGAGCGTGCCGAGACCGCCGCTGCGGAAGGAGTACGCGTTGGTGAAGCCGACGACTCCGGTACGACTGGGCCGGTGCACCTCCAGTACGGCGAGGTAACCGGGCATCGAGCCGCCGTGTCCGGCGTACACCCGCTCGCCCTCGCGGTGCAGCGCCAGGCCGAGGCCGCGTCCGGCCCGCCAGGAGTCGGGGTCGACCATCGCCACCGGGGCGCACATCTCGTCGACGGTCTCCGGGGCGAGCACGGCCGGATCGGGATCGGCGAGGAAGGCCGCCCAGCGGGCCAGGTCCGCGACGGTGGACCAGAGCTGCCCGGCCGGTGCCATCGCCCCGGTGTCCGTACGCGGCTCCTCCCGCAACGTGTCGTGCCACGGGTGCACCACGTAGCCGGGGGCGAACGGTGCGCTGGTCGCGTACGTGGTGCGGTCCATGCCGAGCGGGTCGAGGATCCGCTCCCGTAGCAGCTGCGCCCACGGCGTCTTCGTGATCCGTTCCAGCGCCCCGCCCAGCAACCCGTACGCCAGGTTGGAGTAGTGGAACGTGCGGTGCGGCGGGTAGGCGATCTTCGCGGCGGAGAACCCGGCCAGCAGAGTGGGCAGGTCGACGCCCGCGCTGCGCTCCCACCACGGCCCGTCCGGCTCCCGCTGGAAACCGCTGATGTGCCCGAGCAACTGCCGCAGGGTGACCGGCCCGGCCGCGTCGGCCTCCGGCAGATGCCGGCGCAGCGGGTCGTCCAGGGCCAGCCGACCGGCGTCGCGTTCCTGCATGATCAGCACCGCGGTCATCGTCTTGGTGATCGAACCGATCCGATACTGAAGATCGGCGTCGGGTGCCGGGTGGGTGCCGGCGGCGGCCACGTGGGCCAGCGTGCCGTCACGCACCACGCCGAGAATCAACGACGGAACGTGACCGGCCACCTGGGCGTCGGCCACCAGAGCGTCGACCTGTCGGGTGGTTTCGGGACGCAGGGACATCTTTCTCCCTCGGTTAGTGGTGACCGGGAGCTTACGATCATGTCAATTCGATGACACGTGCATTGTCATGTCACGATCGTTGTTATGGATGCCGTGTTCTGGATCGTGCTGGGCGTGGTGCTGGCGGTCGCTGAGATCTTCACGGCGACCCTGTTTCTGATCATGTTCGCGGTCGGTGCGTTCGCCGCTGCCGGCGCCGCCGCGCTCGGTGCTCCGGTGGCGGTGCAGGCGGTCGTCTTCGCCGCCGTCTCGGCGCTGACCGTGCTCGCCGCGCGGCCGGTCATCCAGCGACACAAGCAGTCGGCGATGGAGAGCGGCGACACCGCGTTCGGCATCGAGGCGATCGAGGGCTCCACCGCCCTGGTGTTGGAGCAGGTCGACTCCGACAAGGGCATGGTGAAGATCGACGGCGAGGTGTGGAGCGCCCGAGCCTACGACGCCACCCAGGTTTTGGCTCCCGGCGAACGGGTGCAGGTTATTCAGGTCAAGGGAGCGGTAGCCCTGGTCTGGCGGGATGTTGCGACGCCCGCTGAGCTACCCGAAGCGGAGAGGTGAACGGATGGAATTCGTATTCCCCGTCCTATTGATAGGTATCGCGCTGATCTCGGTGATCACTCTGGCGAAGGCACTGCGGATCGTTCCGCAGCAGCGCCAGGACGTGGTCGAGCGGCTGGGTCGCTACAAGCGCACGCTGAACCCGGGGCTGAACCTGCTCGTGCCGTTCATCGACTCGGTGCGTACCAAGGTCGACATGCGGGAGCAGGTCGTCAGCTTCCCGCCGCAGCCGGTGATCACCTCGGACAACCTGGTCGTGTCGATCGACACCGTCCTCTACTTCAAGGTGGTGGACTCGGTTCGGGCCACCTACGAGATCTCCAACTTCCTCCAGGCCATCGAGCAGCTCACCGTCACCACCCTGCGTAACGTGATCGGCTCGCTGGACCTGGAGCGCGCGCTGACCAGCCGCGAGGAGATCAACCGGCACCTGTCCGGCGTACTGGACGAGACCACCGGCCGGTGGGGCATCAAGGTGACCCGGGTGGAGATCAAGGCGATCGAGCCGCCGCCGAGCATCCGTGACTCGATGGAGAAGCAGATGCGCGCCGAGCGGGACCGCCGTGCCGCGATCCTCAACGCCGAGGGGCACAAGCAGTCGCAGATCCTCACCGCCGAGGGTGAGAAGCAGGCTGCGGTGCTGCGCGCCGACGGTGACCGGCAGGCCCGGATCCTCCAGGCCGAGGGTCAGGCCAAGGCGATCCGGACCGTCTTCGACGCGATCCACACCGCCAACCCGAGCCAGAAGGTGCTCGCCTATCAGTACCTCCAGGCTCTGCCGCAGATCGCCAACGGCACCGCCAACAAGGTCTGGATCGTGCCGGCCGAGCTGACCAAGGCCCTGGAGGGCATGGGCGGCGCACTCGGTGGGCTGAGCCAGATGGTCGGCGACGCGCCGAGCCCGAAGGCCGCCGACGACGCCAGCGCCGTCGAGCGCGAGGCCGCTGAGGCA
Source organism: Micromonospora sp. NPDC051196 (assembly GCF_040682415.1). NCBI lineage: Bacteria > Bacillati > Actinomycetota > Actinomycetes > Micromonosporales > Micromonosporaceae > Micromonospora > Micromonospora sp. NPDC051196. Next base: position 290,317 of record NZ_JBFBAY010000007.1, read on the forward strand.
GCCCAGGCCGCCGCCGCTGCCGCGCAGGAGATCCACAACGAGGTACGGGTGGCCGAGGCGCAGGCCACCGGCGGCAAGACCCCGCAGGGGCTGCCCGCGCCGGAGCCGGTCTCGCCGACCAGTCTGCTCAACGACCCGGCCGACCAGCGCGAGCGCGGCTGACCCGCCCGCCGGCGGGCGCGCCCACCCTCATGGGCGCGCCCGCCGTTTCGCCGCTGTCCGGCCGGCGTCGGCCGCCGTTTCGCCGTAACGGCGCGGTCCGGCCGACCCTGACCCCGCCGTTTCGGCGTAACGGAGTCGATCTCCGGCCCGGCAGTAATGCGAGAAAGCCTCATGAGGCGCTCCGGTGTTTGCCACCATCGGTCCTAGGGCCGGTCTGGTCAGGCACCGGGGCGCTTTTTCCTGCGCCCCGCGCGATGTCCGTGGATGAGCGAGGTGAGGCATGGAACCGCTGCGCCGTTTGTGGTCCGCGCCGCAGGTGCCGGGAGTGCACGACCCCCGAGGCCCGTTGGGAACCCGGCGGACCGGTGGCGGCTTCGGCGTACTGCCCTTCATCGACGAGCCCGCCCCACCCGGGCCGGCCACCAACGCCAGTTGGGCCTGGTCACTGCGCCGGCTGGCCCGGGCCGCAGTCTGGCTGCTGCCGGCGTACGCGATCCTCTACGGCCTGGTCGCGATGGCCAGCGACGGCGGCGTCGGCAACGACCCGTACCCGGCCGACGGGCGGGCGCTGTACCTGATCGGCTGGGTGGCCGCGGTCTGGCTCGGCCTGCTGGCCCTGCTCGGGCTGACCGGCCTGCTCGCCGCCACCCGCAGCCGCCATCCCGCCGTGGCCGGGCTGCTGGTCAGCATCGCCGGCACCGTGCTGATGCTGCCGTTCGCCGGGCTGGCCGAGCAGACACCCGTCTTCGGCACCACCGCCCGGACCCTGGTGCTGGTGGGGGCGACCTGTTACAGCCTGGGCTGGCTGCTCACCGGCTGGGCGGTGGCCCGATCAGGCATGTTCAGCATCGGCGACGGCACCATGCTGATGATCGCGAGTCCACTGCTGGGCCTCGGCGGTGCGTTGATCGGCTCGTTGCAGACCTTCGGGGCGATCTTCGTGCTGATCGCCGGCATCGGCATCGCGTACCGTTCCGGCCGGCTGATGCCCCGGGAGATCCTCAACGACGCGGCCAGTGCCAGCGTCGCCACGACCGGTCCGTCCGGCCCGGTCGGCCCCGGTGGCCCCGGCCCACTCGGCGCGGCCTGACCCTCCCCGCCGGCCCGTGGGGCGCGGCCGGACCACCCTTCCGGCCGCGCCGTCCTTCGCGTCACCGGCGTGCCGGGCTGTCCGGCGATGTCCGTGTTACCTGCCGCAACCGGGCTGACCAGCGCACAAGCGGCTGGCAAACAGCGGTGAATTGGCTGACAACCACCGCGTACGGGTGGTCGGAAGGTGGCATTCGCGGCAATCCTGGTGACCATGGCCACCCCTACGCCGCTGTCGCGGCTGTTCACCGTGCTGCTGACCGGCGTGCTCGCCGGACTCGTGCTGGCGGTCGCCGTACTGCCGGTCAACCTGGTGTTCGGCTTCGCCGCCCGGGCCGCGCTCGGAAACTACGCCGCACTGCCGGACGCCCTGCGGACCCCGGCCACCCCGCAGCGCTCCTACCTCTACGCCAACGACGGCAAGACGTTGATCACCACGTTCTACGACGTCAACCGCACCGACGTGACGCTGGCGGAGATCGCGCCGGTGATGCGCCAGGCGATCGTGGCCGCCGAGGACCGCCGCTTCTACGACCACGGTGGGGTCGACCTGCGCGGCATGCTGCGGGCGCTGGTTAGCAACGCCACCTCCGGCACCGAGCAGGGTGGCTCGACGCTGACCATGCAGTACGTGCGTAACGTGCTCAAGACCGACCCGAACCGCACCGCCGAGGAGCGGGCCGCAGCCACCGCGCAGACCGTCGGGCGCAAGGTGCAGGAGATCCGGTACGCCAACGCCCTGGAACAGCGCCTCGGCAAGGACGAGATCCTCAACCGCTACCTCAACATCGCGTACTTCGGTTCCGGGGCGTACGGGATCGCCGCCGCCAGCCAGCGCTACTTCTCCAAGGCGCCGGCCGAGCTGACCCTCGCCGAGGCGGCGCTGCTCGCCGGCCTGGTGCAGGCGCCGGAGGCGTACAGCCCGATCGACGGTGACGCCGACGCGGCGCTGACCCGGCGGGCGTACGTGTTGGATTCCATGGTCGCGACCGGGGCGATCACGGCCGAGCAGGCGAGAAGCGCGAAGGCCGAGAAGGTGGAGCTGGACCCCAGCGAGCAGGCCAACGGCTGCGCGGCCACGGTCAGCTCCCGCGACGGGTGGGGCTTCTTCTGCGACTACCTGCGCCGCTGGTGGATGGACCAGCCCGCGTTCGGCGACACCGTCGCCGAACGTGAGCAGGCGCTGCGCCGGGGTGGCTACCGCGTGGTCACCACCCTCGACCCGCAGATCCAGAAGACCGCGCAGCAGCAGGCCACCAGCATCTACGGGTACGACAACAAGCGCGCGGTGCCGATCGCCGCGGTCGAACCGGGCACCGGTCGGATCCTCGCGATGGCGGTCAACCGGCACTACAGCCTCGACGACAACCCGGACGGGCAGCTCAACTATCCGAACACCGTCAACCCGCTGATCTCCGGTGGTGGCAGCGTCGCCGGCTACCAGGCCGGCTCGACGTTCAAGCTGTTCACCATGCTCGCCGCGCTGGAGTCCGGCCGTACCCTGTCGACCGGTTTCGACGCGCCCAGCCGGCTGCCCACCCGGTACGCCGCCGGCACCGACGACAGCAGCTGCGGCGGCCAGTGGTGCCCGGCCAACGCCAACCCGCAGTGGATGGACGGCTACCGGATGATGTGGGACGGTTTCGGCCGGTCGGTCAACACGTACTTCGTGTGGCTGGCCGAGCAGGTCGGCCAGGACAAGGTGGTCGAGATGGCCCAGCGGCTGGGCATCACCTTCCGGGCCGAGGCCGACGCGCGTTTCGCCGAGGACAACGCGGCCAACTGGGGAGCTTTCACCCTGGGCGTGTCCGCCACCACTCCGCTGGACCTGGCCAACGCGTACGCCACCGTGGCGGCCGAGGGGACGTACTGCGCGCCGGTGCCGGTGGTGTCGGTGACCGCGCCGGACGGGCAGCGGCTGCCGGTCGGTGACCCCTCCTGCCGGCAGGTGCTCGACCCCGACGTGGCGCGGGCCGCCACCGACGCGGCGCGCTGCCCGGTGGGCCAGCAGTCGACGTTCGGGCAGTGCAACGGCGGTACCGCCACGGCGGTGAACCGGATCCTCGAAGGGCGCCCGGTGGCCGGCAAGACCGGCAGTTCCGAGCGGGCCGCCACGGAGACCTTCGTCGGCTTCACACCGCAGGTCGCGGTGGCCGGCATCGCCGCCAACCCGGACGACCCCACCGACCTGGTCGGCTCCGCCGTGCAGGCCCGGGTGATCGAGGCCGTCGCCCGGATCATCCGCACCGCCGTCGACGGCCAGCCGCAGGAGTCCTTCACCGCGCCCAGCCAGGACCTAGTGGGCACCCCCCGCCGCCCGGTCGAACGCGACCCGGTGGTGACCGACCGCCGCCCGACCGACAACGACCTACGCCGCTGGTTCCAGAACCGAGGCTGACCCACCCCACCCACCCCACCCCACCCGCGGCCGTCCCGCCCCGCCCGTGTCCCGCGATCTTGCACTTTGTGTCGCCGCATACAGGGCATAACCTCCCGAATCGGCGACCGAAAGTGCAAGATCGCCGGGGGCGGGGCGGGGCGGGGCGAGGCGGGGCGAGGCGGGGCGAGGCGGGGCGGGGCGAGGGCGAGGGCGAGGGGTGAAGGACGAGGGCAGGGGCGGGGTGGGGTGGGGCGAGGGTGAGGGGTGGTGGGTTAGCGGCGGGGGCGGTAGGTGGTGACCATGGTGGGCAGGCCGCGGCGGATGATGCCGGCCCAGTCGGTGTCGCCGCGTAGCACCGCGGCGGCGGTCTTGCGGGCCTGTTCGGCGGTGAAGTGCGGCGGCATCATCAGCTCGGCCGGGTCCACCAGTGCGTTGATCACCGTTGGGCGGTCGGCGTGCAGGGCCCGGTCCCACACGTCGGCCACCTGATCCGGCCGGTCGACCAGTTCGCCGCGCAGCCCGAGCACCTCCGCCCAGCGGTGGTAGCCGATGTCCGGCAGTTGCTGGCTGTCCGGGAACATCGGGGTGCCCTCGGTGGAGCGCTGCTCCCAGCTGACGAACGCCAGATCCCGGTTGTTGAGCACCAGGACCACGAAGCGTGGATCGGCCCAGCCACGCCAGTACTTCGCCACCGTGATCAGCTCGTTGACCCCGTTCATCTGCATCGCACCGTCACCGATCAGGGCCACCAGCGGCCGGTCCGGGTGGGCGAACTTGGCGGCCAGGGCGTACGGCATGGCACCGCCCATGGACAGCAGGGTGCCCGAGAGGCTGGCCAGCATGCCGGGGCGGACCTTGACATGGCGTGCGTACCAGGCGGTGGTGGTGCCGCAGTCCACGGCGAGCATCACGTCGTCGGGCAGCCGCTCGCTGAGGCTGACGAACAGCCGCTGCGGATTGACCGGGTCGGCGTTCTGCTCGGCGAGTTCGCGTTGCGCCTGCCGCCAGGCGGCGGTGGCGCCGGCGATGGTCTGCCGCCAGCGGGTCGGTCCGGGGCCGGGGCCCAGCTCGCGCAGCAGGGCCCGCAGGGTGGGCGCGGCGTCGCCGGTCAGGTTCACCTCGGTCGGGTACCGCAGGCCCAGTTGGGTGCCGTCGTGGTCGATCTGCACCGCCCGCGCCTGGCCGGGTGAGGGATAGAACTCCGAGTACGGCATGTTGCTGCCGACGATCAGCAGCCGGTCGCACTCGTTCATCAGCTGCCAGCTCGGGCGGGTGCCGAGCAGACCGATGGCGCCGGTCACCCACGGCTCCCGGTGGTCCACCACGGTGAACCCGAGCAGGGCCGTGGCGACTCCCGCGCCGAGCCGGTGGGCGATCTCGCGTACCTCGTTCTCGGCGCCGATCGCGCCCTGGCCGACCAGCATGGCCACCCGCTCGCCGCCGCGCAGCACCTCGGCGGCCTGGCGGACGTCGGCCTCCGGCGGCACGGTCGGGCCGCTGCTCGGCACGCTGCTGGTGTGGTAGAAGCCGTGTGCGTGCGGCGGGTTGGGCACGGCGGGCAGGTCCTGCACGTCGAGGGGGAGGACCAGCGCGGTGACGGTACGCCGGGCCAACGCGGTCCGGCAGGCCCGGTCGACGAGGTGCCGTACCTGGGTCGGGTGGTCCAGTTGGGCCAGGAACGCCGCCGCCACGTCCTTGTAGAGGGCGAGCAGGTCCACCTCCTGGTAGTAGCCGCCGCCCTCGGCGGTGAGCGCCGTGTGTCCGACCAGGGCCACCACCGGCTGGTGGTCCAGCTTGGCGTCGTAGAGGCCGTTGAGCGCGTGGATGGCTCCCGGTCCGCTGGTGACCAGTACGGTGCCGAGCGGCCCGCCGCCGTACTTGACGTGTGCCGAGGCGGCGAAGCCGGCGGTCTCCTCGTGCCGCACCTGGATGAACTGTGCCTGCTGGCCGGTGCGTTGCAGGGCGGAGGTCATCCCGTTGATGCCGTCGCCGGGATAGCCGAAGTACCGGCGTACGCCCCAGCAGGCGAGCCGCTGCACGATGTGGTCCGCGACGGTGGCGTTGCGGGGGAGGGGCCACGGGTCGGCCGGCACGAGACTGCTGGCGTGGTCTGCGCTCACCTGGGTCGCCTTTCGGGTAGTACCGCCGAACGAGCATTCCCGTTCCTACCCGGACAAAACCGACCGGACTGCGTCGATCCCTCGGTCGTGCCGTCAGGCCCGGCGAGGATGGGCGGCGAAGAACGTCCAGATCAGATCCGTGGCGCGCAACCCGACGTCGGGGGCGCTCATCCGGTCACCGGAGGCACCCGGCCAGGAGTGACCCATGGAGCCGATCAGGTACACCTCGACGTCGCTGCCGTCGGCGCAGCGGGACCGGGTGAGCGTGGCACCGTCGGCCGGGGCGGCCGGCGGTGGGGCGACCGGGGTGCAGTCCAGCTGCTGCTGCCAGCGGTCGATTCCGGTACGGAACTGCGAGGCGTACCGGTCCTGCTCGCCGATGAACGTGATCACGGAGACGGGTCGCTGCGGTGTGTAGTCCTCGGCCGTCGTCCGCTCGCCGATGAACCCGCCGCTGACCACCCCGATCGCGGCGAACGTGCCGCTGGCCTCCACCGCGGCCCGGAAGCTCAGGTCACCGCCGTTGGAGATGCCGGTCAGATAGACCCGGTCGGCATCGACTCCCCAGGTCTCGACCAGGTGGCCGGTGAGCGCGGCGAGGAAACCGACGTCGTCGGCGTTGCCGCAGCAGACCAGCGCGTTGAATCCGCCGTCGACGCCGTCCGGGTAGGCGACCAGGAAGCCCGCACGCTCGGCCAGCTCGTCCCAGCCGAACAGTTGGCTCATCTCCAGACCGTTGCCCGGGTACGGGTGCAGCGCGATCACCAGCGGCACCGGCCGCGCCGGGACGTACCCGGGTGGTGCGTGCAGCCGGTAGCTGCGGCTCGTCCCGCCATGGTCCAGGGTCAACTCGTGCTGCCCCGGGCCAGGGGATCCGGCGGGAGCCGCCCCCGACGTCGTGGGCAGCGCTTGCACATCGCCACCACCACACGCCGCGGCCCCCGCCAGCAGGCAAGCCGTCACACACCACCCGAGCAGCCGACGCATGCCGCCCCCTCCCGGCCGTTGGTCCGCCCCACCCTCGCCGGTGGGCCACCGCCGGAACAACCCTTTCGGTGTACGCCGAAAAGCTGGCAACCTTGAGCTGTGATCACCTTGCGGCTCGGCGCGGCGGACCTGACCCGGATCCGGTTCGGCAGCCGTCCACATCCGGTCGGTACCGTGATCCTGGCCAGCCAGGCGCTGCGGGATCCCGCGTTGGCCGCGCGGATGCCCGACCTGGCCGCCCGCGCGCAGGCGGCCTCGGCGAGCACCGCCGCACTGCGACACCTGCTGCCGGCGCAGGGCATGCTGCCCGACTTCCTCACCCCGCACCAGGGGATCGAATCGGTGGCCGCCGGCATCGAGTCGATCCGGGCCACCCCGCGTCGCCGGATCACCGCCGAACTCACCAAGACGTACGCCGAACTGCCGCCCAGCCTCTGGCGGCGGCGATTCGTGGCGGCCGACCCGCAGATGCTGGACCTGCTGATGGCGGCGGTGGACCGCTACTTCGACGCGGTGCTCGCCCCGGCCTGGTCGCAGTTGACCGCGGCCCATCGGGGCCACGTCGAACACCGCGCCCGCACGTACGTCCGATCCGGAGTGGACGGGTTGCTCAACGAGTTGCATCCGGCGATCCGGTGGCGTCCGCCGATCCTGGAGATCGACAGCTGGTGGAGCGCCGAGCTGACCGGCAGTGGCGAGGGGATCATCCTCGTGCCCGGCCCGCTGGCCGGTCTGCGACCGCGCGTGCTGGTTCGACCGGGCCAGCCGGTGCTGGTGGTGTACCCGGTCCCGACGCCACCCGAAACGCCGCCGACCAGGACCGATCCGCTCGCCCAACTCCTCGGCGGTACGCGTGCGGAGGTGTTGCGGCGGCTCGCCGAACCCGGCCACCACACCACCACGATGGTGGGCCGGCACGTCGGGATCAGCATTTCGTCGGCCTCCGAACACGCCGCCGCGCTGCGCGCCGCCGGACTGGTCGACAGCGAGCGCGTCGGCGGCGCCAAGGTGCACCGACTCACCCCGCTCGGCATCCACCTGCTCGCCGGTGACGTCCGTCCGCCGGCTTGCTAGCGGGAAGCACCTCGCCCGGATGGGTGACACTCGAACCATGTCGCTCAGCGCGCACGACATCGAACTGTTCGAGCAGTCGAGGGCTCGGCTGGAGGCGGTGGCCTATCGCCTGCTCGGCTCGGCCAGCGACGCCGAGGACATGGTCCAGGACACGTTCCTGCGCTGGCAGGCCACCGACCGCGAACGGGTCGAGCAACCTGCGGCGTGGCTGACGAAGGTGCTCACCAACCTGTGCCTCAACCAGCTCACCTCGGCCCGGGCCAGGCGGGAGAGCTACGTGGGCATGTGGTTGCCGGAGCCGCTGCTCGCGGGGGACCGGATGCTCGGCCCGGTCGACACCGTCGAGCAGCGCGAATCGGTGTCGCTGGCGGTGCTCACCCTGATGGAACGGCTCTCGGCCAACGAGCGCGCGGTGTACGTCCTGCGCGAGGCGTTCGGCTACCCGCACGGCGAGATCGCCGAGATCCTCGACCTCACCGAGTCGAACTGCCAGCAGCTCTACCGGCGGGCCAAGCAGCACGTCGTCGCCGGCCGCAGTCGCGTCCAGGTCGACGAGGCCACCGCCCGCACCATCGTCGAGGAGTTCATCGCCGCCGCGAACAGCGGCGAGACCCGGCGGCTGGTCGAGTTGTTGACCGAGGACGCGGTGAGCGTCGGTGACGGTGGTGGCAAGATCCCCGCCCGGCCCACGCCGGCCATCGGTGCGCTGGCGGTGGCCAGGTTGCTGTGCGGCGCTTTCCGAGCCACCGACCTGCGTCGGCAGGTGCTCGGCGGCCCCGCCGCCCTGTACGCCGAGATCGTCAACGGTGAGCCGGCGGTGGTGGTCGTCGTCGGCGACCGGATCGTCGGCGTGCTGGCGCTGGAGGTGACCACCGAGGGAGTGGCGGCCGTCCGGGCTCAGGCCAATCCCGACAAGCTCGGCCGCGTCACCCGGCACTGGTCGGCGTCCACGCCCGCCGAACCCGTCCTCGACCGGTGGTGACCTGGGCCACAGCCGAATCCTGTCAGCAATCGCGGCGCTGCCCGGTTCAGGAAGCGTACGCCGCCGACCCGCCCGTCGCGGCCGGCGGAACTCGCACCGAGACAGGGAGTGGGAGCATGACCCATCGCATCGTCGTCCTCGGAGCCGGATACGCCGGGGCGATCGCCGCCGGTCGCCTTGCCCGGCGACTGCACCCCGACCACACCGAGATCACCGTCGTCAACGCCACCGCCGACTTCGTCGAGCGGATCCGCCTGCACCAACTCGCCGTCGGGCCGGACCTCGAACGTCGCCCGCTGCGCGACCTCTATGCCGGCACCGGCGTGCGGGTACGCCTGGCGCGGGTGACCGGCGTCGACGTCGACCGCCGAACCGTCGCGCTCGCCGCTGCGGACGGGGCCGACGAGATCGGCTACGACACGCTCGTCTACGCCCTCGGCAGCACCGCCGCCGACCACGGCGTTCCCGGCGTGACCGAGCACGCGTACGACGTCGCGGGCGGCCAGTCCGCGCTGCGGCTGCGTGAACGCCTGACCGACCTCACCGCAGGCGGCGGCGTACTGATCGTCGGTGGAGGCCTCACCGGCCTCGAAGCGGCCACCGAGATCGCCGAGACCCGACCCGACCTGGACGTCGCGATCGCCACCCGTGGCGGCCTCGGTGACTGGCTCGACGAGCGGGCCCGCCAGCATCTGTGGGACGTGTTCGACCGGCTCGGCATCACCGTCCACGAGCACACCGACATCACCCGTGTCGAGGCGAGCGGCGCCGTCACCGGCACCAACGGCCTCATCGCGGCCCAGGTGACCGTCTGGTCGGCCGGCTTCGCCGTACCGTCCATCGCCGCCGCGACGGCCTTACGGGTCGCACCGACCGGGCAGATCGTCGTGGACGCCACGATGCGCTCGGTGTCGCACCCCGACGTGTACGCCGTCGGCGACGCCGCCCTCGCCGAGGGCCCGGGCGGCAAGCCGCTGCGGATGTCCTGCGCCTCGGGAGTCCCGACGGCCTGGCAGGCGGCCGACGCGATCACCGCGCGGTTGACCGGCCGACCGGTCCGCAAGATCCCGATCCGCTACTTCAACCAGTGCATCAGCCTCGGCCGACGCGACGGCATCATCCAGTGGGTGACCGCCGACGACCGGGCCAGGGCGGTGCACTTCCGTGGAAGGCTGGCGGCCCGCTACAAGGAGATCGTCTGCCGGGGCGCCGCCTGGGCCGTCACCCACCCGACGCTGATGCTGCCGACCCGTCGCCGCCGCATCGCCCGCCCGGCCGCCACCGCCCAGCCCGTGCGCGCTCAGTGACCTTCGGCGCCGAGGGCCGTCACCGTCGTCAACGCGGTGACCATCGGTCCGTCTGGACAACGGCGACCGGCTTCGCCAGCCAGAATGAGACATGCCCATGACCACCGGCGTCGAGGCGCGCCAGATGCGACCTCTGCGTTATTCCATCAACGTGACATTGGACGGGTGCTGCGACCATCAGGCAATTCCCGCCGACGAAGAATTGCATCGTTTCCACACCGAGAGCCTCGCCCAGGCAGACGCACTCCTCTTCGGCCGGGTGGTGTACGAGATGATGGAGGAAGCGTGGCGGCTGCCGGCACCGGCCGGGTCGAGGCCGGAATGGACGGAACCCTTCGCCCGGACGATCGACGCGGCGAAGAAGTACGTCGTGTCGAGCACCCTGGAACGGGTCGACTGGAATGCGGAGCTGGTGCGCGGAGACCTGGGCCCGGCCGTTGAGCAGCTCAAACGGGAGCCGGGTAAGGGGCTGTTCGTGTCAGGCGTGCAGCTTCCGTTGGCGTTGGCGAAGCTGGATCTGATCGATGAGTACGAGTTCGTGGTGCAGCCCCGGATAGCGGGTCACGGGCCCACATTGCTCGCGGGCCTGTCGGAATATGTCGACTTGAAGCTCGTGAGCCGGCAGGAGTTCGCCTCGGGTGCGGTGGCGATGCGGTACGAGCCGAGAAGGTGACGGCCTCGGCGCGCACCGGCCCGGACCCGGCGGCCCGTCGACGGACTCGCGCCGGGTGAGCGTACACATGTGCATTTGTCGGCCGACCTCGACGCTGCCGTGACGGTCGGTGCCCGACGTGGCGAGCCGGTCGGGTTGCGCATCGACGCCGCCGGCATGCACGTCGCCGGCCTCGCGCTCTACCGGGCCGTGAACGGTGTCTGGCTCACCCGCGACGTGCCGCCGCGCTTCATCGCCCTGCCCGAGTGACACCGACTCAGGGCATCCACACCCCTTGATATGTTATCGCTCACAGGATACCTTCCGAACGGGAGCCGGGGCACACGCTCGACCCGCCCTCGCCGGTCCGGGACCCCGGCGAGTGGGCGAGACCGCGACGCCGACCGACGGGCGACGCGGGTCCTGACCGGGCGCCGCCGGACCGACTGCCGGCCGCCCCGGGATCCGCGGTGGGCGCGACCGTGCCGGACGGGTACGCGGAGCAGCGCGAGCCACCAACCACCACCGACGGTGCAGCGGCACCGTCCGCGCGTCCGATGCGACGCGGAGATGGAGCAACATGATGGTGAGATCCAGATCGATCTTCGGTCCTGCCGCGATCGCGGCGTTGCTCGTGCTGAGCGTGGGCGGCGTGGCGCTGGCCACCGGCCCCAGCGCGACTGCGTCGACCACCGACGTCGGCACCCTGGCGGCCACCGCGGGCTGTGGCCGGGCGCCGGGACTCAACAGCGGCACGCACACGATCCAGAGCAACGGCAAGAGCCGCAGCTACATCCTGCGGATCCCGGCCAACTACAACAACAACCACCCGTACCGGCTGGTGCTCGGCTTCCACTGGCGCGGCGGCTCGGCCGTCGACGTGGACACCGGGCAGACGGTGCAGCGGGACACGTGGTCGTACTACGGGCTGCGGCAACTGGCGAACAACAGCACGATCTTCGTGGCGCCGCAGGGGCTCAACGCCGGCTGGGCCAACTCCGGCGGCGAGGACGTGACCTTCGTCGACGACCTGCTCCGGCAGGTGGAGGCGAACCTCTGTGTGGAGACGACGCAGCGGTTCGCGCTCGGCTTCAGCTGGGGCGGAGGGATGAGCTACGCCCTGGCCTGCGCCCGACCCAACGTGTTCCGCGCGGTCGCGGTGTACGCCGGTGGCCTGATCAGCGGGTGCAGCGGCGGCAACGGCCGGATCGCGTACTTCGGGGCGCACGGCATCCGGGACAACGTCCTCGGCATCTCCGGCGGACGATCGCTGCGCGACCGGTTCGTCAACAACAACGGGTGCACCCCGCAGAATCCGCCCGAGCCGGGACAGGGCAGCCTGACCCACCGCACCACCACCTACTCCGGCTGCGCGGCGGGCTACCCGGTGGTGTGGGCCGCCTTCGACGAGGGGCACATCGCCGCACCGCAGGACGGCGCACCCGGTGACAGTGGCTCCCGGACCTGGCTTCCGGGTGAGACCTGGCGCTTCTTCACCCAGTTCGGCAGCAGCACCCCACCGCCGGACCCGACCACCCCGCCGCCGGGCCCCACCACTCCGCCGCCCGGCCCGACGACCCCGCCGCCCGGTGGTGCCTGCCGTGTCGCGGTGGCGGTCAACGCCTGGAACAACGGCCTGACCCAGGACATCACCATCACCAACACGGGTGGCAGCACGATCAACGGCTGGTCGCTGGTGTTCACCCTGCCCGGCGGGCAGAACATCACCGGTGGCTGGAACGCCAGTTACTCGCCGACCTCCGGGCAGGTGACCGCCCGCAACGTGTCGTACAACGGCAGCATCGCCCCGGGTGCCTCGGTCGGTATCGGCTTCCAGGCCACCCACACCGGCAACTCCGCCAGACCGTCGTCGTACACCCTCAACGGCGCCACCTGCACCATCGCCTGACCGACGCGCCTGATCGACGGTCCCAGGCCTCGCGACCAGCGTGGCCTGGGACCGTCGGCATGAGATCGACTCCGTTCTGCCGCAACGGCGGTTGCCCACCGCTGCGCACTCCGCCGTTTCGGCGATACGACGCGTCGGCGTGGAGCCCTCGCGCCGGGGGCCGTCCACCGGGGCGGCACGCTAACATTGCCGCGTCTTGAGACGGCTGCGGAGCGAGGCTGTATGGGATGGCTCCAGCGTGTGCTGGGTGGGCGGCGGGTCGAGCACGACCCGGGCCGACAGGAGGCGCTGCTAGCGGAGGTCCGGCACCGGTTCGGCATCCGCGTTCAGGTCCGCGTCCGCGACCAGATCGAGGCGATCACGCGGCTGCTGGACGATGAGGACGGTCTCCTCGTGGCGACGTTGATCGTGCGCGAGGTCGCCGAGGCGGCCCACACAGATCTTCTGGCCCAAGCCGCCGACCTGCACCGGCGAACCGGTTACCGGCTTCTGGTCGATCGTCGCAACTATCGTGCGTTGTGGCGGGAGGCCGGGCCGGCGCTGCGGTGGCCGCTGTTCGATCCGCCGGGCGGTCTGCATCCGTACGTGCAGGTGGCCGCGGCGGTCACCGTGATCGGCGACCGTGCGGCCCGCGTCGTGAAGGCCACCGACCCCGCGCCGGTCCTGGCCTCGGTCTTCGAACTGTTCGACCTCACCGCGGCCGGTTGGGAGTACGGCCGGATACGGCCGGACACCGACGGCGCCGAGTTGGTCCTCCGGCTGATCTCGGCGGCTCGGCAGATCAACGCGGCGTTGGCGGATCCGCCGCCGCTGCCGCAGCCGGTCAGGGAACTGATGCGTCGCAACAACACCGTCAACGTGTACGACCCGGCCGGTAACCGGGTGGTCGGCGCGATCAATCTCGGTGCGGAGCTGAGGCCGGCCCTGCTCTCCTGACCGACAGCCCGCACGCCACGCCGATCCCGACCAGTTGGTTAACAGGGAGCCCCTGCTCTACCGCAGACGTTAAGAAGGGGCCCTTCCTTACACTCGGGCGGGTGGAGCTGATCACCGAGCCGGACGACGAGCGGATCGCCGACTATCGCGCGCTCACCGACGTGGAGTTGCGCACCCGCTGGGAGCCCCCGCACGGGCTGTTCATCGCCGAGGGGGAGTTGGTGCTGCGCCGGGCGCTGCGGGCCGGCTATCCGGCCCGGTCGTACCTGGTCGACGCCAAACGGGTCGACCAGCTCGCCGACCTGGACACCGGCGATGCCCCGGTGTACGCCGCCACCCCTGACGTGTTGCGCCAGGCCACCGGCTTCCACGTGCACCGGGGGGTGCTCGCCTCGTTCCGGCGCAAGCCGCTGCCCAGCGCCGCCGAGGTGCTGGCCACCGCCCGTCGGGCGGTCATCCTCGAAGACGTCAACAACCACACCAATTTGGGGGCGATCTTTCGGGCGGTCGCCGCGCTCGGGGTGGACGCGGTGCTGCTCTCGCCGTCCTGCGCCGATCCGCTCTACCGGCGCAGCGTACGGGTCAGCATGGGCGAGGTGTTCGCCGTGCCGTACGCGAAACTGGATCCGTGGCCGACGGCGCTGGCACAGGTACGCGACGCCGGCTTCACCGTCCTGGCGATGACCCCGGCCCCCGATGCGGTACCCATCCAGCGGTTGACGCCGGCCCAGCGCTCCCGGGCCGCGCTGCTGCTCGGTGCCGAGGGCGCCGGGCTGACCCCGGAGGCGATGGCTGCCAGTGACGTGCGGGTGGTGATCCCGATGCGTCGTGGCGTCGACTCGCTCAACGTCGCCGCGGCCACCGCCGTCGCCTGCTGGGAATTGGGCCGCGACGATCCGCTCTGAGCTGACCTGCGGTTACTGGAGGAAGAATCACTGACGGTAACGTGTCGCGGGTGTTCCCCACCGTCCGTCAGGTCCTCGCGCTGGACCCGGTCCGCCGTGGCGCTCCGCGCCTGGTCGCCGGCAAGGAGGGGCTGGACCGGCCGGTCCGTTGGGTGCACGTGGCTGAGGTGCCCGACATCGCCACCCTGCTCGGCGGTGGGGAGCTGGTGCTCACCACCGGCATCGGGTTGCCGGCCGACGACGCCGGGCTACGGGCCTTCATCGGTGACCTGGCCGGTGTCGGGGTGTCCGGACTGGTGGTCGAACTCGGCCGCCGCTACCTCACCGGGGTACCGAGGGTGATGGCCGCTGCCGCCGGACGGCACGGCCTGCCGCTGGTGGAGTTGCGCCGGGCCACGCCCTTCGTACGGATCACCGAGGCGGTACACGCCCTGATCGTGGACGCCCAGCTCACCGAGTTGCGCGCCACCGAGGAGATCCACCAGCGGTTCACCGAACTGTCGGTGGAAGGCGCCGAACCGGACGAGGTGATCCGGCAGGCCGCCGAACTGTCCGGCTGCCCGGTGGTGCTGGAGAACCTGTCCCGTCAGGTGCTCGCCTACGACCCGGCGGGGGAGAACGCCGAACTGCTGCTGGACGGGTGGGAGCAGCACTCGCGGCGGATCCGGCCCGCCGGGCGTACGGCGTACGACCCGGACAGCGGCTGGCTGGTCACCATGGTCGGCGCCCGGGGTGAGGACTGGGGCCGGCTGCTGCTGCGCTGGCCTGGTGGCGGTGACCTGAGTGGGCCGGGCGACAGCGACCCGAGTGGGGCGGACGACAGCGACCTGAGCGGGGTGGACGGCGTGGTGCGCGGCCCGGCCGCGCCGCCGACCCGGTTGACCATCCTGGTGGAGCGGGCCGCCTCGACCCTGGCCCTGGGCCGGCTGATCCGCCGCGACGCCGAAGGGCTGGAACGGCAGATCCACCGGACCCTGCTCACCGCGCTGCTGGACCGCTCCCGGCCGGTCGACGAGGTGGCCCTGCGGGCCCGGGCGTTGGGGTTGGTGCTGGACCGTCGGCACCTGGTCGGGGTGGTGGTCCGGCATCGCGGTGACGACCTCGCAGGGGAGAACGGAGCCGCCGGTGACGCCGGCACCGGTGGCGATCCGGGGCTGGCCGGTGGCGAACCCGGGGCGGCCCGTCTGCGGGACCTCGCCGAAACGGTCGGGCAGGCGCTGCGGGAGACGAACCTGATCGGCCTGACCAGCGTGGTCGACGATCAGGCGGTCGGGGTGCTGCTGGCGCTCGCCGACGCGGCGGGGGAGGAGCGGGCCCTGGCCGCGTTCGCGGCCGCGCTGCGGCGCGCCCGCCCCGAGACCCGCCCGACCGAGCCGGCACCGCGCCGCCCCGGCGGCCTGATCGTCGCTGCCGGTTCCGGGGTGGGCAGCCTGCGGGAGGCGGGACGATCGCTGATCGAGGCCCGGCAGGTCGCCGAGGCGGCCCGACGGGACCGACGGGACCTGCCGATCTTCCGGCTGCCGCACGTCGGGCTCGCCGGGCTGCTGCACCTGCTGCGCGACGAGCCGCGCCTACAGACGTTCGTCGAACGCGAGCTGGGTGCCCTGCTGGCGTACGACGCCCGGCATCCGCGCGAGCAACTGCTCGGCACCCTGCGCGCGTACCTGGAACAGGGCCGGAACAAGTCGGCGGCGGCCACTGCGGCGCACCTGTCCCGACCGGCCTTCTACGAACGGCTGGCCCGCATCGGCCGGATCCTCGACGTCGACCTGGACTCGGTCGACGCCTGCCTCTCCCTGCACGTCGCCCTGCTCGCCCTGGATGCCATCCGCGCCCCCTGACTCTCTTGCGGTTACTGGAGAACCGATGGAGAGTGAAGAGGTGGGAACCAGAGCCGAGATCAGCGAGTTGCCCCCGGAAGCCGACCTGGCCCGGGCGGACTCGCTGGCCCGCGAGATCTTCTCCGACGTCGCGAACAAGTGGGCCTTCCTGATCATCGAGTTCCTCGGGCAGCGCACCATGCGCTTCAGCGAACTGCGCGACGTCGTCGGCGGCATCAGCCACAAGATGCTCACCCAGAACCTGCGCATGCTGGAGCGCAACGGCCTGGTCGAGCGGCAGGTGTACCCGACCGTGCCGCCCCGCGTCGAGTACACCCTCACCGAAGCCGGGGAGGCCCTGCGCGGGGTCGTCGACGGCATGTGCACCTGGACCCAGCGCTACCTGGGGCACATCGAGGCGTCCCGCCACCGGTTCGGTGCGGAGTAGCAGTCCCGGCCCGCCGGTCCCGGCCCGCCGTCGGGCCGGGACTTCGACCGGCTAATCGAGTACGGCGGTCGCTTCGACCTCCACCAGATGCTCGGGTACGTCCAGGGCCGCGACCCCCAGCAGTGAGGCCGGCGCCGCCGGAGTGACCCCCAGCTTCGCCGCCGCCCGGGCGATGCCGTCGAGCAGTACCGGCATCTGCTCCGGTGTCCAGTCGACGACGTGCACGGTCAACTTCACCACGTCGGCGAAGGACGCCCCGACCCCGGCGAGTGCCGTGGCGACGTTGAGGTAGCACTGCTCGACCTGCGCGGCGAGATCCCCCTCGCCGATCGTGTGGCCATCCGGGTCCCAGGCGACCTGCCCGGCGACGTGGACGATCTTCGACCCGGTCGCCACCGACACCTGCCGGTACACGTCGATTTCCGGCAGCCCGCTCGGGTTCACCAGTGTCACAGCCATGACGAGCGCCTCCTCTAGCTCTCTTTTGGTTACCCAGAAACCGTAAGAGACCAAGGCTGGGCTGGGAAGAAGGCACTTTTTTGAAACCAGGGCACCTCTCGGTGACCCTGGCCGACAGGAAACCGGGGCTGGCGGCGCGGCCCCTACTCGGTGAGAGCGTGCAGCGCCTTGGCGTAGGTGGGCGGGACGTAGGAGGGGCCGCCGCCGGGGGTGAAGGTGTCGGAGGTGGCGGCGGTGGCCCAGGCGGTGTCCGGAACGGCGGCGACCAGGGCGGTCACGACCGGAGTGTCCCGCCAGTCGGGTTGCTTGGCGAGCAGGCTGAGTGCCACCACCGACTCCTCCACCTCGCCGACGCATTCGAACGGCTTGTGCCCGTCCACGCCGAGCAGTTCCCGGTATCCGGGGACCTGGGTGGGGTCGGCGAGCAGGTCGCCGCCGAAGATGTGGGTGATCCGCTCGCGGGACATGAACGGGGCCAGCGCGAGGAAGACGAACCGGCACTTGGGGCAGTCGCGGCACCAGCGTTCGCTGGCGTCGCGCAGCTTGAACGCGGCGTTGCAGCTGGTCACCACGTCGTCGTACCGGTCGATGGTGGCGAACAGCCGGGCGATGTGCAGCTCCGACAGCGGGCGCAGCAGGGAGAAGTACGGCTCGGTCAGCCCGGCATGCTCGGCCAGGGCCGCCCGCAGCAGTCCTTCGGCCGTCACGCCTTTGGACCACTGATGGTTGATCTCGTGACCGTTCCAGATCAGGTTCGGGTCGGACGCCGAGCGCTCGTTGGACATCACCACCGGACCCAGCCCGTGCAACACCGCCGTGGCGACGGCGATCAGCGAGTTGATCGCGGTGACCGGGATGTGCCCGTTGCGGGCACCGGCCGCGTTCAGCTCGAACAGCACCGGGTCGAGGCGCCGCCGCGCCGCCAGCGCGGTGAGCCCGGAAGCCGCGTTCACCGCGTTGATCACATGGTTCGGGTTGACCGAGAACGGCACCGGGTCGAGGCCGGCGCGGCGCAGCGCCTCCAGGCTGACGATCGAGTCCTTGCCGCCACCGACCGCCGACAGCGGACGCCGGTCGGAGTTGTCGTACTCGGCGGCGGGGCGTACCCGGCCGTCCGGGACGCGCGGGACCAACTCCAGCACGTACGGCAGCTGGTTGCGGTAGGCGTACTCGGCCAGGCCCTCGGTGTAGACGGCGGTGACGAACTCGGCGGCGGCCGGGCCGAGCGGTGCCGGCAGCACCAGTTGCCCCGGCGCGGCGGCCTTGTAGTAGCTGACCCCGGCCACCACGTGCAGCAGCTCCAGGACCCGGCCGAGGGCCGCCACGGCCGCGTCCGACGGTGACTCCTCGGGCACCGGCAACGTGATCACTTCAGTGAACCGCTGTTCGCCGTCCGGGCCGGTCAGCGCGTAGTCGAACAGCGCCTCGCCGGTGGAGAGGTCGATCGAGTAGGACGGGAAGATGAACGCGTCCATCCGCGCCAGCTGCGTGTTGGGCACACGCCATACTAGGCCCTGGTTCGTCCGGCCGTGCCCGGCTCCGCCGGACCGTGTTCGTGCCCCACCGCCGTCGTCTTCGAGGAGAAGCTGTGCGCCTGTCTGACCTGCGCGGACGTACCGTCGCCGTCTGGGGGGCCGGCCGGGAGGGCCGGGCCGCGGTGATCGCGATCGCCGCCCACGGGCCGGCGGAGCTGGTCGCCGTGGACGACAGCGCGAACTTCCTCACGCTGCCCTGGGAGGGGCCGCTGGCCGAGGCCGCCCCACTGGTCACCGGCGAGGAGGGCTTCGACCGGCTGGCCGCCGCCGACGTGGTGGTCCGCTCGCCGGGCGTGCCGCAGACCCACCCGTGGCTGGTGGAGCTGCGTCGCCGAGGCGCCACGATCACCCAGGGCACCGCGTTGTGGATGGCCGACCACGGTGAACGCACCGTCGGGGTGACCGGCAGCAAGGGCAAGAGCACCACGTCCAGCCTCATCCACCACCTGCTGACGGCGATGGACCGGCCCAACGTCTTCGGCGGCAACATCGGCGTACCGACGCTGGACCTGCCGGAGGCGGAGCTGTACGTACTGGAACTGTCCAGCTACCAGTGCAGCGACCTGACCGACTCGCCCCGGGTGGCGGTGGTGACCGCGTTGTTCCCCGAACACCTCGACGCGCACGGCGGCGAACGGGAGTACTACCGGGACAAGCTCAACCTGCTGGCGTACGGGCCGCGCACGGTGGTGGTCAACGGCGCCGACCCCCGGCTGGCGTTCGAGTTGGGTGACCGGGCGGCGGTACGCGCCGGCACGGGCGCATCGGTGAACGTGGCCGGCGGGCCGGACGGCACCCCCTGGTTCCACCTGGTCGACCGGCCACTGTTCCCCCGGGCGGTACTGCCGCTGGTCGGTCGGCACAACGAGGGCAACCTCTGCGTGGCCCTGGCGGTGCTCGACGCGCTCGGCGTGGACGTCGTCGGCCGCAAGGACACCCTGGCCGTGGCGGTGGCCGAGTTCCAGGGGCTGGCCCACCGGCTGACCGAGATCGTCGACCCGTCCGGCCTGACCTTCGTCGACGACACCCTCGCCACCAGCCCGTACGCGGCCATCCACGCCATCGACGCGTACGAGGGACGGCCGTTGACCGTGATCGTCGGCGGCAACGACCGGGGTGTCGACTACACCCCGCTGCGGGAGCACCTGGCCGAGCGGGAGTTGACCGTGATCGGCATCCCGGACAGCGGCCCACGCATCATCGAAGCGCTCGCCGGCCTGCCGAAGGTGCGTACCGAACTGGTGGACGACCTCACCACCGCCGTCCAGTTGGCCCGCCAGGTCACTCCGGCCGGCGGCGTCGTCCTGCTCTCCCCGGCCGCCCCCAGCTACGGCCGCTTCCGCAACTTCGAACACCGCTCCGAAGTCTTCGCCACCGCCATCCACACCACCGCCCCCGCCTGACCCACCTACCTGCCCCACTCCCTTCGACACTTGTTGATCATGAGGTTGGCCGGGGATTTTGTCCTAATTCACTGCCGCTAGCCTCATGATCAACGGGGCGGTGTGGGGGTTGGGGTGGGGTGGGGTGGGGGTGGGGTGGGGTGGGTGCAACGGAAAACGTGGGTTATTGGTGGATGCGTCCACTGGAAGCGCGGCTTTGGGGTCGACGGGCCACGGAAAGCGTTGACGTTGTGTCAGGGGGTGCGCGTCCTCGCGCGACATGTTGACTCTTGTCCGGGCAGCGACGGTGGTGAAAGCGTGCGGTTACCGCGAACCGAAGGGTGCGACGATGACCGCCGATGACCTGTTGGCTCGACACCGGGCCGTGCTTCCGTCCTGGATGCCGCTCTACTACGCCGAACCGATCGAGCTCGTCTCCGGCGAAGGCCGCCGGGTCACCGACGCGCAGGGCCGCACCTACCTGGACTTCTTCGGCGGGGTGCTGACCAACATGATCGGGTACGACATCGCCGAGATCCGGGAGGCGGTGCAACGGCAACTGGCCACCGGGATCGTGCACACCTCGACGCTCTACCTGATCCGCCAACAGGTCGAGCTGGCCGAGAAGATCGCGCGGCTGTCCGGCATCCCGGACGCCCGGGTCTTCTTCACCAACTCCGGCACCGAGGCCAACGAGGCCGCGCTGCTGATGGCCACCAACCACCGTCGCTCGCACCAGATCCTCGCGGTCCGCAACAGCTACCACGGCCGGTCGTACGCGACGATGGGCGTGACCGGCAACCGAGGCTGGTCGGCCAGCCAGCTCAACCCGCTCCAGGTCGCCTGGCTGCACTCCGGTGAGCGGCTGCGCGGCCTGCTGGCCCGACTGCCCGAGGCCGACCGGATCGACGCGGCGGTGGAGGACCTGCGGGAGGTGCTCGCCACCCAGACCAGCGGGGACGTGGCCTGCCTGCTCGCCGAGCCGATCCAGGGCGTCGGCGGCTTCGTACACGGCCCCGACGGGCTGTTCGCCGCCTGGAAGAAGGTCCTCGACGAACACGGCATCCTGCTCATCTCCGACGAGGTGCAGACCGGTTGGGGGCGTACCGGTGAGCACTTCTGGGGCTACCAGGCGCACGGCGTCACGCCGGACCTGCTCACCTTCGCCAAGGGCATCGGCAATGGGTTCGCCCTGGCCGGGGTGGTCGGTCGGGCCGAGGTGATGGAAGCGGTGCCGGCGATCAGCTTCTCCACCTTCGGCGGCAACCCGGTCTCCACCGCCGCCGGCAACGCGGTCCTGGACTACCTGCTCGACCACGACCTCCAGGCCAACGCCGCCCGCACCGGCGCGATCCTCGTCGACGGCCTGCGCGCCGCCGTGGGCGGCCTCGACTGCGTCGCCGAGGTACGCGGCAAGGGCCTGATGCTCGGCGTCGAGTTCGTCCGATCCGGCACGGTCGAGCCGGACGCGGCGCTGGCCACCCGCGTCTTCGAGGCGTGCCGGGCCGGTGGCCTGCTCGTCGGTAAGGGCGGGCTCTACGGCAACGTACTGCGGATGGGACCGCCGCTGACCCTGACCGAGGACGAGGCCCGCGAGGGTCTGGCCATCCTGGTCGAGGCGATCCGCTCCTGCGCCGCCGAGGCGGTGGCACCGTGAGCGCGAGGAGTGAGCCGGTTTTGCGAGCCCCGCAGTCGCGAACGAAAGGCTGTTCAGCGTGAGCCTCATCGGGCACTTCGTCGACGGCAAGCGGGTCAGTGGCGGCTCGGCTCGGCGTGGTGACGTCTTCGATCCGGCCACCGGTCGGCGTACCGCGCAGGTGGAGCTGGCCTCCGCCGCGGACGTCGCGGTCGCGGTGGAGTCCGCCGAGCGGGCGGCCCGCACCTGGCGGGACGCCTCCCTGGCCAAGCGGACGACGGTGCTGTTCGCCTTCCGCGAACTGGTCCACGCCCGTCGCGACCAGCTCACCGAGGTGATCACCGCCGAGCACGGCAAGGTGCTCGCCGACGCCGCCGGCGAGGTGCAGCGCGGGCTGGAGGTCATCGAGTACGCCTGCGGCATCCCCTCGGCGCTGCGCGGCGGCTTCAGCGAGAACGTCTCCACCGAGGTCGACTCGTACAGCCTGCGGCAGCCGCTCGGAGTGGTCGCGGTGATCAGCCCGTTCAATTTCCCGGTGATGGTGCCGCTGTGGTTCGTGCCGGTGGCGGTGGCCGCCGGTAACGCCGTGGTGCTCAAGCCGAGCGAGAAGGATCCGAGCGCGGCCCTGCTGCTGGCCGAGTGGTTCGCCGAGGCCGGCCTGCCCGACGGGGTGCTGAACGTGGTCAACGGCGACAAGGAGGCGGTCGACGCGCTGCTGGAACATCCGGCGGTCAAGGCGGTGTCGTTCGTCGGCTCCACCCCGGTCGCCCGGTACGTCCACCAGCGCGCCACGATGGCCGGCAAGCGGGTGCAGGCACTCGGCGGGGCGAAGAACCACATGGTGGTGCTCCCCGACGCCGACCTGGACCTGGCTGCCGATGCGGCGGTCAACGCCGGGTTCGGTTCGGCGGGGGAGCGGTGCATGGCGATCTCCGCGCTGGTCGCCGTGGAGCCGGTCGCCGACGAGTTGGTGGCCCGGATCGCGCAACGGATGGCCGGACTGCGCACCGGCGACGGGCGGCGCGGCTGCGACATGGGACCACTGGTCACCGCCGCGCACGCCGACCGGGTGCGCTCGTACGTCGAGGCCGGGGTGGCCGCCGGGGCGGTGCCCGTGGTCGACGGTCGGGAGGTGGCACCGGACGGCGACCCGGACGGTTTCTGGCTCGGCCCGACCCTGTTCGACCACGTCACCCCCGAGATGTCGATCTACACGGACGAGATCTTCGGGCCGGTGCTGTCGGTGCTGCGAGTGGGCTCGTACGACGAGGCCGTGGCGCTGGTCAACGCCAACCCGTACGGCAACGGCACGGCGATCTTCACCAACGACGGCGGGGCCGCCCGGCGCTACCAGCACGAGGTGGAGGTCGGCATGGTCGGCATCAACGTGCCGATCCCGGTGCCGATGGCGTACTACTCGTTCGGCGGTTGGAAGTCCTCGCTCTTCGGTGACCTGCACGCGCACGGCCCGGACGGCGTCGCCTTCTACACCCGGGGCAAGGTGGTCACCAGCCGCTGGCTCGATCCCCGCCACGGCGGGGTCAACCTCGGCTTCCCCACCCAGTCCTGAGCAGTCGCAGGGTGCCCGCCCCGACCAGGTACGCCGCCAGGGCGGTCACGGGCAGGCCGAATGGTTCCGGTGCGGTCTTCGCGGCGACGCTGTTGGCTGCCATCGCGTACACGACGGCGGCGTAACCGGCGACGACGAGTGCAACTGTCCACCGATGGGTCGGCCGTCCGTCTCCCCGCGGCCGGTCGACCCCACCCTGTCGATGATCGGGCTGCCGCTGGCCGACGGTCGGCAGTTCGGTGGGGTGGTGCCGGCCGGTGGTCGGCTGGTCGGTGGGGTGGTGCCGGCTCGCCGTCGAGCGGCCGGTGCGGGCCTCGATCGGACCGAAGATCGTGACCAGTACGGCCAGCACCACGCTCAGCATCAGCAGCCAGGGCAGCCGCCAGGCGAACCAGGCTTGCGTGCCGGCGGCCGGAGTGGGCAGCACACCGAGCGCGTCCAGCCCGCCCACCAGCAGGATCACCGCGCTGAGGTGCCACAGGAAGACGGTGAGCACGACCGCGTTGACCCCGATCACCGCCTGCCACGGGCGGCTGCGGTGCAGCCAGCGTTCGGCGCGTTCGCGCAGCAGCAGGATCAGCCCGAGTTGGGCGGTGGCCACGGCAAGCAGCGCCACGCTGGGCGGGGCGGCATTGTCCAACCGCTCACCCGGCACATTGATCATGCTGACCGGGTACGGTCCGGGGCCGGTGAGCAGCACCGCGGCGGCCAGTCCGACCGTGATCATCAGCAGCGCCGCCCGCCGGGACATCGGCAGGCAGCGGGCCCGGATCCAGGCGAAGCCACCCGTCCGCCCGCTCGGCCTGCTCGGCTCGTTCGGCCTGCTCGGTCCGCTTGGCTCGCTTGGCTCGTTCGGCCTGCTCGGTTCGCTCGGCTCGCTTGGCTCCTTCGGCCTGCTCGGTTCGCTCGGTTCGTTCGGCCCGTTCGGCCTGCTCGGTCCGCTCGGCTCGCGCCCGGCCTCGGTGCCCGGCCGGGTGCCTGTGGTGGGGCTTGTGATGCCTGTCGGACGGCAGTTGCCCCGGCGGGCGTCGTACCAGGCGAAGCCGATCTGGTGGATGGCCAGCCAGCCGAGCAGATAGTTCGGCAGGGCAAGCTCGGGCGGGCCGAGGGCACGGCCCAGGTCACCCAGCGCGACCAGCAGTGCCAGGGCCACCAGCACCGCCAACCCGAAGCGGCGGTGCAGCGCGTACATCACCGGGGTCAGCGGCACCACCGCCAGGTAGGCGGCGAGGAACCACAGCGGGATGGTCGCGAACCAGACCACCGTGCGTACCTGACCCGGCTCGGCACCGACCAGCCGGGCGATCAGGGCGCTGCCGGCGAGCACCAGCACCAGTGCGGTGGTCGGACGCAGCAGTCGGGCGCTGCGCCCGAGCAGCCAACCGGTGGCGTCCGCGCCCCGGGCCCGCTGCGATGCGAGGGAGGCGGCGTTGGCGTACCCGCCGACCAGGAAGAACACCGGCATGACCTGGACGGCCCAGGTCAGCGGATAGGCCCAGGGCATCGCCGGCAGAGCCGACTGCCCATCCGGCCGCCCGTGCGGGCCGTAGTAGATGGTCGCGATCATCCAGTGACCGAAAACGACCAGCATGATCGCCAGGGCCCGGAGCAGATCGAGGTAGCGCTCGCGGTCGGCCGGCGTCCGTGCGGCGAGTCGGGCCAACCGGCGCATGCACCGAGCGTATTCCAGCTGTCACGATTATCGAGGTGATAGCCGGTGCCTGACTGGCATTACGCCCCTGGGCGGTCCGCGAGCGACCGCCGACCGTCACCATCTACTGGCCGCCCGCCAACCCCGTATGCCCCTGCTGGCCCTTTCGGGTCCGGGTCGGGCACCACGGAGGAGTCGCTCTGCTTCAACCCACGCAACAACACCAGCCGACGCCCTTTCAACCCGAGCCCGTCGCAAGCCCGCCCCGCGCAGGACGCCCGCGCAGGACGCCCGCGCAGGACGCCCGCGCAGGACTGCCAGCGCGGGGGTGTCAGCGCGGGAGTGCCCGCGCGGGGGTGCCCGCGCAGGGGGTGCCCGCGCAGGGGTGGCAGTGCGCGGGTGCCCGCGCGGGGCGACCTGTCACCGCCGGCTCAAGTTCTCAGGCAGAGCCGACACGACCTCAAGATCACGCTCGATCGTGGATCGAGTGGCTTGCCAGCGACTCTGACACCACTCGATCCCACATCGAGCGTGATCTTGGCAGCGTGATGCGGGTTCCCTGCGTGCAGCGGCACCTGTCGCTGTGATCGGGCGCTGCCGTGCGGGCTGGCCGTGGCCGAGGCGTACGCGACAAGGGCGTCGCCGTGGGCAGCGCAGCCGCCGGCTCGGGCGGTGCAGAGGCGGTCACCGTTGAGGGTCGCCGTCGAGGCGGTCGCTGTCGAGGGTCGCCGTCGAGGCCGTCGCTGTCGAGGGTCACCGCGAGCGCGGGTGGACGTACCGCCGACGTTGAGGCCGACCACGGCGGTGCGCGGGGTAGCCGGGCGGCGGAGGCGGAGGCACCGCGCCGGAGGTCATCCCACCTCCTTGATCGATGTGTGTTCATGCTGGTCGCGGGGGCTGACGGGGCAAGGTGCGCAGGCGCAGCAGTCCCGCGTGCCCCAGGTAACAGTTTGAAAACTTCGCCCACGGTCTTGACATGGAGGTGGCTTCAGTAAGAACTTTTACCACTAACAGTTAACAGTCTTTTCGGAAAGGTGCCCCATGGTTGATCACGAGGCGGACACCTCCGCGGGCACCGCGGTGGCCGATGCCGACGGGGTCGATCGGCGGGGCGTCGGCGTCGCCTCCGGCGGCGTGCTGGCCCGGGTGCGTGCCGGCGCCGACGAGCTGACCGGGGCGTTGCGCCGGGTCGCCGAGCACGTGCTCAGTGACCCGGAGGCGGCGGCCCGCGCCACCATCGTCGAGCTGGCCGAACGCAGCGGCACCTCACCGGCCACGGTCACCCGGTTCTGCCGGGCGATGGGCTTCGAGGGCTACGCCGACCTGCGGCTGGGCATCGCCGCCGAGACCGGCCGGGCCCGCTCGGCGGGCTGGAGCGTCGACATCGGACGTGAGATCCAGCCGAGTGACCCGCTGGAACGGGTGCTGGAGCAGATCATCGCCGCCGACACCCGGGCCATGCACGACACCGCCGCGCTGCTGGACCTCGCCGAGGTGGAACGGGCCGCGGTCGCCATCGCCGGTGCCAGCCGGGTCAACATCTTCGGCGCCAGTGGCAGCGCCCTGGTCGGCGAGGAGATGCAGTTCAGCCTGCACCGGATCGGGGTGGCCGCCTGGGCGTGGAACGACGTGCACTCCGGGCTCGCCGCCGCCGCCCTGCTGCGGCCGGGCGACGTCGCGCTGGGCATCTCGCACAGCGGCCAGACCCGGGAGGCCATCGAGATGCTCGCCGAGGGCGGCAGCCGAGGCGCGACCACCATCGCGCTGACCGGGTTCCGTCGCTCTCCGCTGGCCGAACTGGCCGACATCGTGCTGCTCACCGCCAGCCAGGCCACCACCTTCCGCCCGGATGCGCTCTCCGCCCGGCACCCGCAACTGGTCGTGCTGGACCTGCTCTACATCGCGGTCGCCCAACGCACCCATGACCGCGCCCACGCGGCCTTCCGGCGTACCGCCCAGGCCGTCGACGGGCACAAGGCCGCGAGGGGAGTCACCGCATGATCAGCGCGCAGGGGTACGCCGACGCCGTCCGGCCGGTGCTCGACCGCATCGTCGACGCCGGCGCCGAACCGCTCGGCCGGGCCGCCGACCTGATCGCCGACAGCCTGCGGGCCGACGGGGTGCTCCAGGCGTTCGGTGCCGGCCACTCCGAGGCGTTCGCCGCCGAGTTGGTGGCCCGGGCCGGCGGGCTGGTCCCCGCCAACCGGCTCAGCCTGCACGATCTGGTGCTGCACGGCGACGCCCCGCGCGACGTGCTCACCGACCCGAAGTTGGAGCGCGATCCGGCCATCGCCCACCAGCTCTACGAGATCGCCGCACCGCAGCCGCAGGACGTGTTCGTGGTGGCGTCCCAGTCCGGCATCAACGGGTCGGTGGTCGAACTGGCCCTGCTGGCCACCGGACGCGGTCACCCGTTGATCGCGGTCACCTCGGTCGAGCACACCGGTCGGGTCGCTGCGCGCCACCCGTCCGGCCGGCGGCTCGCCGAACTCGCCGACGTCGTGCTGGACAACGGCGCGCCGTACGGCGACGCACTGCTGCCGCTCGAGGGCGGCGGCGCGGTCTGTGCGGTCTCCTCGGTCACCTCGGCGCTGCTGGCGCAGCTGCTGACCGCAGAGGTCGTACGACGGTTCCACCAGGTCGGAGAGGTGCCCCCTATCTACCTCTCCGCCAACGTCCCCGGTGGGGACGCGCACAACCTCGCCCTCGAGTCGCGGTACGCCGGGCGTCTCCGGCGCACCGCCTGACCCGACACCACAAGGAGAGACGAACTATGTCCGTTAACCCCGATCTCAACCGCCGGACCCTGCTGCGCCGCGCGGCGGCTGCGGGTCTCCTGGTGACTCCCGCCGCGGGTCTGCTCAGCGCCTGCGCCGGCAGCACGCCGAGCCCGAGCAACGACGACGCCGGGCAGAAGAGCGACGACAACCCGTTCGGCCTGCAAGAGAACAGCGCCGTCAAGGTGGTCATCTTCAACGGTGGTCTGGGTGACGCCTGGGCGAAGGAAGACCAGGCGATCTTCAGTGCCAAGCACGGAAGCGTCACGGTCAACATGAGCTCCACCCAGAAGATCAAGACCGAAGAACAGCCCAAGATGGCGACCACGCCCAGCGATCTGATCATGAACTCGGGCGCCGACCTGATGGACCTCAGCACGCTGGTCAACGAGGGGGCCATCGAGCCGCTGGACGACCTGCTCGCCGCTCCGGCCTGGGAAGGTGGCGGCACCGTCGCCGACACCCTGCTGCCGGGCACCGTCAGCGACGGCACCTTCCAGGGCAAGTTCTTCGTGGTCTACGTCGCCTTCACCGTCTGGGGCAACTGGTACAACGGCGCGCTGTTCAGCAAGGAGGGCTGGGCGCCGCCGACGAGCTTCGAGGAGTTCTTCGCCCTCGCCCCGAAGATCAAGGCAAAGGGCATCGCCCCGTACGTCTACGACGCCGTGCACGGCTACTACCCGCGCTGGGCGCTGATGGCCTCGATCTGGAAGTCGGCCGGCAAGCAGGCGGTCGTCGACATCGACAACCTGAAGGAGAACGCCTGGCGTGCCGAGGGTGTGCTGCCGGCGCTGGAGCAGTGGGAGAAGCTGGTCAAGGACAAGCTGGTGCTGCCCGGCCGGCTCGACCACACCCAGTCGCAGCAGGCCTGGCTGGACGGCAAGGCGGCCTTCATCCAGGTCGGCACCTGGCTGAAGAACGAGATGGCGGCGACCATCCCGCCGGGCTTCGAGATGAAGCTCTCCGACTACTGGACGGTCAGCGCCGCGGACAAGGCGCCCAAGGACGTCTTCGCCGGTGCCGGTGAGGGCTTCGTGGTGCCGAGCAAGGCCCCGAACAAGGCGGCGGCCAAGGAGTTCCTGCGGGCGGTGCTCTCCAAGGCCGGCTCGGCGAAGTTCGCCGAGCTGACCAAGTCCCTGGCCTCGACCAAGGGCTCCGGCGACAACGTGGACGACCCGGCGCTGGCCAGCGCCAACGAGCTGATGAAGAACGCCGGGCAGGACCTGATCTCGGTGAAGCTCTGGGACTTCTACGCCGACCTGGACAAGGAGAGCCAGAACCTGTCCCAGGAACTGATGGCCGGCCGGCTCACCGCCGCGCAGTTCGTGGACAAGATGCAGGCCGCCGCCGACAAGGTCGCCAAGGACTCGTCGATCACCAAGCAGACCCGCAACGCGTGACACCCCGGATCTGACCGAACGAGGAAGTGGGAGAAATGCGGCACGGTGTTGCGCGTTTCGTCACGGGTTTCCTGGCCCTACCGGTCGGGCTGTACCTCTTCTACGTGGTGTGGCCCTTCCTGCAGGCAGCCGGATACTCGCTGACCGACTGGGGAGGTTACTCCGACCGGCAGCAGTTCGTCGGGCTCGACAACTACCTCCGGCTGTTCACCGACGAGCTGATCAGGAAGGCGTTCTGGCACAACGTCTTCTTCCTGGTTACCGTGCCGCTGTTCACCATCGCGCTGGCCTTGTTCCTCGCGTTCCTGCTCAACGTGGGCGGACGCGAGGACAAGGCCGGCATCCGGGGCGTCTTCGGCTCCGGCCTGTACAAGGTGATCTTCTTCTTCCCGCAGGTGCTGTCCCTGGTCGTCATCGCGGTGATGTGGCAACAGATCTACCGCGCCGACGGCCAGGGGCTGATCAACGGCGTACTGATGAAGATCGGTCTGGTCGACGCGGACGACCCGATCACCTTCATGTACGACCCGGAGCCGTTCCTCGGCGTACCGGCGGTGCTGTGGTGGCTGCTGGTGATCGCGGTCTGGAGCGGCGCCGGCTTCTACATGGTGTTGTTCTCCGCCGCCATGCAGTCGATCCCGAAGGACATCTACGAGGCGGCCATCCTCGACGGCGCGGGTCGTTTCCACACCTTCTTCCGGATCACCCTGCCGCTGTTGCGGGACACCGTCTCGGTGGCCTGGGTCTACCTGGGCTTCATCGCGCTGGACATGTTCGCGCTGGTCTACATCATGACCCCCAGCCAGGGCGGCCCGAACCACGCCAGCGAGATCTTCGCCTCGGTGATCAACTTCAATGCCTTCCAGAAGGGCCAGTTCGGCTACGCCTGCGCCATCGCGGTGGCCCTGGCGATCTTCACGATCCTGCTGGCCGCGTTGCAGCTGCGGATCACCCGTCGCGAGCGGATCGAGTACTGAGGAGGCCTGGACGATGAGCACGGTGACCCACACCCCGGGCGGTCAGGCCGGGCCGGACCAGGCCCCGCCGTCGGACCGTACGCCAGGCCAACGCGCCGCTGTCGGCGGCAGCCGCGCCGGAGCGAAGTTCTTCAACGGCTTCTCGCACCTGTTCCTCGCCGTCTGGGCGATCATGGTGGTCTACCCGCTGCTGTGGGTGGTCATGTCGGCACTCAAGACCGACTCGGAGGTCATCCGCAAACCGCTGTCGTTGTTCCCGGAGACGTTGCAGTGGGGCAACTTCGTCCGTGCCTGGACCGAAGGCCACATCGGCGACTTCTTCCTCAACACGATCCTGGTGCTGACCGGCAGCGTCTTCCTCACCATGCTGCTCGGCTCGATGGCCGCGTACGTGCTGGCCCGCTACGAATTCCCCGGCAACCGGCTGATCTACTACATGTTCCTGTCCGGGCTGACCCTGCCGATCTACCTGGCCGCGGTGCCGCTGTTCAAGGGCGTCTACAACCTCGGCGTGACACTGCCCTTCCTCGGCCCGAACCAGCACCTCATGCTGATCCTGGTCTACGTGGCCTGGTCGCTGGCGTTCACCGTCTTCTTCATGCACTCGTTCTTCCGTACCCTGCCCGACGCGATCGCCGAGGCGGCCATGGTCGACGGGGCCTCGCACAGCCGGCTGTTCTTCAGCGTCATGCTGCCGATGGCCAAGCCCGGCCTGATCAGCATCGGCATCTTCAACGTCCTCGGCCAGTGGAACCAGTGGTACCTGCCGACCCTGCTGATGCAGTCAGTGGCCGGCGAGCCGAAGAACCAGGTCATCTCCCAGGGCCTGATCGAACTGTCGGTCAACCAGGGCTACAAGTCCGACTGGTCCGGCCTGTTCGCCGGGGTCACCATGGCGATGCTGCCGGTGCTCATCGTCTACATCGTCTTCCAGCGTCAGGTGCAGTCCGGCCTCACCGCCGGCGTCAGCAAGTGACACCGAGGTGGTCGCGGAGCGCAGTGTGCCCTGCGGGGAATACCGCGACCGCCGTCCGCGACGGCCATCCGATCCGCTCGAACCTGCCACCGTACGCGCAGGTCAACGCCGCCTCCGGGCACGGGTCGCCAGCCTGATCAACGCCGAAACGGTTTCGCTGTCCCGTCGCCGCGCTTCCATCGTGGGTGAGCGAACCGACACCAGGTTCTTGACTCGTCAATATCTTAACGAGTAAGTTCGACGGGCATCGATACTTGTCTCACGGAAAGCAGGTGAAGCATGTTGAAGTCCTTCGCTGTCGCCGCAGCCGTCGCAGGCGTGCTGGTCGCCGCCCCGCCCGCCTCGGCGGCAACCGCCGAGTCGGGGTGGGGAAGATATCTGCCCGGAAACTGCCTGCCGGGCACGTTCTGCGGCTGGCCCAACTGGGACCACCCGCCGGAGGGCCCCACCGCGACTCCGTCCCTGGTGACCACCACCGACTGGTCCGGCAGCGTCACAGTGTTCAACTTCTACAACTACACCTCCCGCAACGTCGACATCGACTGGTTCCTGCCGGGGACGTCCTACGCCGGCACCTTCTGCGCCACCCCTGGCGACGCGGACCTGTACGTGCCGATGACCGTGACGAAGGTCGTCTTCCACACGCGCAACTGCCGGTGAATCCCCACCACGACAAGTAGGTGACTCGTGCTGAAGAACATGCTGAAGTCTCTCGCTGTCGCCGCGGCCGTCGCAGGTGTGCTGGCCACCGCCCCTCCCGCTGCGGCGGCCCCGGCCGGGTCGTCAGACGGATACTGGCCGGCGGGCAACTGCCCCCAGGGGGTGTTCTGCGTCTGGCCTGAATGGGATCCGTACACGACGCCGACCCTGGTGACCAGCACCAACTGGTCCGGGGAGGTCCTGGGAGGGTGGTACTACAACGGCACCTCCCGCAACGTCGACGTCACCTTCCGCTGGAGGCATGACTCGCCGTGGGGCCCCTTCACCCACTGCCTCACCCCCGGCAACGGGTGGGACACGTACTGGCCCGGGGTCGTGACGAAGGTGGAGTTCCACACGCGCAACTGCTTGTGATCTTCGCTCGGCCCATCCCGTAGCACCGCCCGGACCCACCGAGGCGCCCTGAGCGTGTCGGTGGGTACGGGCAGGATGGGGGTGTGCTGGTCGCGGTGGTGGCGGGGGAGGGCGGTGCGGGCGTGCTGTGCCCGCTGCGCCCGGACGGGCAGTGCGCCGGTCCGCCCGAGCCCGTCACCGACCTCGCCGCCGCCGTCGCCGCGCGGGAGGCCGCAGACCGGCCCCGCTGGGTCTGGGCCTGCGGCGCGACGCTCTACCCCACGCTGCTGCGCGCCGGGGTCCGGGTCGAGCGCTGTCACGACGTCGAGCTGACCGAGTCGCTGCTGCTCGGCCACGCCGGCCGCTGGGGCGAGCCGCGTTCGCCGGCGGCGGCCTGGGCACGACTCACCGGCACACCGGTGCCGCCCGATCCGCCGCTGCGCCCGGCCGCGCCGCCGGGCGACGGCCAGGGCGCGCTGTTCGACGCGCCGTCCGGCCCGCCCGGTCCGGGCCTGGCGGCGTTGACCGGTGTGTACGCCGACCAGCTCGCTCGGATCGCCGCCACCGCGCACCCCGGCCGGTTCCGGTTGCTGGTGGCCGCCGAGTCGGCCGGCGCGCTGATCGCGGCGGAGATGGGGGCGGCGGGCCTGCCCTGGCGGGTCGACGTGCACGACACGATCCTCACCGAGCTGCTCGGCGAGCCGTCCCCGGTGGGCGGGCCACCGCGCCGACTCGCCGACCTGGCCGCCCGGATCGCCGACGCGTTCGGCGTACGCCAGTTGCATGCCGATTCCCCGGCCGAGCTGCTGCGGGCCTTCGCCCGCGCTGGCATCGACCTGCCCAACACCCGATCCTGGGTGCTGCGCGGGGTCGACCATCCGGCGGTGCCACTGGTCCTGGAATACAAGGAGCTCTACCGGATCTGGACGGCGCACGGCTGGGCCTGGCGGGACGCCTGGGTCCGCGACGGCCGCTTCCGCCCCGAGTACGTCCCCGGCGGGGTGGTGTCGGGCCGGTGGGCCACCCGGGGTGGTGGCGCGTTGCAGATCCCGAAAGTCATCCGCCGGGCGGCGATGGCCGACCCGGGCTGGCGGTTCGTGGTGGCCGACGCGGGCCAACTGGAGCCCCGGGTGCTCGCCGCGGTCTCCGGTGACGCCCGGCTCGCCGCTGCGGGTGCGACCGGGGATCTCTACCAGGCCCTGGCGCAGGACGCGTTCGGCGGCGACCGGGGCCGGGCCAAGCTCGCCCTGCTCGGCGCGATGTACGGGCAGACCGGCGGCGAGGCGGTACCGGCACTTGCGGTGCTGCGACGCAGCTATCCCACGGCGTTCGGTTACGTCGAGGCGGCGGCGCGTACCGGTGAGGCGGGCGGGTTGGTGCGCTCGTGGCTGGGGCGTACCTGTCCGCCTGGCACGGCGGGTTTCGCCCCCGACGAGGGGGTGGATCCGGATGCGGCCGGCGACCCGCAGTCGCCCCGGGCCCGGGCGGCGCGGTCGCGGGGCCGGTTCACCCGCAACTTCGTCATCCAGGCCACCGCCGCCGAGTGGGCCTCGACGCTGCTGGCGGTGCTCCGCGGCGAGCTGGCCGGCACCGCAGCCGAGCTGGTCTTCTTCCAGCACGACGAGGTGATCGTGCACTGCCCGGCCGAGCAGGCCGAGCGGGTCGCCGAGGCGGTGGCCCTGGCCGGGCGGCGGGCCACCGCGTTGCTGTTCGGTGACACCCCGGTGCGCTTCCCGCTCGACCTGTCGATCGTCGAGTGCTACGGCGACGCGGCCTGAGCGACCCGACGCACCAACGCTTTGCGTGTTGTTCATGTCCGGCTGCCAACCTGACCACTGCGATCGACGTGGTGAAGTTCCCGGGAGGCGGCATGGCCAGACGCGTGTACCTGCACATCGGTGCGCCGAAGACCGGCAGCACCTATGTGCAGAACGTGCTCTGGAGCAACCGCGACCGGTTGGCGCAGACGGGCATCCTGTTGCCGGGCAGCGCGGTCGCGCAGGACCAGGCGATGGCCGACCTGCGGGCCGCGACGTGGCGGGACGCCGAGGTGTACTGGACCTGGGACCGGCTGGCCGCCAAGGCCCGCGAGTGGTCCGGCGACGTGATCATCAGTAACGAGGGGTTGGGCGCGGCCACCGGCGAGCAGGCGGCTCGGGCGGTGGCGAGTCTCGGCGCGGGCGAGATCCACGTCATCGTGATGGGCCGTGACCTGTGGCGTACCTTCCCGTCGTTCTGGCAGCAGAGCGTGCGGGCCCGCAGCGGGTGGCGTTTCGAGGAGTTCCTGCGGGCGGTCGAAGAGGGCCGGTGCGAGGTCTTCTGGGAGAACCACACGGCGGTGCGGATGCTGCGCCGCTGGGGCGACCTGGTGCCCGCGCGGCACCGGCATCTGGTGACGGTGCCGGGCCCGGGTGCCCCGCAGGAGGTGCTGTGGCAGCGTTTCGCCGGCATCATCGGCATCGGCGACGGGCGGTGCGAGCTGACCGCGCCCGCCGCGAACCCGTCGCTGGGCGCCACCGAGATCGAACTGCTCCGGCTGGTCAACCAGAAGCTCGGCGACCGCTACCCACTGCGTACGCCCTACCGCCGGGTGGTGCACCGCCACCTGGTCGACGCGGTGCTCAAGCAGCGGGCCGACCAGCAGCGCTTCGGCATCGGTCTGGATCGGGCCGGCTGGATGCTGGACATGGCCGAAGCGCAGATCAAGGAACTCCGCGACTACCCGTGCCAGATCGTCGGCGACCTGGACGAACTACGGCCGACGAAGCTCACTCCCGCCGGCACCCCGGATGCCGTCGACGACGGCCATCTGCTCGACGTCGCCATCGAGACGATCGTCGACCTGCTCGGCCACGCACAGACCCTCGACGAGCGGGCGGACCAGCAGCCCGACGACGTCCTCTCCCGGCTGAAGAACCGGGCGACCGGCGGCGTGAAGCGCCGGCTGCGGCGCGTCATCCGCCGCGACGGGCGGTAGCTCCCGGGCGCTGCGGGGTCCGGGTGGTGAACCGGATCACTGCGCAAGGCAACCTTTCTCGGGCGCGGCCGGTACTACCCGGTGAGGCGTCTTGCGGGAAGGGCGGGCACGGGTGAACACACCGGAGGGTTTCGACGACTTCGTCGCGACCCGGTCATCGCGGTTGCTGCGTACCGCCTTCCTGCTCACTCGGGACTGGACGCTGGCCGAGGACCTGTTGCAGACCGCGCTGGCGCGGGCCTGGGAGGCATGGCGGCGCATCGACGGCGACCCCGAGCCGTACGTGCGCCGGATCATCGTCAACACGTACGCCTCCTGGTGGCGACGGCGGTGGCGCGGAGAGCTACCCACCGCCGAGCTTCCCGAGGTGAGTGTGGCGGCGGATCCGCAGACCGGCTTCGACGACCGCGACCAGCTGTGGCGCGCCCTGGGGCGGCTGCCGCGCCGACAGCGGGCCGTGCTCGTGCTGCGCTATTTCGAGGAGTTGTCCGAACACGAGGTCGCCGAGACGCTCGGCTGCTCGGTCGGCACGGTCAAGAGCCAGGCCAGCCGGGCGCTGGCCAAGCTGCGACTGGACGAGACGCTGGCTCCGGAAGGGATGCCGCGATGAACCTGACCGATCTCACGCAGGTGCTCGACGAGCGCTCCCACGCTGCGATCGAGCAGGCCACGCACCGGGCCCGACTGCACGGCGTACGCCTCAAGGTGCGCGCGCGTCGTCGGCGGCGGATCGCGGCCTGGGCCACCACCGGGGTCGCCGTGGCGGCGGCCGTGACCTTCGTCCTCCCCGGAGTGCGTCCGGACCTGACACCCACTCCTGCGGTCAGTCCGTCGTCGACCCCGACCATCGAGGGGTTCCCGGAGTACGCGAACGGGGCCCGCGTGGTGGCCGCCCGCAGTGTCCCGCTGTCGACGCGTCAGGTCGAGGTGACAGTGGTGCCGACCACGCTCGACCTGGTCATCTTCACCCGCTGCGACGGCGTCGACGAGGACATCACGGTGGAGCGGACGGTACGCGTCGACGGCCGGCTCGTCACCGACGGAAGGTGCCACGACGGCAGCCTGCGCCCGGCCGACTGGGCGGGCCTGGGCGTCACGGTCGGCCAACCGGCCACCGTCGTGCTGACCATCACCGGTGCCTACCGGGCCGGCGACGCGGGCGAAATGGCGGTGCCGGTCCCCGAGCGCGGGGAAATCGGGATCGCCATCGGCGAGCGGATGCCGTTCGACCGTTTTCCGTTGCCGCCCCGGCCGGCGGGCACCCTCACCCCGCTGACCCAGACGGATCTGCCGGCGGGATGCAGCGAGGCGCTGTGCCAGAACGCCATCATCCTCCGATCAGATCCCCAGGACCCGACCCGCCCGGTGAGCAGGGAGCTGACGTGGCCGACGCTGACGTCGATCGACATGGTGTCCCAGACGCCCGGTCTGCTGCGCGTACGGGTCGCCGGTGTGCAGGTCGCCGTCGGCGAGTGGTGGGACTACCAGGCGACCGGCACTGGGACGTACGGCGACACCGACGGCCAGTGGAAGAGTGACTTCGACCTCGACCTGCACCGCGGTGACCGGGTACGGATCGAGGTGGTACCCGAGCACGTCACCGGTGCCTGGCAGGTCGTCCTGATTACGGCGGTCGGCGACGGCGGATAGCGACAACGCCGACCACGGTCGGTCCGCCAATCTCGTGGGTAGCAGATAATTGGCGAAGGATACCCAAATTATACGATTTGCCCCGCCACCCTTCTTTGGCGCCAGTCGTTGCAATCGGTGTGCGCAGGAAGGGGACGGCCAGGGCCAGGCCGCCCCACGTGGGAGGGAGCCCGGCTCTGAACCGGATCGCAGGAATGATCATCGCCGCGGGGGGTGGTCGCCGCATCGGCGGCCCGGAAGCCCTGCTGCACCAGGACGGCAAGCCCCTGGTCGACCAGATGATCGACACGCTGACCGAGGCGGGATGCGGGCCCATCGTGGTCGTTCTCGGTGCCGCGGCCGACCAGGTGCGCGAGACCGCTGACCTGGACCGGGTCACGGTGGTGGTCAACCGCGCGTGGGGCACCGGGGTGGGTTCCTCGATCCGCGCCGGCCTGGCCGGGCTCGACGACGAGCGGATCGAGGCAGTGGTGGTGGTGCCGGTCGACATGCCCGGACTGACCGCCGCCGCGGTGCGCCGGGTGACCGCGCTGCCCTTCCCCGACGTGCTGGTCTGCGCCACCTACAACGGCCTGCGCGGCTACCCGATGCTGTTCGGTCGCCGCCACTGGGCCGGCATCGCCACCCTGGCCAGCGCCGACGTCGGCGCCCGCCCCTACCTGCTGGCCCACAAGGACCAGATCGTCGACATCGCCTGCGACACCGTCGCCGACGGCAGCCGCGTAGACACCCCCGAACTCATGGCCCTCTACGGCCTCTCCGTCCCCGAACAACGCATCCCCGCCTAGCCCGCCTAGCCCGCCCCCGCCCCCACCCCCACCCCCACCCCGCTCCCGCCCCGCCCGCCCCAGCGCCGTCGACGCTTCTATAGGTGGGCCGGTTCCGGGAGGAGTTGGTGTCGGTAGGGTTCGACGTCGGTGAGCTACGAGTGACTCATGCAAGATCTGGC
>NZ_JBFBAY010000008.1:0-299987 GCF_040682415.1 Micromonospora sp. NPDC051196
CCGGTAACGGGTTCAGTTGACCGGTACTAATAGGCCGAGGACTTGCTCACAAAGATTCTGCTCGCGTCCACTGTGTAACTCACAACAAACAAACGGACACCCCGACAGTTGTTGGTGTGGTGTTGTTTGATATGTTGATAAGGTTACGGCGGTCATGGCGGAGGGGAAACGCCCGGTTACATTCCGAACCCGGAAGCTAAGCCCTCCAGCGCCGATGGTACTGCACTCGGGAGGGTGTGGGAGAGTAGGACACCGCCGGACATCTTCTAGATTCGAGGGCCACCCCCATGCGGGGTGGCCCTCGAATCATTTCACCCACAACCCCCCACACCCCTGACACGATCCACAACCACCCGAGCGCGTCAGGGGTCGGTCCGTTGCCCGCCCCCGGGGGCACCAACTGCCGACTGTGAGGGCGCCGACGCTGGCGCCGGCCACAGTGGTGGGCTGGCCTGCGGAAGGCGGCGAGGTCAGCTGCGGGCCTGGGCAGACTCCCGGATTCGCATGCTGAACAGACTCCCGGATTCGGATGGCTGACGCAGGGTCCTGCTGCTGAAACCCGGAAACGGTACCAGCGGGTCAACGGCCAACAGAGACCAGAGGCCCGCATCCGATTAACGGGTACGCCGGTCGGCCCAGGGCCGCAGCCCGGAGAAGAAGTGCGCCGATCCGCGGATGAATGGGTGACACCAGGTGTGTGGACGCGCCGCCGTGGACGGTTTCCGCCATGAGAACGGCCCCGCCGGCGGGAAGCCGGACGGGGCCGTGACATTACTGACGAGGAAGTGGAGGTCGGGAAGCTCCCAGGTCAGGATGGTTGCTTGGCGCAGATGAAGCGAGGCTCCGCGTCGTAGGTCCAGGTGAACTTCTCCCGCTTGACGACCTTGCCGTCCTTCTTGATGACCCGGAAGGCATCCTGGGTGAAGCCTTGGCTGCCGTTGGCCGGGATGCAGCTGGGACCCGGCTCCAGATAGACAGTCCTCGGCGAGGTGATGTTGCGCCGGGGGCCGTACTCGGTCTTGACGCTGTCCCAGATCTTCGTGCTCCAGATCGAAACGGTGATCGAGTTTGCCTTGTACGAGGTGTCGATCAGTACGCCGTACTCGGTGTTGTTTCGGAACTTGAAGTCGAGGTTCGGCCAGAAGATCGTCGACTCGATGACGGCCGGGTAGCGGCTGAAGTAGTAGGAGTGCGGCTTGTGCTCGACGTCTTCCAGGCCCGCGTAGTACGTCGCGTTGAACAGCGTGGTGGTGAACTGCGAGGTGCCGCCGCCGACCCCCGGCACCAGTTTGCCGTCGAGGATGACCGGAGCGTCGCGGTAGCCCTGCGCGTAGCCGCGCTCCCCGGTGTGGCGGTTAAGGGAGAACGTTTCGCCGGGGAGTACCACCGTGCCGTCCACGTGCTTGGCGATCGTCACGATGTTCTGGCTACGTGGCGACGACAGCCCACCGGTGAAGTACGTGGTGAAGGAGGAGACTTTCTCCTTGATAGCGAGCCCGGCAACCTTCTCCGCCGTGATCTTCGGCGCGACCGGCTTGAGCTCGGCCGCGATCGTACGGTCCTCGGTGCGCGCCAGGACTGCCAGCAGGTCGTCCCGGAGCGCGCCGATGTCCACCTGCTTGCCGGAGCGCCCGTCGACCACCTTCGGTTTACCGCCGGAGATGGTCATCGTGGCATCCTTCGGCGCCACCTCGACCTTGTCGAGTCGGTCGGCGAGGGCGGACCGGAGCTGCTTGGCGTCCACGCTGGGGGTGAGCTTGCCAGCCTTGTCGGCCTTGAACCGGAGGCCGTTGGCGATCGCCTGGGGCGGAATGGTCACCGTGCCCCGGTCGGTGGTCAGCTTGACCGGTGCCGCGACCGCCGGCTTGGCGAGTTCCTCGACCAGGCGGTCCACCTCTTCGGCGGAGGTGACAGGGTGGTTCTCGACCAACGGCACGGTCACCGACTGTCCGTTGAGCCAGGCGTCCTTGACCACCTGAGCCGAATGTTCGGCGTCGATGGCCAGGCTCGGCTTGGGGTGGCGCGCCTTGGGCGTGGTGCCGGAGAAGGTGATCGCCGGCATGGTCATCTTCCGGCCCTGCTTGCCGACGAGCTTCTGTAGCTCGGCCTCCAGCTTCGGCACGTCGACGGAGACCACCGGCTCGATCTCGCGGGAGCCGACCAGCCGGTCCACGGTGTGCGCCTCGGCCTGCGCCGCGGCGGCGACGGTGGCTTCCACGTCGACGGTGAGGCCGACCTCGGCCGGGTTGATCTGCGCCGTCCGTTCGCCGACCCGTACCTCGATCGGGGCGGCCAGTTCGGCCGCGCGTCGGTCCAGTTGGGCCTGAAGTTCCCGGGCCGCGTCCGCCCGGCTGCGTCCGCCGAGTTCGGTGCCGAGCACGGTGGTGCCGCGCGGGACGTCGCCGGCGTACGCCCAGGCGGCAACAACGCCGACCGAGGCGAGTACGGTGGTGGCCACCCCGGTGGCGAGCAGAATCCGGACCCGACGGGAACGCTTCGCGCCGTCCTGTGGGGCGACCGGTGTGGGACGCTCCGGTTCCTCGACAGGCCAACTGACCGCTGTCACCTGGACCGTGGGCCGGTCGTCGTCAGCGGGCGGACGGTTTTCGCCGTACAGCGTCACAGCTACCTCTTCGGAAATGGCCGTGGGTGGAGCTGAGAACCTCCACCCCGGGAGCAACTACGGTAGCCAACGAGACGGGGCGCGGGGAGCCTGAGTGCCCGCAGAGTCGTCATCGACACCCGTTTGCCTCGTCACGGCACCAGGCTGATCACTGAGCGTAGTCCTCGTTCGCTGTGACCCGCGCATCCAGGTGGGCCGGAGATTACCGATGTTGATCGCGTGAGTGGGTCGGCCCGGCCGGAAGACCAGCCAGACCATCGCCGCGGCGGTCACGGTGGCGGCGATCAGCGCGCAGGACAGCACGCCGGTGACGGTGCGTGGCGCGATGAGCGCAGTGGCGGCTGCCAGGCCGGCCGTGGCCACCCACAGCGGTGCGGCGGGCCATCGTGCGCCAGTCGCCACCCGATCGTTGACCAACATGAACACCACCGCGTAGAGCGCACCGGTGGCGGCGAAGATCGGTGCCGTGTCGGCCAGGTGCAGATAGCCGGCGCCGCCGGCGAGCCGGAACGCCAACTCGCCGCCGATGGTGGCGGCGAGGACGAGGGCCGCCCCGCAGGCCATGATCAATGCCAGCGCCACCAGACGGGCGCGGCGGTCGCCGCGGGCCAGCCGGGGCAGTACCAGCAGTGTGACGACCTGAGGCGCCCACAACGCACCCTTGGTGAGCACCGAACCGACCGCGTACGCGCCGGAGTCGGCGGCGGGCAGCAGTTGGCGGGCGAGGATCAGGTCGGCGTACGAGATGGTGAGCATCGCCAGCGTGGCGGCGCAGGCGGTCGTCACCTGCCGGGCACCGAGCCGGCGCGGCACCACACCGCCGGTCTCGCCGGCTCCCGGCTCATCGCCTCGCGGCCCGGTCAGCACCGCGCCCGGTGGGGTGGCTGATTCCGCGCCCCGCCCGATGGGCGACGTAACGCCCGCGGTCTCCGGGGCGGCGAGACGGGCCAGGATCGGCAGGGCGAGCAGGCCGGTGACCGTGGTCAACAGCAGGCAGGTCACCGGCCCTCGGCCGAGCAGGAGACCGACGACCAGGCCGCCGTAGCGGCCGGCGGCCACCACGGCCATTGCGACGGCGAGCCGCAGGAAACGCTGGTCGCCCTGCAACTCACCGAGCCACCGACCCGCCAGTACGGTGGCGAACGTGGTGGCGGCGAGCAGCAGCGTCAGCGGGGCCGGTAGCCGCAGGAGCACCGTCAACAGCGGTACCGCAGCCAGCGTGACGGCCCCGGTGAGCGCGGCGGTGCGCAGCCCGAGCCGGCCGGCGCCACCGCCGCCCCAGCGGGCCCGGTGTGCGGCCACCGCGATCTGTAGCCCGAACCCGGGAACCGCGGCGATCGCGCCGAGCGCGAGGACGGTGGCCAGGGCGCCCAGATCGGCGGCGCTGAGCCGGCGTGCGCCCAGCACCGGGACGACGTACGCCAGAGCGTTGGTCACCAGCGTGGCGAGGGTGACGGCGGCACCGGCCGCACCGAGCCGAACCCGGCTGGTGTCGCTGCCTGTCGTCTGCGTCATGCCACTCCGCGTCTGCCGGCCGCCCGCTCGACCGGCCGGCTGATCCCGTCGGGAGGCGGCCCGACCGGCAAGACGGTACCGGCCAGTAGCCCGTACGGACAGCCCTTACCGGCACCCCCTGCCCAGCGCGGCCGGAAGCGTCT
Organism: Micromonospora sp. NPDC051196; assembly: GCF_040682415.1. Classification (NCBI taxonomy): domain Bacteria; kingdom Bacillati; phylum Actinomycetota; class Actinomycetes; order Micromonosporales; family Micromonosporaceae; genus Micromonospora; species Micromonospora sp. NPDC051196. The sequence continues at coordinate 4,282 of NZ_JBFBAY010000008.1, forward strand.
AGTGTGCTGCCCCATGGCGTCGACGAAGCTGGCCCCCGCAGCAACCTCCGGCCTGGCGGCCATGCTCCCCGAGCGGCTGCTCGGGGCGGCCATCCGTCGCGCCTATCCACGGGTCGAGCCGGAACTGGCCCGGCTGGCGGAGTTCGTTCCGTCCGGCGGTACGGCGGTGGACGTGGGCGCCTGGTACGGCCCGTGGACCGCCCGGTTGCTGCGGCGGGCGGAGCGGGTGGTTGCGGTGGAGCCGACGGCAGCGCTGGCCGGACAGCTGCGTTCGGCCTTCCCCACGGTCCAGGTGGTTGAAGCGGCCGTCTCCGACCATGAGGGCTCCGCCACGCTGTACCTGCCCGCAGGGGGCGCGATCGTGGGCACCTCGTCGCTGGAGGATCCGACACAGGGTGTGCCGGTGCCGGTTCGACGGATCACGCTCGACTCGCTCGGCCTGACCGACGTGCGGTTCGTCAAGCTGGACATCGAGGGGCACGAACTGCCCGCGCTGCGCGGCGCGACGGAGACCGTCAAGCGTGACCGGCCGGTGCTGCTGATCGAGGTGGAGGAGCGGATCCAACCGGTCGCGCCGCTGCTGGACCTGCTCACCGGTTGGGGCTACCGCGGATACGTGCTGCCGGACCGCGAATGGGTGCCACTGGCCGACTTCGACCTCGGTGGACACCAGCGGGAGGCGATCGTACGGGTCGGTCAGAGCTTCGCCCGCCGGGTCGTCTGGCCCCGGCCCCGGTACGTCAACTCGGTGCTGTTCCGTCCCGAGTGACGTCGCGTCGCTACTCGGGTTTGGGTGCCAGGTTGCCGATCGCGATCTCGTTGGTGCAGAGCGACACCTCGCCGCTGGTCACGGCCAGCTCCACCGTGTCGCCGCCACCGGTGATGCGGAAGAAGTGCTGGTTCAGACCCTTGCGGATCGGGAACTGTGCCACCCCATCGCCGAGCCGCAGGGTCGCCGTGCCGTCCGCCGAGCTGAGGTAGCCGATGCGTACCACCCAGTTCCACTCGAAGCGTGGCTCAGTCAGCGGCATCCGTACGGTCTTCCCGGTGTCGACCAGGTAGCCGCAGCCCTCCTGGGGGCCGGGCTGGATGGTGCTGCCCACGATCGTGGCCACCTGGATGCGGCCGAGGTCGTCGAGGATCGAGGCGTTGTCGGTCTCGTCGACGAAGGTAGGGCGGGTGCCGAAGGCACGGAAGAAGCGGGACTGGAGGTTGTACGGCGAGGAGAGGCGGGGCACGACGTTGTCCGGTACCGGGGCGTCGAAGAAGACGGTGTCCGGTGGTGCGCTGGCCATCTCGATCCGCACGGTGTCGATGTACGACCGGCCGGACTTCGCCGCCCACTCGTCGCCGTACCGGGCGGTGGTCCAGACCGTGCCCAGGCCGACCGCGACCAGGACGAGGACGAGGACGACGGTGACCGCCTCCCGGTAACGCTCCGGCACCGGGCCGAGCAGTCCCGGCGTGGGCGGCTCGGTCGGGTTCGCCGGTGGCACATCGACAGGAGCCGGCGGCACTTCGGCCGGGACCGGCGGCGCATCGGCCAGAGTCGGCGGCGCTTGGGCCGGGGCCGCTGGCGCATCCGTCGGGACCGATGGCGCTTCGGCCGGAGGCTGGCCAGGGGTGACCGGGATGGGGTCGGGTTCCGGGTCGACGGGGGCCTCCGCGTGGATGACGCCGTGGCGGGAGACCGGCCACGCCGGTTGGCTCACCGCCGCGACAGCGGGGGCAGCCGCAGCCGGTGCAGTCGGAGCCGGAACAGCCGGAGCGGTCGGCGGCTGCGCCGTTGCCGGTGGCAGGGTCGTGCCGGTCGTCCGGGCCAGCCCGACCACGGCGACGCCCAGGCAGATCGCCGCGACCACGACGACGTCGCTGACGTACCGGGGGTGGCCGCCGGCGACCCCGCTGAAGGCCGAGCCGAGCCGGGTCGCGGCAAGCATTCCCGCCACCATCAGCAGGTACGCCGCGAGCAGCAGCCAGGCTCGGCCGGCCCGGCGGCGCTGGCGTACGGTCGCCGTGACCACGGCGGCGACGATGGTCCAACCCACCCAGGTGCCCAATTGCGGCGGTGCGGCGACGGGCGCGCCGTCGCCGGCGCCGAGCCACTGCCACGGGCCGCCCACCAGGCCGGGAATCACCGTCGATCCGAAGATCTGGGTCAGGAAGGAGAAGACCTCGCCCGCCGATTCCGGTCGACGCAGCGAGGATTCCGAACGGCTCAGGTAGGCCGCCGCGAAGACGATAGACAGTACGGTCAGCACCAGCCAGGACGGCCACCAGCGCCGGATCGTGGTCCAGACGGCCCGTACCGGGCCGCCGTCGGCGTAACAGGCGGCGGTCAGCAGGAAGACCAGCGGCACGATCAGGATCGACTTCTCGAAGAAGAAGAGCCCGAACAGCAGCGACAGCGCCAGGGCGACCAGGTGGCGGGTGCGTCGGGTCTGCACGTAGCCGACCTGGGCGGAGACCGCGAGCACCATGGCGATCTGCATCGGCAACATGTTGACGCCGACGGCCCACCAGGTGGTCGCCTCCAGGGTCAGCGGGCTGAACAGCAGCAGGCCCAGCGGCAGGAGCAGCAGCGCGGAGGGCCGGAGCATTCGCCGTAGCAGCCGGAAGAAGGTGATCCCGAGGACTGCCTGGCCGATCGCCATGAGCAGCACGTACGGCCAGTAGGCCAGGCCCACGTACTCGGTGACCAGCCAGATGAGCAGCCGCCCGCCGGGCATGAGGTGGTTGTTGTAGAGCGCGAACAGATGCTCGACGGTCAGCCGGGACTCCGCCGCCTGGGTGATCAGCACGTAGTCGTCAACCGCCAGGAAACCGCGGGACGCCACCTGGGCACGCCACAACACGCTGACCGCGATCATGATCAGTGCCGCCGTGGCGATCCGGTCGCCGCTCAGCCGGCCGCCCAGCCGACCCGGTGCCTCCGCCACGCCTGCCCCCGCCGATGCCATGGCGGGAAGACTGCCACACCACTGAACGCGTTCCCTATCAGGTCAACGGATGGTTCGACCGGTTGGCGGGCCGGGCGAAGTCTGCCGGTTACAGTGGCCGCCACCGACGCGGCGGGTCGCCGCGTACCGGCGAGGTGAGGTCGACGGATGCGGGAACGGCAACGGCGGGCCGAATCGGTGCCTGAGCGCGGCTCGGCCCCGTCGGTCGGCAGCCGATCCGGCTGGCTGCCGCAGCACCTGGTGGCTGCCGCCGTGACGGCCGTGGTGCTCGCACCGTTGGCCCTGCCCGGCTACGTGCTGCGTTACGACATGATCTTCGTGCCGAGGCAGACGCTGAGCTGGGAGGTGATCGCCCCGGCGACGGCGCTGCCCCGGGCGGTTCCGCAGGACGCGGTGGTGGCGTTGGCCAACCAACTGGTCCCGGGCTGGCTGCTGCAACGCCTGGTACTGGTGGCGATCCTCTATCTCGCCGCGCTCGGCGCCGCCCGGCTGGTGCCGACCCGGCGGACGGCCGTGCAGGTGGTCGCCGCACTCGGGTACGCCTGGACGCCGTACCTGGCCGAGCGGCTGCTGATCGGTCAGTGGGGCTTGTTGGTCGCGTACGCCGCGCTGCCCTGGCTGGTGCGCGCGGCGCTCGGGGTACGGGCGGGCGAGCGGGGTGCGCTGCGTCGGTTGCTGCTGGCGGCAGCGGTCTCGGCGATCACCCCGACCGGTGGCCTGCTCGCCCTGGTGGTCGTCGCCGTGCTGGTCGTCGGGCGGTACCGGGGCGCGGCCCGGTCGGCGTCGGTCGGGGTGGGCGTCACGTTGCTGCTGAACGCGCCGTGGCTGGTGGCCGGGTTCACCAGCGCCGGTGACGGCCGGTCCGATCCCGCCGGGGTGGCCGTCTTCGCCGCCCGCGCGGAGAACTGGGCCGGTCCACTGGTGGCGCTCGCCGGCACCGGTGGCATCTGGAACGCACAGGCCACCCCGGCGTCGCGCGCCGGGCTGCTGGTGCCGCTGGCGACCGGGCTGCTGCTGGTGGTCGCCGGCTGTGGCGTACCGCTGCTGCGGCGTCGGTGGCCGACGGGGGTGGTGGGCCGCCTCGGCCTGCTGGCGGTCGGGTCGTGGTTGGCGGCGGCGCTCGGCGTGCTGCCGGGTGCGGTGACGGTGCTGGGCTGGCTGGTCGCCAACGTGCCGGGCGCCGGGTTGCTGCGCGACGGGCAGAAACTGCTCATTCCGTACGCGTTGCTGCTGGCGATCACGGTGGCGTTGGGCGCGGAGCGGCTCGCCGAGTTGCTGGCCGCCCGGTTCGACGTGACGACCGGGCGGGTGTTGCTGGTCGGCGCGGCGTTGCTGCCCGTTGCTGTCCTGCCCGACCTGGCGTTCGGCGGGGCGGGACGGCTGCGCCCGGTGGCCTGGCCGGCGGACTGGGCGACCGTGGCCCGGCTGGTGCAGGAAAGGCCGGGTGAGGTGATCTCGCTGCCGTTCCAGGAGTATCAGAGCTACGCCTGGAACGAGGGCCAGGTGGTGATCGATCCGGCGCCCCGATATCTGGGCGTGCCGGTCCTGATCGACGACACGCTGCGCGTGGACGGTACGGCGGTGGCGGGCGAGGACCCGCAGGCCGCTCGGGTACGCGACCTGCTCGGCGCGGGTGAGCCGGTGGCGGCGGCTGGTTCTCGGTGGGTGTTGGTGCAGCGGGCGGCCGGCCCGCCGGTGGACCCGGCGACGTTGGCCGGACTCCAACGGGTGTACGCAGACGGCGACCTGACTCTGTACGAAAACCCGCAATGGCGACCCTCGCCCGCTCCTGCCCGTCCCGGGCCGGTGGGCCTGGCGCATCTCCTGGCCGGAATGGTGGTGCTGGCCATCGGGTTTTCGGGCGCTGCGCGACGAGGCTACCGCGTGGTAGCGTCCCGGCACGCGAGTCCCGCGGAAGGAGAAGGTGGATGAGGAACCTGCCCGCGTTCGTCGCCGTCGGGGTGCTCGGGGTCGTGCTCGGCCTGCTCGGCAGTGTCGGTCTGGCGAACGTGCTCAGCCCGTCCGCCAAGGAGGCCGCGACCGCCAAGGTGAGCGAGCAGACCGAGGCCCCGCTGTACGGCACGCGCTGACCTCGACCGACTGAAGGCGCCCGCGCGCGACGCGGGCGCCTTTCGTCGTGCCCTGGCCGACCAGGCGGTGGTCTGCGCAACCCGGCCGGTCAGTCGCGGGCGGGCCCTGCGCAGACGGCCGGTCAGTCGCGGGCAGTGGCCTGCGCCACCAGTTGGGCGAAGTGGGCGCCGGTGGCGGTCCAGGTGAACCGGGCCGCGTGGGTCAGCGCCGCCTCGCCCATCGCCTTGCGGCGTACGTCGTCGGCGAGCAGTTCACGGACGACGGCGGTGAACTCCTGCTCGTCGTCGACGAGCAGGCCGGTCTCCGTGTCGACCATCGCCTCGGCCACCCCGCCGGCGTAGCGGAACGCCACCGTCGGGGTGCTGCATGCGGCGGCCTCCACGATGGTCAGCCCCCAACCTTCCTTGAGCGACGGGGTGAGGGCGAGCCAGGACGAGCAGAGCAGGGCGTGCTTCTCCTCCTCGCTGACGAAACCGGTGAACCGGACCCGGTCGGTGATGCCGAGCGTTTCGGACAACTCGCGCAGCGGCTCCTCCCACCAGCCCTGCCCGGCCACCACCAGTTCCAGGTCGGGCAGTTCGTCGGCCAGTTCGGCGACCGTCCGGAGGGCGATCTCCACCCGCTTGTGCGGCACCAGCCGGCCGAGAACCAGCAGCGACGGATGGGTCGTACGCGGCAGGGACGGGCCGGTCACGGCCGGGGTGCCGTTGGGCACCACGTCGATCCGGTCGGCGTCGACACCCAACGTGGTCAATTCGGCCCGACTCGCCTCGGAGACGGTGATGTACCGGCAGCGCCGGTACAGCCGTACCGCCAGCCACGACTCGATCCACCAGCCCAGCCGGCACATCCACGGCCCGAACACCACCGGCCACTGCTCCCGGTGCACGTGGTGCACCAGTGCGATGACGGGTCGGCCGACGTAGAGCGGGGCGAAGAACGGCACCCCGTTGCAGACGTCCACGACCAGGTCCGGCCGACCCAGAGCACGCCGGCTCAGCGGGCCGAAGCCGAACCGGCCGGCCAGGCAGGTGAGCGCCGCGCGCAGGTAGACCGTCATCCGCGAGCCGCGACGCAGGACCCGTACGCCGGTCTCGGTGGTTTCGGCCGGGCCCGCGTTGTCGTGCGCGGCGCAGAGCAGAGTCACCCGGTGGCCTGCGGTGACCAGTTCGGCGGCGATGCGCTCGATGTAGACCTCGGAGCCGCCGCCTTCCGGGTTGGTGGTGTCGCGCCAGTTGAGGAACAGGACGTGGCGGGAGGGGGTGTCGGAGTTGTCCACGCTGCTCCTACCGACGAGTAAGTGAGCACGATCGCGCCACCCTAGGGCGGTCCGACCCGGGTGCGCAATGGGCAGATTCGGCAGCGCGGGTCGGACGACGGGTCGTCGATCAGGGGTTTGCCGAGGCGCACAAACCTTGGCAGGGTGTGCAGCGCGACAGTGTGCGATGGTCGCCTGCCCGATGCGGGGTCTCGTCGCGACGCGTTTGACCTGCGGCGGCGTGTCGGCCGCAGGGGTGACGAGGAGGTGAGGCGGCGGTGGAGGCCGACCGTCGTGCGCCCACGCGCACCCTGTCCCGCCGGTCGCCGGTGGTGCTGCTCAGTGCCGCGCTGGCGGTGTTGCTGGCCGGCTGGGCGGCGGTCGCGTACGTGCGCGCCGACCGGGGCACGCCGACCTGCGTCGAACAGGTCCGGCTGCGGGTGACGGCCGCCCCCGTGATCGCGCCGGCCCTGGACCGGGTGGCGCGGGCGAACGCGGGCAACCAGCCGTGCGTGTCGGTCGAGGTGCAGGCCCGGCCGTCGGCGGCGGTTACCCGGGAACTCGCCGAGGGCGGCGACGTGGCGGACGCCTGGCTGCCGGAGTCGACGTTCTGGCTGCGTCGGGCCCGGGCCGCAGGTGCCTTCGAGGTCCCCGCTGCGGGCACGTCGGTGGCGAGTACGCCGGTGGTGCTGGCGGCGACCGAACGGGTCGCTCGTCGCTCCGGCTGGCCGGGCAAACCGCTGACCTGGAAGTCCCTGGTCGGCGCCAGGGCGCGGGCGGTCCAGGTCGGGCTGCCCGACCCGGCCGCCGACCCGGCCGGGGTCGGTGCCCTGCTCGGCGTACGGGTGTTGGCCGACGACAACGGAGATTCGACGGCGACCGTGGCGGCGACGCTGCGCCGCCTCGCCAGCCGCACCTTCAGCCCGTCCGAGGCGACCAGCACGTTGACTCCCGGCCGTGAGCTGCCGGGTCGCGTCGACGTGGTCGCCACGAGCGAACAGGCCGTGCTCGAACACAATGCGTTGACCACGTCCGGCAAGCTGGTCGCCGCGTACCCGGAGATCGCCGTGCCCTGGCTCGACCTGCCGTACGTGGTGTTGCCCGCCGCGCAGGACCGGACGCGCGACGCCGCCGCGAAGTTCCTCGCCGAACTGCTCAACACCACAGCCCGGGACATCTTCGTCGGCCACGGCTTCCGGACCGCGTCGGGTTTCCCGCCCGCGATGCCGAGCGATGACCGGCTGCGGGCCGAGGAACGCCGACCGATCCCGCTACCGGCCGAGGAGGTCGTCACCGACCTGCTGACCGGGTGGAGTGGCGTGCAGCGCAGCGCCCGGATACTCACCCTGCTGGACGTCTCCGGCTCGATGGCCGCGCAGGTCCCCGGTGGCGGCACCCGACTCGATGCGACGGTCCGTGCCGCCGAGGAAGGTGCGGCACTGTTGCTGGACAACAGTGAACTCGGCGTGTGGGCGTTCGCCACCAAGCTCGCCGGAGAACGGGATTACCAGGAGATCCTGCCGGTCGCCCCGCTGGGCGCCCAACGCGATCAGTTGGCCGAGGCGCTCGCCGCCGTCCAGGTCAAGCCGCAGGGCGGCACCGGGCTGTACGACAGCACGCTGGCCGCGTACCGCGACGCGCGGCGTAACTGGACTCCCGGGCGGATCAACCTGGTGCTGGTGATGACCGACGGCCGCAACGAGGACGACGACAGCATCGGTCGGGCCGCCTTCCTCGCCGAACTGAAGCGCATGCAGGAACCACGCCGCCCACTGCCGATCATCTTCATCGGGCTGGGCGGCGAGATCGATCCCGAGGAGCTGAACGCGATCGCGAAGGTCACCGGCGGACGTGTCTTCGTCACCGCCGACCCCAGCGGCATGCGCCGCATCTTCTTCTCCGCCCTGGCCGATCTGAGCTGCCTGCCGCCGGAGTGCCGCCGATGAGCCGGCTGCTGGCGCCACCGGCGAGCCGGCTGCTGGCCCGGTTGCGTCGGTCGCCGGGCACGGTGCTGTCGCTGCTGCTGCTCACCGCGATCTCCTTCGGGCAGCGGCCCGGTCAGGTCACCTTCGACACCAAGCTCGACCTGGCCGCCAACCCGATCCACTTCATGGCCCGGGCGTTGCACCTGTGGAACCCGGAGGCCACCGCAGGGGAGTTGCAGAACCAGGCGTACGGCTACCTGTTCCCGATGGGGCCGTTCTTCGCCGCCGGCCGACTGCTGGGCATCCCGCCGTGGATCACCCAGCGGCTGTGGACGGCGCTGCTGCTCGCCGCCGCGTTCTACGGGCTGCTGCGGTTGGCCCGGGCGATGAACATCGGCACCGAACCGACCCGGTACGCGGCGGCGCTCGGCTATGCGCTGGCCCCGCGCATTCTCACCGAGGTCGGCGTGCTGTCCTCGGAGACCCTCTCCGCCGCGATGTTGCCCTGGGTGCTGCTGCCGTTGGTGACCGTACGCCGGATCGGCTCACCACGCCGCGCCGCCGCGCTCTCCGCGCTGGCCGTGCTCGGCATGGGCGGGATCAACGCGGCAGTGGTGCTGATGGCGCTGGTGCTGCCCGGCGTCTGGCTGCTCACCCGGCGCTGGGACGCCGAGCACCGGCGGTTGGTCGCCTGGTGGTGCGTCTGCGTGGTCGGGGTGTGTCTGTGGTGGATCGTGCCGCTGCTGCTGCTCGGCCAGTACAGCCTGCCGTTCCTCGACTACATCGAGTCGTCCACCACCACCACGGCGGTGGCCTCGCTGTTCCAGGCGGTACGCGGCACGAACCAGTGGGTCGCGTACATCGTGCAGGGCGAACCGTGGTGGCCGGCCGGCTGGCTGCTGATCGACCACCCGGTGCTGATGGCGCTCACCGCGGTGGTCGCGTTGATCGGGCTGGCCGGGCTGGCCGGCAACCTGCTGCCCCAGCGACGATTCCTGGTGGCCGGCTTCCTCACCGGGCTGACCCTGCTCACCATCGGCTACGTCGGTGCGGTGGACAGCCCGCTCTCCGAACTGGTCCGGGGGCTGCTCGACGGCCCGCTCGCCCCGCTGCGCAACGTGCACAAACTCGACCCGGTGCTGCGGCTGCCGTTGATGCTCGGCTTCGCGCATGGCGTCGACGCGGTGGTCACCCGGATGCATCACGCGCTGGCCCGACGCCGGCCCGGCCTCCGGCTGCGTCCGCTGGCCTTCGTACCGGTGCTGCTGCTGGTGCTGGGCGCCGCCGCACCGGCCTGGTTGGGTCTGCTGCGTCCCGGCCCGGGCTGGGCGGACCTGCCACCGCACTGGCGGTCGGCGGCGACCTGGCTGGCCGACCGGGACGCGCTGGCCCGCACGCTGATGGTGCCCGGTTCCAGTTTCGGGCAGTACGAGTGGGGGCGCACGGTCGATGAGCCGTTGCAGGCCCTGGCCGGGGCGCCCTGGGCGGTCCGTCACCAGATTCCGCTCGGCTCGGCCGGTAACACCCGGATGATGGACACCGTCGAGGAGGTACTGGCCAGCGGCCGTGGCTCTGCCGGGCTGGCCGACCTGCTCGCCCGTTCCGGATTCCGGCATCTGCTGCTGCGCAACGACATCGACCGGATCCAGGTGGACGCACCACCGGTGGCGGTGCTGCGTCGGGCGCTGGCCGAGTCGCCCGGCATCACCCGGGTCGCCACGTTCGGCAGCACCGAGGCCCTGACCCGGACGATCGGTAGCCCGGTCGACGAGGGCACCGACGTCCTGCCGGCGATCGAGGTGTACGAGGTCCGCTCACCGGTACCGACCGCCTCGGCGGTGCTCACCGCCGACGTGCCCACGGTCAGCGGTGGCCCGGAGTCGCTGCTGCCCCTGTTGGAGCAGGGCGTGGTGGAACGGGACCGGCCGGTGGTGCTCGCCGGCGACCAGGCCGCCGTGCCGGAGGCGACCGGCGACTCGTGGATCGTCACCGACGGGCTGCGCCGCCGGGAACGCGACATCGGCCGGGTCCGGGACAACCTCTCCCAGACGTTGACCGCGAACGAGGCGGGACGGCAGGGCCGGGTCGCGCTCGACCTGCTGCCCTTCTCCGGTGAGCAACACCAGACCACCGCGACCTACCAGGGCGTACGCGAGGTGTCCGCGTCCTCGGCGGTGAGTTTCGTGGACACCCTCGGCCCGGCCGACCCGTCCCGCCTGCCGTTCGCGGCCATCGACGGCGAGCAGCACACCGCCTGGCACTCGGCGCCGCTGAGCGGGCCGATCGGGCAGTGGCTCCAGGTCGACCTGGACACTCCCCGCCAGGTGGAGAACGTGCGCCTGGCGTTCGTCACCGACCTGGCCGTGGGCTGGCCGGTGACCCGGTTCCGGCTCACCACCGACCGAGGCTCGGTGGATCATGAGGTGGCCCCGGTGCTGGGTGGGCACACGTACTACACGCTGCCCGGGCCGACCAGCCGGGTGCGGGTGACCGTGCTGGCGGTGGCCGACGGGCGGCTCGACGGAGCCGTCGGCATCCGCGAGCTGACCATCCCGGACACCGAGCCACGTCGCGCGTTGCGCGCCCCCACCGACCTGCCACCGGACTCGGACGGGCCGGTGAGTTGGGTGTTCAGCCGTGGCCCGGCCGACCGGCCGGCGTGCCATCTCACCGAGGCGAGGGACGCGGACCGGATCGTGGCGGTCGGTTCGGTGAACGGATCGCCGGTGCGGGCGGCCGACACGGTGATCCGGTGCGACCGGTTCCTGGCCCGGGTCGGTGAGGAGCCGCTGGGACTGGACCGGGTCTTCCGCAGCCCGGTCGCCGGCACGTACCGGATGGCGCTGCGCGCGGTGCCTCGCCCGGGAGGCGAGCTGAAGCTGCCCGACCTGGACGTGCGGGCGAGCGCCTCGTCCCGGCTGTCCGGAGACCCGGCGGTGACGGCGTACGCGGCGATCGACGGCGACCCCGGCACGGCCTGGCTCGCCGACACCGGCGACCTGCGCCCAACCCTGCGGTTGAGCTGGTCGGGTCCGCGTCGCATCGACCAACTGCGGCTGCGTGCCGCGCAACTGCCGGTGGGTTCGCTGCCGGATGAGGTCGAGATCCGTACGCCCGGGCGCGAGGTGGTGGTGCCGGTCAGCGCCGACGGGACGGTGCGCTTCCCGGCGGTACGCACCAACCGGATCGAGATCGTGGTGCGATCGACCGAACTCCGGATCGCCGATCAGCGTGGCAACGGCTGGCCCGCGACCGCCGGGATCGCCGAGGTGGAGATCCCGGCGCTGGCGAAGCTGCTGGAGCCGGTCGACGCCGAGACCCGGGTGGTCGAGCGGTGCGGCGACGGGCCGACCGTCGAGCTGGCCGGTCACCGCTACGACACGTCGGTCAACGCCCGGCTGGGTGATGTGCTGGCCGGTCGGCCGGTGGCGCTGCGGATCTGCGGGCCGGGCGGCGCAGTGCTGGACCTGCCGACCGGTGGGCACCGACTGGCAACCTCGCCCTCGTCGGGTTTCCTCGTGCAGGACGCGACCCTGCGCCCGGTGGACGGTGCGTCCTCGGGTCCGGTGGATGGCGGCGACGGGCCTCGGCATCGGGCCGTCACGGTGCTGGACTGGGCGCCGACGGACCGAACGGTCCGGGTCGCCGGTGGAGAGTCGGCGCTGCTGGTGGTGCCGGAGAACGCCAACCCGGGCTGGACGGCCGAACTGGACGGCGAGTCGCTGGCCGCGACGCAGGTGGACGGGTGGCAGCAGGCGTGGGTACTGCCGGCTGGTGTCGGCGGCGAGGTCAGGTTGGTGTTCGCGCCCGACCGGACGTACCGCAACGCGCTGCTGGTCGGCGCGTTGGCGGCTGTCGGGGTGCTGCTGCTGGCCGGCTGGCCGGTGCGGCGCCGGGCGACGGGTGGAGCCGAGCCCACGGTGGCGGTGGGAGCCGAGCCCACAGTGTTCGGTGGTTACGGCGCAGGGGCGGTTCCGGCGGAGGCGCCCGGCTGGGTGATCGGCGGACTGCTGGTGCTGCTGCTCGCCGCGCTCGGCGGGGTGTTGCCGGTGGCGATCGTGCTGGCCGCGATGCTGCTGCGGCAACTGGCCGTGCGGGCCCTACCGGTGGTGGTGCTCGGTGGCCTCACGGTGGCCACGGTGATCGCGGTGACCGGTCGGGTGCAGGGCCACGGGCAGAGCTGGGCCTACGGCTCCTGGGTGCAGGCGGCGATGCTGGTCGCGGTCGGCGCGGTGGTCGCGGCGGTGATGCCCGCACCCGGCGTACGACCCGACCCGCCCATCCCGCATCATGTGACGCCGGGCACATCCGGTGAGCCGCCGCAGGCGGCCGACGCCAGAGCTGAGGGCGAGGACGGGACGGTGACGCGGTGACGACAGCGGACGACCGGAAGCGGCGGGCGGCGCGGCGCCGGTTCGCCACCCTGCGCCGCTCGGTGACCCTGTTCCGGGCATTCCTGGTCGAGCAGACCGACCCGGACCACTTCTACGGCCTGCTGGCCACCGACTCGGTACGTCAGGTCCACGGCTACACCGAGTTGTCCGGCCGGACCGTGCTGGACGTCGGCGGTGGGCCGGGCTACTTTGCCGCCGCCTTCCGCGCCGCCGGAGCCCGATACGTGGGACTCGACCCGGACGTGGGTGACTTCTCGGCGGCCGGCGAGTCGGTGGCGGGGATGCTGCGCGGCAGCGGCACGGCACTGCCGGTACGCACCGGCAGCGTGGACGTCACGTTCTCGTCCAACGTGGTGGAGCATGTCGCCGAACCACCCCGGATGCTCGACGAGATGGTGCGGGTCACCCGACCCGGCGGGCTGATCTTCGTGTCGTACACCCCGTGGTTCTCGCCCTGGGGTGGGCACGAGACCGCGCCCTGGCACTATCTCGGCGGCGACCGGGCCCGCCGCCGGTACGAACGCCGCACCGGACGGCCGCCGAAGAACCGGTTCCGGGAGACGCTCTTCCCGGTGTCGATCGCCGACACGCTGCGCTGGGCGCGGAGCAATGACCAAATCGATATGGTCGATGCGCTGCCCCGATACCACCCGTGGTGGGCCCGCTGGGTGATCCGGGTTCCCTGGCTGCGGGAAGTGGTGGCCTGGAATTTCGTCCTGGTGTTGCGCCGTCGCGCGGGGCATCAGCCCGACACGATGCAGAAATCAGAGCTGACCGGGGGTCGCGTTGCTATGTGACCAGGTAGTAACCTCGCGGCCATCCCACTGATTGACACCGACGAAATTCGCTCCTCTAGGGAGGAAACATGAAGCACCGCGCCGTGGGTGCCGTGCTGTTCGGCGGGGGCGTCCTGCTCCTGGCGTTGGCCGCCGGACTGGTGTTCGTCGTCAAACCGGCGATGACCAAACTGCCCTACGACCTGGATCCCTCGACCTCGGTCGCCGAGGCCAAGGGCGCGACGTTTCTCCAGATCACCAACGGCGCGGTCGACATCGACCAGGCTGACCTGAAGTCCACCATCCTGGTCACTCCGGAACGCGACAAGACCGCCGCGCTCAGCGGTGACCTCGCCGGCGACACGGTGGTGTGGCGGGTCGGCCAGACCGTCGACCGGACCGACACCAAGGAACTGGTCAGCGCGTACGGCGCGGAGCTGGCTCTGGACCGGGTCTCCGGTGCGGCCGTGGAGTGGAACGACCAGTTCCTCGACGACAGCGGTGCCCCGGAGAGGGTCTCGTTCGCCGGGCAGATCTACAAGTTCCCGTTCAACGCTGCGCAGAGCAACTACGAGGTCTTCGACCGGGACCTGCGGCAGACCCGGATGGCCGAGTTCAAGGGCACCGAGGAGATCGAGGGCCTGGAGACGTACCGGTACGAGCAGGTCATCAGCGACGAGAAGCTGCCGCTGCCCGCCGAGCGGATCGCCCTGCTGCTCGGCGCGCTCGCCCCGGGTGCGACCGCTGGCGACATCGTCTACAGCAACACCCGTACGGTCTGGGTCGACCCGGTGACCGGCTCCTACATCAAGGTGCGGGAGCAGCAGAAGAAGGTGCTGACGCCCAACACGGGAGCACCGGTGACGCTGCTGGACGCGGACTTCGTGTACAACGACGAGACCGTGACGGCCTCTGCCGACCGGGCCAAGTCGAGCCGGGGCCAGCTGGCGATCCTGGGCGTGTGGGCGCCGCTCGCCCTCGTCGTACTGGGTCTGGCGCTGATCGTCGCGGCGCTGCTGCTCTCCCGTCGGCCCGCCCCGGCGGCCGTGGCCACCCGGCGACACCGGGCGGACTCGGCGCCGACCCGGGTCGACCAGCCGGCGGTACGCGACGACCGCGCGGGCGGGCCGCTGACCGACGAGATCCCGCCGGCGTCGACCAACTGGCGCTCCGAGGACCCCACCGTGCCGATCCAGCGTGGAACGCAGGGCGACGCGGAGAAGCACTGACCCGCTGAGCACGTCGACGTTGAAGGGGTGGACCCGCACGGGTCCACCCCTTCAACGCGTCGATGCCGGACTCAGAGGCGGGCCAGCGCCCGGCGCAGCGGGTCGAGCCCGAGCGCACCGAGGTCGAGCGCCTGCCGGTGGAACTCGCGCAGGTCGAAGTCGGCGCCCTTGCGGGTCTTGGCGTCGTCGCGGGCCTGTAGCCAGATCCGCTCACCCACCTTGTACGACGGGGCCTGCCCGGGCCAACCCAGGTAGCGGTTCAACTCGAAACGCAGCATCTCGTCCGGTACGCGGCAGTGCGCCCGCAGGAATTCCCAGCCCAGCTCGGGCGTCCAGCGTTCCCCCGGGTGGAAGTCGAACGGGTTGTCCTTCGGAATCTCCAGCTCCAGGTGCATGCCGATGTCGACGATCACCCGGGCGGCCCGGAAGGCCTGGCCGTCCAGCATGCCGAGCTTGTCACCCGGATCCTCCAGGTAGCCCAACTCGTCCATCAGCCGCTCGGCGTACAGCGCCCAGCCCTCGCCGTGCCCGGAGACCCAGCAGAGCAGCCGCTGCCAGCGGTTGAGCAGCCCGGCTCGGACGGCGGTCTGCCCGACCTGAAGGTGATGCCCGGGAACACCCTCGTGGTAGACGGTGGTCACCTCGCGCCAGGTGGAGAAGTCCGTGATGCCCTGCGGCACCGCCCACCACATCCGGCCCGGTCGGGCGAAATCCTCGCTGGGACCGGTGTAGTAGATCGACCCGTCGCTGGTCGGGGCGAGCATGCACTCGATCCGGCGTACCTGCTCCGGGATGTCGAAGTGGGTGCCGTTCAGCTCACTGACCGCCTGGTCGGCAAGCTGCTGCATCCAGTCCCGGAAGGCCTCCTTGCCCTGGATGGTGCGGGCCGGATCGGCGTCCAGCGCCGCGACCGCCTCGTCGATGGTGGCACCGGGACTGAGGATCTGCCCGGCCACGGTACGCATGTCGGCTTCCAGGCGGGCCAGCTCGGTGAAGCCCCAGGCGTACGTCTCGTCGAGATCGATCCGGGCGCCGAGGAAGTACTGCGAGGCAAGCTCGTATCGCTCCCGCCCGGCCGCCTGCTTCTGCCGCCCGTGCGGCGCCAGCTCGGTACGCAGGAACTGCCCGAACTCGGCCGTTGCCGCGGTGGCCGCCGCCGCACCCCGGCGCAGTTCGGCGTCGAGGGCACCCTCGGCACCCAACCGCTCGACCAGGCCGTGGAAGACGTTGTCGCCCTCCGGGTCGACCCAGGCGTCACACTGCTTGGCGACCTCGATCAGTTGGGCCTGCGAGCTGACCTTGCCGGCCGCCGCCGCTTCGCGCAGCGTGGTCTTGTAGCCCTCCATCGCCCCGGCGAAGAGGTTCAACCGGGCGGCGATGTTGGCCTGCGCCTCGGTACCCTCGGTGGGCATCAGGTCGAAGACCATTCGAGTGTGGTGCAATCCGCTGGTGATGACGCTGATCTCGCTGGTCGTCTCGCCGGCCTCGTAACGGGCAAGGTCGAGGCCCAGTCGTTCCTGCATCGCCTCCCGGGCAGTGTGCTCCGCCTCCGTGTCCGGCTCGGTGCCGTCGAGGTCGGCCAGGGTGCGGCGGGTCAGCTCGGCCTGAGCGACGTACCCGTCCGGCGACAGGTCGTCCAGTTGGTCGTCGTAACCGGAGATGCCGACGTAGGTGGCGCCGGTCGGGCTCAGCGCGGCCCACTCGGCGACGTAACGGTTGGCGATGTCGTCGATTCGTCCCACGTCGCGACACTACGCGAGACGGCCGGGCAGACACCGCCGCCTTTCCGGCCCTTCCGCACCGGCGTGGCGACCCGCCGACGGCGGTGGGGTGCTTGGCACGGCGACGGCCTTGTGTCGCTGTCGGCGGGCGACGGTCAGGGGAGGAGGTAGGCCGGATCGAAGTCGATCGGGAACGGCTCGTCGGCGCGTAACCGGTGACCGCTGACAGCTTGGGCGAGGGTGTCGTAGCCGCCGAACTTGCCGAGGGTGAACAGCTCCACCGCGGCGTGCCGCAGTCGGCGGGAGATCTCCACCCGCATGAAGTACGGCACCCGCCCCTCGGCGCAGCGCATCGGCTTGTCGACGAAGTCCTGGCGACGACTGCCGGGCGAGACGAACTCGACGGCCATGGTGCACAGGTGCGCCGGAATCCAGCGGTCCTCCTCGTCGGTCTTCGGCAGCGCGTGCAGGACGGTGACGTCCGGCTGAATCCATCGCTGCGGCGAGAAGGTCAGATTCACCTGACCGAACACGTAGAAACCGTGAGCCCTGGCGGCGGGCTTGAGGAGATGGGCGAGCTCGATCTCGCCGTAGCTGGTCGTGCCGACCTCGGCGGGCGTCATGACCAACCTCCCGTCGATGCACTCGTAGCGCGCATCGGGTAGCTCAGGCAGCGGGAGGTAGCGCTCGGCGAGCTGGGTCGTCCACATTCCGTCGAGATCGACAAGTGGGTCGAAGCGCATCGGCATCACCATGGGTTCACACCTCCTCGGCCGGTCAACGCACTACCAATGTAGGTGGTTTCTGTGGTGCGCGACACGGCGGCGGAAATCCGCAGGACAATGCCGTTCCCCAGGGGCAGAGTGTCAGGGGTGACCATGGACTTCACCCCTGACAAGCCGGCCTTGCGGAGCTGGCTGCCCGGATTCGTCGCACTCGCCGCCATCTGGGGTTCCAGCTTCCTGTTCATCAAGGTCGGCGTGGCGGAACTGCACCCCCTGCACCTCACCCTCTACCGGGTCGGCGCCGGTGCGTTGACCCTGCTGGTGGTGCTCGCCCTGCTGCGGGACCGACTGCCCCGGGATCCGCGCGTGTGGGGCCACCTCTCCGTGATCGCCGCCTTCGGGGTGGCGGTGCCGTTCACCCTGTTCGGCTACGGCGAGCAGCGGATCGAGTCGTTGCTCGCCGGCATCTGGAACGCCACCACCCCGCTGGTGGTGCTGCCGATGGCGGTACTGGTGTTCCGTACCGAGCGGTTGACCGTACGCAAGGCCGTCGGGTTGGCGCTCGGCTTCGCCGGTGTGCTGGTGGTGCTCGGCGTCTGGCAGGGTGTCGGCGGTGCCCACCTGGTCGGTCAGCTGATGTGCTTCGGGGCGGCGGCCTGCTACGGCCTCGCCATTCCGTACCAGAAGAAGTTCGTCGCGGGCAGCAAGCTGTCCGGACTGTCGCTGTCGACTGCGCAGTTGATGCTCGCCACGGCCCAACTCGCCATCGTGGCGCCGCTGGTGGCCGGCGCGCCGCCGGCACCGACCAGCCTGTCGCCGAGCGTGGTCGCCGCCGTGCTGGTGCTGGGCGCGATCGGTACCGGGCTGGCCTTCGTCATCAACCTGCACAACATCCGGACCGTGGGCGCCACCACGGCCGCCATGGTGACCTACCTGATCCCGGTCTTCGCCATCGTGATCGGCGCGCTTGTGCTCGACGAGCGGCTCACCTGGCACCAGCCGGTCGGCGCGCTGATCGTGTTGCTCGGCGTGGCCGTGTCGCAGGGGCTGATCGGCCGCCGTCACCGCCCCAGGGCGGGCGTGGCGCCGTCTCCGGCCCGGGTGGACGATGCGCCGTCCTCGGCCCGGGTGGACGATGCCTCCTCCGTGGGGGTGGGCGTTGGGTCGACGTCGGGATGAGGCGTCCGGGTGAGGCGTCCGGGTGGGGCGGGCGTACGGGCGGGTCAGGAGTGGGTCCAGGCGATCAGGTCGTCGGCGGCCCAGGTGTTGATCACGCGGTCGATGGGGACGCCGCAGCGGGCCGCCCGCTCACAACCGAAGCGTTGCCAGTCCAGCTGACCGGGGGCGTGCGCGTCGGTGTCGATGGCGAACAGGCAGCCGGCCTCCAGCGCGCGGCGGATCAACCGCTTGGGCGGGTCCTGACGCTCCGGTCGGGAGTTGATCTCGACGGCGGTGCGATGCTCCACGCAGGCGGCGAAGACCGCGTCGGCGTCGAAGTCGCTCTCCGGGCGGGTCCGCGCGCGGTGTCCCCGGTCGCCCGGCCCGGTCACCCCGGCCGGGCGGGACGACACCATCCGGCCGGTGCAGTGCCCGAGGATGTCCAGGTGTGGGTTGGCGACGGCGGTCAGCATCCGGCGGGTCATCTTCGCCCGGTCGTCGTTGAGGCCGCTGTGCACCGAGCCGACCACCACGTCCAGCCGGGCGAGCAGCTCCTCCTCCTGGTCGAGCGAGCCGTCGGCGAGGATGTCCACCTCGATGCCGGTGAGGATCCGGAAGCCCTCCGGCAGCGCCGCGTTGAGCTGCGCCACGTGGTCGAGTTGCCGGCGTAGCCGGTCCGCGGTCAGGCCACGGGCCACCTTGAGCCGGGGGGAGTGGTCGGTCAACACCAGGTATTCGTGACCCAGTTCGACGGCGGCCAGCGCCATCTCCTCGATCGGCGACCCGCCGTCGGACCAGTCGGAGTGGGTGTGGCAGTCGCCGCGCAGCGCAGTACGCAGCCGGGTGGCCTCGGCGTCCAGGTCGGTGCCCTCGGTGGCGAGCAGCCGGCGCAGGTAGACCGGTTCCTCGCCGGCCAGCGACTCGGCCACGCAGCGGGCCGTCACGTCGCCGACCCCGGGCAGCTCGGTGAGCTTGCCGGTGCGGGCCCGCTGGGCCACCTCCTGCGCGGGCAGCGCGGCCAGGGCCTTGGCGGCGGACCGGAAGGCGCGGACCCGGTAAGTGGCCTCGTTTGCCCGCTCCAGCAGGAAGGCGATCCGGCGCAGGTCGGCAATGGGATCACGGGTCATGTTCTGCAAACTACGCGCCCGCGCCGCCGGTCGGGAGACGACCGGCGGCGCGGGGTGGTGGGACCGGGCGGCAGACGAAGGCCGCCGGTGAGTGGGTACGGATCAGCTGTACGGCAGCCTGATCACCGAGCGGTTGCCGACCCCGAGGGTGCTGGGGTTGTTACCGATGGCGGACCAGACTTCCACCCGTACGATGCCGCCGCGCAGGTTGCCCAGCGACCCGGTGCTGGAGTGCAGCCCGGCCGCCTGGGTGTAGTGCTCCCAACCGGACACCGGGTCGGTGGCGAAGTACCGGTAGGTCTCCACCCGTTCCCAGCTTCCGTTGCCGGTCAGGTCGTACGAGATGCGGGCCTGCACCCCGTTGCCGACCGCCTGGCCGGCGTCGAGGAAGAAGTCGAACGAGGTCTGCCCGCCGTTGTGGTTGAGGTTGAGCCCGGTCGCGGTGAACACCACCGGGTTGCGTGGCGTGCCGTCGTAGTTGGCGCCGCCGGCACTGGCCACGGTGGTCGTGCCGGCAGCGCCCGCCGCGCCCAGGCCACCGCCCGACAGCAGGTACCGCACCGGCGAACTGGACGGCGGGTCGGTGGGGGTCGGGGTCGGCGTCGGCGTCGGCGTGGGGGTCGGGGTGGGCGTGGGGGTCGGCGGAGGCGTACCTCCACTGCCGCTGCCGCCGCTCCAGGTGTGCGCACCGCTGGTGGTGGTCCGGCCCGGCGCCACCGACAGTTGCGTACCGTCGGAGAACCGTACGGTCAGCGTGGTGCCGGAAACGTTGCTGGCCACGTACGTCCGGGCACCGTTGCGGTTGAAGACGGCGGCCAGCGGATGGTCCGCGGTGATCGCGGTGTCCACCCGGCCCAGCGCGGCCAGGTTGCGCACCCAGTGGAAGGTGTGCGCCCGACTCTCGCCCTCCTCCGGCGTGTAGCCGGGATTGGCACGTAGCTTGGCCAGGGCGGCGTCGGCGTCGCCGAGGGCTAGGTGCTGCCAGTGGATGTCCTGCCACACGGTCGGTTCGCCGCCGTTGTTGCGGACCAGTTCGGCGTACTTGAGCGCGTTGTCGTTCGGGTGGTAGCCCAGGTAGAGGTGCCCGCCGGTGATCGGCAGCAGATTGATGCCCTGGATCATCTCCGGCTCGGCGCTGAACCAGGTGGCGTACGCCCCGCCGTCACCCCAGACCATGCCGACGTTGTTGTGGCCGAACGCGGCGGGAAAGTTCTCGCCGGTGACGTCGAACCAGTACTCGTGGATCGCCGCGGCCTGGGTGGTGTAGATGAAGATGCCGGCGTCACGTACGGCGGTGTTGCCGGTGACCTGTCCCCACTGGATCAGGGCGTTGGCGAAGTTCATCCCCTCCGACGAGGACTCCTGGTTGTTGCCGCTGGCGAACGCGCCGTGCCCGGAGGCCCAGTCGTGCCCGGCGTAGATGTCGAAGTCACGCAGGTACGGGAAGCGGCTGTCGGCCCGGTCGTAGTTGTTGGCGTCCCGGATGAGCAGGTCGATCATGCCGCCGTACTGGTCCTGGCGGGCCCACGCCGGGTCGAACCGGGCCAGCGTCGCGGCGGCGGCGATGTAGTAGCCGTAGTGGAAGTGGTGGTCGTTGAGCTCCTGGTCGGAGCCGTACGAGGCGGGATAGCCGATCAGCGTGCCCCAGCGCTGGTCGTAGTAGAACAGCCGCTCGGTCTCGCCGGCCGAGGCGGTGAGCCAGTCGGTGAGGGTGGCGCGGATGGCGTTCAGCGCGGCCGTCCGGGTCTCGGTGTCGCCGACCTGGTCGGCGATCTCGGCGATCCGGGCCGCCCGGCCCAGCCCCTTGCCGGTCCAGTAGGTGTCCCCACCGCGCTGGTCCATCGGGTTGGCGCGGGTCGCCGCCAGATGCTGACGCAGCGTGGTCAGGTCGGCGCCGGCCCCGGTGGCGACGGCGGGCACCTCGGGCAGTACGCCGTGGAAACGCATCGAGGTGCGGAACTCGGCGACCCCGGTGAGCACCTTCATCCGACCACGGGGCGACGGGTAGGTCTGCGTGATCGGGGTGGCCCCGGTCAGCGCCTTCCACTGGTGCGGGTAGAGGCTGACCACCGTGCGAGTCTCGGTGCCCTCCCGAGGCGTGGTGGTGAAGGTGTAGCGGGTTTCCACCTGACTGGTGGCCTGGTTGTAGCTGTAGCCCACCCGAGTGCCGGTGACGTGCGCGTGTGCGTAGCGGCCGTAGGTGGTGGCGAGTTGGGCGCGGGCGGTGCCGTCGGCGCTGGCCGGGAGTAGGGCCAGGGAGAAGTAGCCCCGCCCGGCGAGGTTGGAGCTGATCCGTCCGCCACTGACGGTCCAGGTCGCGCCGGTGGGTGCGTACGCGACGTAGTCGTGGCCGCGGACGGTGAAGCCGATGGTGGCGCCGCTGTTGGACCAGACCGTCGGGCTGCCACCGGTCACGTTGATCAACGCGTCCCCGCCGGTGCTGCGGAAGTACGTGAACGGCAGGCCGTGGCCGATGGTGGCTCGCAGGGTGCGCGACCCGTCACTCCAGTACGGGGTGACCGTCCAGTCCGTCCAGTCGTCCACCAGGACGTTGGGGGCGCCCAACCCGGCCACTCCGACCCGGAGGTCCTCGACGTAGGGGTACTTGAATTCGCCGACCCCGGTGGCGGTGCCGGTGATGGTGGCGGTGGAGGTGGCGGAGAAGCCGAGTCCGTCGGTGACCGGCTGGTAGGCGACCGGGTGGGCGTGCAGCGGCTCGCTGAAGGTGCAGTTGAGGCGCTTCCACAGCAGCGAGGACCACCAGTCGTTGGTCGGCACCGGCCCGGCCGGCGCGGCTGCGGTGGCGTACTGCCGGGGGTTGGTGGCGATGTTTCCGCAGCCGCCGGGGAGCGGGCCGACGGGGGTGGTGGTGTAGCTGCCGGCGCCGACCGGCGCGGCCTGCGCGGCGGAGGTGGCGATGACGGCCAGCCCGCCGAGGACGAGAGCCGCGGCGGCGGTGGCGGCCAGGAGTCGGTGGTGGGTGCGGTGTGGGACGGGAGGTCGCATCTTTCCTCCATCGCGTCGATCCGGCAGTGACCGGTGGGCGCGTTTCGTCGTCAATGTGAGTTTAGGTAGCTGAGAGAGCGCTCTCTTCGTGTTA
Source organism: Micromonospora sp. NPDC051196 (assembly GCF_040682415.1). Lineage (NCBI taxonomy): Bacteria > Bacillati > Actinomycetota > Actinomycetes > Micromonosporales > Micromonosporaceae > Micromonospora > Micromonospora sp. NPDC051196. The sequence continues at coordinate 26,746 of NZ_JBFBAY010000008.1, forward strand.
TGCGGACGGTAGTTCACGAACAAGACGTCCGTCAATGTTGCGAAGTGATGACGTGCGAATCACGCCGGACGCGACGCTTCGGTTCAGCGTCCCGGTGGTTTCGCCGGACAGCCGTGTCGGCGGTGCCAGGCGGCGACCTCCGCCGCCGGCGCGCGATTGCCACCCTTGCGCCACGAATCCAGGTACGGCGCCGGCCAGACCACCCCTCGGCGGATCCACCAGCCGTCCTCGCCCAGGCACGGCGGAGAGATGCCGAAGTGCAGATGACAGACGTTGTTGGCGTTTCCCGTCCGGCCCACGGTGCCGAGTTGCTGACCGGCCCGCACCCGCACGCCGGGTTCGATGCCCACGGCGACCTCGGTCAGGTGTGAGCCGTAGTAGCGGACGCCGTCGTCGCCGAGCACCGACACCGACAGACCGCCGTTGTACGGGCCCTGTGTGCCCCGCTTGTCGTACCGGTCCCGGCGGCTGACCTCGCCGACCGTGCCGTCGGTGACCGCCACGAACGGCTCGCCGCAGTCGGCGAAGATGTCCGTGCCCGGGTACCCGGAGTGGGTCGGGTGGTAGTCGACCTTCCGGGCGCGTACCGGAAAGACGTGCGGTAGCCGGTCCCGAGTCGGTGTGGCGGTCGGTGCCGGTTGGTCGGCGCTGTCCGCGCCGGCGGTCGGTGCGGCGCTGGACCCCCCCGGACCGGACGGTGCGGTCGGGCTGGTCGAGGCGGTCGCGCTGGTCGGGCTGCCGGCCGGCTCGGCCCACGTGGGCCCGGCGCCGGTCCCGCAGCCGACGGCGAGCATCGGCGCGAGCAGCAGCACCGCGTACGGCAGGCGTCGTCCGGTCAGCGAAACCACCGGGCCATCCTGACAGACCACGCCTCGTTCGACCGGGCCGCGTGCGCCGCCGGCCGACCGGCAGCGGTCGAGCCGGTACGGTGAGCAGTACCACCGACCAAGCGTGGGAGGAGTGGCCAGCGATGATGCCGTACAGCCCGTCGGGTCTCTTCCCAGCCGGACGCCCTCCTCGTCCCACCTACCGCGAGCCGAACCCGGTCAGCGGCGCCTCCGTCGCCGCCGGAGCCGCCGGTACGGCCGCCTGGTTGGTCATCTTCGGGCTGCTCGGCCGCAGCCTCACCGGGTACGCCTGGTGGACCCTGATCGCCGGAGCGCTGGCCTGGCTGGCGGCTCTGGTGCTGGTCCGGTACGGCGACCGGGGAGTGGCCACCGGCATCGCCATCGTCACCGCCGGAGGGTGGAGCATCGCCGCCGCCGCGGTGGCCGCCCGGTGGTGGAGCAGTGGAGATTGGCCGCTCTGGTGATTCCTGCCGACATCGAGTGCGTTGCGTCGTCGTGCAGGCACTGAAACCCATCTTGACTGTGCCGCCAGGACTCGGCACTCTCCCGGTATGGCCTGGACCACTCCGCGGCTCGATCCGGATCGCAGCCGTCGCCGAATTCAGCTGCTCGCGCAGTTGGCGGACGCCCGCGCGGTACGCGAACGAGAACGGCCACAGCGGGTGCGCACCGAGCGACTGCGTCAGCTCATCGCCACCCGCCGCCGGCTCGCCGGCTGAGCGGTTCAGATACTTCCCCAGGAATGACCGGCCCTTCGGGGCGTTGACCGGTCGCCTGCCGGCCCGACCGGCTAACGTGCACGCGTAACGGCCGGCGTGAGCTGTGCCAAGGGCTACTTGGGGGGACCGTGTCGTACTTCGCTGCGGCCGTGGTACGCGAAAAGGGCGGCTGGACGGCCGCCGAGTTGAGTCTGCGGGGTGCCACCGACGTCGACGAGGTCGCCGAACGGCTGCGCGACGTCGCTCCCGACGCCGACCTGTCGCTGCTGTTCGTCGAGGCGGACGACACCTACCTCGTCATCCTGCGCCTCGACGAAGGCGAGGACCTGCGGGTCTTCGGCTCGGACTCGGCCTTCGCCGAGGAGTCCCGGCTGGGCGCCCTGCTGGTCGGTGACCTGAAGGCTTCGGTCACCGGGCTGGATGACACCGAGGCGGCGAATCCGGCGCCGACCAGCGGCGACGACAACGAGCAGCCGGCCGTCGACCCGGAGGCCGACCCGGTGGGCGAGGCGGACCTCCTGGCCGACCTGGGCATCCCCGCGCAGCGGCTGCTCGCCCTCTGCGCCCACGAGGGAATGATGCCGGCCGACGTCACCGCCGAGGTCTGCCTGGTGCTGGGCTGCGTCGACGACGTCGAGGAGTTGCGTGAGGTCTGACCCGGCCGGTGGTGCCGGATCGGCTGGGGCCCTGCCTCCGGGCGGTGGCGAGCCGGCCGACGCGACCGATCCGGCGTTGGAGACGGTCCGGGCCGGGCAGCCCACGCCGGGTGCGGTCGGACGAGCGGGTCCGGGAGCGGATGAGGGCCTGGCGGATCTGAGCGGCACCGGTCGCCGGCAGCGACACGAACTCTGGATGCGCCGCGCCCTGGAGGTCGCGGTCACCGGTCCGGACGTTCCCGACCCGTCCCCGCAGGCCGACGACGTGCCGGTGGGTGCGGTGCTCTACGGCCCGGACGGCAGCGAGCTGGCGATCGGCCGCAACGAGCGGGAACTGACCGGTGACCCGACCGCGCACGCCGAGGTGCTGGCGCTGCGGCGGGGCGCCGAACGGCTGGGCCGCCGGCGGTTGGACGGCTGCACCCTGGTGGTCACCCTGGAGCCCTGCACCATGTGCGCGGGCGCGCTGGTGCTGTCCCGGGTGTCCACCGTGGTCTTCGGCGCCTGGGAACCGAAGACGGGCGCCGCCGGCTCGCTCTGGGACGTCCTGCGCGACCGCCGCCTCAACCATCGCCCCGAGGTGTACGGCGGCGTCCTGGCCACCGAGACCGGCACCGTCATGCGCGCCTTCTTCCGCTGACGCCGCTTTGGCCGTCGTCGCAGCCGGTCGGGTGTAGCGGTCGTCAGGCGGGGCGCAGCAGCGTGCTGGCGATGCCTCGGGCGGTGTCCGTCCAAGGCGCCGGGCGCAGGGTCGCCGGGTCCAGCCGGACGACGGTCCGCCGCCCCTCGGCGTACACCGTCGTGCCGTCGACCGAGTGGAACCGGAAGGCGTAGACGGCGCTGCTGGTGCCCAGGTGGTCCAGCCAGAAGTGCACGCCGACCGGGCCGGTGCCGGTGATCGGCGTCCGGTAGCTGATGGCGAACTCGCGGACCGCGTGGAACACGTCGGGGGTGGTGGCCTGCCCGTTGCGCAACGCGACCCCGTTGGCGGACCAGTAGGCGGTCAGCGCCCGTTCCAGCAGCACCGCGTACCGCGCGTTGTGCAGGATGCCCATGGCGTCGAGGTCGTCGAAGTGCACCATGGCGTGCTCGAGATGGCCGTACTCGACGGCGGCGGGATCGGCGACGGCGTTGCTCATGACGGGCCTTCCGGTAGCAGGGTGGGATCGGGGCTGAGGCCCCGGAGCCGGTCCAGCACGCTCCGGCGGGCGTGCCGGTAGGTGCTTTCCGGATCGAACAGGCGCGAGCGCATCGCGGCGGCGATCCCGAACGAATCGATCTCGTACGCCAGCAGTGCCACGTCCACCTCGGCAGGGAGCTCGCCCAGCTCGACCGCCTCGCGGACGAGTCGTTCCAGGAACGCCGTCCAGTCGGCGAGAACGGTGGCGAGGCGATCGTGGACCGCACCCGGCCGGGCGTTGAACTCGAACTCGGTGGTGCCGAAGAAACAGCCACCGGGCAGCACCCGGGTGGCGTAGAAGTCGATCCGGGCCTCGTGCAGGGCGTGGATGCGGCGTACGCCCCGGGGTGCGCGTAGGGCCGGAGCGATGATCAGCTCCTGCCACTGCGCCACGGCCCGGTCGATTGTGGCGAGCTGGAGCGCCTCCTTGGAACGCCAGTGCGCGAAGATGCCGGACTTGCTGACCCCGAGGGAGTCGGCGAGATGCCCGAGCGACAGCCCGTCGAGGCCGCTTTCGGAGGCCAGGCTGACGGCGGCATCCAGCACTGCGGTGCGGGTGCGCTCACCCCGGGCGAGGCGGCCGTCGACGGTCATGCCTGCCACCGTACTAAATAAAACCGACCGGTCGTATTTATTTATCGGTGACGGCCGTCACCCCTCGACACGAAAGCGTCCCGCCACCGGCGATGCGGTGACGGGACGCTGGTGGGTGCGCGCTTCAGGTGACGATCGTGTCCAGGGCGATCTCGACCATCTGGCCGAAGGTCTGCTCCCGCTCCTGCGAGGTGGTCTTCTCGCCGGTCTTGATGTGGTCGCTGACGGTCAGCAGCGTCAACGCCCGAGCCTTGAACCGGGCGGCGATGGTGTAGAGCGCGGCCGACTCCATCTCCACCGCCAACACCCCGTAGTCGGCCAGCCGGTCGTAAAGGTCCGGCCGGTCGGTGTAGAAGGCGTCCGCAGCCAGGATCGGCCCGACCCGCATCGCGATGCCGCGCCGCTCGGCCACCTCGACCGAGGTACGCAGCAGCCCGAAATCGGCGACCGGGGCGTAGTCGATCAGCCCGTCGAAGCGCACCCGGTTCATGTTCGAGTCCGTGGACGACCCGATCGCCGCGATCACGTCCCGCAGCTGCAGATCCTCGGACAACGCGCCACACGAGCCGACCCGGATCAGCGACTTCACGCCGTACTCGTTGACCAGCTCGTGGGCGTAGATCGAGGCGGACGGCATGCCCATCCCGGACCCCTGCACGGAGACCTCGACCCCGTTCCAGCGGCCGGTGAAGCCCAGCATCCCCCGGACCGTCGAGTAGCAGTTCGCGCCTTCGAGGTAGGTCTCCGCGATCCACTTGGCCCGCAGGGGGTCACCCGGCATCAGGACCCGCTCGGCGATCTCGCCCGGCTTCGCGCCGATGTGCGTACTCATGGCAGTGATCCTGCCAGGCCGGGTGGCCGGGGACCGGTTCGGCGTCCGAGCCGGGAGTCCTGTAGCCTACTCGGCGGTGGCGTGTCCGAGTGGCCTAAGGAGCACGCCTCGAAAGCGTGTGAGGGTTTACGCCCTCCGCGGGTTCAAATCCCGCCGCCACCGCTCATGAAGTGCGAGAACGCCCGGTCGATCCGTGAGGATCGCACCGGGCGTTCTGCTGTTTCCCGGGCTGCGCCCATGACCGGTTTCTGGCTGTACAGGCCGCGACGTCTGGCCGGACGGATATGGCTATTGATCTACGTATCCCTATGATGTGGGAGCGACTACGGGGATGCGGGGTTTTCGATGCGACGCAGGCTTGCCGGGCTGACGGTTCTGACGATTCTGGCCGGGCTGGCGGTGAGTGCTCCCGCCCAGGCCGCCGACGAGTTCCGGACCATCACCCGGGACGGACTGATCATGCAGTACCACCGGGTGGCGAAGGCGGTCACGCCGGTGAAGGGGTCCGGGGCGACCCGCTCCGACTTCGACGGCGACGGGGTCGACGACATCGCGGCCTCGGCCGGCTGGCTCAACCACAGCCTGCCGCACTATCCGACGGGCGTGGTGGTGGTGCGCTACTCGTCTGCGCCGCACGTCGACTACTTCATCGGCACGGGGGTGGACAACATCTCCAGCTTCGGCATCGCGCTGGTGGCCGGTGACTTCAACGGTGACGGCTACGACGACCTGGCGATCGGTGACGCCGACGAGGCCGACACCCGGAAGAACAATGCGCATGGCGGCGGTGTCTGGATCATCCCAGGCAGTCGCACCGGCCTGGTGGTCGACTCGACCAAGCACTTCAACCAGAGTTCCCCCGGGGTACCCGGCGAGTCGGAGGACCGGGACGCGTTCGGCGCCTCGCTGGCGGCCGGTGACATCAACGGCGACGGACGGGACGACCTCGCGATCGGTGCCTTCAAGGAGGCGATCGGCAGTGTCAAGGAGGCCGGTGCGGTCACCATCCTGTACGGCGGAAGTGGCGGTCTGACCGGTACCGGCGCCCAGCAGTTGCACCAGAACCAGGCGGCGGTGCCGGGATCGGCCGAACGTCGTGATCATTTCGGCATGTCGCTGGCCATCGGCAAGGTCAACAACAACAAGTACGCCGACCTGGTCATCGGCGCGCCGCACGAGAACGACGGCAGCGGCGCCAACGGCAGCGGCATAGTGACCCTGATGTGGGGTTCGGCGAGCGGGGTGAAGCTCAGCGGGGCGACCTCGGTCACCGGCGCGGGGGTGTACCAGGCGACCGGGCGCAAGGACACGATCGCCTGGTACCTGGGCATGTCGCTGGCGATCGGTGACGTGAACGGTGACGGGTTGGGCGAGGTCATCGCCGGGGCACCGAACGCGCAGACCCCGCACGTCGACGGTGGTCTGATCGCGGTCTTCACCGGCCGTACCGGCGGCGCGGGGCTGTCCGGCAAGGCCGTGAAGATCATCACGCAGCGTACGACCGGGGTGCCGGGCTCACCGGAAAGTGGTGACCGGTTCGGCGCGACGCTGGCGGCCGGTGACGTGACCGGCGACGGTCGGGCGGACGTGCTGGTCGGTGCACACACCGAGGCGATCGGTACGAAGGCCGAGGCTGGCATGATCACCCTGCTCAAGGGCTCGTCGTCCGGGTTGACCGGCAAGGGCGCGCAGGGGTTCGACCAGAACCACTCGGTCGTTCCGGGTGGAGCCGAGCGCGGTGACCGGTTCGGCGGCTCGGTAGCGCTGTTGAACCTCAACGGCAAGGGTCCACTGGACGCCATCGTGGGGTCGACCAGGGAGGAGGTCGCCGGGGATATTCCCGGATACCCCTCCGCGACGTTGTCCCGGTTCCACGGTTCCTCCAGCGGGATCGTCGCGCAGTCCGGTTCGTGGAGCGGGCGTGCCCTGAACACCAACCGTCTGGAGTTGCTGGAGTACGGCTGGCGGATCGCCGGGCCGCAGAGCAGCGGACCGTGGTACTGAGCAGGGGAACGGGGGCGCTGATGCGGCGCAGGCTTGCCGGAGTGTCGGTGTTGGCGGTTGCGGCGAGCCTGATGGTGAGTCCTCCTGCACAGGCGGCGGCGGAGGAGTTCCGGACGATCACCCGGGAGGATGTGATCCTCCAGTACCACCGGGTGCCGAAGCCGGTCACCCCGGTGAAGGGGACCGGACCGACCCGCTCCGACTTCGACGGTGACGGGGTCGACGACATCGCGGCTGCCAGTGGCTCAACGCACGAGCGACTGGCACACCATTCGACCGGGATCGTGGTGGTGCGCTACTCGTCCGCACCGCACGTCGACTACTTCGCGGGTGTGCTCTCGTCGGATGGCGGCTGTGGCTGCTTCGGTATGGCCCTGGTGGCCGGCGACTTCAACGGCGACGGCTACGACGACCTGGCCATCGGCGACTCGGATGAGGTCGATCCGGGCAACAAGACCCATGCCGGTGGGGTGTGGGTGATTCCGGGTAGCCGCAACGGTCTGGTGGTCGACTCGACGCAGCACTTCAACCAGAGCAGCCCTGGGGTGCCCGGTGCGGCGGAGGACTACGACTGGTTCGGCGCGGCGCTGGCGGCCGGTGACATCAACGGCGACGGCCGCGACGATCTGGCGATCGGGGCGCACGGCGAGTCGATCGGCAAGCTCAAGGAGGCCGGTGCGGTCACCGTCCTGTATGGCGGGGTGTACGGCCTGCGGACCACGGGTGCGCAGCAACTGCACCAGAATCTCGCCGCCGTGCCGGGTGCCGCCGAGCGCCGTGACCACTTCGGCTGGACGCTGGCGATCGGCAAGGTGAACGAGAACAAGTACGCCGATCTGGTCATCGGTGCTCCACAGGAGAATGACGGTACGTCCTGGAACGGCAGCGGCATGGTGACCCTGATGTGGGGTTCCGCCAACGGGGTGAAGCTCAGCGGCGCCACCTCGGTCACCGGCGCGGGGGTTTACCATGCGACCGGCCGCGAGGACACCATCGCCTGGTATCTCGGGATGTCGTTGGCGATCGGTGACGTGAACGGCGACGGGCTGGGCGAGGTGATCGCCGGGGCGCCCGGTGCCCAGACCCCGCACCTCAACGGTGGTCTGATCGCGGCCTTCACCGGTCGTTCCGGTGGCGCGGGGCTGTCCGGCAAAGCTGTGAAGATCATCACCCAGCGCACGGCCGGTGTTCCGGGCAGCCCGGAGCAGGAGGACCGGTTCGGTGCGGCGCTCGCGGTGGGTGACGTGACCGGCGACGGTCGGGCCGACGTGCTTGTGGGTGCGCCCGGTGAGGCGATCGGCAAGAAGACCGAGGCGGGCACGATTGCCCTGCTCAAGGGCTCTGCCTCCGGGCTGACCGGTACCGGGGCCCAGGGGTTCGACCAGGACCACGCGGTGGTGCCGGGCGGTGCGGAGCGTGGTGACCAGTTCGGCGCTTCGGTCGCCATCCTCAACCTCGACGGCAAGGGCCCACTGGATGCGATCGTGGCATCGACGGGTGAGGAAGTCGCCGGTGACCAGGCCGGGTACCCTTCCGGCACGTTGTCGCGGTTCCACGGTGCCTCGGGCGGTCTCGTGCCGCAGGCGGGCTCCTGGAGTGGTGCGTCGCTGCGCACCGACCGAATCTGGCCGCAGTGGTACGGCGCTCGGATCGCCGGCCCGGTCAGTGGCGGCCCACGATACTTCTGATCACCTGAAAGCGGGGGTTCTTGATGCGGCGAACTGTCGCAGGACTGTCCACGTTGGCAATTGCCACCGGTCTGGCGGTGAGTGTGCCCGCCCCGGCGGCAGCGAATGAGCATCGGACGGTCACCCGGGACGGGATCGTCCTTCAGCACTACCGGGTGGCGAAGGCGACCACCCCGGTCAAGGGAACCGGGCCGACCCGGTCCGACTTCGACGGTGACGGCGTCGACGACATCGCCGCCTCCGCCGACCCTTCCGAGCACCGCTTCCCGCAGACCCCGATGGGTCTGGTGGTGGTCCGCTACTCCTCCGCACCGTACGTGGACTACTACGCGACAGCGGTCACGCCGGCCGGCGGTGAGCCCGCCTTCGGTGAGGTTCTCGCTGCCGGGGACTTCAACGGTGACGGCTACGACGACTTGGCCGTCGGCGACCACGGTGAGTACGACCTGAGCGCGAAGGTGAACGCCGGAGGGGTCTGGGTGATCCCCGGCAGCAGCACCGGTTTGCGGATCGACGGGGCGAAGCATTTCACCCAGAGCACCTCGGGAGTGCCGGGCGCCTCCGAGCAGGGAGACTGGTTCGGCTCGGCGCTGGCGGCCGGTGACATCAACGGTGACGGCCGCGACGACCTGGCGGTCGGGGCGTACGGCGAGGCGATCGGCGAGCTCACCTACGCCGGTGCGGTCACCGTCCTGTACGGCGGGACCAGCGGACTGACCGGCACCGGTGCGCAGCAGTTGCACCAGAACCAGGCCGCCGTGCCGGGTTCCGCCGAGCGCAACGACCACTTCGGCTGGACCCTGGCGATCGGCAAGGTGAACGACAACAAGTACGCCGACCTGGTCATCGGCGCACCCGGGGAGAACGAGAACAGTTCGCCGACCGGCAGCGGCATGCTCACGCTGATGTGGGGCTCGGCGAACGGCGTGAAGCTCAGCGGCGCCACCTCGGTCACCGGGGCGGCGTTGCGCAAGGCGACCGGTCGTGACGACAGCTACGTGCGGGGCCTCGGCATGGCGCTGGCCATCGGGGACGTCAACGGCGACAAACTGGGCGAGGTGATCGCCGGGGCGCCGTACACGCAGTCCCCGAAGGGCAACGAGGGCATGGTCGCGGTCTTCACCGGTCGTACCGGTGGCGCCGGCCTGTCCAGCAGCGCGGCGAAGATGTTCAGCCAGCGTACGCCCGGGGTGCCTGGCTCGGCGGAGGTCGGTGACCTGTTCGGTGCGACCCTCGCGGTCGGTGACGTGACCGGCGACGGTCGGGCCGACGTGCTGGTGGGTGCGCCCGGTGAGGCGATCGGTACGAAGAAGCGGGCGGGCACGGTAGCCCTGCTCAAGGGGTCCGCCTCCGGGCTGACCGGCACCGGCGCCCAGGGCTTCGACCAGGACCACCCGGTTGTGCCGGGTGGGGCCGAGAGCAACGACCAGTTCGGCGGCGAGGTGGCCATCCTCAACCTCGACGGCAAGGGCCCGCTGGACGCGATCGTGGCCTCGCCCGGGGAACTGGTCGGCGCGGACCCGGAGCGGCCCGCATCCGGGTCGGTCGCCCTGTTCCACGGTGGTTCCGGTGGGTTGGTTCCGCAGTCCGCCTCGTGGAGTGGTGCGAGTATGCGCACCGACTTCGTCTGGCCCAAGTGGTACGGCCGTCGCCTGGCCACCGCGCAGTCCGGCGGCCTGATGTACCACTGATCTGCGCCCCGATCGCCCCCGCCACCGCCTGCGCAGCAGGGGATGGCGGGGGCGACGGCGTTCAGGCCATGTGCGGGTAGCGGTGGTCCGTCGCCGGCACGAAGGTCTCCTTGATGGTGCGGGCGCTGGTCCAGCGCAGCAGGTTCTGGGCGGAACCGGCCTTGTCGTTGGTGCCGCTGGCCCGCCCGCCACCGAAGGGCTGCTGGCCGACCACCGCCCCGGTGGGCTTGTCGTTGACGTAGAAGTTCCCGGCCGCGAAGCGCAGCACCTGCGCGGCGTGCGCGATGGCCGCGCGGTCCTGCGCGATGATCGAGCCGGTCAGCGCGTACGCGGAGACGGACTCCAGTTGGGCCAGCGTCGCCTCGTACGCCTCGTCCTCGTAGACGTGCACCGCGAGGATCGGCCCGAAGTACTCGGTCGTGAAGACCTCGTCGGTCGGGTCGGTGCACTCGATGATCGTGGGCCGGACGAACCAGCCTTCGCTATCGTCGTACCCACCACCGGCGAGGATCTCGCAGCTGGCGGTGGCGCGGGCCCGCTCGATCGCGACGGCGTGCCGGGCGAAGGCCCGCCCGTCGATGACCGCCCCCATGAAGTGGGACAGGTCGGTGACGTCGCCCATGGTCAGCGACTCCACCTCGGCGATCAGGTCCTCGCGCAGCTGGGGCCAGAGGGAGCGGGGCACGTACGCCCGGGAGGCGGCCGAGCACTTCTGCCCCTGGAACTCGAACGCCCCCCGGATCATGGCGGTACGCAGCACGTCGACATCCGCCGACGGGTGGGCGACGATGAAGTCCTTGCCGCCGGTCTCGCCGACGATCCGCGGATAGCTGCGGTAGCTGCCGATCCGCTCGCCGACCGTGCGCCACAGGTGCTGGAAGGTGGCGGTCGAGCCGGTGAAGTGGATGCCGGCCAGCTCCGGGTCGGCGAGCGCGACGTCGGAGACGGCGAGACCGTCACCGGTCACCATGTTGATGACCCCGGGCGGCAGACCGGCCGCCTCCAGCAGGCGCATCGTCCACCACGCGGCCAACTGCTGAGTCGGCGACGGCTTCCACACCACCGTGTTGCCCATCAGGGCAGGCGCGGTGGGCAGGTTTCCGGCGATGGCGGTGAAGTTGAACGGCGTGATCGCGTAGACGAAGCCCTCCAGCGGCCGGTGGTCGACGCGGTTCCACACGCCGGGCGAGGACTGTGGCTGCTCGGTGCGGATCTGCCGGGCGAAGTGCACGTTGAAGCGCCAGAAGTCGATCAGCTCGCAGGCCGAGTCGATCTCCGCCTGGAACGCCGTCTTCGACTGGCCCAGCATGGTGGCCGCGTTCAGCGTCTGCCGCCACGGCCCGGCGAGCAGGTCGGCGGCCTTGAGGAAGACCGCCGCCCGCTCGTCGAAGGAGAGCGCCCGCCAGTCACCGGCGGCCTGCTTCGCCGCGTCGACCGCAGCTCGGGCGTCGTCGTGGGTGGCGTTGCCGAGGGTGCCGAGGACGTGGCGGTGGCGGTGCGGCTGGACGATGTCGATCCGGTCGCCGCCGCCGATGCGGCGTCGACCATCGATGGTCATGTCCAGTTCGAACCGCTGGCCGGCGAGTTCGCCCAGCTTCGCGGTCAGCCCGGTGCGTTCCGGGCTGCCCGGCGCGTACGAGAGGTTCGGCTCGTTGACCGGTGCAGGGGTGGTGGTGACGGCGTCCATCAGACTGCGTTGCTCCTGGTCAGTTGCGGCTGGTGAGAGCCCGGAAGAAGAACATGAGGTTGGCCGGGCGCTCGGCGAGACGCCGCATCAGGTAGCCGTACCACTCCTCGCCGAACGGCACGTACACCCGGACCTGGTGGCCTGCTTCGGCGAGCCGCCGCTGCTCGGTGGGGCGGATGCCGTACAGCATCTGGAACTCGTAGCCGGTGACGCCGCCGGGGCGGTCGGCGGCCAGCCGGGTGCCGGCCACGATGAGCTCGGGGTCGTGCGTGGCGAGCATCGGGTAGCCGGGGCCGGCCATCAGGATCTCGGCGCACCGCAGGTACGCCTGGGTCACTTCGGCGCGAGCCTGGTAGGCCACGCTCGCCGGCTCCCGGTAGGCGCCCTTGCACAGCCGGACCCGCGAACCGGCGGTCGCCAGGTCACGGCAGTCGCCTTCGCTGCGCCGCAGGTACGCCTGGATGACCGCGCCGGTCTCCGGGAAGTCCCCACGCAACTGGGCGACGATGCCCAGCGTCGAGTCGGTGGTGGTGTGGTCCTCCATGTCCACGGTGACCGTGGTGCCCGCCCGCGCGGCGGCCGCGCAGATGCGGGCCGCGTTGTCCAACGCGAGGGCCTCGCCCTCGCGGGGCAGGGCCTGACCGAGCGCGGACAACTTGATCGAGACCTCCGCCATGCCGGTCAGCCCGGCGTCGGCGAGCCCGTCGAGCAGTGCCACGTACTGCCCGGTGACGTGCTCGGCGTGGGCCCGGTCGGTGGTGTCCTCGCCGAGGTAGTCCAGGGTGGCGAGACAACCGGCGCCGTGCAGCCCCTCCGACGCGCGTACGGCGGCGGGCACGTTCTCACCGGCGACGAACCGGTCCACGACGGCACGGGTGAGCGGGGTGGCCTCGATCGCCCGCCGGGCGCGGCGGCTGGCCGCAGTCTTCAGGATGACCTGGCGCAGCATGTCAGCCGGCCTTCTGGTCGAGCGGACCGCGCGGGGTGGGCGCGGGACGGTCGGTCGGCGCGTACGGGTCGGTGGCGACGATCGGGCCGTAGAGGTCGGGACGCCGGTCCTGGATCAGGTTCAGCCCGAAGAAGCCCTCGGTGCGGCTGGCCAGCGTGGTGGCGTCCAGGTCGGCGGTGTGCGTGACCAGGCCCTCCTCGTCGGTCAGCATCGCGACGACCTTGCCGTACGGGTCGACGATCTGGCTGTGCCCCCAGTAGTCGAGCCCGGCGGTGTAGACGCCCTTCTCGCAGTGGTTGGAGACGACCAGCCACATCTGGTTGAAGAAGGCGTTGGCCTGGGCGGAGAGGTCCATGGCGAAGCCGTGGTAGTCGTCGGCCGGGTCGTGGCCCTTCATCGGCCACGCCGTGGACATCAGGCCCAGCGTCGCACCCTGCAGCGCGAAAACCCGCATCAGCTCGGGGAAGGCCAGGTCGTAGCAGATCAGGCTGGCGGCGCGGGCAAACGGCAGGTCGAACACCGGCGTGGACTGGCCGGCGTTGAAGTACGGGAACTCGAAGGTGTTGTGGGTCTTGCGGTACACGCCCACCACACCGTCGGGGCCGATCAACGCGGTCGCGTTGAGGATCACGTTGCCGTGCCCGGCCCGTTCGGCGAGCCCGAGTTGGACGTACATGCCGTGCTCGGCGGCCTTGGCCCGGATGGCCTCGGTGGCCGGGCCGGGCACCGGCTCGGCCTCGCGGAAGTAGTACTGCTTCTGCGCGGCGGTGCCCTTGTCACCGAGGCCGAAGGCGAAATCGGCGTAGCCCTGGAGGCCGACCTCCGGCAGCACCAGCACGTCGACGCCCTTGGTGGCGGCCTCGTCGATCATCTCCAGGAACTTCGCCAGGTTGCGCGCCTTGTCGTGCTCGATACGCACGTTCGCGGCGGCGAGGGTCACGGGGGCCATGGTTTTCCTCCTCGTCAGGGGGTCAGATCAGGAGAGCTCGTACTTGACCAGGTCGCCGCCCTTGATGACCACGGGCACGGCGGTGGGGTTGGCGAAGACCTCGATGTCCTCCCAGGGGCGTCCGTCCACGACGATCAGGTCGGCGAGCTTGCCGACCTCGACCGTGCCGAGCCGGTCGGCCAGGCCGAACAGCTCCGCGTTGACGCGGGTCGTGGCGATCAGCACCGCCGCGGCCGGCATGATCTCCGCCTTGAGGGACAGCTCCCGGTGCTTGTGCACGAACATCGGACCGAGCAGATCGGAGCCGCTGGCGATGCGTACGCCGGCACGGTAGGCGTACTCCAGCGAACGCAGGCCCTGCTCGTGGGCCATCCGGATCTTCTCCAGCGGTTCCGGGGCGACCCCGTGCTCGGCACCCTGGCGGTGCAGCAGCTCGTAGGTGGAGAGGGTGGGCACCAGGTAGGTGCCGACCTCGGCGAGCAGCGCGGCGGTCGCCTCGTCCATCAGGTTGCCGTGCTCGATCGAGCGGACGCCGGCTTCGACGCAGTTGCGGATCGCGGCGGAGGAGTAGGCGTGCGCCAGCACGTACTTGCCGGCCGCCTCGGCGGTCTGCACCGCCATCCGCAGCTCCTCCGGGCTGTACTGGATGGTGTCCAGCTCGTCGGCGGGGGACATCGCGCCGCCGCTGGCCATGACCTTGATCTGGTCGGCACCGGTGCGGATGTTCTCCCGTACGCCCTTGCGGATCTCTTCCGGGCCGTCCGCGACGATCGCGTTCATGCCCACCTGGGAGCAGCACTCGACGGTGTTGCCGCGCTCGGTGGGACGCCGCCAGTCGGCGTGTCCCCCGGTCATGGACAGCGGCGCGTTCGACACCAGCAGCCGGGGGCCGAGGATGTCACCCTGCTCGACGGCCTGCCGGAAACCCGCGTCGCAGCCACCGGCGTCCCGCACGGTGGTGTAGCCCTGCATCAGGGTGCGGTTCAGGATCCGCCCCATCTTCAGCGCCGCGTGGCTGGTCTGGTAGTTCCGGTGCTGTTCGAGGATGTTGACGTCGATCGCGCCGATGTGCACGTGCGCGTCCATGAGGCCGGGCATCACGGTCCGGCCGCCGCAGTCGATCACCCGGTCGGCGCTGGCCGGCACCGCACCGCCGGCCGCTACGTCGACAATCAGTTCGCCGTCCACCACGACGGTGGCACCCTCCACGGGCTCCGCGCCGGTGGCGTCGAAGACAGTGGCGTTCGTCAGTGCGATGGTGCTCACGTGAGTCCTTTCGATTGTCAGTGATGGACGCCGAACGCGTCGGCGACGAGTTGGTCGACCTGGGCGGCGTCGGCGGTGTCGATGACCCGGTCGACGGTGCCGACGCGGAGCAGGACGAGTTCGTCGGCGACGCTCGCGGCCCGCGCGACGCTCTGCTCGACGAGCAGCACCCCCATGCCACGCGAGCACAACTCGGCGATGTAGCGGTAGATCTCGTCGATCACGACCGGTGCCAGGCCCAGACCCGGCTCGTCCAGCAGCAGGTACTTCGGGTCGCGCAGCAGCGCCCGACCCAGCGCCACCATCTGCTGCTGCCCGCCGGAGAGCAGCGACACCTTCTGGTGGGTACGCCCCTGCAGCGCCGGGAACAGGTCCAACACCTCGTCGATGCGGGCCCGCTGCGCGCGGTTCGCCCCGACCGTCAGGTTCTCCAGGACGGTCAGCTGGGACAGCAGGCCCCGACCCTCGTGGACGACCGCGATGTGGTGGTCGTTGACCCGCCGGTGCGTCGGCTTCGCCGAGATGTCCACGTCGTCGACGCGTACCGACCCCTCGGTGCGGACCGCGCCGAGGATGGCCCGCAGCGTGGTGGTCTTGCCGGCACCGTTCGTGCCGACCAGGGCGACGGTCTTGCCCGGCGGTACGCGCAGGTTCACCCCGAACAGGGCCTGGGTCGAGCCGTACCAGCCCTTGACCGACTCAAGCGTCAGCACTTGCGGCCCTCCCGAAGTACGCGAGCTGCACCTGACGGTCACCGAACACCTCGGCCGGGGTGCCGTCGCGCAGGAAGGCACCGGAGTCGAGGGCGATGACGTAGGAGCAGAGGCTCTTGACCAGGTCCACGTCGTGCTCGACGACGACCATGGTCGACGGATGGTTCTCATGCACCCGGGTGAGTACGGCGGCCAACTCCTGCCGCCCCTCCTGGTCGAGACCGGCGGCCGGCTCGTCCAGCAGGATCACCGACGGTGAGGAGACCAGGACCCGGGCCACCTCCACCAGGCGGCGGCTGGCGAACGGCAGTTCGTCCACCCGGCGGTGCGCCTGCCGGGCCAGGCCCAGCAGGTCGAGCACCTCGGTCGCCGCCGCCATGTCCCGGTTGCGGGCGCGCCACTGGGACGGCAACGCGAGGAACTGGGCGAGCGCGTTCGGCTGCGGCAGCCGCTCGGTCCCGACCAGCACGTTGGTCAGCACCGACTCGCGTTCCATCAGCCGTACCGTCTGGAAGCCGCGCACGACGCCGGCGAGAGCGCGGCGGCGGGTGCCGAGCGCGGTGATGTTGCGGTGACCGATGTGCACCGAGCCCTCGGCGATCGGCGTGAAACCACTGATCGCGTTGAGCAATGTCGTCTTGCCCGCACCGTTGGGGCCGATCAGGCCGCTGATCCCGCCCGCCGGGAGGCTGACGGTGACGTCACGCAGCGCCAGGAAGGCGCCGTACCGGACGGTCAACCCTTCGGTCCGTACGTGCGGTGCGCCGGTGGCCGTGCTCATCTCGATTCCTCCTCGTCCCCACGTACGCCTCTGATCCGACGCCACACGTTGCGCCCCAGCCCGACGATGCCGTCGGGCACCACCAGGGCCACGATCGCCAGCAGGGCGCCACCCACGATCGGGTAGAGGTTCGGCTGGCCGGCCAGGGTGAACACCTCGGGCATCAGCACCACGTACGAGGCGCCCAGCCAGGCCCCCAGCACGGTGCCCGCGCCGCCGATCACCACGGCGACGAAGAGGTACACCGAGGCGAACAGGTCGAAGTCGGGCGGTGCGATGAATCCGGTGATGCCGGCGTAGAGCCAGCCGGCGACGCCCGCGTACACGGCGCTGAGCAGGAACGCGGTGATCTTCGTACGGGCCACCGCCACGCCGACCGACTCCGCGGCGAGTTCGCTGTCGCGTACGGCCAGCATCCGGCGGCCGAGCTGGGTCCGGCCGAGGTGCACGGCGAACGCGGTCGCGATGGCCGCGGGGACCAGCGCGATCAGGTAGGCGTGCAGCGGCTCGCTGGAGTCCAGCCGGCCGATCAGCAGCGGGGCGACCGAGGCCCCCTGGGTGCCGCCGGTCAGGTCGGTGGTGTTCCGGATGGCCCAGGCCAGCAGTTCACCGAAGGCGAGCGTCACCAGCGCCAGCCGCATGCCGGACAGTCGCAGCGTGGGTACGGAGACGACCAGCGCGGCGATCAGCGCCACGCCGATCACTGCGGCGAGCTGCATCGCCGGCCCGTAGCCGTACGACGACATGACGTAGGTGGTGTAGGCACCCACGCCCATGAAGGAGGCGTGCGCCAACGACATCTGCCCGGTCCGCCCGTACAGGATGTCCAGGCCCAGGGTGGCCACCGCGAACGCGAGGACCTGCGCCGCCATGAACACCCAGTAGTCGTCGAAGAACAGCGGCGGGACCGCGGCGATCACGGCGAAGACGGCCACCCGGGTCAGCAGGCGGGGTACGCCCCGGCCTTTGCCCACCGCCGGGCTCTTCCCGTCGCGGCGGGGCCGCGTCATGGTGGTGCCGGTCATGCTCGCACCTCGTTCCGCTCGTTGACGAACCGCTTCGGCACCAGCGCCAGGACGACGATGATCAGGAGGAAGACCGCCGGCGTGCCGGCGCTCGCGCCGAGCAGGTAGACCGCCAGCGACTCGTAGACCCCGAGCGCCACGGCGACCACCAGCGGCAGCCAGAACCGGTCGAGGCCGCCGATCATCCCGGCGATGAACGCCTTGATCAGGAACGGCGTCATGTAGAACGCGTCAACCGACAGTCGGCTGGCGACCAGGATGGCGACGACCGCCGCGATCAGACCGGCCACCGCCCAGGTGGCGGTCCGCAGCGCCCGGACGTTCACGCCGGCCGCCTGCGCGATGCCGGCGTCCTCGGCGCTCGCCCGCAGCGACGTGCCCAGGCTGGTCCGGTTGAGCAGCAGGTACGCCGCCAGGACGGTCACCACGGTCAGGCCGATGACGATGCCGTCACTCATGCTGACCACCACCCCGGCGACCTCGGTGCGGGTGTCCGCGCCGAGCGAGATGAAGGTGTGCGCGTTGGCGTCGATCAGCTGCTGCATGACGGCGGTGATGAGCAGGAAGATGCCGAGGGTGACGACCAGGTCCAGGCCCGGCCGACCCGCCGGGATCCGGCGAATGGCGGCGAAGTCGATCGCGCTGTTCACGATCACGGCGAGCAGCACACCGATCACCAGCGCCACCGGTACGGGCAGGCCCTGCTCGGAGTAGAAGAACCATGCGCTGAAGGCGGCGATCATGCCGACCTGCCCGTACGCGAAGTTCATGCTCTTGCTGACCTGGAAGACGATCAGCACGCCCAGCAGGAAAAGTGCGTAGAGGCTGCCGGTGGTGATGCCGCCGAGAATGATCTGACCGAGGTCACCCACGTGGACTCCTGGTCTCGTACTGGTCCGGGGGTGGGTCGGATTGCGCCGGACCCACCCCCGGAGGGGTCACTTCTGCAGGGACTTGGTCTCTTCGAGGACGACGAGCTTGTCGCCCTTGATCTGGCCGATGCCGACCGCGTCGACGCCGGCGCGGTCACCCTTGCCCCAGGTGACCGGGGGCAGAATGCCGGTCTCGAAGTTCTCGAAGGTTTCGAGCGCCTCGACCACGCAGCCGCGGTTGAGGCTCTCGGCCCGCTTCAGCGCCTCGGCGGTCAGCTGCGCCTGCACCCAGCCGAGCTGGTTGAACTTGCTCGGAGCCTTGCCGGTCTGCGCGGTGAAGTCGGCGACGAACTGCTTGACCAGCGGGTTCTCGCTCTCCAGCGACGAGGTCTCCAGCGCGACCAGCATGTCCTGCGAGAGCGCACCGAACTCCTTGATGTAGGAGTCGTCGCTCATGCCGGCCCAGGCACCGGTCTTCGGGGTGTACCCGATGCGGGACATCGCCTGGAGCAGGCCGCCGGTGTCGGCGTTGGTCAGGATGAGGAACACGTACTCGGCGTCGAACTGCTTGAGCTGGGTGGCGATCGGCGTGAAGTCGGTGGTGCCCGGCGTCTCGGGGACGTAGAGCAGCTCGATGCCCTTGCCTTCCAGCGCCTTCTCCATGCCGAGCTTCGCGTTGTCACCGACGTTGCCGGCCACGCCGACGAGCGCCATCTTCTTCGGCGTCTCCTGGGCGAGCACGTAGTCGGTCAGGATCTCGAATTCCTGGATGTAGTCGACCGTCGCCATGAAGACGTACTGGTTCTTGTCGCCGCCGAGCTCGTCGCTGGGCGCGTACGGCGCGATGGCCGGTACCTTCTTGCGGTCGAGGTACGGCACGGCGCCGAGGAAGTTCGGGGTGCCCTCACCGCCGGAGACGACGAGGATCTCCTCCTTCTCGACCAGCTGGCGCATCTGCTTCTGGGCGGTCGACGGGTCGTACGCGTCGTCGAGGATGATCGGCTTGATCTTCCGACCGTGCACGCCACCCTCGGCGTTCAGCTTGGCGTAGTACGCCTCCTGCCCTTCCTTGGTGCCGAGGCCACCCGCGGCACCCGAGCCGGACAGGGGCATGGTGGTGCCCACCAGGATCTCACTGTCCGTGACACCCGGACCGATCTCCTTGGTGTCGCAACCGTTTGTCGACGAGCCCGACGAGCCCGCCGACGAGTTCGAGTCGCCGGTCGCGTTACCGCACCCGGCGGCGAACAGCATGCAGGTGCTCGCCAACGTGGCGACGACCAGCCGTCCCTTCAACCGCATGTCTTCTCCCTAGTTGTGCAATCTGTTGGTGCGAACACCTCGGCCGGGTGAGCGTCATCGGTGATCTTGGATAGGACCCGGGTGGCGACGGCCAGGGCCACGTCCACGGCGGATCGGATACTGTGCGTCGCGACGCCTGTGGAGTCGGCGGTGAGCAGTTGGTACTCTCCGGCGACTGCGGCGAACCGCTGGGTTCCTCCGGGCACCGCGTTCGGTGCCCAGGGGCGGACCTCGTGGTCGAGTGCGCGGGTCCAGTGCAGGCCTACGGAGAAGCCCGACTCGATGGGAAGGATGCCCACGTGCAGATCCCAGAAGGATCGGCTGGCGAAGCCCAGGGCACTCCATTCCCAACTCGCACCGGCGGCACGGAGCGCCGCGGCGGCGGGGGAAGCGTCCTCGGCCAGTTCCGGGCCCCAGGCGACGTAGATTCCGGGGCGCCCGGCGAGAGCCGTCCGCAGGCCGTCATGGACCGTGAGCAGGCCACTAGCTGCTGCTTTATCCGGCATGTGTCACCTCCCCAGCGACCCCTACCGACCAGTCGGTACGTTGAGGAGGACCGTACCGGACCGACCGGTCGGTCCGGTAGCTTGAAATCGAAACGTAACCCGCTCGCATTCGGCCGGGGTTACTGAAAGGGACGATCTATGCGAACGAGGAGCGAAGACACGCGGGCCCGCATCCTCACCGCCAGCGCAGACCTGTTTGCGCGGCAGGGGTATCACGGCACGGGCCTGGCTGAGCTACTCGACGCGGTCGGCCTGCAAAAGGGCGGCTTCTACCACCACATCGCCAGCAAGGAAGAGTTGCTGCTGGAGATCATGCTCGATCCGATCGACCGCATCCTCGTCAGCAGCGACCAGATCCTGGCCACCGACGGCGACGCCACCACCAAGCTGCGGCAACTCGGTACGGACCTCGGCAACGCCATGGCCGCCGACCTCGCCGCCTGGACGGTGTTCCTCCGCGAGTACAGCGTCCTCGGCGCCGATGGCAAGGCGCAGATCCTGCAGCGCCGCCAGCAGTACCTCGACCGGTGGCGGCAGGTCCTCCAGGAGGGGGCGACGGCCGGCGAGTTCCGGCCGCTGGACCTCGCGTTCGTGGAGGGCATCCTGGGTCTGTTCATCTACACGTTCGTCTGGGCCCGTGCGTCCACCCCGCCCGAGGAACTGACGCGTTCGATCATGCAGGTGCTGATGCCCGGGATCTGCCTCCACCCGGTCCCGCAGCCACGCTGAACGATCGGCCTCACGCTGACCCCGGGCCGTCGCCGCGCGCCCTGGTTTGGGCGTTGCCGCGCGCCTGGTCTCGGCGCTGCCGGGTCAGCAGGGGCCGTGGCCCTCGACGAAGAGGCGATGCGCCCAGTTGGCGTAGCCGGCGATGATCTTCTGGACCGTCCGGCCGTCGTGCAGGAAGAGGTAGGCGCGGTCGCCGTTGCGAGCGAGTAGACCGTCGAAGCGGTACGTCCCCTGTGGAGCGCTCAGCTCGCGTACCGTCGGATAGCTGGCCCGGACCTCGGCGATCGGTGTGCCGGCCGCGATCCCCTCGGGGGTGCGGGCCGGGTCGCCGGCCCAGAGCAGCACCAGCCGATCGTCGATGAAGATCGGACTGACCGTGGCGTGGCCGGCCAGCGTCGGACCGCAGGCGCCGACGTCGGTACGAAGTATCCCGCGCCGGGTCAGCTCGGCCTCGGTGTCGCCGAAGTCCACATCGGCCAGTCCGTCGAGATCGACAACGGTGACCGACGCGACGGGTTCGGGCACGGCGATGCCCTCCGGTGGCATGGGTCCGCTGCCCGACACCGAGGCAGCCAGAAGCAGTGCGGCGATGAAGCCGAATTGTCGCAATTTCATCAGAATCCCCCAGTCCCCAACGTGACGGGAGCGCAGAGGTTATTGCCGGGCTTCCCATTCCTCGGCCAACTCGTCCCAGTAGTCGGCGCTCAGCCCGCGTCGCCCGTGCGCGAGCCACCCTTCAGTGCTCCGTTCGACGTGTAACCCCAGCTCGGCGAAGGGATCGATCCAGTTTCCGGGCTCCGCGCCCAACTCGATCAGGGCGGCGTTGATCGGCCACTGCGGTCGCGGCCCGTCGAACGCCGAGTCGAAACGCGGCCCCCAGGCCAGCGCGCCGTCCAACCAGACCGCCGCCGCCTGGCGCCCGGCACCACCGGCGAACTCCGCCTCGACGTACGCCACCGGCCCCCGCCGCGACCAGCGGGTCAGTGCTTCGCTCAGCGCGGGGGAGAGGGTGAGCGTGAAGGGCTGCTCCGGGCCGGGCTCGTCGGTCGCGTAGTCCGGGGCGGTGCCGGTCAACTCCTGCACCAGCTGTGGGGTCACCGGGAGCAGGGCGAAGTCCTGCCGCAGCTCGCCGAGCACGGCATGATCCAGCTCGCGGGTCTCCTCGCGGAGCAGTTCGGCGTCCGCGACAATCGCGCTGAGCTGGTAACTCACCCGGCGTCCACAGCCTGTGGATAGAACATGTGTACGACGGGGTCAGCTCTTGTCGATCTCAGCGACGAAGGCCCGCCACGCGGTGGGGGTGAAGGCCAGCGCCGGCCCGGTCGGATCCTTCGAGTCGCGTACGCCGACCAGGTCCGGCAGGTTGTCCGCGACCTCGACGCAGTTGCCGCCGTTGCCGCTGCTGCGGCTGCTCTTGCGCCACCGGGCGCCGGTCAGCCGGGCTTCGTTCAGCTCCACGACTCCGCTACCTCCCTGATCAGGTCGACCGACTGCCAGTGCGACAGCGTCTCGCCGCGCACGTTCTCCCACACGGCCAGTATCGCCGCGATGTCGTCCTGTTCGCTAACCACCTGGCCCTGCAACTGGTTGTCCAGGTAGCCCGCGATGCGGTGATCATTCGCCGTGGCGAGCACGAAGGGCCCATTGATTCCGGCATATTCCCCCACAGTGGACGGCACGACGTACACCCGGATGTGTGGCTGGTTGGCGGATTCGGCGAGGGCCAGCAACTGCTCACGCATGACGGCCGGGCCGCCGACCGGGCGGCGCAGCACCGCTTCGTCCAGCACGACGGTGAGCCGTGGCGGCTCCTCCCGGTGCAGAATCAGTTGGCGGGAC
The DNA here is from genome assembly GCF_040682415.1 of Micromonospora sp. NPDC051196. Lineage (NCBI taxonomy): Bacteria > Bacillati > Actinomycetota > Actinomycetes > Micromonosporales > Micromonosporaceae > Micromonospora > Micromonospora sp. NPDC051196. The sequence goes on from NZ_JBFBAY010000008.1 coordinate 49,576, forward strand.
ATTCGGTGGGCCACCACTCGCTCCACCTCGCTGCGGGGGATAAGGCCGCCGCCCGTGAGCACCGCGCGGGCGTACGCCTCGGTCTGGAGCAGGCCCGGTACCACAACGGACTCGAAGGAACGCAGGGTGGTCGCCTCGCGTTCGATCTCCTGCCAGGGACGGAACCAGACAAGCGCACGACGCCGTGAAATGTCCGGCCAGATGTCCGAGACGTTCTTCCGCAGCGCATCTGCCGCCGTCAGGCGGTGCCGGGCATGCGGGATCCGGTCTTCGAGTAGCCACCGGCTGACCGTCTTCGGGTCGACACCGACGTGTTCGGCAAGTGACTCGATGGTGTGCCCGGTGTCCCTCAAGGCGACTCGCAGCGCGTCGTTCATGGCGTCTCCCGACTGGATGTCCCGAATATCTGGGCACCATATAGCTACGCCCTGTAGTTGTCTCGTCACCTGCGCCAAATTGGGGTATCGACGGCGTGGCCGGTGGAGGTTCATCCCCCTTGACCCGGCGGTCATGGCGTCCGGGGGCCGCCGCCGGCGACCAACGGCGGCGGCCCCCATCCACTCAGGAGGCAGTGCCGAGCGCACAGCACGAGCGATTCACCGCGACTGGCGAATCGGTGCAAGTCGGCTCGGCCGGTGAACAGATCGAGGTGAACCAGTGCTGCATCGGGCTGCCCGTCCTCGGCGGGAGCAGACAGCGAGGACCGACTGCCGCTGTGCTGACACGATCGTGTTCGCGCCAGGGCACGAGTTCGTCGTCACCCGTGCGGCGTCACCGCAGTTCGCCCAGCCGATCCGAGTCCGGATGATCCGCGAACGGACCGACCGGCACACCTACCACGGCTGGGCTTGGATCGAGGTCTACGAAATCGACGGGTACGGCAAGGCGGTCGACCGCCGCGAGTTGTACGTCATGCCGGCCGGGTTGATCCCCACCAACCCATCCCCACCGCTGCCCACGCGAAGTGGTGGCGGACCTGGCTCCCACCGCGAGTGACGGACCGACCGGGTGCCAGATGGGCTGGCGCGGGGCAAGTGAGACGAGAGTGACTGTAGGAAACGACTCAGGGCCGGTCCCGTGGGGGCCGGCCCTGTCGTTCGTGCTGCTCGTGTGAGCGGAGGATACGAGATTCGAACTCGTGAGGGTGTTAACCCAACACGCTTTCCAAGTCTGTCGTCTCGTGTTCGCTGGGGCTCGTAGCGGTGCCAGGCAGCGACATCGGCGTGGGACAGGACGTTGCCGGATGGCCTTGGACGTGGCCGAACGAGACGACTAATGAGACGCTCCGGTGCTCGGCCCAGCGCGAGGCGTCCCCTGAGTCTGTAGTTGATTCGGCTGTATCCATGCGAGCGCCACGGGGCCCTCTTGCCCGTCCAACTACGTTCGCCACGCGCGGCCGTACAACTCTGGTTCGTCGGCAAGTAGACAGCACGCCATCTTCAATCGCCATATTTACGTACAAAGCACACATAAGCGTAGTTGTCTAGCGCTGATCGGCTTGACATCGGGAACCATTAAAGCGAGTGTGTTTGGCGCACGTGCGACGTGAGTCAGGGGGGAAGAGTGGTAATCCAACGGCGAAAGAAGCTGGTTTCCTTCTTCGAGGTGCGGGATGCGTACGGAGACCCACTCACCGAGATTGTCGACTGGCAGGATGTCCTTGCAGAAGTGGCTGCTGCATCGCTTAAGCGTCGGGAACAAAGCATAAAGCAGGTTATCCACTGGGCTCAGGTATATCCGCACGACGGTGCATATCATCTTGTGTTCGCACGTGCGAGAGACGAGGCGGTATCGTCATTGGATAGAGATACCGGGGAGATCCTCGATACCGAAGCGGACACCAACAAGCCGTGGGTAGAGGTTTCTGTAGCCAGTTTTTTGCCGGAAACAAATAGGTTTGGGTATGTGCTCGGGACGGGGGCATCACCAAGGTCCTCGACCCTCGCTGCTTGGTTGAATCGTTTCGGGGCGTTTGAAGAAGAAATTTCCATCGGGCCGGTGCTTAGCAAGGATGTCATAAGCAAGATTAACGGGGCTGCTGAGGCTAGCCTGGTGCGGGCGAAATTTGATTCCCATAATGCCACGACAGCGGATGGCTCCTCCCTCTTCGGTGCGAAGCACGCCCTACAAGATAGCTTTGGGGATGTGGAGGTTGAGCTCGTTGTAAGAGTAAAGGGCAGGATTTCAGGACGACGCGAGGATGAGCGCCGTAGGGTTGCCGCTGCCGCACAAGATCTGATTGGTAAAGACTTCAAGCGTGCAGTAGCTCAGATCGTCAACTATGACGATGAAGGAAATCCTCATCGAGAGGATGTTGACTTCCTAAACAATAGAATTACAAAGAAAAAGTATATTGACGTGACAGACGAGGAAGGCCGATCGGTCCGAATCAAGTCGGCCGTACAAGCCATCAATCAGGCGGCAGATGCGATGAAGGCCGACTTGTACGACCTGGATCGCTGACGAGGCTGTCGTACCCTGCCGCTACGCTTCACTCGGGCGCAGAGGGGTGATGGCGAATGACCGCAGAAATTAGGGTTCAGCCAAGTCGGCGACGTCTGCTGTGGGCGGCCCTCCGCCATCCGGGGGGGCTATGGTCAGATCATCCTAATATTGATCTGTTCCTTTGCCTCTTGCTCGTCGGAGGTCACGCATTCATCGTTTATGGGCTCGGCCACGGAAACGTCTTGCATTGGGCTGACCAGGGTCAAAGGCTGGCTATTTACTCGGCGGGGGCTGGCGTCATGGCGTTGATTGCAGGGTTCGCGGGTACTGCGATAGCGGCGTACGGCAGCTCATCTGGTCCGGTCGTCACTGACCTTCGGGCTAAACATGGTGCGAAGATCAGAATGAATTGCCGTAACCTGACAAGGTATCTACTCGCTGGGGCCGTACTATGCATTGTTGCAATGGCTGTTGATGCCAAGGAAACACCACGCGGCTCGCAATGGATATTCGAGACGGCCCTTGCAATCGCAGTCCTCAAGTTTTGGCGACTGTCCTTCCTGTTCGACCTTATCCTAATGGCGGTTGACTCGCCGGCCGAGAACCCTCAACCCAAGAGGACGCTCACGAGGCGACGTCGGGCAGAAGGAGAATCCGAATATCGTGCTAGTTGACGGCAGTTGCTAAAGTCAGAGTCCAAGGAGTTTTCTAGGGATCTCCCCTTGCGTAATTACCTGCCCGGGGCCAATAAAGCGTCGAGCAACCAGTAGCCCCGCCTCGTGTGCTTCAGGGCCGGCGTGGCTGGCAGAAGCATCGCAGATGAGCCATGGCGTGACGCCATGCTCGAATGCGTCTACGGCACCCTTGAGTACACAACTTTCAGTCGCAATACCGCAGAAGTAGAAATCGGTCCAACGCTGACGTGCGAAGATCTTCACGCCGTCGCTCGTGAACGGGCTATAGATATTCTTGTCAAGAACTATGCTTTGGCCGATGAGTGGCTGTAGCTGAGGGATGATGTCTGTCTCAGGTGCGGACTGAAGCCGGCTCCAGCCAAAAAAGCGCTCGAAAGGGCTTCCGGGGTAGTTCAAGTACCGGGTGAAAAGAATATCGCCGCCAGCCCTTTTCCAATTAGAAACAAGGTTGACGATGGTCGGCACGATGTGCACCGATTTTTCTCGGACGAATCCGTTCTGCATGTCGGTGACCACCAGCACTGGGCGTTCAATCGTCATTAAGCTTAACCTCGATCCGTATCACGGAGGGTTTCGATGGCTTGGTCTAGGGCTGGCATTAGGTCACATGTCCGTAGGATTGCTCGGCGCATTGCTTGATGTTGTCCGGTCTCCCGTAGGCGGGAAACAGTGAGTCGGGAGCGCACTCCCCGGAGGTAGCGCCATCCATGTTCCGGCGGCACCTGTGGGTCTCGCCCCTGCTCGACTTGACGGGCGATCGCGTCGCTGTATGCCCACATGGATTGGATTGCAAGCTCGCACGAGATTACCTCGGACTCGGTTAGGGAACGCTCGGCAGAGATCGGGTGGTACACGACTCCGGACCATGAGGCGTAGCCCACAGAGATTCCCGGTACGCCGAATGATTCGATGCCTGTGTGATCGTACGATTCGGCTAGCAACGACTGCTCGACCAGTTCGGCATGCGCCAAGTGTTCGTCATCCATCGGCCGATCGCGGTGCAACAACACCTTCGGCGTCGACATGATGCGCAGCGCAGTTCCTAGTAGCTCTGCTGGCCACGCTGGCTCAACAACCCAGTGAGCACCAAGGACGTACACCGCAGACTCATTCTCAACCGGCGCGACGGGCGCGAGGTAATCGATAGCCCAATTGATGTTGTCGCCATACGAGGCGACCCGCCAGGCGGCTAGCGCCGCGATCGTGGACAGCTGCACAGGCTCGACAAGGTGGAAGACCACCGACCCGCACGGCCAGACGTACAGGGTGCAGCCGCCTTCCGGGTGCTCGACTGGTGCCGAGTAGCAGGTGTGCCACTGTCCTGCGGCCGGCGTGCAGCCGGCGCTCTCCCGCAACCGGGCGGCCCCCTCAGCGCCGACGAACGCCGTCACGAACTTGTGAGATCGTGCCGTGAAGTGCGGACGGTCCTCGGCGTTGCCGGTCAGTTCGCCGAACAGGTCGTGGGGCTTTGCGTCGTACGCCAGGCAGTAGAGCTGCCGGTAGATCGGGTCGGTGACCGCTACGCGCCCGGTCTCGTGGCGGTACATCGCCTTTTCGATGGCCTCGACCGTGGGCGTCTCTCGGATGCCGCGCTGTTGGCCGACGCGGTGCAGCTCTCGCGCGGCGCGCTTGCGCGACTCCCAGCCGGCCGCCTTTCGGCGGTTGACCAGCACAAGATTGGGCTTGAACTGCCGAGGCACCTCAGTGGACATAGGCCGTGTCCTTCGTGTCCGTGCGTAGGAGATGCCCAAATCGACGCCGGCCGGGCAGTCTCATTGGCAGGCGAGCAAGGTGCCGCCGCAGACGGGAGCCGAGGACAGGAGGCACCAGATGGTCCGACCTAGCCGGTGGTGCCTTTACGCGGCCTCTCGGCCTGCCACTTCCGGATGGTGTCGGGCTGCCACGCCGGGGACCGGCCGAACATCCGGTCAGGCGCGGGAGCCTGCCCGCGTGAGACGTAAGAAGCCCAGGTTGCGCGACTGATCGGGGCACCTACCGAGGCGAGGTAGGTGCGTACGTGGTCCGTCGTCCACCAGTCGGCGGGCAGGTCAGCGTCAGTCATCAGTACAAGCCTACGTGGTACAGGTGCTTGCGTGGATACAACGTGGCGTTGTAGCGTCACGAATACAACGCCACGTTGTATCCCGTCAGTTGGGGTCCGGGGAAGGCAGTGCGTAACAGCACTGCGCGCCTACGTCCCGCTGTGCGGTCGTTCATTGAGAACTTCAGAGCAGAAGCGCCGCGTTTGATCTGGCTTGCGGTATTCCCGCCTTGAGTCACACGGTGACCGACCTCGGTAGATCCCGAGCGAGCGGGCCGAGCGGGCCGGATCTTGGCGCGCGGACCGTCTTCTGCCTCTCTGCACCTGTCCCGGGGTGGGTTGTCGCGCTGATAGCGCGCGGCCTCACCCCGGGCTTTCCCGTCTTGATCCCTGCATATGGAGGTGAGCCGTCATGACCGTGAGCGTCTTCGCTGCCGTTCGAGTGACCACCCGCAACAGCGCCGTGTGGCGTACCTGCAACCGGTGCGAACGGCTCGCCCCGCTGGCACCCGACGAGCGTTACTGCCGGTCCTGCCCGCCGGCCGCACGCTCCCGCCGATCCGGAAGGAACCGATCGAAGTGATCACCAACCTCCCCGCCGTCACCGCCGAGCCGACCGCCGCCGACCTGGCCGCGATCGACACCGAGTGGCCGATGATCGCCGCCCAGTTGGACGTGCTCGACGCGCAGATCACGCTGATCTACGCCGAGGACCACGGCGGCCCTTCGCCGCTGGACTGGCGGCGGCTGCGCCGGGCCGAGGCCCGCGTGACCCGCGCCGCCGCCGACCTGGCCGACCGCACCACCGGCGCGCAGCGCGCGGCCTGATGTCCCGTATTCGTGCCGCCTACTACGACCCGGACGGGTCGAAGTACGGGATCCCTACCTACTGGTGGCGCGGCGCACCTGCCGGCTACGCCACCCGCCGCCAACTACGCGCCGCCGGCCTACGTCCCGGTGGCCAACCGGTCGCCGCCCAAATCCTGTGGCGCGGTGTCGGTGGTACCCGCACCGCCTACCTGTACCGGGTCGACCTGGCCCGGCCGAAGCGCACCGCCACCCCCGCCCAGCTGCGCGCCATCGACGCCGCGTTGACGGCCCGCCGGACCTGCCGCGTCTGCGGCACGGTGCGCCCGTACTGCATCCCGCGTTCGCTCGGCGAGTGCGTCGACTGCGCTTACCCCGAAGGAGAGTCCGCGTGAACACCCGTAAGAGCCGACGCGCTGTGATGGCCGAACTGATCCTGCTGGCCAACCCGACCGGCATCCGCGTCCGGGGTGACGGCACCTCCCTGGACATCGACTTTGACAGCATCGCCGAGTTGCGCGCCTGGTTGCACCTGGCCGGGCTGGACATCCCCGACGTACTCATCAGCAAGGAGTACGAGGGCACCAACGCCGAGGGTCGCCCGTACCGGTCGCTGAACGCCTACCCGACGTGGCACGGCTGGGAAATCTTCGCTCACGCCGTGGAGTACACCGACAACGGTGCGACCCTCGACACGTCGACCGCCGATCAGCTCGCCGCGCTGGCGGTGGCCTGATGACCGCTCCCACGATCAACGGCACCCGCTACCCGCAACCCGTCGAGAAGCTGTTGCCCGCCGCCCGCGCCCTGGACCTGCCGGATGGGCAGGAGTATCCGTCGCGTAACCGGTTGATGCGGGAGTTCCGCATCGGTGCGCCGAAGGCCGATGAGCTGTTGGCCCGGCTCAAGTCCGAGCACGCCGAGCGGACCCGCACAGACACGCTGCGCTCGGCCATGGCCGTCCGGGGTGCGGTGCTGGCACCCGACACCGGCACCGGTAGCCCGGTGGTGCCTCGGTGGGACTACGCCGAGCCGATCGGCCCGGACCCGGCACCAGTACCCGCCGTACCCGAGCACACGCCACCGCCCGCCGAGCCGCCGACGATCGCACCCGCCGAGCCGCTGGCCGAGGCCAGCACGGTCGGTCACCCGGACACGCCCACCCCGCCGGCCACCGGCAAGCCGGCCCGCCCGGCGGTGGTGTGGCCGGTCATCCTGCTGGCGTTGCCGGCGTTCGTGGCGATCTGGTCCGGGTGGGTCGGACTCGGCGGACTCACCGGGTTCGGCGTGGTGCACCCGCTGCCCGGTATCGCGGACGGGTTCGCCATCAACACCGCGATCACCCTGCCGATCGGCGTCGAAACCTACGGCGCTTACGCCCTCTACGTGTGGCTGTCCGGCCGCGTACCCGACCGCGCACGACGGTTCGCCAAGTGGTCGGCCATCGCCTCACTGCTCGTCGGCGCGCTCGGCCAGGTCGCCTATCACCTGCTCGTCGCCGCCGGAGTGCAGGTCGCCCCGTGGTGGATCACCACCGCCGTCGCCTGCCTGCCGGTGGCGGTGCTCGGCATGGGCGCCGCGCTGGCGCACCTCGTTCGCTCGCACGACTAGCTACGCCCGGCAGCGCAGCCCGGTTCCTAGGCCAAGAGCTGCGCTGCCGGCCTCACCCCGCAACCCTCACGGACCTTGGGAGAGACATCCATGCTCGCAGACCCGACCGGCGCGCACGCCGCCGCGTTCGCTGCCGTGTTCGCCGCCCTCTACGCCGCTCACCAGGTGGCCGATCACTGGATTCAGACCCAGCATCAGGCCGACTGCAAGGGACAGCCGGGCTGGGCAGGCCGTCTCGCGTGTGCCGCGCACGTGGCCACCTACACGGCTACGGCGGTGCTGGCGTTGGTGTTCCTGATCGCCGGCACCGGACTCCGCCTCGACCCCTCCGGGGTGGCGGTCGGTCTCGGTATCTCCGCCGTGACGCACTACATCGCCGACCGACGCACCCCGCTGCGGTGGATCGCCGACCGGCTCCGTAAGTCCCCGGCCTGGCTGGACAAGGCGGGCGGCATGTACGCCCTCGATCAGTCCTGGCACGTCGGGTGGCTGTTCATCGCCGCCCTGTTCTGCGCGGTCTGACCGCTCCCACCCCACCACCGGCCCTGGAAGGAAACCACCTGTGGCGATCTCGTCCTGCGACCAGTGCGGCAAGGGCTTCCGCAGCGTCTCCATCGACGACACCGGAACCCTGGCCATCTGCACCGCCGGCCACTACAACTTCGACCCCACCACGACCAGCACCAGCAGTGTGCAGACCGGCGCGGTGCAGGTGAACGGCCAGTCCGCGATCGGCAACGGCGCAATCGCGATCGGCCGCCGCAAGCGGCGCTGACCCCACCCGGCGGCACGGCCCACCGGCCTCGCAAACCACGGGCCGTGCCGCCGGCCCCCTACCGATCCGACAGACCCGTTGGAGGAACCCCCATCATGACTGCCCCCGATGACGACCGTTTCGACTGGCACGCCGCCGAAGCCGACCTCACCACCGGCCCGGATGCCGAGGTAGTCGACCTCGACGACGCCCGCGCCCGTCGCGCACCCCGCCCGCGCCCACCGGCCGACCCCGACACCGACACCGACGACGCCGAGGATGCGGAGACGGTAGACGCGGGACCAGAGCGGGTCGGCGGGCCGGTGGACATGGCCGACGACATCCCCGCCGAGGTGGTGGCCCGGCAACAGCAGCGTCGGCCGATCCTGGCCGAGTGGGCACGTTCCGGCCGTGCGCTGCGCGCCGCCGTGAAGCACCAGAGCAAGGACGCTGGTTACGTGGTCGCGTACCACGGTGTGCGGTTGCCGAAGTACGCGGTGAAAGCCTTGGCGTGGGCTCCGATCGGTGCGGTCCGCAGCATCGGCCAGGCCCTGCGCTGGGCCGCCGCTGAGGAAGGGAACTGGCATCTACGGCAAGCCGCCGCCTCGCGCGGTGACGCCGATACCTGGTTGAAGCTGGACGCGCGCCGTCAGCGTCAGTCGGTGTGGCGGTGGTGGGTGCTCGCGGCCGGAACCGCGGGCACCGGTACCGGCGTCATCGTCCTCGCGGCCGGGCCATCGTGGTGGTCGGCGGTGGCCGGGGCGGTGGTGGTGCCGTGGTTGGCGACCCGTGGGCGTCCGGCGGACCGGCCGATCACGGACCGGGTGACCGAAGGCACCCGCTACCGGAAGCTGACCGCCGACCTGGTGCGTCGGGCGCTGACCTCGTTGCAGATGCCCGCGATCAATTCGGCGGTGGCCAAGGATCCGAAGGCCATCAGCTTCCCGGTGGACATCCACCGCGACGGCCCTGGCCACCTGGCCGTGGTCGATCTGCCCTACGGGGTGGAAGCCGCCGAGGTGGTCGCCCGGCGCGGCAAGCTCGCCTCAGCGATGCGCCTGCCGCTGGATCAGGTGTGGCCCGAACCCGCCCCCGGCCACACCGGTCGACTCGCGTTGTGGGTGGGCTACGAACCGGCGTCGCAGATGAAGCAACCCGCCTGGCCGCTGCTCAACGCCGGGGTGAAGGTGGATGTGTTCAAGCCGTTCCCGTTCGCCACCACGCCCCGCCTCGACGTGGTGAGCGTGGATCTGATGTTCCGCAACTTCCTGTTCGGTGGTCAGCCGGGTTCGGGGAAGACGTTCGCGTTGCGGGATCTGATCCTGGCCGCCGCCCTCGACCCCCGCGCCGAGATCCGGGGCTACGAGTTGAAGGGCGTCGGGGACTTCGCCGTGTTGGAACCGGTCATGGCCGAGTACGGCAACGGCTTCGACGACGACACCCTCGCCCGCTGCTTCGCCTTCATCGAGTGGCTGTACGAGGAGTGCCGCCGCCGCTCCAAGCGCATCGAGCACTACGCCCGACTCGGGAAGGCACCGGAGAACAAGGTCACCCCCGAACTGGCATCGCTCAAAGAGTCCGGGCTTCACCCCCTGGTGGCGTGGTTCGATGAGCTGCAAGAGCTGATGACCAGCAAGTACGGCAAAGACGCCGGAGAACTGCTGGAGAAGGTCATCAAGCTCGGCCGGGCGCTCGGTGTGATCATCCTGATCGGCACGCAGATCCCCGACAAGGACAGCTTGCCCACCGGCATCACCCGCAACGTCAACTCCCGCTTCTGCCTCAGCGTCGCTGACCAGACCGCGAACGACATGATCCTCGGGACGTCGGCGTACAAGAACGGCTACCGGGCCACCGTGTTCCAACCGGTCATCGAAGCCGGATGGGGCATCCTGCGCGGCTTCGGCCCCAAGGCGTCGGCGGTCCGCTCCTTCTACGTCGACACCACCGCCGCCGCCCGCATCGTCACCCGCGCCGTGACGCTGCGACAGACCGCCGGGACGCTGCCGGCCCCGGACGAACAGACCCGGCAGGTGGCCCCGGTGGCCGACGTGCTCGGCGACCTCGCCCGCGTGTGGCCGGGCGATGAGAAGTCGGCATGGAACGAAACCCTGTGCGGTCTGCTCGCCGAACTGCGACCCGACGTCTACGGCGGATGGGAAGCCGCGCAACTCACCACCGCACTCAAACCCCACCCGCTGATCAAGGTCGCCGACGTGGGCCGCCGCATTGACGGCAAGTCGGTCACCCGGCGCGGTATCAAGCACACCGATCTTCTTGCCGCGATTGCGGAGCGTGACCGCAAGCGGTCCGCCGGCTAACCGCCGCCAGGGTGCTAGCGCTAGCGGCCCCTGCTGCTAGCGCTAGCACCCCCGCTAGCACCCAAACCGAATCATGAGCTGCCCTCTAGCGGATAGCAGCTCACAGCCCCACACGCCCCGAAACCGGCCCTGGAGGCTGCCGTGGACCCCCTGACCATCGCCGCTATCACCCTCACCACCATCCCCACCGCCGTCACGCTCGGTTACGGCGTCCTGTGCTGGGTCGCGCCGTTCAAGACCTGCAAGCGGTGCGTCGGCACCGGCCAGACCACCACCCGATTCCTGCGCCGGCCGCGTGCCTGCCGCCGCTGCGACCGGGGCATGAGACTGCGCACCGGACGGCGCGTCTACAACGTGGTTCACCGGCTACGCGCTGAGGCACACCGATGAACCGCCGGACCGGTCACACCGACTGGTGCGGCCGGGACCACCGCTGCAACCTCAACGAACACCGCTCCCCCGAAATCGTGGTCGACATCCCCGGCCACGCCCGCGCCGTTCTAGTGCGGGTGCGGACTGCCGCCGGCCGCGACCACGCCGAGGTACGCATCCGGGTCGCCCTCGCCCCCACCGAACTGGCCGCCCGCCGCCAGTTGGTCGGGTTGCTCGGCGACCTGCGCCAGGCCGTGACCCGCGCCGCGATCACCGCCCGTCCCCGGCCGAGGTGGTGAACCGGTGGCGCGGTGGCTTGCCGCGAGCGCGGCACTCGGCCGACCGGTGACCGACGCCGAGCCGTATCCCCACATCTGCGGACGGCGGATCAACGGCACCGACACCCGCAGCGGCCGTCCCGTCTACCTGCAACGGCGCGACTGTGCCGCGTGCGCGCAGGAACGCCACCAGCGCCGCCCACCCCGGCTGCCGCAGTCGGGTGCGCTGCCGCTGGCCGCATGACCTAATCGGCGCGCTTCGCGCTCTCACTACCCGGTGGCCAACACCCGCGCGGCCCCGGCTCTCGACCGCCGCACCGGAAAGGAGTTCCCGCTATGCCCGACCCTGCCCGGCTAGTCACCGCCGCGCTGACCTACGCCGATCGAGGGTGGCCGGTGTTCATGCTCGGCCGCACCAAACGGCCCGTCGCCAACTGCCCCGCCTGCCCGAAAGCCGACGAAGACCCGACCCACGATCAGCAACGGTGCCCGTGCCTCACCTGCCACGGCTTCTACGCCGCCACCACCAACCCAGACCGGGTGGCCGCGATCGTGGCCGCCGTCCCCAACGGACAGCTAGCGCTGCGCACCGGTGCCGCGTCGGGAACCGTCGTCATCGACATCGACCCCGCCCACGATGGCCGTACCACCATGACCGACCTCATCGGCCGGAGACTTCTGCCGCCGACCGCGTACGTGGTCACCGGCTCCGGTGGGTGGCACCTGTACTACCGGCACCCCGGCCGCCGAGTGCCGTGCAGCCAGGGCAAGCCGGGACAAGGACTCGGCCCCGGGGTCGACGTGAAAGCCGATGGCGGCTACGTCGTGCTGCCACCGTCGGTGCACCCGCGTACCGGACGCCCGTACCGATGGGCGACCGGCAGGGACACGCAGGTAGGGGAGATGCCCCCCGCCCTGCTCACGGCCTGCCTACCGCCGCCGGCACCACCCGTGGCGACCGTGACCGGCCCGACGCGCGTACGTGAGGCGGGGGGCATCTCCCATCCCGACCGCCTCCTAGCCGTGCTGCTCGACCGCGTGACCGCCGCCCCCGAAGGGGTCCGCCGCACCACCCTCTACGGCGTCGCCCGAGGCGTGGCCCGGATGGTCACCGCCGGAGCCATCGACTACGCCGACGCGATCGCCGCTCTCACCGACGCCGGCCGCCGCGCAGAGCAAACCGACCGCGATATCCGGGCCGCCATCCGTGGCGGCTTCCGAGCCGAAGGAGTCGCCGCATGACTACCAGCGAACAAATCGACGGCGCGGCCATCCTGGACACCCTCCATGCCGCCCTGACCCGGTACGTGATCCTGCCGTCCGCCGAGGCGATCGACGCCGTGGCGCTGTGGATCGCCGCAACCCACGCCCAACCCGCATGGGCGCACGCGCCCCGCCTCGTGATTCGGGCGCCGGAAAAGCGGTGCGGGAAAAGCCGGCTGCTGGACGTGGTGGAAGGGTGCTGCCACAACCCGCTGATCACCGTCAACGCCTCACCGGCCGCCGTCTATCGGGCCATCGGCACCGACAACCCGCCGACGCTGCTCGTCGACGAGGCGGACACCATCTTTGGTGGGAAGAACGCCGACGCGAACGAAGACCTACGCGGTCTGCTCAACGCTGGTCACCAACGCAACCGGCCCGCGATCCGGTGGGACGCCGGAACGCAGCGATTGGAGAAGATCCCCACCTTCGCCATGGCGGCACTGGCCGGTATCGGGGCGATGCCCGACACCATCGAAGACCGGGCCGTCGTCGTCCGGATGCGCCGCCGCGCCCCCGGCGAAACCGTTGCTCCCTACCGGCACCGCCGTGACGGACCCGCGCTGCGCGCGATCGCGCAACGGCTCACCGTGTGGCTTGGCGCGAACCTCGCCGCGCTCGAAGCCGCGGAACCGCCCATGCCGGTCGAAGACCGTGCCGCCGACACCTGGGAACCCCTCGTGGCCGTCGCCGACCTGGCCGGCGGCACCTGGCCGGCACGCGCCCGGCACGCCGTCACCACCCTCACCGCCGAGGCCGACGAAGCAGGCAACGTCTCCACCCGCGTGCGACTCCTGGCCGACGTGCGGACTGCGTTCACCGTGCTCGGCGACCCACCCGCCGCATCCACACACGACCTACTCGCCGCGCTCAACGGCGACGACGAAGCACCCTGGGCAGCATTCGGGCCAACCGGCCTCACCGGCAAACGACTCGGCGACCTGCTCCGCGAATTCGGCATCACCTCGACCACCATCCGCTTCCCCGTCGGACAGGCCAAGGGCTACACCCGAGAAGCCTTCACCGACGCATGGAACCGGTACTGCCCCGCCCCATCCGTACCATCCGTCCCACCCTCATTTCCGCAGGTCATCCCCGGTACGGATTACCCACCTGGTACGGATCGATCCGTACCACCAACCCCACCCAGCCGTGGCCCTGGTACGGATCAATCCGTACCAGCACACCAATCCGTACCGCACCTGACCAGGCAAAACGAGCTTGGTACGGATGGTACGGATACCCCCCGGCGACACGTCACCCACCGCCGACCCTGACCGGACCACCCCTGCCCCGACCGTCGGCCACCGGCCCACCAAAACGGCCCGCTGAGAGCCACACAGACGCAACCGCCCTACGCCTTACACCAGGACACCCGAAATCTTGCGTCTACGGCGCTCTCAGCGGGCCGTTCTGCGCCCTTCTATGGCGATAGATCCCTATACCCCCATAACTGACCGCAAGCGACCGGAAGGCACCCACCGTGCGAATCAGGCTGCACGGCACGCCTGCTGAAACAGCCGCAGCACTCAACGGCACCCCGAGGGAGGGCACCCCACCGATGACCACCCCCGACAACCGCGTGGTTTTGACCATCGAGCAAGCCGCAGAGCGACTCGGCATCGGCCGTACCACGATGTACGCCCTGATCAAGACGGGTCAGATTCGCACCGTCACCATCGGCCGCCTGCGCCGAGTGCCCACCTTCTGCCTTGACGAGTACGTGCAGAACCTCCTGTCCAACCCGACCCAACTCGACCACGCCGCCTGACGAAAGGAGCCCGACGAGTGGGAAGAAAGCCGAACGGCGCATCCAGCATCTACAAGGGCGGTGACGGCTACTGGCACGGCCGGGTAACCGTCGGCGTCAAGGACGATGGCAAGCCGGACCGGCGGCACGTTCAGGCAAAAACCGAAGCCGAGGTAATCCGCAAGGTTCGTGCCCTGGAACGGGAGCGCGACAACGGCACGGTTCGGAAGCCGGGTAGCCGCTGGACGGTCGAGAAGTGGCTAACGCACTGGGTCGAGAACATCGCCGGCCCGGTGGTGCGGACGAACACCCTTGACGGCTACCGGGTCGCCGTTCGTCGGCATCTGATTCCCGGTGTCGGTGCCCACCGCCTTGACCGCCTGGAGCCGGAACACCTGGAGCGGCTGTACGTCCGGATGATGGCCAACGGCAGCGCGGCCGGCACCGCCCACCAGGCGCACCGAACCATCCGCACGGCACTCGGTGAGGCGGTCCGTCGTGGGCACCTCGCCCGGAACCCTGCCGCGCTGGCCAAGCCGCCCCGCCTGCCGGATTCCGAGGTGCAGCCGTACTCCGTTCCGGAGGTGCAGGCGATCCTGCGTGCGGCATCGTCGCGGCGGAACAGCGCGCGATGGGCGGTGGCGCTGGCGCTCGGTCTGCGCCAGGGCGAAGCGCTCGGCCTGAAATGGTCGGACGTGGATTTGGACAACGGATCGTTGACCGTCCGCCGGGCACTGCTTCGGCCGAAATGGCGGCACGGCTGCGACGGGAAGTGCGAACAGAAGTTGCCCGGTCAATGTCCTGAGCGGGTGAACGAACGCCCGGTTGCAGCTGACACGAAATCGCGTGCTGGTCGACGCTCAATCGGTCTGCCGGATGCGCTGGTCGACCTGCTGCGGCGGCACCGGAAAGAACAGGACGCCGAGCGCGAAACCGCCGCGCAACTCTGGCGGGACGAAGGATGGGTATTTGCCTCGCCGACCGGCGAGGCGATCCACCAGGCGACGGATTACGACGAGTGGAAACGGCTCCTCAAGCTCGCCGGAGTGCGGGATGGCCGACTGCACGACGCTCGGCATACCGCCGCTACCGTGCTCCTGGTCCTCGGCGTCTCCGGCCGCGCCGTGATGGGCATCATGGGCTGGTCTAACTCAGCGATGGCCGTCCGGTACCAGCACATGACCGACCAGGTACGCCGGGACATCGCGCAGCAACTCGGCGGACTGCTCTGGGGAGACCCACCGAGCGGGCCGGGGGAGAAGGCCACCGAGCCGCCGCCCGACGAGCCGGAACAGGGCAAGTGAGACGACAACTGAGACGAGAGCGACCGTAGGTACGACTCAGGGCCGGTCCCTTCGGGGGCCGGCCCTGTCGTTTTTCCAGCTCTGACGAGCGGAGGATACGAGATTCGAACTCGTGAGGGTGTGAACCCAACACGCTTTCCAAGCGTGCGCCCTAGGCCTCTAGGCGAATCCTCCGCGAGCCAGGATACAGGTCCCCGAGACGTTGCCCACCCCACCACCCCCTGAAGATCGACGACGGGTCGGGTAGGCTGGAGCCACCTCCCGTGCGGCGGTATCTCGTGAACCTCCCCAGGGCCGGAAGGCAGCAAGGATAAGCGAGCTCTGCCGGGTGCACGGGGGGCCTTTTCGTCTCAAGGCCCCATGATCGACGCCGTTTCGGCGGTATGGGGTGTCCCGAGCCTGTCGATGCCGCCACATCGGCGTAACGGAGTCGATCACAGGTGAGTGCCCGGCGGGGTGGGTGGTCAGTCGGGCGCGGGCGGCGGAGAATGGCGCGGTCGAGAGGAGGCGGGACGCCATGGCACTGGCGCTCTACCGCAAGTACCGGCCGCGTACCTTCGCCGAGGTCATCGGGCAGGAGCACGTCACCGAGCCGCTGTCGCAGGCGCTGCGTAGCGGGCGGCTCAACCATGCGTACCTCTTCTCCGGGCCGCGAGGCTGCGGCAAGACCTCCAGCGCCCGGATCCTGGCCCGCTCACTGAACTGTGAGCACGGTCCCACCCCGGAGCCGTGCGGGGTCTGCGCGTCGTGCCGCTCGCTGGGCAGTGACGGGGCTGGCTCGATCGACGTCATCGAGATCGACGCGGCCAGCCACGGTGGTGTGGATGATGCCCGTGAGCTGCGGGAGAAGGCGTTCTTCGCGCCGGCCAGCAGCCGTTTCAAGATCTATGTCATCGACGAAGCGCACATGGTTTCGTCGGCCGGCTTCAACGCCCTGCTCAAGCTGGTCGAGGAGCCTCCGGAGTACGTCAAGTTCATCTTCGCCACCACCGAGCCGGAGAAGGTCCTCGGCACGATCAAGTCGCGGACCCATCACTACCCGTTCCGGCTGATCCCGCCGAAGGTGCTGCGGCCCTACCTGGAGCAGCTCTGCCAGGCCGAGGGCGTCGAGGTCGAGCCGGCGGTGTTCCCGCTGGTCGTGCGGGCCGGTGGGGGCAGCGCCCGGGACAGTCTCTCCGTACTCGACCAGCTCATCGCCGGTGCCGGCCCGGACGGCGTCACGTACGCTCGCGCCGCCGCGCTGCTCGGCGTCACCGACGCGGCGCTGATCGACGAGATGTGCGACGCCCTGGCCGCCGGGGACGGCGCCGCCGCGTACGCCACCGTCGACCGGGTCGCCGAGGCCGGGCACGACCCGCGTCGGTTCGCCTCGGATCTGCTGGAACGCCTGCGTGACCTGATCGTGCTCCAGCAGGTGCCGGACGCCGCCGCCAAGGGCCTGATCGACGGCCCGGCCGACCAGATCGAGCGGATGACCGCCCAGGCCCAGCGGCTCGGCCCCGCCACGCTGTCCCGCTGCGCCGACATCGTGCACAACGGCCTGGTGGAGATGCGCGGCACCACCGCGCCCCGGCTGCTGCTGGAGCTGATCTGCGCCCGGATGCTGCTGCCCAGCGCCGACGATTCCACCGGCGGCCTGCTCCAGCGTCTTGAACGCATGGAACGCCGGCTCACCCTCGCCGGCACCGACGCCCTGCCGGCCGCCGCCGACTCCGCGCCGGCCACCACCACCCCGGCGGTACGCACCCAGCCTTCCGCCCCGCCCGCGGCTGCCGCCGCGCCTCAGGCCGCGACCGCCGCTGCCGCGCCGGCTACCACCGACGGTGGCGGGGCGGCCCAGGTCGGCAGTGGCGCTGCCTCGGGTGCCGTCAACGGTGGCGGGGCGACCCAGGCTGGCAGCGGCGATGCCGGGTCGGCTGCCGGCCACGGCTCGGCCGGTGGTGTCGCTACGGGCGATGCTGCCGCGTCGGCCACCCCACGGCGGCAGGTGCCCCCTTCGGCGGTCATGCCCGACCCGGTCACTCCCGAGCCGCCCCGCCCCGGCGCGGTGGCTCCCGGCGTGCTCGACGCGGTCGCGGTGCGCCGGGCCTGGCCGGAGGTGGTCGGAAAGGTGAACCGGAGCAACAAGAAGATCGCGGCGCTGATGCGTGACGCGGTGGTCCGCGACCTCGACGGCGACACCCTCGTGCTGACCGTGAAGTCGGCCGTGCTGGCCCGGATGATGTCCGACCACGCGCAGGTGCTCACCGACGCGCTCTACGAGGAGTTGGGCGGGCGCTGGCAGATCCGGTTCGAGGTGGCTGGCGAGCGGAGCGGGATGTCACCGGGCAACCCGCGCGCCACGGTCCCCGCACCGTCTCGTTCGCCGTCCGCCGCGCCGCCGAACGGCACCACGTTGTCGGTGTCTTTACCACCGGTGGCTGCGGCACAGTCGGCCGGTGGCGGGGCATCGTCGGCCGGTGACGCGGGTGCCTCCGGCGGGCGTCCCGGATCGGCCGGGGGAGCGGCGGGGGACGACGAGGGCTGGCCCGAGCCGGCCCGTCCCGGCGGCTCCGCCCCCAGCGCCGCTGCGGTGGGCGACGCGGAGAACGACTGGCCGGAGGCGGCGCGCCCGGGTGGCAGCTCCGGGAACGGTGCTGCGGACTCCGGCACTTCCGCGAACGGCGCCTCCAGCAGGGCCCGGTCGGTCGAGGCGGACCCTGGCCGGGCGCGTGCGGTCGAGGCAACTGCCGGCGGGGTGCCGCCGGTCGGGTCGACTTCCGGTGGGGCGGCTCCGGCGAGTGCGCGGGTGGCCGCTGGGACTGCGGCTGCGGTCGCGGCGAGCGGCTCGGCAGCGGGGGCGAAGGCAGCCCGGTCGGACGTACCGGCCAACGGCAGCACCAGAGGCGCTCCGGCGAGCAGCGCGATCGCGGCGGCCCGTGCGGCGGCGGCCGGACGGGGGACGCGTACGGTCCAGGCGGCCCGGCAGACCGCGGACGCCGAGTTCGCCGGTGAGCCGCCGTACGATCCGGATTTCGACGGGCCGGTACGCGGCGGTGGCGCCCAGTCGGCGCCGACGGCCTCCTACGAGGGGTTCGATCCGGGCGACGAGCCGCTGGACGAGATCATCGACGAGAAGACCGCCCGTGAGTCGAGCGAGGAACAGGCGGTACGCCTGCTCCGCGAGGCATTCGCCGCCACCGAGAAGATCAGCGAAGTCGACACCCGCTGACCCCGCGCCACCCACCCACCCACCTAGTCGCCGATCTTGCACTTCCTGTCGGGGCGAATGCCTCATCCGGGACAATCCGGCGACCAGAAGTGCAAGATCGGCGGGCTGGGGCGGCGGAGGCGCGTGGTGGTGGGGTGGGGGTGTTGGGCCGTTAGGGTGGGCCTGGTTACGTAGCCGAGTTGAGGGAGCCGTCGTGCGGCCTGGTGGACAGCCGAACATGCAGCAGATGCTGAAGCAGGCGCAGAAGATGCAGCAGCAGATCGCCAAGGCGCAGGCCGAGTTGGCCGAGGCCGAGGTGTCCGGCACTGCCGGTGGTGGTCTGGTCACCGCGACGGTCTCCGGTGCCGGCGAGATCAAGAGCATCAAGATTGATCCGAAGGCGGTCGACCCAGAGGACGTGGAGACCCTGGAGGACCTGGTCGTCGCGGCGCTGCACAACGCCAGCGAGGCGGCCCGCCAGTTGACCGAGCAGAAGATGGGCCCGGTGGCGGGCGGGATGGGCGGCCTCGGCCTGCCCGGGTTCTGAGCCCGCAGATGTACGAGGGTGCCATCCAGGACCTGATCGACGAGCTGGGTCGGCTGCCGGGCGTTGGTCCGAAGAGTGCTCAGCGGATCGCCTTCTACGTGCTGTCCGCGGATCCGGCCGACGTCAACCGGCTGGCGGGCGCGTTGCGCAAGGTCAAGGAGTTGGTGCGGTTCTGCACCAGTTGCTACAACGTCGCCGAGTCCGACCAGTGCCGGATCTGCCGCGACCCGCGCCGCAGCGACGAGGTGATCTGTGTCGTCGAGGAGCCGAAGGATGTCGTGGCGATCGAGCGGACCGGTGAGTTCCGGGGGCGATACCACGTGCTCGGCGGGGCGATCAATCCGCTGGAGGGCATCGGTCCGGACAATCTGCGGATCCGGGAGTTGATGGCCCGCCTCGGTAGCGGCACGGTCCGTGAGCTGATCCTGGCCACCGATCCGAACACCGAGGGCGAGGCGACCGCCACGTACCTCGCGTTGATGGTCAAGCCGATGGGGATCTCGGTGACCCGGCTGGCCAGTGGCCTGCCGGTCGGCGGCGACCTGGAGTACGCCGACGAGATCACGCTGGGTCGCGCTTTCGAGGGGCGGCGGGCGGTTTAGCGCGCAGCGTTCGAGCCGTGCCCGCGCTGTGCGGGCACGGCTTCCGCGGCCCGCCGGGTATGACACTGTCGTGATCGGACGTTCGATTGATGTAACAGAATGATATCGATTGGCGTGGGCTTATTAGGCTGTTTGCCCCATTGTCCGGTGGACGGTGTTACGGCGGCTGGTCACTAAGGACACGATCCGGTACCAAGAGCTTCCCGCGCCGTTTCCGGTCAGTCCGAACGGGAGCTAAGGTCACGGCCATCGGTGACCCTGTCACCACGTTGTCCGTACCCCCTAGGACGAGGTGAAGCACCATGCGTGCATCCAGGCCGAAGGTCGCTATCGCGGCCCTGGCGGCCGCGGCCCTCGCGGTTGCAGGCTGTGCCGAGAGCGATCGCGAAGAAGGTTCCGGCGGTAGTAAGAAGGACACCCTCGTCTTCGGCGTTGCCGGAGACCCGAAGGTGCTGGACCCCAGCCTCGCCAGCGACGGTGAATCGCTGCGCGTGGCCCGTCAGGTGTTCGAAACCCTGGTCCGCCCGGAAGAGGGTGGCACCAAGGTCAGTCCCGGTCTCGCGGAGTCCTGGGAGCCGGACGCTGCCGGCACGACCTGGACGTTCAAGCTGCGTTCCGGCGTGAAGTTCCACGACGGTGAGGAGTTCAACGCCGAGGCGGTCTGCTACAACTTCAACCGTTTGTACAACGCCAAGGGTCTGATGCAGAGCCCGGACGTGACCCCGTACTGGCAGGACATCATGGGTGGCTTCGCCGCCAATGAGCGGGACACTCTGCCGGAGAGCCTCTTCAAGTCCTGCACCGCCGTCGACCCCACCACGGTCAACCTGGCCTTCACCCGGGTCTCCAGCAAGATCCCGGCCGCCCTGATGCTGCCGTCCTTCTCCATCTCCAGCCCCAAGGCGCTGGAGCAGTACGACGCCAGCAACATCTCGGGCAGCGCGGACGACATCAAGTACCCGCCGTACGCGACCGAGCACCCGACCGGTACCGGTCCGTTCAAGTTCAAGTCCTGGGACGTTCCGAACAAGACGCTCACCCTGGAGCGTAACGAGGACTACTGGGGCGACAAGGCCAAGCTCAAGACCCTGATCTTCAAGACCATCTCGGACGAGAACGCGCGTAAGCAGGAGCTGCGTTCCGGCGGCATCCAGGGCTACGACCTGGTTGGTCCGGCCGACGTCGAGCCGCTGAAGAGCGAAGGCTTCAACCTCCTGACCCGCCCGGCCTTCAACATCCTCTACCTGGCGATCAACCAGAGTGGAAACCCGAAGCTGGCCGACCTCAAGGTCCGGCAGGCGCTCGCGCACGCGATCAACCGTCAGGCCCTGGTCGACTCGAAGCTGCCCCCGGGTGCCCAGGTCGCGGTGAACTTCTTCCCGGACACCGTCGAGGGCTGGAACGGCGACGTCACCAAGTACGAGTACGACGTCGAGAAGGCCAAGGCACTGCTGGCCGAGGCCGGCGCGTCGGATCTGACCCTGCGGTTCCACTACCCGACCGAGGTCACCCGGCCGTACATGCCGAACCCGAAGGACCTGTTCGAGCTGATCTCGGCGGATCTTCAGGCGGCCGGCATCAAGATCGAGCCGATCCCGCTCAAGTGGAGCCCGGACTACCTGAACGCCGTCACCGCCGGTGACAAGCACGACATCCACTTCCTCGGGTGGACCGGCGACTACGGCGACGCCTACAACTTCATCGGTACGTTCTTCGACCGACAGAAGGTCGAGTGGGGCTTCAACAACCCGGCCCTGTTCGAGAAGTTCAAGCAGGCTGACAGCACCGCCGACCAGGCGGCCAAGATCGCGCTCTACAAGGAGCTGAACGCCGACATCATGAACTTCCTGCCCGGTGTGCCGATCTCGCACTCGCCGCCGGCCATCGTGTTCGGCAAGGACGTGACCGGGGTCAAGGCGAGCCCGCTCACCGACGAGCGGTTCTCCACCGTCGAGTTCAAGTCCTGACCTGAAGCACCGACCGCGGGCGGACGCTGTTACCCACAGCGTCCGCCCGCGATCCTCAGCACACCCTCCGAGGCCGCCGTGTTCCGGTTCATCGTCAGACGCCTATTACAGCTGATACCCACGCTGTTCGGGCTCTCCATCCTGTTGTTCATCTGGCTCCGGCGGCTGCCCGGCGGCCCTGAGACCGCGATCCTCGGCGAGCGGGGTACGCCCGAGATGCGGGCCGCCATCCGCCAGAATCTCGGCCTCGACGAGCCGGTCCTGATCCAGTACGGCCGGTTCGTGAAGCGGATGATCCGCCTCGACCTCGGTACGTCCATCTCCACCAAGCGCGAGGTGACCACCGAGTTCCTCCAGCGCTTCCCCGGCACCGTCGAGCTGACCATCACCGCGATGGTGATCGCGATCGGCATCGGCATCCCGCTGGGCTACCTGGCCGCTCGTCGTCGTGGCCGGTTCCTCGACCACGCCTCCGTCGGCGGATCGCTGATCGGCATCTGCATCCCGGTCTTCTTCTTGGCGTACGTGCTCAAGGCGATCTTCTCGGAGAACCTTGGCTGGTTCCCGTCCAGCGGCCGGCAGGACCCGATCATCGGTGCCACTCGGATCACCAACTTCTTCGTCCTGGACGGACTGATGACCCGGGAGTGGGACGCCGCCGCCGACGCGCTCTGGCATCTGATCCTGCCGGGCATGGCGTTGGCGAGCATCCCGTTGGCGATCATCGTCCGGATCACCCGCGCCAGCGTGCTCGAGGTGCTCAACGAGGACTTCGTACGCACCGCCGAGGCCAAGGGCCTGACCGAGAACGTGGTACGCCGCCGCCATGTGCTGCGCAACGCGATGCTGCCGGTGGCCACCTCGATCGGTCTGCTCACCGGCGGTCTGCTCTCCGGCGCGGTGCTCACCGAGACGGTCTTCGCGTTCAGCGGGATCGGGGCATTTCTTGCCGACTCCATCAGCCAGCGTGACTATCCCGTCCTGATGGGCTTCATCATGATCATCTCGGTGGTCTACGTGCTGGTGAACCTGGTCGTGGACCTCTCGTACAGCCTGATCGACCCGAGGGTGAGGGTCCGATGACGATCATCAGCGGGAAGAAGCGCGAGAAGATCGACCGCCTCGCCGAACTCGCGGCCCGCGAGGAGGAGCGCGGTGTCAGCCTCTGGCAGGACGCGTTCCGCCGGCTGCGACGCAACCCCGCCGCCATCGTCGGCGCGGTCATCCTGACCATCTTCGTACTGGTCGCCGTCTTCGGGCCGTTCTTCGTGCCATACGGCCCGACGGACACCATGGGCATCCGTGAGGGTGTGGTCAAGGTTGGCCAGGGCCTGATCCCGGGCCCCTCGGCCGAGCACTGGCTCGGCTACGACCACCAGGGCCGGGACGTGTTCAGCCGGATGGTCGTCGGGGCCCGACAGACCCTGCTGGTCGGCGTGGTAGCCACCCTGATCGGTCTGGCGCTCGGCGCGCTGATCGGTGGTGTGGCCGGTGCCGCCGCCGGGCTCGGCGGCCGCTGGGGCCGCTGGGTGGACGCCGCCCTGATGCGGTTCATCGACATGCTGCTGGCGCTGCCCAGCCTGCTGCTCGCGGTGAGCATCGCCGCGCTGCTCGGGCCGAGCCTGACCACCGTCATGATCGCCGTCGGTATGGTCTCGGTGCCGGTCTTCGCCCGGCTGCTGCGCGGTTCGATGATCGCGCAGTCCAACAAGGACTACGTGCTGGCGGCCACCTCGCTCGGCGTACGCAAGTCGAAGATCGCGCTGGCCCATGTGCTGCCGAACTCGCTCGCTCCGGTCATCGTGCAGGCCACGTTGACGCTCGCCACCGCGATCATCGAGGCCGCCGCCCTGTCCTACCTCGGCCTGGGTAACCCGGACTCGTCCGTACCCGAGTGGGGCGTGATGCTGGCCGACGCACAGCCGTGGCTCGGCATCCGGCCCGCGCTGGCCATCTACCCGGCGATCGCCATCATCATCACCGCGCTGGGCTTCACCCTGCTCGGTGAGGCGATGCGTGAGGCCCTCGACCCGAAGCTGCGGAAGTAGAAAAATGGCACTACTTGAAGTGGACGACCTCTCCGTCAGCTTCTCCCGGCGGGGTCAGCGCACCGTACGCGCCGTCGACGGGGTTTCCTTCTCGGTCGACGCCGGTGAGGTGGTCGGCCTGGTCGGCGAGTCCGGCTGCGGCAAGTCGGTGACCTCGCTGGCCATCATGGGGTTGCTGCCCAAGCAGCCCGGGTTGCGGGTGGGCGGCAAGGCGGTCTTCGACGGCACCGATCTGCTCCAACTCGACGACCGGTCACGGCGGGACATCCGGGGCCGGGACGTCGCGATGATCTTCCAGGATCCGCTGTCGTCGCTGAACCCGGTCATCCCGATCGGCCTCCAGGTCACCGAGGTGTTGACCCGGCACCGCGGGATGAGGGGCGACGCGGCGGCGAAGGAAGCCGCCCAACTGCTGGACCGGGTCGGCATCCCGGATCCGAAGCGACGTCTCAAGGAATATCCGCACCAGCTCTCCGGCGGGATGCGTCAGCGCGCCCTGATCGCCATGGCGGTTGCCTGCCAGCCTCGCCTGCTGATCGCCGACGAGCCGACGACGGCGCTGGACGTCACCATCCAGGCGCAGATCCTGGAACTGCTCAAGGATCTGGTCCGAGACTCCGGCACCGCGCTGGTGATGATCACGCATGATCTCGGCGTGGTGGCCGGCATGTGCGACACGATCAACGTGTTGTACGGCGGCCGGGTGGTGGAGACCGCACGACGACGTCCGCTGTTCCGCGAGCCACGGCACCCGTACACCGTGGGGTTGCTCGGGTCGGTGCCGCGCCTGGACGCCGGACGCGGCGAGCGACTCAACCCCATTCCGGGCTCGGTACGGGATCTGCTGCCCTGGGCGGAGGGTTGCGCCTTCGCCCCGCGCTGCACCCGCCGGGTGGATGCCTGCGTGGGCCAGCCGCCGGAGTTGGTGCTGACCCATGACGGCCGCAGCTACCGTTGCGTCAACCCGGCTCCGCTGTCGGACCCGACACCCGCCGCGTCACCCGTCGATACGGCGTCACCTGTGGAAACGGCGTCGACCGTCGACACAGTGACGGCCGGTGACGCGGCCTCGGCCGGCGGCCCGGTGCCGGCGCCGCGCGAGGAGGAGAAGTCATGACCGAGAGCGACATCCTCGTCGAGGTGCGGGACCTGAAGGTGCACTTCCCGATCAAGCGGGGAGTGCTGTTCGACCGGACGGTCGGCCACGTCATGGCGGTCGACGGCGTCGACCTGCGGATCCCGCGTGGCAAGACCTACGGCCTGGTCGGCGAGTCGGGTTGCGGCAAGTCCACCCTCGGGCGGGCACTGCTCCAGCTCACCCCGCCGACCGCCGGTGAGGTCAGCTTCGACGGGGTCGAGCTGACCAAGCTCGCGCCGGGCAAACTGCGCACCATGCGCCGGCGGATGCAAATGATCTTCCAGGATCCGATGTCCAGCCTCGACCCTCGGCAGAACGTCGAGTCGATCCTGACCGAGGGCTTGCAGACGCACGGCATCGGTGACAGCCGGGAAGCCCGCCGGAAGATCATCTCGGAGACGCTGGACAAGGTCGGGCTGCCCCGCTGGGCGCTCTCCCGCTACCCGCACGAGTTCTCCGGGGGTCAGCGGCAGCGCATCGGCATCGCCCGCGCACTGGTGCTGGGTCCGGAACTGATCGTCGCCGACGAGCCGGTCTCCGCGCTGGACGTGTCGATCCAGGCCCAGGTGGTCAACCTGCTCGACGAGCTACAGGACAGCCTCGGTCTGACCTACCTGGTGATCGCGCACGACCTGGCGGTGGTCCGGCACATCTCCGACACGGTCGGCGTGATGTACCTGGGCGCACTGGTCGAGGAGGCACCCGGCGACCGGCTCTACACCGAGCCGCTGCACCCGTACACCCGGGCGCTGATGTCGGCGGTGCCGGTGCCCGACCCCGACGTGGAGGATCGCCGGGAGCGGATCCTGCTCGCCGGTGACCTGCCATCGCCGGCCAATCCGCCGAAGGGCTGCCGCTTCCACACCCGGTGCCCGTGGGCACAGCCGACCCGCTGCGCGGATGAACGTCCGGCGCTGCGCGAGATCGGCGGCAGCCGGGTCGCCTGTCACTTCGCCGAGCGGATCGCCAGCGGCGAACTCCGCCCGCACAAGGTGAGCGTGGAGATCGTTAGGCCGGGGGGCGAGGAGCCCGACGTCGTCTCCGCCCCCAGCGAACCCGGCTCCTTCGTGTAAGGAAGGGCCCCTTCTTAACGCCTCAGGCATAGGAAGGGGCCCCTCTTAACATTTTGCGCGGACGCCGCGAACTCAGCCGTCGGGACGGTTCAGCAGGCCGACCGCGATGTTGTGCACCGCGTCCAGCCCGGTGGCGTCGTCCAGCGGAGCCTTGCCGCCGCTGACCACGTACCACTCGTCCGCGTCCTTGTACTGGACATGCAGCGTGACCTGGCCGTCGGCGAACTCGGTGCGCAGGGTCAACTCGCCGGTGACCACGCCGACCTCGTCGGTCATCACCCCGCCCGGTCCGGGCACGATGTCGGTGGTGCGGCTCTGCGGGCCGGTCGCGCCCCCGGCGTCGGCGGTCATCCCGGCGCCCGGCACTTCCACCTCGCTGGCGGCGGCGCCGTCGGCGGTCATGCCGGCCGTGGTCGGCCCCGGGCTGCCGGTTGCCCCCGCGCCCTCGCCGGCGTCCGGCGTACGCCCGGGCACCGGGCTGCCGGTCGCCGCCGCGTCCGCGCCGTCGACGTCCGACGGCTGGTCGGGCGTCGGGTCGCCGTCAGCTCCGGTTACGGCTTGCTCTCCCATGTGCAGCCCTCCAACATGTCGGTCAGTGCAGCTTTCTCGGCACTGGTCACCGTCAGCTGCCAGTGGTGCTTGACCGCCACCCAGTCGCCAGCGTATTGGCACCAATATGACTGGTTTGGCGGTTTCCACTGGGACGGATCCTGGTCACCCTTTGCCCGGTTGGAAGAGGCGGAAACCGCGAAAAGCTGCGGCCGGTCGAGGTCGTTGGCGAAATCGCTCCGCTTGGTGTCATCCCACTCGTCGGCGCCCGAACGCCAGGCGTTGGCCAACGGAACCATGTGGTCGATGTCCACCTGAGATGGATCGGTGAAGGTGCGGCCGTCGTACACGCTCTCCCACTGACCACCGACGACGTTGCAGCCGGAGTGCTGGATGCCCTTGCCGTCGCGCTCCAACACCGTATCGCGGACGTCACAGTTCTGGCCGGTCTTGCGCCAGTGCGGGAAGCGCTTGCGGCTGTAGCCGCGCATCGGGTTGGCCTCGGCGACGGTTAGCTGGGAGAGCATCTGGTTGGCGGTGCCACCGTTGCTGCTCGACGGCGCGTCCGGCTCCTCTTCGAGCGGGACGCACCCGGTCGCGCCGAGAGCCAGCGCCGCGACGAGCGCGAGCGCCCCCAGGGCGCGGGGTCCTGATCTGGTACGCACAGACGACACCTCTCCAGCTTGCGGGCATTCGCCGATCCCGCACAGTACCCGTACGGTGTTTTGGCGTTTCGTAGTGTCTGGCAGATGGTGCACGGCAGATTGGTAGGCATGCCTGAACCCGCACCCGCCCTACGCATGAGTACGGCAGCCGGCCGGGGTACCCTCGCTGCCGCCGTACTCGCGTCCGGCATGGTCTTTCTGGACAGCACCGTGGTCAACGTGGCGCTGCCCAGGCTCGGCGCCGACCTCGGCGCCTCGGTCGCCGGCCTACAGTGGACGGTCAACGGGTACCTGTTGACCCTCGCCGCGTTCGTGCTGCTCGGCGGCGCGCTCGGCGACCGGTTCGGTCGGCGGCGGGTCTTCCTACTCGGCGTCTTCTGGTTCACCGGCGCCTCGGTGCTCTGCGGTCTGGCACTACGGACCGACTGGCTGGTGGCCGCGCGCCTTCTCCAAGGTGCCGGCGGGGCCCTGCTGACCCCGGGTTCGCTGTCGTTGCTGCAATCAAGCTTCCACCCCGACGACCGGGCGAAGGTGATCGGGGCCTGGTCGGGTCTGTCCGGCGTCTCCACGGCGCTCGGCCCGTTCATCGGCGGCTGGCTGATCGACGCCCTCTCCTGGCGGTGGATCTTCTTCCTGAACGTGCCGCTGGCCGTGCTCGTGGTGCTGGCCGCCCTGCGCTGGGTTCCGGAGAGTCGGGACGAGAGCGCGTCGAGGATTCAGGGAGCGAGCCGGCGGTTCGACGTGGCCGGTGCGCTGCTCGGCGCACTCGCGTTGGCCGGTGTCACCTACGCCCTGGTCGACGCGCCGGGCCGGGGGGCGGGCTCCCCGCCGGTGGTCGTGGCAGCCGTGGTCGCGGTGCTCGCCGCAGTGGTGTTCGTACTGGTGGAGCGACGGCGTGGCGAGACGGCGATGCTGCCCGCCGGGCTGTTCGGCAGCCGACTGTTCTCGGTGCTGAACGTCTTCACGGTGCTGGTCTACGCCGCCCTCGGCGGATTCACCTTCTTCTTCGCCGTCTACCTCCAGAACGTGGTCGGCTGGTCGGCGTTCGTGACCGGGCTCGCGTTGCTGCCGATGACCCTGCTCTTGTTGGTCGGTTCACCGGCTGCGGGTGCGCTGTCGGCGAAGATCGGGCCGCGACTGTTGCTCACCGTCGGGCCGGTGCTGGCCGCCGTCGGTCTGCTGCTGCTGCGCGAGGTCGGCCCGGGAGCGTCGTACTGGCGGCAGGTGTTGCCCGGAGTGGCGCTGTTCGGGGTCGGGCTGACCATGGTGGTGGCGCCGCTGACCGCGTCCGTACTGGCCGCGGTCGGGGACCGGTTCGCCGGGGTGGCCAGCGGCTTCAACAACGCCGCCTCCCGGGTGGGCGGTCTGCTCGCGGTCGCCGCCCTGCCGTTGCTGGTCGGGCTCTCCGGCACCGGGTACGAGCAGCACACGCAGTTGGCTGCCGCCTACCGGGGCGCGCTGCTCTGGTGTGCCGGGCTGCTGCTGGCCGGCGCGATCATCGCCGCAGTGCTCGTCCACCGCCCACCCCGCCACCGGTAAGGACGGGGTGGGTGTAAGGAAGGGCACCTTATTGGCAAGGGGCCCTTCCTTGCACCTCAGCGGTGGGCGCGGTTGACGGCGCTGGTGACCGCCTTGATGGAGGCGGTGACGATGTTGGCGTCCATGCCGACGCCCCAGACCGTACGGCCGTCGACCTCGCACTCGACGTACGCGGCGGCCTGCGCGTCGCCGCCGGAGGAGAGAGCGTGCTCGTGGTAGTCGAGCACCCGTACCGCCACTCCGGTCGAGCCGAGCGCGTTGACGTACGCGTCGATCGGGCCGTTGCCGATCGCGGTGAGCGCTCGGGGCTTCCCGGCGACGTCGACCTGCGCGGTGATCTCGACCTTGCCGTCGGCGGTGCCGATGGCGTACTCGGTCAGGGTCACCGTCGGGTCGCTCTGGTGGTCGAGCAGGTACTGCCCGGCGAAGATCTGCCACATGGTGTCCGGGCCGACCTCGCCACCGTCGTGGTCGGTGACCTGCTGCACCACGCCGGAGAACTCGATCTGGAGCCGCCGGGGCAGGTCGAGCTGGTGCTCGGTCTTCATGATGTACGCGACGCCGCCCTTGCCGGACTGCGAGTTGACCCGGATCACCGCCTCGTAGCTGCGGCCCAGATCCTTCGGGTCGATCGGCAGGTACGGAACCGCCCAGGTGAAGTCGTCGACCGGTACGCCGGCCGCCGTCGCGTCGGCGTTCAGCGCGGCGAAGCCCTTGTTGATCGCGTCCTGGTGGGAGCCGGAGAAGGCGGTGTAGACCAGATCACCGGCGTACGGGTGACGCTCGTGCACGGGCAGCTGGTTGCAGTACTCGACGGCCCGCTTGATCTCGTCGATGTCCGAGAAGTCGATCATCGGGTCGATGCCCTGGGAGAAGAGATTCAGCCCCAGCGTCACCAGGTCGACGTTGCCGGTGCGCTCGCCGTTGCCGAACAGGCAGCCCTCGATCCGGTCCGCCCCGGCCAGCAGGCCCAGCTCGGCGGCGGCGACCCCGGTGCCCCGGTCGTTGTGCGGGTGCAGGCTGAGCACCAGGCTGTCCCGGCGGGGCAGGTGCCGATCCATCCACTCGATCGAGTCGGCGTACACGTTCGGCATGGCCATCTCGACGGTGGCCGGCAGGTTGATGATCAGCTTGTGGTCCGGCGTCGGGTCGATCACCTCGATGACCTTCGCGCAGACCTCCAGCGCGTACTCCAGCTCGGTGCCGGTGTACGACTCGGGCGAGTACTCGTAGTGGATGTCGGTGTCCGGGGTGTGGATCTCGGCGTACTTCTGGCAGAGCCGGGCACCGGTGGTGGCGATGTCGGCGATGCCGTCGCGGTCCAGCCCGAACACCACCCGACGCTGGAGCGTCGAGGTGGAGTTGTAGAAGTGCACGATCGCCCGGCGTGCCCCGCGCAGCGATTCGAAGGTGCGGTCGATCAGGTGTTCCCGACACTGGGTCAGCACCTGGATGGTGACGTCCTCGGGGATCAGATCCTGCTCGATCAGCTGCCGGACGAAGTCGTAGTCGGTCTGGCTGGCCGACGGGAAGCCGACCTCGATCTCCTTGTAGCCCATCTGGACCAGCAGTTGGAACATCCGGCGCTTGCGCTCCGGAGACATCGGGTCGATCAGTGCCTGGTTACCGTCGCGCAGGTCGACCGCGCACCAGCGAGGTGCGGCCTCGACGTGCCGGGTGGGCCAGGTGCGGTCCGGCAGGTCGATCCGGAACTGCTGCTGGTACGCCGGGTAGCGGCGGTACGGCATCCGGCTGGGACGCTGCCGGGCGACGGGATCGGAATCGATGTCGGTGGTGCTGGCTTGGTGAGCCATGGTGAAGGTCTCCTGGGTCATGTGACGTCAGCAGTGGCTGTCGGCAGCGGTGCCGAGCGGAGGGATCCGGGACGGTGCGGGCGGCGCGGTTCGACTCCGCGACGAGGTGCCGGCCGTCAGGCCTCGTCGCGGCGACCAAGGAGAAGGCTCGCCTGCCACATGACAGAGTCACCCTACGTGATGGAGGCGGGGGTGGGAAGGTGGGTCCGCAGTATGAGACGCAGTTCGCATCTGTCGGTCAGGGCTTTGCATCGCCGCAGGTCAGGACCAGTTCACCGAGGGGGTGTCGGTGGCGCAGGGCGGTCTCGTCGGGCACCAGATCGGCCGGCAGGCTCAACGGATCACCCAACTGCCCGACCGCGACCACCACGTACGGTCGCAGGTCGTCGGCCAGGTCGAGGTCGGCGGCCAGGCCCGCGCGATCCAGGTCGGTGACCTGGCGTACGTGCAGCCCGAGCGCGGTTGCCTGCACGGTGAGGTGCGCCACTGCCTGGCCCAGGTCGTACGCGGCCATCGGGTGGCCGGTGCGGGGGTGCGCGACGAGCACCAGGAGGCTGGCCCGTCCGGCCCAGCGCTGCTCGGCGGGAGGCAGGTTGACCAGGATCCGTTTGAAGGTGTCGTCGTCGCGATGTCCGACCGCGAACCGCCACGGCTGCCCGTTGCCGGTCGAGGGCGCCCAGCGGGCCGCCTCCAGCAGCGCCGCCGCCTCGGCTCGGGTCACCTCGGCGTACGGGTCGAAGGCCCGAGGGCTCCAGCGGAACGCCAGCAGCGGGGTGAGGTCGGTCATGCGAAGAGTGTCCCGTATGAGGGGCTTTGTGGGGCCGGGCGGGGCGGGCAGATGTGGCGAAAAGCACCCGTAACGCATGTCGGCTCAGGGCGTTCCGGTGGCTTCCGGATCGGCGGTTCCCGTGGGCGGTGCGTCGGTGACCGGGGCTGCCAGGCCCAACGGCTCACCCTCCACCACGGGCCCGGCCAGCTGCACCGAGGCCGGGGCGGGCTCGGGCGTCGCGGCCAGTGTCAGCGTGCCGAACGCCGCGCGTACCGCGGTGAGGGTGCCGTCGGCGTCGAAACAGTAGATCCCCACGTCCAGCGGCGGATTGATCGACGCTGCGGTGGTCTCCACGGAGTAGCAGGAGCCGCTGGCCCCGGCCGGTGCCATGGCCGGTGAGACGGACAGCGGGGCACGCCGGTCGGTAAGCACGTCCAGCCAGTCCGTGAACGGGTGCTGCACCCGGGGGTCGAGCCGGCGCGGCAGCGTGTCGTCCCGTTCGCCGAGGCGTACGCAACTGGCCGGCTCCGGCCGGGTCGGTGTGGGCAGTGCGCACTGGAACAGCCCGTCGGTGGTCGCCGCGAGCGAGATGTCCGCCGTACCGCCGAGCGCACCGCCGGGCACGTCCACCCGCCACCCGCCGTCGTTCGCGCTGGTCACCAGGACCAGCCGGTCGGCAGCCCCGTCGACCCGCAGCGTGTAGCGGGCCACCAGGTGCCGATCCTGAGCGGCGGCCGCGAGCGCAGCCAACTCGTCGCGGGCGGCGTCCATCCCGACCGGTCGGGGCGCCGAGGTCGGTGGCGTCGGGTCGGCGGGCGGATCGGCCGAGCAGCCGGCGATCAGCACGGGCAGGGCGAGCGCGGGCAGGGCGAGCGCGATCGGGGCGACCCGGCGCCGGGCCGGACGGTGGGCGTACACCCGGTCATTCTCGGCGTTGTGGGCGCCTTGCGGACACCCCCGAGCAGGCAGCCGTTTTCTGGCGTGTCGCGCGCCACCTCGCGTGCGTACGCGGGCCGGATCGTGGGATCACCTGACCCGGCGGTCAGAGCGGACCGATACGCTGACTTCGTCCGATCCGCGCCGCCGGCCCCGGTGCCGGCGGCGTCGGCACGCTCAGCCTGAGTGCCGGCACGCTCAGGGGCAACCGGGAGGGAGTGCGCCGTCGTGGCACTCGTGGTGCAGAAGTACGGCGGATCCTCCGTCGCCAACGCCGAGCGGATCAAGCGGGTGGCCGAGCGGATCGTCGCCGCCCGGAAGGCCGGCGACGACGTGGTGGTCGTGGTCTCCGCGATGGGCGACACCACCGACGAACTGCTCGACCTGGCCAACCAGGTCAGCCCGCTGCCCCCCGGCCGCGAGCTGGACATGTTGCTCACCGCCGGTGAGCGGATCTCCATGGCGCTGCTCGCCATGGCCATCCACAACCTGGGGTACGAAGCCCGGTCGTTCACCGGTTCGCAGGCGGGCGTGATCACCACCTCGGTACACGGCCGGGCGCGGATCATCGACGTCACCCCCGGGCGGCTCAAGGGCGCGCTCGACGAGGGTGCCGTGGTGATCGTCGCGGGGTTCCAGGGCGTCTCCCAGGACACCAAGGACGTCACCACGCTGGGCCGTGGTGGTTCGGACACCACGGCAGTGGCGCTGGCCGCCGCGCTGAACGCCGACGTCTGTGAGATCTACACCGACGTGGACGGCGTCTTCACCGCCGACCCGCGGATCGTGCCGAACGCCCGGCACATCAAGCAGATCACCTACGAGGAGATGCTGGAACTGGCCGCCTGCGGCGCCAAGGTTCTGCATCTGCGCAGCGTGGAGTACGCCCGCCGGGCGGGACTGCCGATCCACGTCCGTTCGTCATACTCGACCAACACCGGCACTATGGTCACCGGATCGATGGAGGAGCTTCCAGTGGAGCAGGCACTGATCACCGGAGTGGCCCACGACCGCAGCGAAGCCAAGATCACGATCGTCGGGGTGCCCGACGAGCCGGGCGCCGCGGCACGGATCTTCGACACCGTCGCGGGTGCCGAGATCAACATCGACATGATCGTGCAGAACGTCTCCACCGAGGGCACCGGTCGCACGGACATCTCCTTCACCCTGCCCAAGGCCGACGGGCCCACCGCGATGGCCGCGCTGAAGAAGATCCAGGAGACGGTCAACTTCAAGGGCCTGCTCTACGACGACCACGTCGGCAAGGTCTCCCTGATCGGTGCCGGGATGCGCTCGCACCCCGGTGTCGCCGCAGGTTTCTTCGCCGCGCTGGGCCAGGCCGGCGTGAACATCGAGATGATCTCCACGTCGGAGATCCGGGTCTCCGTGGTCTGCCGCGACACCGACCTGGACGCCGCCGTCCGCGCCATCCACGAGGCCTTCGACCTCGGCGGCGACACCGAAGCCGTGGTGTACGCGGGGACGGGACGGTAACGCGGGTGGCCGGGCTGCCCACCCTGGCCGTGGTGGGGGCGACGGGAGCCGTCGGCACGGTCTTGTGTGAGCTGCTCACCGGGCGCCGCAACGTCTGGGGTGAGATCCGCCTGCTGGCCTCGGAGCGGTCGGTCGGGCGCACGATTCGCTGTCGGGGCGAGGAGTTGACCGTCCAGGCGCTGACCGAGGAGGCCTTCGACGGCGTCGACGTGGCGATGTTCGACGTGCCCGACGAGGTCGCCGCGCATTGGGCGCCGATCGCCGTACGCCGGGGCGCGGTCGTGGTGGACAACTCCGGCGCCTTCCGGATGGACCCGGGCGTCCCGCTGGTCGTGCCGGAGATCAATCCCGAGCAGGTGCATGATCGACCGCGCGGCATCGTCGCCAACGGCAACTGCACCACTCTCGCGATGATCATCGCGATCGCTCCACTGCACCGCGAGTACGGCCTGCGTGAACTGGTGCTCGCCTCGTACCAGGCGGTTTCCGGGGCCGGTCAGGCCGGTGCGGACACCCTGCACGACCAGTTGACCAAGGTGGCCGGCGACCGGGCGCTCGGCTCCCGCACCGGCGACGTACGGCAGGCGGTCGGCGACGACCTCGGCCCGTTCCCCGCCCCTCTGGCGCTCAACGTGGTGCCCTGGGCCGGCTCACTGGCCGACGAGGGCTGGTCGTCCGAGGAGATGAAGCTGCGCAACGAGTCGCGCAAGATCCTCGGGCTGCCCGACCTGAAGGTCTCCGCCACCTGCGTACGCGTGCCGGTGATGACCGGCCATTCGGTGGCCGTACACGCCGTCTTCGCCACCGAGATCGACACCGACGGTGCCCGTGAGGTGCTGCGCAACGCGCCCGGGGTGATCGTGGTGGACGATCCGGCCGCCGGAGAGTTCCCCATGCCGATCGACGCCGTCGGCACCGACCCCTCCTGGGTCGGCCGGATCCGCCGTGCCCTCGACGACCCCCGCGCCCTCGACTTCTTCGTCACCGGCGACAACCTCCGCAAGGGCGCCGCCCTCAACACCGCCCAGATAGCCGAACTCCTAGCCAAACACCTAACCCACCCCTAACACCCACCCCTCCCTCCCCCCACCCTCCCCCACGCGCACTCGCCGCACCCCGCCCTCAGTTCGCGCCGATCTTGCACTTTTTGTCTCCCGATATCGGGGCATAACTGGCATAGCGGCGACCAGAAGTGCAAGATCGCCGGGGCCGGGGCCGGGGCCGGGGCCGGGGCCGGGCCGGGCCGGGCGGGGCCGGGCCGGGCGGGGCCGGGCCGGGCGGGGCCGGGCCGGGCGGGGTGGGGTGGGGTTAGGCGGCGGAGAGGCGGACGCCGTCGCGGCCTTGGCGTTTGACGGCGTAGAGGGCCTGGTCGGCGCGGCGCAGGGTCAGCTCGGGAGACTCGCCGGGGCGGGGCAGGGCAACACCGACGCTGATCGTACGGCCGATCCGGCGGGCGGCCTCGGTGAGCCGCTCGGCGACCCGGACGGCCTCCTCCGGGCGGCTCACCTCGATCACCGCGACGAACTCGTCGCCACCGATGCGGTACAGCTCGTCGCCCTGCCGCAGCGCACCTTCCAGCGCCCGGGCCAGACCGACCAGCACCCGGTCGCCGGCCTGGTGGCCGTACGTGTCGTTGACGGTCTTGAAGCCGTCCACGTCGATCGCCAGCAGGGCGGTACGTCCCGGGGTCGCGGTGGCGATCCGCTGTCCGAACGGGCCGGTGTGCCGCAGCCCGGTAAGCGGGTCGGAACTGGCTTGTTCACGTAGCCGGTCCAGGGTGCGCAGCCGGTCCAGGCAGCTCCACGCCTGGCCGGCGAGCAGCTCCAACAGGTTGACCGTCCGGGGATCCGGGCGCAGCAACCGCTCGTCGGCGACCAGCAGCACCCCACCGCCCTCGGGTGGGCCCACCGGTACCGCGACCAGTGTGCGTACCCCCGCTCGTACCAGCGGCTCGTGTTCCTCGGTCGGCAGGTGGCCGGTCTCGCCGAGGGTGTGACCGGCACCGTACCGATGGGCCCGGGCGACGATGGCACGCAGCGCCTGCGGTCCGGCCTCCGTCAGCTCGGCGCGCATCCGGGTCTCCAGCTCGCCAGGCGTCGCCGTCGGTTCGCCGAGCTGCGGACCGCTGCGGCCCGCGAGCACCAGCAGTGCCGCGTCGAGGGCCGACACGTCCCGGGCGGCCCGGATCGCGGCGGCCAGCAGGTCCCCTTCGGTGGTGGCGGAGGTCATCGCGGCGGCGTGGCGGAGCAGCTTCTCGCCGGGGCTCTCCGCCGGCCCGCCGAGCGCCATGATCCGGGCCCCGAGCCGGCCGGCGACCCGCTCGGCGGTCGCCCGCCACGCACCGAGGTCGGCCGGGCCGGTCCACTGCAAGTCGAGTACGCCGATCCGGCGGCCCGCCGGATCGCAGACCGGCACGCACACCTCCGCGGTGACGTCGGGGCGTACCGGGATGTGGTCGGGGTCGGTGGTGACGTCCGGTACGACGGCCGGCCTGCCACCGGTGAAGACCCGGCCGACGATCCCGGCGTCCGGAGCCACGGTGGCGAAGACCTGCCAGGAGCCGGTGGCGGCAACGCAGCGGAGTCGACCGTTGACGTGCAGCAGAACGGCGATGGTGGCGGGGGTGTAGCGGGCCAGCGCGTCCACGGTCGCCTGACAGACCTCGGCGACAGTCGGCGCCATGGGTAGGCGGACCGTGACGTCCCGAATGACTTGCTGGTGATCCACTTGTACGTCGTCCCAGGTCGGGTTGGGTCCCGGCCGGGTGCCGGGATGCTGATCAAGCGTACTCATGGTGTGCGGAAGCAAGCTGATGTTCGTACACACGTGCTATCCACAGGCTGTGGATGCGGCCTGTGGACCCAGCCACACGCGGGCCGCCGCGGCGATAGCGTGAGGGTTCCGGCCGAGTGGAGGCTCCATGCTCATCGCCCACCTCAGCGATCCGCACCTCACCACCGGCGTGCTCGGCGCCGAGCCGGCCGCCGGGCTGCAGCACGCCCTCGGCCGGGTGCTGGCGCTGAACCCCCGGCCGGACTGTGTGGTGATCATCGGTGACCTGGCCGACCACGGTCGTCCCGACGAGTACGCCGTGCTGCGCGAGGTGATCGGGCGCTTCCCGCTGCCGTTGTACCTGACCACCGGCAACCACGACGACCGGGAGTCGCTGCTGGACGCCTTCGGCGGCACCCCCTGGCTGGGGGGCAGCTTCTCGGCGTACTACCAGGTCGACCAGCCCGGGCTGACCCTGGTGATGCTCGACTCGTTGGTCCCGGGATCGGACGGCGGTCGGCTCGGCGCCGAGCAACTCGGCTGGCTCGACGGTGTGCTCACCGCACGGCCCGACGTGCCGGCCGTCGTCTGCCTGCACCACCCGCCGGTCGAGGTCGGCATCCCGGCGGCCGACGAGATCCGGCTCGCCGATGGTGACGCCCTCGCCGAGGTGCTGCTGCGGCATCCCCAGGTCGTGCGTGTCGCCGCGGGGCATCTGCACCGGTCGGTGACCACCACGTTCGCCGGTACGGTGCTGACCGTCGCGCCGAGCACCTGGCGGCAGGCCACCTTGACCATGAGCGACGACGAACAGATCGGCTGGGTCACCGAGCCGACCGCCCTGTTGCTGCATCGGGTCAGCGACCGTGGCTGTGTCACGCACACCGTTCAGGTCAGTCATACCGCTGGCATGACCTGCGGGTACTGACCGGCTCGAAGGTGGTCGTTCGCAGCGTACGAAGCAATGGTGGCAAAACGTCCACAATGGGCGCCGAATAGGTGGCCCTCGGTCAGCTTTCGGTCGATCCACATCTGGACCAGGGTCGATCTCGGCAATCCAGAACGGCTGATCGATTCGACCCGGCCGGATGTCGAATGCCGCCGCGCGGATCGTATTCGACGGCACGGTGTTCGCGGGTGTTCACGTTGCCTGATCCCATCGCTAACCTCGCTGCGGTCACGCGCGTCGGCGTGACAAATCTGCGCCTATTCGGCGCTTCCAGTGGGGGTAGACGCATGACGAGAAAACTTCTCGGGCTCATTACCGCACTTGCCATGACGGTGGTCGGCTCGCTGGCCGCTGCCGCTCCGGCGCAGGCCGCCACCCCGGCGATCGAGATCACGAAGGTGTA
This sequence comes from Micromonospora sp. NPDC051196, assembly GCF_040682415.1. Classification (NCBI taxonomy): domain Bacteria; kingdom Bacillati; phylum Actinomycetota; class Actinomycetes; order Micromonosporales; family Micromonosporaceae; genus Micromonospora; species Micromonospora sp. NPDC051196. The sequence continues at coordinate 87,672 of NZ_JBFBAY010000008.1, forward strand.
CTACGACTCGCCGGGAACGGACAACCGCTCGAACACCAGCCTCAACGCCGAGTACGTGAAGCTGACCAACCGGCGGGCCAGCACCATCAACCTGAAGAACTGGACGCTGCGCGACAAGGCCAACCACGTCTACAAGTTCAGCGGGGACTTCAAGCTCGCCAAGGGCAAGAGCGTCATCATTCGTACCGGCAAGGGCAAGAACACCGCCAGCACCCGCTACTGGGGCTCGGGCAACTACGTCTGGAACAACACCGGCGACACCGCGTATCTGCGTAACGCCAGCGGCAAGCAGATCGACAAGTGCGCCTGGAGCAAGAAGGGCAAGGGCTACACCAACTGCTGAGTTCCGCCGGTGCCGGCCAACCCAGATGGCCGGCACCGGCCCAGCGGGCAGCCGAGCCAAGCGGGACGGCTGGGTTGAGCCGGTGCGGTCGGGGTGGCTCTCAGCCCTCGATGGGCGGACGGTCGATGTTGAGGTGGAACGCGCGTTCCTCGGCCTCCTGTCGAGCCGCGACGAAGTCACGCTGCCAGTCCTGGGCATCATCCGGGATGCGCGCGACCACGTGCTCACCACGCACCCGGCCCTCCGCGTCGGTCAGCGCGACCCCGACGACGGTGTGCCCGCGACCCGGTATGGCGTAGTGGCGTACCGCCCAGCGGGCAGACATCTCCAGGGCATGGCGCCGGCGTCGGACGTTGGCCGTCACGACCGTGGAAACCAGCAGGACGGCGGTCACCACGACGACGAAGACGACCACACTCGCGATGATCCGCACCCGCGTCAGGCTACCTCGCATTGTGCCCGTACGCCCGTGCAAGTCCTGCCTGACGCCGCCGTGCGCGGCGATCGGCGGAACGAATCAAGGCCCCTCCGTGGAGGGGCCTTGACCTTTACTTACCTCTGGTCGGGGTGGCCGGATTCGAACCGACGACCTCTTCGTCCCGAACGAAGCGCGCTACCAAGCTGCGCCACACCCCGAGGCGTGCCGACAAATAGTAGCCCACCCGTCCCGGCGGTCAAACTCGGTACCCCGGCTGGCGGTGATCCACTCCGTTACGCCGGAACGGTGGTGTCGGACCGGCTCGGTTACCGCCATGCCGGCGCGACGGAGTCGATCATCAGGTCAGCGGGAGATCAGGGTGAGCAGGCTGGCCTCCGGTGGGCACGCGAAGCGCACCGGAGCGGTCGGGTGGGTGCCGAGGCCGGCGGAGACGTGCAGCCAGGAGTCGGAGCCGGGCCAGCGGTGCAGACCCTTCGCCATCGAACGGGGCAGCCCGCAGTTGGTCACCAGCGCTCCCACTCCCGGTACGCAGACCTGACCGCCGTGCGTGTGGCCGGCGAGCAGCAGCCCGAAACCGTCGGCGGCCATCGCGTCGAGCAGCGCCGGCTCGGGGGAGTGGGTCAGGGCGATGGAGAGATCCGCCGTGGCGGAGACCGGGCCGGCTACGGCGGTGTAGTCGTCCCGCTCGATGTGCGGGTCGTCGACGCCGGCCATGTCGATCGCCCGACCGCCGGCCTTGACGGTGGTCCGCCGGTTGTTCAGGTCGGCCCAACCGGATCCGATGAAGACGTCCCGCAGTTCCTCGTAGGGCAGCTCGACCCCCTCGGTGTACTCCCGGTCGGGCAGGAAGTAGCTGAACGGGTTCTTCCAGACCGGCCCGGTGTAGTCGTTGGAGCCGAAGACGAACGCGCCGGGGTAGTCGAGCAGCGGTTGCAGCGCCCGCAGCACCCCGGGCACCGCGTCCGGGTGGGCCATGTTGTCGCCGGTCACCACGACCAGGTCGGGGTCGAGGGCGGCCAGCGAGGCCACCCAGTGCTGCTTGCGTACCTGGTTGGGGGTCATGTGCAGGTCGGACAGGTGCAGGACGCGCAGCGGCTCGGTGCCGGCCGGCAGCACCGGGACGTCGAAGCGGCGGAGGGTGAACATGTTGCGCTCGACCAGGGACGCGTACGCCAGGGCGGCGGCGCCCGTCGCGACGGTGGCGGTCGCGAGCCGGAATAGGGTGCGCTTTCGCATGCCGATCAGGGTAGTTTGGGCGTCCATGAGCACGCTGAAGGACCGCCTCACCGCCGACATGCGCGCCGCCCTCAAGGCCCGCGACGAGTTGACCACCTCCACTCTGCGGATGGCCCTGGCCGCCGTCGGCACGGCTGAGGTCGCCGGTAAGGCGAAGCGTGAGCTCAGCGACGACGAGGTGCTGGCCGTACTGACCAAGGAGGCCAAGAAGCGTCGGGAGGCAGCGACCGCCTTCGCCGACGCGGGGCGCACCGAGCAGGCCGCCAAGGAGACCGCCGAGGGCGAGGTGCTGGAGCACTACCTGCCGCAGCAGCTCTCCGACGCCGAGCTGACCGATCTGGTCGCGGGGGCGCTCGCCGCGGGCGGCTTCACCGGCAAGGCCCAGATGGGTCCGGCGATGAAGGCGGCCCAGACCGCGGTGGCCGGCCGGGCCGAGGGCGGTCGGGTGGCCGCCGAGGTACGCCGCCAGCTCGGTCTCTGATCTCCCGGGAGGCGGGCCGCCAACTCCTGGCCAGGGTTACGTGGCCGGGGCGTCCGCCTCGCCCGAGCGGGTGTACCTCGGGGCATACGTCGTGCCGAACGGGCGGGCACTCCTTGCGGAGCGCCCGCCCGTTCGGCGTTGCGGTGTGACGGTCAGCCGCCGGGCCGGCCGGTCGGCGGGCCGTTGCCCGGTCGGCCACCGCCAGGCCGACCATCGTCACTGTCATCGTCGTCGTTGCTTCCGCCGCCGCCGGCGCTGACCGTGATGGTCACGATGCCGCCCTTGATGGTGCGGCCCTCCGGGCTGGTGCCGGCGGCGCTGCCGGCCGGGCAGTCCGAGGTGACCCGGTGGCTGGACACGACAGGTGTGAAACCGGCACCGGAGAGGCGGGACTTCGCCTGATCGATGCTGAGGCATCGGACCCCGGGGATGCTGCGCTGGTCGCCCAGTGCGATCTTCTGGCCCGGTGGGTCGAAGTTGATCGCCTTCTTGCCGTTCATGGCGGCCTTGAGCGCCTGGAAGACCGGTGGGTTGATGCCGTCGGCCGTCTTGTGCTTCATCTTGACGTTGGTCTGCGGCCAGTCCGGGTCGGCCAGGATGCCGGCCACCGCGTACTGCTTGGTCATCGCGACCAGGGAGGCGGTCTTCTCCGAGTCGGTGGTGCCGGACTTGCCGGCGATCGGCTTGCCGACGATGTAGCGGCCCTCGGCGGCCGTACGGCTGCCGCCACACTTGGTGGTGGAGGAGTTGTCACCGACCGGGCAACGGGCCGCGTCGACGGCCGCCCGGGCCACCTCCGTGCTGAACCGCTTCTCGCAGCGCGGATTGGCCACGTCCAGCTTGTTGCCGTCCAGGTCGCGGATCTCCTGCACCGGGGTCGGCTCGCAGTACTTGCCGTCGGCGGCCAGCGTGGCGTACGCGTTGGCGAGCTCCAGTGGGGTGGTCTGCGAGACACCCAGGGTGAAGGCGCCCCACTGGTTGGCGGCCTCCTTGTTGTTGGCGAACTTCGCGTCCTCGCTCTGCCGGAACTGGATGCCCAGCCGCTTGGCCGCGTCGACCACGTTCGCCGCGCCGACCTGCTGTTGCAGCGGCACGAAGTACGTGTTGGTCGAGGCGGAGAAAGCGCTCCACATGTCCTTCACGCCGCCGGGCTGCCGGTTGGAGTTGGTCGGGCAGTAGAAGTGCGTGCCCGGGCAGGCGGCATCGCTGCCACGCTCGATCCGATATTCGGACTTGAACTGCTGCGGCGCGTTGATCATGTAGCTGAGCGGAATGCCCTTCTCCAACGCGGCCACGATGGTGAAGATCTTGAAGACCGACCCGGCCTGGTAACCGGTGATGCCGTCACCGCCGGTCAGCAGCGGGTTCACCGTGTTCGGATAGTTGCCGAGCTTGCCCTTGTTGCGCTGGACCGGGTCGCTGTGTGGGCGGTTCTTCGGGTTCTTCGGGTTGTCGAGCTTGAAGTTCCGGTTGACCGACAGCGCGCGTACCCGACCGGTGCCGGGCTCGACCACGGCGAGCATCACCGCTTCCTTGGCGGTCACCGGCTTGGCCGCGCGGACCGCCTTGTCGGCGCCGTCCTGGGCCTGCTTGTCCAGCGTGGTGACGATCGTGTAGCCGCCGCTCTTGAGTCGCCGCTCCCGGTCGTACGAGGTGGAGCCGAACGTCTCCTGCGCCATCCACCAGCGGTAGAAGTAGTCGCAGAAGAAGCCCCAGGCGTTCTTGTTGGTGGCGACGCAGCCGTTCGGCGCCCGCTTGCCCTTGACCACCAGCTTGACGGCCTTGGCCTCGTCGGCCTGCTGCTGGGTGATCGCGCCGGTCTTGACCATGTTGTCGATGACGTAGTCGCGCCGGGCGACCGCCTGCGGGTAGCCGCTCTTGGTGGTCGGGTCGAACGAGGTGGGCGCCTTGACCAGACCGGCCAGCATGGCGGCCTCTTCGATCTTCAGGTCCTTGGGCTTCTTGTTGAAGTAGACCTGGCTGGCGGCGAAGACGCCGTACGCGCCGTTGCCGAAGGCGGCGAGGTTGAGGTAGCGCGCCAGGATCTCGTCCTTCGACAGCTCCTTGTCGAGCTGGATCGCGTAGCGCATCTCGCGCAGCTTGCGAGCGCTGGTGTCCTCGGTCGCGGCGAGAACGTCGGCGGGATGGGTCGCCGAATAGGCGATGCTCATCCGGACGAACTGCATGGTCAGCGTCGAGGCGCCCTGCCGGTCGTTGGTGGCGGAGCTGTTGTTGACGAAGGCCCGGGCCACGCCATTGAGATCGACTCCGTTGTGCTTGTAGAAGTCGTGATCCTCGGCGGCGATGATCGCTGCCCGCATGTGAGGCGAGATGTCAGCGAACTTCACTTCCCGCCGGTTCTCGTCATACATGGTGGCCAGCGGAGTCTTGCCGTCGGCGGCAAGCAGATAACTGATCTGGGGGGCGCGGGCCAGGGTCAGTTCCCTCGGCAGTGCGCCGAAGGTGTCCGCGCCGGCCTTGGCGGCCAGGCCCGACATCGCCACCGCGGGAAAGGCCGCGGCGGCGACCACGACGCCGGCCAACAGCCCACAGATGAGCAGCGATGCGGCGTTGGTCAGGACATTGTGGTCACGTTTCCGCATCCAGGTCACCTCGACAGGGTACGCGAACAGGTAACGAGGGGCGCTGGGGCGTCTTTTCCCCATTTCCTGCGCGCGCCGGCCTCGTTGTGCTAGACGCGTGGCACCGGGTGTCCGGTTGCGTGATTCCGTGCCGAAGTTTCCTCCATGCGGAGGGGCCTCGCAGCGTTTTCGCGGACTCCGGTGGGGTAAGCCGCGGTCCCGAGCCCGAGAAGCCGGGAGTGTCCGGAATGATGGATTTGGCCGACAACGTTGCGTAATCGGGCAACTACAGAGCATGATGGGGGCGGCGACAGCGCCACATGAGTCGTCTGTGCCGCCTTGGGGTGAGGTGTGCCGGGCGATCGGGGGGAATGCCGGCTGGCCCGCGACGGCGTCGGTAGTACTGCAAGGGGGGACGAGTACAGATGGGCATGATCACTGACTGGCCGTCGCTGGCGGCGTGTCAGAACGGGGACCCGGACGCGTTGTTCGTACAGGGCGCCGAACAGAACGTGGCGAAGCGGATCTGCCGTAGCTGCCCAGTCCGGTACGAGTGCCTGGCCGACGCGCTGGACAATCGGATCGAGTTCGGCGTGTGGGGCGGCATGACCGAACGCGAACGCCGGGCGCTGCTGCGCCGCCATCCGCAGGTCACCAGCTGGCGCAAGATGTTCGAGGCGGCGATGAAGAAGAACGCCAAGGACAAGAGCGGCAAGGACAAGATCCTGGTCACCACCGGCGCGGTCGGCAACGACTGAGTGCCGCACCGACCGTCGGTCAGGAGCGGCTGATCGCCGCTGCGATCGTGCGGAGCCCGTCGACGTCGTGCACGTCGGCGGGCTGCGCCGTCACCGAGACGGTCGGCACCTGCGGAAACTCATCGGTGAACCGCGCCGCGACCTGCTGTTCGCGTACCGACTGCTCGGCCAGGGCGGCGTGCGCGAGCAACACCTCGACGGTGCCCTCGTGGCCACCGGCCGAGGCCAGCCGCTCGGCGGCGGCCCGGCTGGCCTGCGCGTCCAACTCGGGCACCGCTGGGCGGTGCACCCGGTTGAGCACCAGACCGACGAGCGGCATCTGCTCCTCGCGCAGCCGCCCGGCGAAGTAGGCGGCTTCCCGCACCGCGTCCGGCTCGGGCGCCGCGACCAGTAGGAACGCCGTCTCGCGGGCCTGCAGGATGCGGTACGTCTGCTCCGCGCGCTGCCGGAAGCCGCCGAACATCGAGTCGAGCGCGGCGACGAAGCCGGACAGATCACTCAGCAGTTGCGTACCGAGCACCTTCTGCACCACCCGGGAAAACATCCCGAAGGACGCGGTGACGAGACTGAACATGCTGCGGCCCCCGGTACGCGCCGGGGCGAGCAGGAGCCGCAGCATCCGCCCGTCGAGAAAGCGGGACAACCGGGCCGGTGCGTCGAGGAAGTCCAGCGCCGAGCGGGACGGCGGGGTGTCCACCACGATCAGATCCCACTCGCCCCGGGCGTGCAACTGCCCCAGCTTCTCCATGGCCATGTACTCCTGGGTGCCGGAGAAGGTGGAACTCATCGCCTGGTAGAAGGGGTTGGCAAAGATCTCCGCTGCCTTCGCCGGGTCGGTGTGCGCGAGCACCACGTCGTCGAAGGTGCGCTTCATGTCGAGCATCATGGCGTGCAACTCACCGCCACTGGCCTCGACGTCGATCCCCTTGACCTGCCGAGGAGTGTTGTCCAGCTCGGTCAGACCGAGCGACTGGGCCAGCCGCCGGGCCGGGTCGATGGTGAGCACCACCGTCCGTCGGCCGTGCTGTTCGGCCGCGCGGAGAGCGAGCGCCGCGGCCGTGGTGGTCTTGCCCACCCCGCCCGCCCCGCAGCAGACCACGATCCGTACGCCCGGGTCGGCCAGGATCTGGTCGACGTCCAGCGGCGGCGCGTTGTCGGAAGGCACCAATCGAGCGTATCGGGCCAACCCCGCCCGCGCGTCAGGCCGACGTCAAGGTGTGAGTCAATCGCCCCTCACCAGGGCTGCGGCGAGGACGTCGAGGCCGGCTCGATCCACCCCGCCGGGCAGCAGCGGCAACTCCACCAGCGGTACGCCCAACTCCACCAGGTCGGCGCGGAGCGAGTCCTCCAGCTCCCGGCGGATCACCTGGTCACGCGCCTCGGCGTACAGCCCGGCGACGAGCCCACGCTCGGCCGGCAGCCCGGCGGCGCGCAGCCCGGCCGTCAACTCCGCCTCGGTGACCATCCGTCCCGTCGGCAGTGGCGGCCGGGCCCCGTTGATGATCACCTTCCCCACTCCGAAGCCGAGCGAGGTCAGCTCGCCGATCGCGTCGATCGTCTCCTGCACCGGCATCTCCTCAAGGAGGGTCACCACGTGCACGGCCGTCATCGGTGAGCGCAGCAGCGCCGCGACCCCCTCGCTCTGGGTCTTGATCGGGCCGACCTTCGCCAATCGGGCGGTTTCGGCGGTGACGTTCAGAAAACGGCCGATCCGACCGGTGGGTGGTGCGTCCAGCACCACCGCGTCGTACACCCGCCGTTGGTCGACCGTGCGGGTGGTGGCCTCCTTGACCTTGCCGGTGAGCAGCACGTCGCGCAGGCCCGGGGCGATGGTGGTGGCGAAGTCGATCGCACCGAGCTTGCGCAGCGCCCGGCCGGCCGCGCCGAGCTTGTAGAACATGTCCAGGTATTCCAGCAACGCCTCCTCGGCGTCCACTGCCAGCGCGCACACCTCGCCGCCGCCGGGTGCCTCGACCAGGTGCCGCTCGGCGTACGGCAGCAGCTCGGTGTCGAAGAGTTGGGCGATGCCCTGACGCCCCTCAACCTCGACCAGCAGCGTGCGACGCCCACCGGCGGCCAGGCCCAGGGCCAGCGCGGCGGCCACGCTGGTCTTGCCCGTGCCTCCCTTGCCGGTCACCACGTGCAGGCGGGCGGGCCAATCGGTGCCGGCCCGGTCGGCCGGGCGCTGCGTCGCTCCCACCTGTCGAGCCTATCCAGCCGGCGAGCTCAGGCCACCTCGCAGACCCACCAGCCTGTCTTGCGGATCACGGTGAAGCGAAGATCCTGGTCAGCGATCTTCTCGTCGGCCGTGGTCACCGTGACCGTGGTGGTGACCGTGGCACGGTCACCGGTCTCGTTGTCCACCTTCGGGGTGTCCCAGCGGAACCGAGGGCTCTGGTGGGCCGACAGGTACGCCTCGACCTCGGCGACCTTGGCGCGGATCTTCTGCTGATCCCGGGCGGCGGTGCAGACCAGCCTGGCCGCCTTCGCCGCGTCCCGCTCCTGGTAGACGGCGGTGAGGAACTCGTCCACCGCCACCGAAGGCTCCGGCGCGCCCTCGCCGGACTCGGTGTTGCGCAGCGTCAGGAACGCGGTGACGCCGCCGCCGGCGCAGAGCAGCAACACCACCGCGAGCGCGAGCGCGGCCACCAGGGCGCCGCGCTTGCGGGGCGGTCGGCCGGTCGGCGACTGGTACGGCGGGTAACCGGGTGGGGTGGGCGGCGGATCCGTGGGGCCGATCGGGCCGCTGGCGGGTGGCTGGGTCATCGCGTCCCCCCGGTGTGGGTGCGTCGCCGCGTGGCCCCGGCGAGCGATGGGATCGGGCGGTCGGGCAGGGCGCCCGTCCAGACCGGAAGGGTAGCGGTCCACGGGCCGGGTGCGGGGGGCCTGGTGTCTCTCGCGCGGGCGGCGCGATCAGCTTGCTGCTGGTTAGCTGTCGCAAATGTGACCGAACGCCATCAGACACGCGCGTCTTGTTGATGGGACCAGCGGGCCGTCCTACGGTCGCTCCGGCACGTCCGGGCCGGGTCGGGCGCAACGGCTCCGGACCATTGGGCGGCACCGTGACCAGGTACGACGCCCGGAGGCAGCCTATGCGCGACACGGAAAACACCCCCCGAGCCCAGTTCCCGTCGGGGGTACGCGGGGTCGGCCGGCCGGCCGGGGCCGGCTCAGCCGGCCGGCTGCCGGTCAACGAGCGGTCGTACCGGCGTCCCGTCGACCCGCCCAGCGGGCTGGAGCCGACCGGCGGGCGGGACGAGGAGAACCCCGGGTACGTCATCCATCTGCCGATCAAGGTGACCGATCTGGCCGCTGCGACCACCCTGGCCGGTCAGGTGGCGACCTCGCTGAACTTCCTACCCGAACTGGACGCGGGCGAGACCGAAGTGTCGACCGCAGACGACCAGAACAATCGACACCGGGTCTTCTGTGACCTGCTGCTGCCCGACCGGACACGCTGCCCCCAGCCGTACGACCACCGGGGGCCCTGCGGGGAACAGCCGACCACACCCGAACAGCGTCCCGCCTCCGAACCGGCTGGTGGACCGTAGGCTGTGCCCCGAAGTGTCCATGCCACCGAGGGAGCTCTCCACCGATGCAGAAATGGGAATACGCCACCGTCCCGCTGCTGGTCCACGCGACCAAGCAGATTCTCGACAACTGGGGCGAGGACGGTTGGGAACTCGTCTCTGTCGTACCCGGGCCGAACCCGGAGCAGCTCGTCGCGTACCTGAAGCGGCCGAAGGCATGAGCGAGCGCAACGAGCGAATCATCAGGCGCAGCGTGGTGGTGCCGCATGGCGGCGACCGGCGGAGCGGAGTGCCGGCATGAGTAACGGGCCGCACGCCAAGTTGGCGGAACTCGGGTTGGCGTTGCCGGAGGTGGTTCCGCCGGTGGCCAGCTATGTGCCGGCGGTGCAGTCCGGTCAGCACGTGTACGTCTCCGGGCAGCTGCCGATGGCCGAGGGCAAGTTGTTGGCCACCGGCAAGGTCGGTGCCGGCGTCTCCGCCGAACAGGCCAAGCAGCTCGCCCAGCGGTGTGCCCTCAACGCGCTCGCCGCGATCGACGCGCTCGTCGGTCTGGAGAACGTCGTCAAGGTCGTCAAGCTGACCGGTTTCGTCGCGAGCGCATCCGGCTTCACCGGCCAGCCCGCCGTCATCAACGGCGCGTCCGACCTCTTCGGTGCCGTCTTCGGCGAGGCCGGCCGCCACGCCCGCAGCGCCGTCGGCGTCTCCGAACTTCCCCTCGACGCCCCCGTCGAAGTAGAAGTCATCGTCGAAGTCGCCTAACCCCCACCCCACCCCCCTCCCCCACCCCACCCCACCCCCCACCCCCACCCCCCCACCCCTCTCCCCGCGATCTTGCAGTTCTGGTCGGGACGAAGCGCCCTAACCAGGGCGAATCGGGGACCGAAACTGCAAGATCGCGGGGCCGGGTCGGTGGGGTCGTACGATCGCAGCCATGGGAGGGCATGTGACGGGGGCGGTGACCGCCCTCGCCAGCGAGTTGCCAGAGTGGGTGACGTTGCTACGGGCACCCAATCCGGGCGTGATGACGCTGGACGGCACCAACACCTGGCTGCTGCGGAATCCTGGTGCGGCGCACGGGGTGGTCGTCGATCCGGGGCCGGCCGACGAGGGGCATTTGGCGGCGATCGCCGCGCAGGGGCCGATCGGTCTGGTCCTCATCACCCACGGGCATCCCGACCACACGGATGGCTCCCGGCGGCTGCACGAACTGCTCGGTGGGGTGCCGGTCCGAGCCGTCGACCCTGCGCACAGCATCGCCGGCCCGCCCCTGGCCAGCGACGGGCCGGACGGCATCGAGCTGGGCGGCGACGGCTGTGGGCTGTCCATCCGGCTGGTACCGACCCCCGGGCACACCGCCGACTCGATCTGCCTGCTGGTCGAGCAGGGCGGCCGGCAGGTGGTGCTGACCGGCGACACGATCCTGGGCCGGGGTACCACCGTGGTCGCCCACCCGGACGGCCACCTCGGCGACTACCTGGCCAGTCTGGAACTGCTCTCCGCGTACCGAGGGATCCCGGCGCTGCCGGGACACGGCCCGGCGCTGGCCGACTGCGGTGCCGCCGCCGACTTCTACCTCGCCCACCGGCGGGCCCGGCTCGACCAGGTCCGCGTGGCTCTCGACGAGGGTGCGGAAACCGCGGCGGAGGTGGTCGCGAAGGTCTACGCCGACGTGGACCGGTCGCTGTGGTGGGCGGCGGAGTGGTCGGTCCGCGCCCAGCTGGAATATCTCGGCCGGGAATCCGGCGCTGACGCCGTGGGGTTGGACACACCGTGACCTGCCCGGTTTGTGGAACCGTCGCGGTACCCGGCGCGCGGTTCTGCCACAACTGTGGTGCCGCGCTGCCGGCCGCCGCGACCCTGCCGGCCGCCGAACGCCGGGTGGTGACCGTGCTCTTCGGCGACCTGTCCGACTTCACCTCCTGGTCGGAGGATCTCGACCCGGAGCGGGTCGGCGCGGTCACCGACCGGGTGCTGGCATCCCTCGCCGGGGCGGTGAAGACCTTCGGCGGGCACGTCGACAAGCTGACCGGTGACGGGATCATGGCGGTCTTCGGTGCCCCCGTCGCACACGAGGACGACGCCGAGCGTGCCGTCCGCGCCGCGTTGTCCATGCAACGGGCGGTGCGGCGGGTGCTGGACGACGAGCGCGGCGGCGGTGCGCCGCTGGGGCTGCGGGTCGGGTTGAACACCGGCGACGTGATCGCCGGCATCCAGGCCGCCATCGAGTACACCGTCATCGGCGACACCGTGAACACCGCCGCCCGGCTGGCCGACGCCGCTGCCGTCGGCGCGGTCTACGCCGGGGCCCGCACCGCTGCGGCCACCCGACACGTGGCCAGCTGGCGAGCGCTGCGGCCGTTGCGGCTCAAGGGCAAGCGCGAGCCGGTCGAGGCGTACGAACTGCTCGGCCTGCTGGACGCCCCGGGCACCCGGTCCGGCCTCGGCGACGAGGCACCCTATGTCGGCCGGGAGACCGAGATCGGCCGGATCGCCGGGCGACTGGCCGAGGTGATCGACCGGGGCGAGCCACGGGTGCTGCTGATGACCGCCGAGGCGGGCATCGGCAAGTCCCGGTTCGCCGCCGAGGTGGAACGCCTCGCCGCCGGCTACGACGTGGGCGCCGGACGGTACGCCGCGCACACCGGGGCCCGGGTGCTGTCGGTACGATGCGCCGCGTTCGGCGAGCGTCGCCGGCTCGCTCCCCTCGCCGACCTGGTACGCGCCGCCGCCGGCCTACCCAACGACGCTTCCACCGCGGTCACCCGTCCGGCGGTGGAGGAACGGCTGCGTCGGCTGGAACAGCGACTCAGCCGGTCCCGCCCCGGTCCCGCCCCGGTCGCCGTCGACCAGTTGCTGGCCCTGCTCGGGTACGCCGAACTGCCCGCCGGAACCGACCAGGTCGACTGGAGCAGCGCCCCGCAGCCGGCCGACGTCGACGCGGTGCCCAACGCGGTGGCGGATCTGCTCAGCGCGCTCGCCGCCGAGGCGCCGCTGATGGTGGTGGTGGACGACCTGCACGACGCCACCAGCGAGACCATCCGGGCGTTGGAGGTCACCCTGTCCCGGCTCAGCGGCTCGGTCCTGGTGCTGCTGCTCGGCCGGCCCGAACTGGTGCGTACCGCTGGCACGTTGACCCGGGTCGCGGACGCCGAGGTGCACGCCCTGCCGCCGCTGCGCGGTGCCGACGCGGCCCGATTGCTCACCAGCTACCTCGGCGGCGGGCGGCTGCCCCAGGCCGACACCGACCGGCTGCTGGCCACCGCCCAAGGCAATCCCTTCTACCTGGCCGAACTGGTCACCCTGCTGATGGAGCGCGGCGCGTTGACCGCCGGAACGGGCAACAGCTGGCGCTTGGCGCCCGGTTCGCTCGGCAGCCGGCTGCTCTCCCGCGACCTCGCGGCGGTGCTCGCGGCTCGGATCGACGCCCTGCCGCCGCAGGCCCGTGCCGTGCTGCGGGACGCGGCGGTGGTCGGCGACACGGTGCCCGACGGGGCGTTGGAGGTGCTGCGGGAACAACGCGTGGGCCGGGACGGCCGGCCCGCTGCGGTGGTCGCGGTCGAGCTGGAACGGGCGGTCGAGGAACTGCTGCAACGCCGCATGCTGCATCGCACCCGAACCGGATACGCCTTCGCCACCCCGTTGATGCGGGAGGCCGCGTACTCCGGGGTCAGCAAGGCGGAGCTCGCCGAACGGCACGCCGTGCTGGCCCGCTGGGCCGCGCCGCAGGAGGGCGCGGCAGGTGGCCCGGGTGGCTTCGCCGACGTGGCCCGGGACGACTTCGTCGCTGGCCACGTCGAGCGGGCCACCGCGCTGGCCGACGCGGTCACCCTGCGTCCGGACGCGCCGGCCCGGGCGGTCGCACCGCTGGGCGTGGCCGCGCTCAGCCGTGCCGCGCGCCGGTCAGTGCAGGAGGGTGAGCCGGCGCTGGCCGTCGAGTACGCCGAGCGCGCCGCCGAACTGGCCCGGGGTGAGGTGCCGGGTGCTGACCGGGTGGTGCACGCCCGGGCGCTGTTCCAGGTCGGTCGGGCCGCCGACGCGTTGGCCTACGCCGAGAAGATCGCGGCGAACGCCGGGGACCAGGCGGCGACCCGGATCAGCGCGCTGCTGCTCGCCGGGCAGGCCCAGCAGGTGATGGGTGACCTGCGGCGGGCGGAGACCTACTGGCGGGAGGCGTTGCAGGTGGCCACCGTCGCCGATCTGCCCGCCCTTCGGGCATCGGCGATGCGGCGACTGGGCATGGCGGACTTCCTCTCCGGCCGGCTCGGCCAGGCGAGCAGCCGGCTGGCTGCCTCGTACCAGGTCAGTCTGGCCGCACAGGACCGTCGGGGACAGGCGTGGTCGTTGCAGAACCTGGCCTGGGTGACCACCACCCGGGGGGACTTCGCCGGCACGGACGCCGTCCTCGGCCGGGCGGCGCGGCTCTTCGCCGAACTCAAGGACCCGTACGGCCGGGCGTGGCTGCGGGGTACCACGGCGTTCGCCCGGCTGCTCGCCGGCCGGCTACGGGAGGCACACCGGCTGGCCCGGATCTTCCTGCCGTTCGGTGAGCGGGTCGGCGAGGCGTGGGCGGTGGGCACCCTGCGAGCGGTCGACGCGTACGCGAAAGCCGAACTCGGCGACCTGGCCGACGCCGACCGGGAGGCCCGGCGGGCGTACCGGGAGTTCTCCGCCGCCTCGGACGACTGGGGGCAGGGCTTCGCCCTGGTCGTACGCGGGGTGGTCGCCCGGGGCCTGGGTGAGCCGGAGCACGCCGCCGACCTGTTCACCGACGCACTGTCCTACGCCCGCCGCACGGGTCACCCGCTGCTCACCGGGATGGCCGGCACGCTGCGTGGTTTCGTGGCGTTGGACTCAGGTGACGGCAGCGCCGCCGAACGCGACGCCCGTGCCGTGCTCAGCAGTGTCGAGCCGCACAATCCGCAGGCACCCGCGCAGGTGGCGCCCCGGGTGTTGCTGGCGACCGCCCGCCTGGCGGCCGGTGACTCCGGTACGGCGGTCGGGCTGCTCGCGCCGGTCGCCACCGCTGCTGCGGGTACGCCCTCGTTGCTGTTCTCCCGCCGGCAGTCGATGGCCCGGTACGCCTCGGCGTTGCTCGCGCACGGCCAGCCCGAGCAGGCGTTGGACTGGGCCCGGCGGGCGGTGCAGGTGCCTGCGGAGGACGTGCGCAGCCAGGTGATCGCGACGAGCGTGCTCGCCGAGGCGTTGGCCGCGTGTGACCGCCCGGTCGAGGCCACGGCGTGTGCCGAGGAGGCGGTGCGGCTGGCGTACGCCACCGAGCAGCGCAGCGAGCGGGCCGCCGCCGAGGAACTGCTCGGCCGCCTGCGCGGCGGCTGAAACTCCTCCGACGTCACAGCGCGAACTCAGCCGATACTGCGGCGAGTTGGTACGGCAGATGCAGGTCTGTCGGTTTCGGTGATGTGATCCGTCGGAGTCGACCGTTAGCGTGCATGTTGCACGCGACGGTCGATGTGGACGGTTGCGCCGACAGGGGGAGGGCACGAGATGAGGCTGCCGCGCTCGGTTGCCGGCTGGACGATCGCGGTGTTCGGTGTGTTGGCGCTGCTGATGGGTGCGGTCGGGCTGCTCTGGCCGGAGGCGCTGCTGGGGATGCTCGGCTTCGAGATACCCGAGACCCGGATGACCGGCGACTACACGGGCGTGTTCGTGACCGCCTCGTCGATGGCCTCGTTCAACATGGGCGTCTACTACCTGCTTGCCACCGCCACCGAGTGGCGTGCGTTCTACCGCTTCACGGTGGTCTTCCGTCTGGTCACGTTCACGGTGTTCACCCTCGCGGTGTTGGCCGACGTGGCGCCCGGCCGGTTCTTCGGGGTGGCGGCCTGGGAGGGCGTGGGCGCGCTGGCCACCGCCGCCGGCCTCTGGTGGGACGCTCGGCGTGGCGGCGGAGCTGCGGGTTCGGCGTCGTCGTCGGGCGGGCGCAGGGGTGCTGAAACGTCGAGCGTGGAACCATCTGCGGATGCGGTTCGTTGAGCGGACGGTGCGGTTGGGTATTTTCGATACCGTGACCGCCACGCCGCCCGGCTCCTTGCCGATGCCCATTGTGCCCGGTCTGACTGATTTGCAGGTATTTGCCCGGGGTGGTTATGCGACGGTCTACCGGGCCACCCAGATCTCGGTGGGCCGTGAGGTCGCGGTCAAGGTGGAGAACCGCACCCTGGCCAGCGAGCGGGACCAGGCGCGTTTCCTGCGCGAAGCGCGGGCGGCTGGCCGAATGTCGTCGCATCCGCACGTGGTCGATCTGTTCGACGTCGGCGTCACCATCGACCAGCACCCCTACCTGATCATGGAATTGTGCGACGGGTCGTACGCGGAACGGATGCGCACCTCGCCGCTGGATGCCGTCGAGGCCCGCGATCTCGGTGTCAAGATCGCCGACGCGATCGCCCACTCGCACGGCGCCGGTGTGCTGCACCGCGACGTGAAGCCGGCCAACATCCTCTACTCGCACTTCAACAGCGCGGTGCTGGCCGACTTCGGGTTGGCGGTGGTCGCCGAGATGCGGGACGCCTCTGTCGCCTTGGAGGTGCTCACCCCGGCGTACGCGCCGCCGGAGATGTTCAACCACAGCCCGCCGTCGCCCGCCGTGGACGTGTACGCGCTCTGCGCCACGCTCTACGCGGTCATGCACGGGCGTCCGCCCCGCTGGCAGGCCGAACGCAACCCGAGCCTGGTGACCGTGCTGGAGATGTTCCACCAGCCGATTCCCAGCCTGCCCGGAGTGCCGGGCGACCTGCTCGACGTGCTGCGCGCGGGGATGGCCAACGATCCCGGGGAGCGGCCGTCCGCCGCGGAACTGCGCGACCTGCTGGCCAACCTCTCCCTGGGCGCGCCCGGTGGGTACGCCCAGGACACCTCGTTCGGATTCGGCGGCGGCCGGTACGACACCGCTCGTCCCCCGTCGCCGTACGGGCAGCCCGCCGAGGTGGTCTCCGCCGACTCGGCCGAGCGGCGTCGTCGGCGGCGCTGGTTCTTCGGCGTGACCGGCGTCGTCGCGTTGGCCGCCTCGGCGGGGGTGGGCGCTTGGGCCGCCGGTGGTCTGCCGTCGACGCAGCCCACCCTGCCCCCTCGCCCGTCGGCGACCGGCGTCCTCCGCCCGGGTTGCGCCGCCGTGCCCGAGGCGTTGCCCAGCGGTGCCCGGTGCGCGGAGGAGTTGGAGTGCTTCGGGCCGGTACAGGTGCGTGGTCAACGGGCCGAGGCGAGCCAGGTGCCGTGCGACACCCGGCACACCTGGGAGAGCTATGCCCAGGGGCAGTTGCCTGCCGCGCTGGCCGACGCCGGCCATGACGAGATCGTGGCCGATCCCGCTGTGCGGAAGGTCTGCAACGAAGAGACGTTCCGGCTGGTCAGCGGAGGGCGTCAGACGACCGGCTGGAACCTGGAGGTGCTGCCGCCGGCCGACGGGGACACCGACCGCACGTACCGCTGCCTGGCCGGCCGTGGGCTGGACGGGTTGGCCTCGCCCACCCTCACCGGCGGCTGAGCGGGCGGTGCCGCAGCTGCACCGCCGAGGCACGGTGCTGCCGGATGCTCACTGGTCGCCGTCACGGCGGTAGCGGGCCCGCATCGCGCGGACCGCGTCGCGGTCGCCCAACGTCTCCAGCGTGTCGGCGTCGATGCCGGACGGCGCGGCGTGGGCAGGCCCGAGCGGGTGCGCGGGATCGGGCGGGGCCGCGGCGTCCTGTTGGCGGGCGGCCGCCACCGCCACGCCGGCGATGGTGGCGAGCAGGACGCAGAGCAGGGCCATCGCCACGCCGAGTAGATCCTGTCGGCGCCCGGCGACCAGTGACGCCAGCAACCAGAGTGCCGCGACGGCGGTGACCACCGCGACGGTCCGGGCGTCGGAGAAGCGTTTCACTCGTCCAGAATGTCGGGGATCGCCGAGCTGTCAACTACGGGCTTCCCACCGTTGGGATAACAACAGGCAAAGCCGCTCGACATAAGCGCCTGAAATGAACAACTCGTTACATCGTCGAGTTGAATGCCCTGAAGGTCCGACTTTGCGGGGCGCCATCCATTGTCGGGAATATCTAGAGTGTCGATGGTCGGGCCTCGACTCGACGTGTCTCTCACTCCACCGGAAGGCGTCCATATGTTACGACCAGTTCGGACACTGGCCGCAGCAGGTATGACCGGCGTGTTGCTCGCCGGGATGGCGGTCGCACCCGCCGCTGCCGCCCCGACCTCGATCGGCGGTGCGACCGTCTCGCACCGCACCAG
The DNA here is from genome assembly GCF_040682415.1 of Micromonospora sp. NPDC051196. NCBI lineage: Bacteria > Bacillati > Actinomycetota > Actinomycetes > Micromonosporales > Micromonosporaceae > Micromonospora > Micromonospora sp. NPDC051196. Next base: position 105,279 of record NZ_JBFBAY010000008.1, read on the forward strand.
CATCCAGGAGAGGCTGCGCGTCGACCGGGTACCGACGCCCAACCTCGACTGGCAGGAGTGCCACGAATACGCCGAGTGCGCCACCGTCGACCTGCCGCTGGACTACGACGACCCGAAGGGCCCCACGACCAAGGTCGCCGTCCTGCGGGTCAAGGCGCGAGACCAGAAACGCAAGATCGGCAGCCTCTTCATCAACCCGGGCGGCCCCGGGCTCCCAGGCACCGACATCGCCCTCGTCATGCCGTACGTCCTCAGTGACGAACTGCTGGAACGGTTCGACATCGTCGGAGTCGACCCGCGTGGGGTGGGTGCCAGCAATCCGATCAGGTGCTTCAGATCCGTCGAGGAACAGGCCCGGGCGTACGAGGGATTGAACGTCGACTTCCCGTACACCAAGGCCGAGGAGAAGGCGTACCTGGCCTCCTCGATCGCCGTCGGCAGGGCCTGCTCCACCACGGGCAGGCCGATCAGTGGCGCGATGTCCACCGCCGAGGTGGCCCGGGACATGGACGTGCTGCGCCGGGCCGTCGGTGACAAGAAGCTGACCTACCTGGGATACAGCTACGGCAGCATCCTCGGGCAGTACTACGCGAACATGTTCCCCGACCGGGTCCGTGCCGTGGCGATCGACGGGGTGTTGGACGCGACCGCCTGGGTCGGTGGCGGCAAGTACGGCGACGTCGACCAGGAGTCGCGGATGCGCAGCGCGCAGGGCGCGGACAAGGCGCTTCGCGAGATCCTGAAGCGGTGCAAGACCGTCGGCGCCGAGGTCTGTCCGCTGGCCCCCGGCGACCCGGAGGCCAAGTTCGAGTTGGCGTTGCAGCGGCTGAAGGCCGGGCCGGTGGTCATCGACCTCCCGTACCTCGGCCCGCGGCCCTTCACCTACACCAGCTTCGTGGGCTACGTCCTCAGGTTGCTGTACTACCCGTGGAACGACGGCGACATCGTGTGGTTGGCCGCCGAGGTACTGCGGCTGACCGACCCGACGGCGCCGAAGGCGGACCGTGAGCAGGCCCGGGCCGCGCTGGCCCAACGGCTGGCCAGGGCCGACATCGACGACACTCCCTACAACAACCTGGAGGAGGCCTTCCTCGGGGTGAACTGCGCCGACGCCAACCACCCGAAGGACGTCGCCCCCTGGCCGGCGCGGGCGGCCAGGGCCGAGAAGCGGGACGGGTACTTCGGTCGGCTCTGGACCTGGAGAAGTGCGGCCTGCGCCCGAGACAGTTGGACGGTACGCGACGAGGATCGGTTCACCGGCCCGTTCAACCGGCGGACCGCCAACCCGGTGCTGGTGGTCGGCAACTACTGGGACCCGGCCACCAACTACAACGGGGCGGTCTCCACGTCGAAGCTGCTGCCGAACAGTCGGCTGCTGTCCAGCGACAGTTGGGGACACACCGCGTACGGGTCGTCGGCCTGCGCGACCAAGGCCATCGACGCGTACCTGCTGCGGGTGACCCTGCCCAGGAAGGGCACGGTCTGCAAGGGTGACATCCAGCCCTTCGAGGAGGTGCCGGAGTTCGCGGCGACCACGCGGGCCGAGGTGCCCAGCAGCGACACGGCCGGGCAGAGCGCGCCGCGCCGTGGCGCACCGAAGCAGCTACCGCCGGTAGTGGCGCCGCTGCCGGCCGGGACACCTGCCGGTCGCTGAGTTACGTTCGACTCACCGGGGTACGGCCGGCGTTCGGGTCGCCCGCCGTACCCCGGCCGCGTCTTTTTACAGCCGCCCTCAGTACGACTTGTCCTGGCCGAGGACGTGTTGGGCGACGAAGTTGAGGATCATCTCGCGGCTGACCGGGGCGATTCGGCTGGCGCGTACCGCACCGAGCAACGTGGCCACCCCGTACTCCGTGGTCATGCCGGCACCGCCGAGGGCCTGGACGGCGGTGTCGACGGCCAACGCCGCCGCCTCGCCGGAGGCGTACTTGGCCATGTTGCCGGCCACCCCCGCCTCCAGGTCGCGACCGGCGTCGTAGAGCGTCGCCGCCTTCTGGATCATCAGCCGAGCCAGTTCCACCTGCACGGCGGCGTGTGCCAGCGGGTGCGACACGCCCTGATGGGAGCCGATGGTCCGGCCGCCCCAGACCGCCCGGGTGGCGGTGTACTCCGTGGCCCGTTCGATGGCGTACCGGCCGGTGCCGGCGCCCATCGCGGCGACCGTGATCCGCTCCGGGTTCAGCCCGGAGAACAACGCCGGCAGACCGGCGTCGAGGGACTCACCGACCAGCGCGTCGGCGGGCAGCCGGACGTCGTCCAGGTAGAGCAGGAACTGGTTCTCCGGGGACACGATCTCCATGTCGAGCTTGGAGCGGGTCATTCCGGGAGCATCGGTGGGCACGACGAACAGCGCCGGCTTGAGCTTGCCGGTCGCCGCGTCCTCGGTACGCGCCACCACCAGCACGTGCTGCGCCTCGTCGACACCCGAGATGTAGCACTTGCGTCCGGACAGCAGCCAGTCGTCACCGTCGCGGCGGGCCACGGTGGCGAGGCGGTGGAAGTTCGACCCCGCCTCCGGCTCGGTGATCGCGAAGACGATCTTCTGGGAGCCGTCGGCCAGCCCGGGCAGGTGGCGTTTGCGCTGCGCCTCGGTGCCGTGCCGGTGGATGACGGTGGCGGCGATCGCGGGGGAGACCACGAGCAGCAGCAGCGGGCAGCCGGCGGCGGCCAGTTCCTCGCAGACGATGGCCAGCTCGGTGATGCCGCCGCCGCCACCGCCGTACTCGGTGGGGATGTTGACGCCGAGGTAGCCGAGCCGGCCCGCCTCGTGCCACAGCTCGCTGGTGTGCTCGCCGGCTCTGGCCTTCTCGACGAAGTAGCGGTGACCGTACCGGCGGCCCAGCGCGCGTACCGCCTCGCGTAACTGGTCCTGTTCCGGGCTGAGGTCGAACTTCATCACGATGCCTCCTCAAGCGGGTTGACCACGGCCAGCACGGCACCCGTGTCGACCTGCGTGCCGGGCGACACCGGCAGCTCGGTGACCACGCCGTCGGTCGGGGCGAACACGGGATGTTCCAGCTTCATCGCTTCCAGGGTCAGCAGCAGGTCACCGGCGGTGACCCGCTGACCGGCCTCGACGTGCACCCGGGTCACCGCGCCGGGCAGCGGGGCGAGCAGCGACCCGGCCGCCAGCGCCACGCCGGGCAACGGGAAACGCGGCGACTCGGCCAACCGCGCCGCCCCGTCCGGGCCGTCCACGAAGACCTCCGACCCGACCCGGTGTACGCGATACGCCCGCCGCACCCCGGCCACGTCCAGCACGACCCGCTCCGGGCTCGCCTCGACCAGAGCGACCGTGGGTGCCTCGCCCGGCGAGGTCGACCACTGCGCGAGCCGGCCGACGCGGTCCAACCGGTAGCGGACCTCGATCTCGCCGCCGTCGGTGTCGGTGAACCGGGTGACCTGGGGAAAGGCGGGCACGTTGCGCCAGCCTGACGGCAGCCCGGCCAGCGCTCCGGCGGCGGCGCGTCGGGCGGCGGCCGAGGCGAGCGCGGCGGCCAGGGCGACCAGCGGGAGTTCAGCAGGTGCCAGCAGTGGCGCGAGGACCTCCGGGTGGCGCTCCAGGAAGCCCGTGTCGACCTGCGCCGCATTGAACTGCGGGCTGCGCAGCACCCGGACCAGCAGGTCCCGATTGGTGGTAACGCCGTGCAGTTCGGCCCGGGCGAGGGCGGCGGCCAAGGCGCGGGCCGCCTCGGCGCGGGTGGGTGCCCAGGCGATCAGCTTGGCGAGCATCGAGTCGTAGTGCACGCCCACCACCGAACCGTCGACCACCCCGGAGTCCAGCCGCAGGCCCTGGTGCGGCGTGAACTCGGCGGCCACCCCGGGCAGGGCGAACCGGTGCAGGATGCCGGTCGCCGGACCGTACCCGGCGGCGGGGTCCTCGGCGCAGAGGCGTACCTCGATCGCGTGACCCTGGGCCGGCGGGGTCGCCGACAGCGGCAGCGGCCGGCCCTCGGCGACCAGCAGTTGCAGCCGGACCAGGTCCAGCCCGGTGACCGCCTCGGTGACGGGGTGTTCGACCTGGAGTCGCGTGTTCATCTCCAGGAAGAAGAACTCGCCCTCTTCGGTGAGCAGGAACTCGACCGTGCCCGCACCGACGTAGTCGACGGCCCGACCGGCGGCCACCGCAGCCTGGTGCAGCCGGGCCCGCACCTCCGGGGCGAGCAGCGCCGGTGCCTCCTCGACGATCTTCTGGTGCCGGCGCTGGATCGAGCAGTCCCGCTCGCCGAGGGCGAGCACCGCACCGTGCCGGTCGCCGACGATCTGCACCTCGACGTGCCGGCCCCGTTCGACGTACCGCTCGATGAAGACCGTGCCGTCGCCGAACGCCGACGCCGCCTCGCGGCGCGCACCCGCGACGGACTCGGCGAGCCCCGCCGCGTCGCGGACGATCCGCATGCCGCGCCCGCCGCCACCGGCGGACGCCTTGACCAGCACCGGGAAGCCGGTGACCTGGTCCGCCTCGGTCCAACTGGGCAGCATCGGTACGCCGGCCTCGGCGAGCAACGCCTTGGCGGCCAGCTTGTCGCCCATCGCGGCGATCGCCTTCGCGGACGGGCCGACCCAGGTCAGGCCGGCGTCGGCCACCGCCGTGGCGAAGTCGGCGTTCTCGGCGAGGAACCCGTATCCGGGGTGGACGGCGTCCGCGCCGCAGCGGCGGGCCGCCTCGATGATCAGGTCGACCCGCAGGTACGTCTCGGTGGGGGTGTTGCCGGGCAGGCGTACGGACTGGTCGGCCTCGGCGACGAAAGGCGCGTCGGCGTCCGCGTCGGAGTGCACGGCGACCGTCTCGATGCCGAGTAACCGGCAGGTGGCGAAGACCCGACGGGAGATCTCCCCCCGGTTGGCGACCAACAACTTCTGAATCATGATTCGCCCGCTCACATTCGGAAGACGCCGAAGCCGTCGGCGCCCTTCACCGGTCCGTTGTGGATGGCCGACAGACAGAGCCCGAGGACGGTACGGGTGTCCCGAGGATCGATCACCCCGTCGTCGTAGAGCCGGCCGGAGAGGAACAGGGCGCCGGACTGCGACTCGATCTGCTGCTCGACCATCATCCGCATCGCCGTGTCGGAGTCGGAGTCGAACTCGTGTCCCCGGGCGGCGGCGGCCTGCCGGGCCACGATGGACAGCACCCCGGCCAACTGCGCCGGGCCCATCACCGCCGATTTCGCGTTCGGCCAGGTGAACAGGAACCTCGGCTCGTACGCCCGGCCGCACATGCCGTAGTTGCCCGCACCGTACGAGGCGCCCAGGTTGACCGTCAGGTGCGGCACCTTCGAGTTCGCCACCGCGTTGATCATCAACGCGCCGTGTTTGATGATGCCGCGCTGCTCGTATTCGGTGCCGACCATGTAACCGGTGGTGTTCTGCAAGAAGATCAACGGGGTGTCGGTGGCGTTGGCCAACTGGATGAACTGGGCCGCCTTCTGTGCCTCGGCGCTGAACAGCACGCCCCGGGCGTTGGCGAGTACGCCGACCGGGTACCCGTGCAGCTCACCCCAGCCGGTGACCAGCGCGTCGCCGTACGCCGGCTTGAACTCGTCGAACTCGCTGCCGTCGAGCACCCGGGCGAGCACCTCGCGGGGGTCGAAGGGCACCTTGAGGTCGGCGCTGACGATGCCGAGCAACTCCTCCGCGTCGTACTTGGGGGGTTGCGGGTGCGGGTTGCGGGGCGCCGGGCCGAGCTTGCGCCAGTTCAACCGGCGTACGCACTGCCGGGCCAGCCGGATGCCGTCGCGCTCGTCGGTGGCGAGGAAGTCGGCCAGGCCGCTTTTCGTCGCGTGCATGGCCGCGCCGCCCAGCGACTCGTCGTCGGCGTCTTCACCGGTGGCCATCTTCACCAGCGGCGGCCCGGCCAGGTAGACCTGTGACCGGTCCCGGATCATGATCGTGTAGTCGGACATCCCGGGCACGTACGCCCCGCCGGCGGTGGCGTTGCCGAAGACCACGCTGACCGTGGGGATCTTTTCGGCCGAGAGCCGGGTCAGGTCGCGGAACACCCGGCCGCCCGGAATGAAGATCTCCGCCTGGGTGGGCAGGTCCGCGCCGGCCGACTCGACCAGGTTCACCATGGGCAGCCGGTTGGCCAGGGCGATCTCGCCGGCCCGTCGGGTCTTCGCCAGCGACCACGGGTTCACCGCCCCGCCGCGTACCGTCGGGTCGTTGGCGACGACCAGGCACTCGACGCCCTCGACCACCCCGATGCCGGTCACCACGCTGGCCCCGACCGGGAAATCGGTGCCGTACGCGGCGACCGGCGACAGCTCCAGGAACGGGCTGTCCTGATCCAGCAGCAGCTCGATGCGTTCCCGGGGGAGCAGCTTGCCGCGTCGGTGGTGCCGGGTCACGTACTTCTCTCCGCCACCGGCCCGCGCTGTGTCCAACGTAGCGTCCAGTTCGGCGAGGCGTTCCAGCAGCGACTTCCGGTTGGCGCGGAACGCTGGGGAGGCGGGATCGACAGCGGTGTCCAGTGTGCTCACGGTGCTCCCTCCGATGCCGGTCCGGCCAACAGGTCCGCCGGCAGGTCGACCACCCGGGCGCGGAGCAGCTCGCCGAGCGCCTTGGCCTGCGGGTCGAACCGGGTGGAGGCGGCCACGCCGGCACCCAGCAACCCCTCGATGACGAAGTTGACCGCCCGCAGGTTGGGCAGCTCGTACCGCTGCACCCGCAGTGCAGCGGTCTCCGGCAGCAACTCGGCCAACCGCTCGACGCTGAGCCAGCCGCGCAGCCAGGCCCAGGTCGCGTCGGTACGCGCCCACACGCCGAGGTTCGCGTCGCCGCCCTTGTCGCCTGAGCGCGCCCCCACCAACTCCCCCAGCACCCCCCGCCGGGTCGAGTGGAAGGAAGGGCCCCCTGTTAACGCCTGGTGTTGTATAGGGGGCCCCGCCAAACACGTCACCGGGGGCGGTGGGATCGGCACCCGGGTGCCGTCCGGCAGCACGGCGACCTGTTCGACCGCGTCCTGCGGCACCGTTGCGGCGGTGAAGACGCCGTACGGGGTGGCGTCGCCGGGCAGCGTGGTCAGCGTGCAGCCCGGGTAGGAGGCCAGCGCCAGCTCCACCGCCGCCGCCGAGAACGCCCGCCCGGCCCGTGCCTTGTCCCCGTCCCGCAGGTGTACGTGCAGCAGCGCGCTCGCCGCCTCGGTGTCGGCGGCGTCGGGGTGATCGGTGCGGGCCAGGATGAACTCCAGCCCCTCCGCATCGACCGCCTCGGTCAGCTGCGCCCGGACCAGGGCGGCCTTGGCCGGGATGTCCAGCCCGCAGAGCACGAACGTCATCGAGTTGCGGAAACCGCCGAGGTTGTTGACGCCGACCTTGAGGGTGTCGGGCGGGGGAGTGCCCTGGACTCCGCAGACGCGCACCCGGTCCGGCCCGTCCTGACGCAGCTGCACCGTGTCCAGCCGGGTCACCACATCCGGCCCCAGGTACGCCGGCCCGCCCACCTCGTACAACAGCTGGGCGGTGACCGTCTCGACGGTGACCGCACCGCCGGTGCCGGGATGCTTGGTGATCACCGACGAGCCGTCCGGGTGCAGTTCGGCGATCGGGAAACCGGGTCGGTGAGCGCCGTCGGGCAATTCGGTGAAGAAGCTGAAGTTGCCGCCGGTCACCTGTGCCCCGCACTCGATCAGGTGTCCGGCCACGGTGGCGCCGGCCAGCGCGTCGAGGTCGTCGTGTCCCCACCCGAAGCGGGCGATCGCGGGGCCGACGGTCAGGGCGGCATCGGTCACCCGTCCGGTCACCACGATGTCCGCCCCGGCATCGAGACAGGCGGCGATCCCGAACGCGCCCAGGTACGCGTTCGCGGTCAGGGCGTCCGGCCGTTGGAGGGCGTCGCCCTCGACGTACCCGACGTTGACGTCGAGCCCGAGCCGCTCGGCGAGTGACCGGACGGCGGCGGCCAGCCCGGCGGGATTCAGTCCACCGGCGTTGGTGACGATCCGGACGCCCCGGTCCAGCGCGGTGCCGAGGCAGCCTTCCAGCTGCCGGAGGAACGTCTTCGCGTAGCCGAGGTCGGGGTCGCGCATCCGGTCTCGGCCCAGGATGAGCATGGTCAGCTCGGCGAGGTAGTCACCGGTCAGCACGTCCAGCTCACCGCCGTCGAGCATCTCCCGCCAGGCGGAGAAGCGGTCACCGTAGAAGCCGGAGGCGTTACCGACCCGCAGCACCGCACCCCCGCCGGTGGCCGGGCTCACGCGAACCTCCCGGCGCCGGGCACGTGGACCGGAAGGCCGGTGCCGGGTAGCTCGGATTCGGCAGCCGGATCGGCGGGCAGTGCGGGCAGGTCGACCATGGTGCCTCCGGGCGGGATGTCAGTGCCGCTCGCTCCCGGGCGGGTCGACTGCGGGAGCGAGCAGGATGGCGAGCTGGTGCTTCCAGGCGTGCAGCAGGGCGGTCCGGCGGGCCGAGTCGTCGCTGAGCAGGTTGGCCACGCCCAGACCGCGCAGCAGGTCGAGGGTGGCCTGCACCGCCTCGCGTACGCGGGGCCGGCGTTCGTCCACCCCGAGCAGCTCGACGGTCAGCCGGTACATCTCCCGGCCGACCCGGGCCTCCAGAGGCAGCAGCGCGGCGCGTAGTTCGGCGTCGGTGCGGGCGGCCACCCAGAGTTCGAGGGCGGCGACGAACAGCGGCCCGGTGAAGGCGGCAGCCAGCAGGTCGACGACCCGGTCCAGCCGACTCGTGTCGGCCGGCAGGGTCTCGGCCTCGCTGCGCAACTCCGCCGCCCGGCGCTCGGTCAGGTGCACGACGGCGGCGGTGACCAGGGCTGCCTTGGTCGGGTAGTGGTGCAGTTGGGCGCCCCGCGAGACGCCCGCCCGTTGAGCCACGACGGTGGTGGTGGTGCCAGACCAGCCATGCTCCACCAGGCAGTCGACGGTCGCTTCCAGCAGTCGGGCCTGGGTGGCGCGACTGCGTTCCTGTTGAGGGACGCGGGTCGATGCGGTGGACACGCGCACAGCCTGCCGCGCCAAAAACAAACAGTCAAGACTGACTTTTTATCGGTCCTGCGGCTGCCGGCCGCCCCGTAGAAACACCCCACCCGCTCGGTCCGCAGTGGCGGGCCGAGCGGGTGGGGTGAGCAGACGGGTCAGACGCGGGCGCGGCGGGCCAGGCGCTCCGGGTCGAGGATGATGATGCTCTTGCCGTCCAGGCGCAGCCAACCGCGCGAGGCGAAGTCGGCCAGCGCCTTGTTGACCGTCTCCCGGGAGGCGCCGACGAGCTGGGCGATCTCCTCCTGGGTGAGATCGTGCGTCACGCGCAGCACGCCGCCGTCGCGGGTGCCGAACCGACCGGCCATCTGGAGCAGGTTCTTGGCGACCCGACCGGGCACGTCGGTGAAGATCAGGTCGGCGAGGGCGTCGTTGGTGCGGCGCAGCCGACGGGCGAGCACCCGCAGCAGCTGCTCGGCGATCTCCGGCCGGTTGTTCAGCCAGGGCCGCAGGGCCTGCTTGCGCAGTCGGGCCAGCCGGCTGTCGGTGACCGCAGTGGCGGTCGCCGTACGCGGACCCGGGTCGAACAGGGACAACTCGCCCACCATGTCCGACGGCCCCATCACCGCGATCAGGTTCTGCCGGCCGTCCGCCGCGCGGCGACCCACTTTGATCTTGCCGGACAGCAGGATGTAGAGGCTGTCGCCGGGCTCGCCCTCGTTGAAGACGACCTCGCCCTTGCGGACCTCGATCGTCTCCATCTCCTTGGCGAGCGCCTCGGCAGCCTCCGGGTCAACGCCCTGGAAGATCCCGCTGCGGGCCAGTACCTCGTCCATCGCGCACCTCCGGTTGCGCGTGCCGTCTGCTCGGCCGGGACTGCCGTCCGCTGATCCCCTCGCGCGCCGACCAGTCTAGGCGCACGTGAGCAGTAATCAGAGGTCCACCCCTGGAATCTTGATCGTTGGGGGTAACCCGCCCGTCGCCGACGCCTTGGCACCGCCACCGGCCCGATCGAAGGGACGACGTCGCTGGTCGTAAGGTCACGGCGTGCTGAGCGAGCCCCTGCTGACCACCCGGCGCGAGGACGGTCGGGACATCCCGCTACTCGTGTGGCGTACGCGGCGACCCCTGCGGGCGGTCAGCAGCGCCCCGCTGGGCGGTGGCATCGGCGTACGGCGGTGGGTGCTCAACGCGACCGTGCCGATGTCGTACGACCGGGACGACCCCGCCGCGCACCTGGTCGAACTGGCCCGGCGGCTCGACCTCGACGGGCCCGGGGTGGGCCTGCTGACCGGGGTGGACGTCGGCGAGGTGCTGACCCGTACCGACACCGGAGTGCGGGTGTGGGCCACCGTCGGCCTGGGTACCCCGATCCCTGCGGCGGCGCCGGCGGCGCCGACCGCCGCCCAGCGGGTCGGCACGGTCAACATCGTGGCGTGGGTGCCGGCCCGGCTCGGCGACGCCGCGCTGGTCAACGCCGTGGCCACGGCGACCGAGGCCAAGGCGCAGGCGATCGCCGAGCTGGGACTGCCGGGCACCGGCACCCCGACCGACGCGGTGACCGTCCTCTGCCCGCCGACCGGGGCGATCAGCGCGTACGGCGGTCCACGGTCGGAGTGGGGGGCGGCGCTGGCCCGGGCGGTGCACGCCGCCGTGCTGGCCGTCGGGACCGGCACAGTCGTGCCATGGTCGGATCGGCTCCGGGTCTGAAACTCCCCGACCGATCGGCCGTCGTGGTCGAGTTTCCTGCCCGGTAGGGTCGCCCACGATGTACGCTCCCGCCCCCCTCGCGTCCCGACCACGCCGTCCCGTCCTGGCCGTGCTCGGCACGCTGCTCGCCGCCCTCCTGCTCGCCGGTTGCGCCGAAGCCACCGAAGGGCCGGTCTGGCAGCCGGGCGCGGGTGGTGGCGGTACCGGCGCACCCGTCGAGTCACCGTCGCCGAAGATCAAGAAGATCTCGCTCTCGGCCACCGGTGACATCGTGATGGCGATGGCGCCCAACCGGATGCCGCCCAACGACGGCAAGGGCTTCTTCGACTCGGTGAAGAAGGCGCTCGCCGCCGACCTGGTGATGGGCAACCTCGAAGAGCCGTTGACCGTGGACACGGGTGCCGGCAAGTGCGGGGCGGACTCGACCCGCTGCTTCCAGTTCCGGGCCCCGCCGGAGTACGCTGCGCACCTGGCCGACGCCGGGTTCGACCTGCTCAACCAGGCCAACAACCACGGCTACGACTTCGGCGAGAAGGGGTACGAGAACACCCAGAAGGCGCTGGAGGAGCACGGGCTGGAGCACACCGGCGCCCCCGACCAGATCACCGTGGTGGAGGTCAAGGGCGTCAAGGTCGCGGTGGCCGGTTTCTCGTCGTACCGCTGGTCGAACAGTCTGGTGGACATCCCGGCTGCGAAGAAGGTGATCGCCAAGGCCGCCAAGATGGCCGACATCGTGGTGGTGCAGGTGCACATGGGCGCCGAGGGGGCGGAGATGACCCGGGTACGCCCGGGCACCGAGATGTTCCTCGGCGAGAACCGGGGTGACCCGGTCAAGTTCTCCCGAGCCATGATCGACTCCGGTGCCGATCTGGTGGTCGGTCACGGCCCGCACGTGCTGCGGGGCATGGAGTTCTACAAGGGCCGGCTGATCGCGTACAGCCTGGGCAACTTCGCCGGTGGCGGCAACTCGCTGAGCAACAACGGGCGACTCGGCTGGGGCGGGGTGCTGAAGGTGTCCCTCGAAGCGGACGGCACCTGGGCGGGCGGCTCGTTCGTCTCGACGTACATGGACGGAGTCCGCAAGCCGGTGGTGGATCCCGACGACCGGGGCCTCGGGCTGCTCCAGGAGTTGACCAAGCTCGACTTCCCGGAGACCGGCGCCAAGTTCACCAACTCCGGCAAGATCAGCCCGCCCGACCAGGACTGAGCCCCACGGCGTACGCGTGCCGGCGGCAGTGTCGTCGGGGCGACGTAGGCTGGCCGTCGTGACCAGAAGTGCCACCGAGACCGACCTCGGACGTACCCGGCGGGCGCGACGGATCGGCCGCGTGCTGACCGAGACGCACCCCGACGCGCACTGTGAGCTCAACCACAACAACCCGCTGGAGTTGGCCGTCGCCACCATCCTGTCGGCGCAGTGCACGGACAAGAAGGTCAACGAGGTCACCCCGAAGCTTTTTGCCCGCTACCCGAGCGCCGCCGACTACGCCGGGGCGGATCGGGCCGAGATGGAAGAGCTGATCCGACCCACCGGGTTCTACCGCAACAAGACCAACTCGCTGATCCAGCTCGGTCAGACGCTGGTGCAACGCTACGACGGTCAGGTGCCCGGCCGGCTGGTCGACCTGGTGACGCTGCCCGGGATCGGCCGCAAGACCGCCAACGTCATCCTCGGTAACGCCTTCGACGTGCCCGGCATCACCGTCGACACGCACTTCCAGCGGCTGGTGCACCGCTGGGGGCTCACCTCGGAGATCGACCCGGTCAAGATCGAGCACGCGATCGGGGCGATGTTCCCCAAGCGCGACTGGACCATGCTGTCGCACCGGATCATCTTCCACGGCCGGCGGGTCTGCCACGCCCGCAAGCCCGCCTGCGGGGCGTGCACGTTGGCGAAGCTCTGCCCGTCGTACGGCACCGGGCCGACCGAGCCGGCGGCCGCGGCGAAGCTGCTCAAGGGGCCCCGGGCCCGTGACCTGGCGGTCGCCGCCGGGATCGACCCGGAACTGGTGCCGGTGCAGGCGGTCCGGGCGGAGGCGCCATGACCCGTCGGCTCGCCCTGCTCGCCCTGCCGCTGCTGCTGGTGGCCACCGCCTGCACTGCCGACACCGAGACGCCCGCACCCGGTCGGCAGGATCCGGCCGCCAGCCGGCCGTCGCCGTTCGCCGACTGCGCCACCTTGACCAGCGCGCCGGACGGCGCGGGTGACGACGGCGTACCGGACGGCTCGGCCGACGACCGCCCGGCAGGCGGTAGCCGACTGCCCGAGCTGTCCCTGACCTGCTTCACCGGCGGCGCACCGGTCGCCCTGCGGGACGTACGCGGTCCAGCAGTGATCAACATCTGGGCCTCGTGGTGCCCGCCCTGCCGTAAGGAACTGCCCGCCTTCCAACGACTGAGCCAACGCGCCGACGGACAGCTGCGGGTGATCGGGGTGAACACCCAGGACAGCCGCGCCGCCGCCCAGTCCATCGGCGAGGATTTCGGCGTACGGTTCCCGATGCTGGTCGACCAGGGGAAGGCGCTGCAACGGGAGCTGCGCCGCAACGCCTTCCCGATGACCGTGTTCCTGGACGCCGACGGGCAGATCCGGCACATCGACACCTCGGGCGCGCTGGACGACGCCAACCTCACCGAACTCGTCCAGCAGCACCTCGACATCGCGGTCAAAGCGTGAGCGAGGTGTCGCGATGAGTCAGCCGCCGGAGACCGCCAGCGCCCGGCGTGCCGCGCCGGCCTGGCTGCAACCGCTGCTGGTCCGGCTCGGCACCGCCCGTATCGAGGACTTCACCCAGCTGCGCACGCCTGAGCACGGCGGCCGGGAAAGCGCCGTGCTGGTGCTGCTCGGCGAAGGTGAGACCGGCCCGGACGTGCTGGTCCTACAGCGGGCCGCGACGCTACGCAATCACGCCGGCCAGCCGGCGTTCCCCGGCGGGGCCGCCGACCCGGAAGACGCCGACGCCGCCGCGACCGCGTTGCGTGAGGCCAACGAGGAGGTCGGCCTCGACGTCAGCAGCGTGACCCTGCTGACCGAGCTGCCCCGACTGTGGATCCCGGTCAGCGACTTCGTGGTGACCCCGGTGCTGGCCTGGTGGCACGCCCCGCACCCGGTGCACCCCCGGGAACCGGCCGAGGTCGCCCACGTCGCCCGGCTGCCCATCGCCGAGCTGGTCGATCCGGAGAACCGGGTTCGGGTACGCCATTCCAGCGGCTGGATCGGCCCGGCGTTCTCCGTACGCGGGATGCTGGTCTGGGGATTCACCGCCGGGGTGTTGTCCGTGTTGCTGGACATGGGCGGATGGAGCCGGCCGTGGCCCCGCAACCGGGTGATCGAACTCCCGCCGACCGGGGCGACACCCGCGCCCTCGGCCGGAACGGACGACGTCGACGAGAGTGCGGTGCGCTGATCTGACGGTCACCTTCCGCTAGTGATCGTCATTCCGTGAGCCTTCGGCCCGTACGCTTGAGCCGTGTCGGCCGTGGATCTCGTCCTGCTCATGCTCATGCTCGTGTTCGCGATCAGCGGATACCGACAGGGTTTCGTCATCGGGGTGCTGTCGTTCTCCGGGTTCTTCCTGGGCGCCCTGATCGGGCTCCAGATCGGGCCGATGTTCGCGCAGCAGTTCGTCGACAGCGGCACTCGGGTGCTGGTCTCACTGGTCGCCATCTTCGGACTGGCCGTGGTCGGTCAGGCGCTCGCCGGCTGGCTCGGGTCGCACCTGCGCCGCACGATCAACAGTGACGTGGCCCGGCGGGTCGACGATGTCGGCGGCGCCTTCGTATCGCTCTTCGCCGTGCTGCTGGTCGCCTGGCTCGTCGCGGTGCCGCTGGGCTCCTCGTCGCTGCCCTGGCTGGCTGCTTCGGTACGCAGCAGTGCCCTACTCAACGTGGTCGACCAGGTGTTGCCCGACCAGGCGCAGCAGCTCTCCACCGCGCTACGCGACACCGTCGACACGAACGGGTTCCCGGACGTCTTCGACGGCCTGCGGCGTACTCAGGCCCGGCAGGTCGAACCCCCCGACCCGGCGCTGGCCGGCTCCGAGGTGGTGGCCAGCGGTCAGCGTTCCGTGGTCAAGGTGCTGGGCTCCGCCCCGAGTTGCTCCCGCCGCATCGAGGGTTCCGGTTTCGTGTACGCCGACGACCGGGTGATGACCAACGCACACGTGGTCGCCGGCACCCGTTCGGTGGCGGTGGAGCTGCGCGGCGACCGGTACGAGGGCGAGGTCGTCGTCTACGACCCGGACCGCGACCTGGCCGTGCTGTATGTTCCCGGGCTGCCCGGCCCCTCCATGCGGTTCGCCGCCGGCAACGCGTCCACCGGCGCGGATGCCATCGTGCTCGGCTTCCCGCTGGACGGGCCGTACAACGCCCAGTCGGCACGGGTCCGCGACGTCGACCGGATCACCGGACCGGACATCTACTCCTCGGGCAACGTGACCCGGGAGATCTACACGATCCGGGCGCTGGTGCGCAGCGGCAACTCCGGCGGGCCGCTGGTCTCCTCGAACGGCCTGGTCCTCGGGGTGATCTTCGCTGCGGCGGCGGACGACCCGAACACCGGCTTCGCGGTCACCGCCGCCGAGGCACGTCCGGTGGCGTTGGAAGGCGCGCAGCGGACCCGAGGCGTCGACACCGGCGAGTGCACCTGACGATCAACGCTGCGATGCCGGTTGTCGACCTTCGGCCGGCGGCCGAGGCCACACCCCCGAAGCGGCGGTGGTGGCGGTGACCACCGTCAACCCGAGCAGCCAGCCGGCCAGCACGTCACTGCTCCAGTGCACGCCGAGGGCGACCCGGCTGAACCCGGTGACCAGCGCGATCGACAGTGCGCCGAGCCAGACCGCCGCGCGGGCCACCGGCTCGGCCCGGTTCACCGGCTGACCGGCCCGCGCCGGGACGGGCAGCCGAGGCAGGAACACCACGACGAGCACCCCGGCGGCGAGCATCGCGTTCAGCGCGTGCCCGGACGGGAAGGCCAGTCCGGGCGCCTCCGCCACGGGCTCCGGCAGCGCCGGTCGCGCTCGGCCGACCAGCAGCTTCAGCAGCGGCCCGAGCAGACCGCCGACCACCATGGTCGTGACGACCCAGACCGCGAGCCGTCGAGCGCCTCGATGCACCAACCAGAGCACCAGGGCCAACGCTGCGGCGCGCAGCGGCATCGGCGCGAAGGCGTCGGTCCACACGCTCATCACCCGGACCCAGAGCGGGTGGGCGACGGCGTACCCGTGCAGGTGTTCGGTGACCGACACGTCGAGCCGGTGCAGCGGCGGCCAACCGCCCAGCACCAACCCGGCGAGCAGGGCGAACGGCAGGAACGGCAGCAGGCTGACGGTCGGGATGCGGCTCGGCCGCGACCCGGGAACCGGCGGCAGGCTCAGGTCCCGCCACGAGGGCGACGGGGCGCTGCGCCGATTGCTGTCCACGGCGATGGTTGTACCCGTAAGCGGAGGCGGGTACCGGGCATCGGACGGATTCGTCGACGGTCAGCGGTGCGACTGCCGGAAGCGGCGCACCATGAGCAGGGCCCCGGTCAGCAGGGCGACGAGGATCGCCGACCCGGTCCAGAGTCGCTCCGACCCGGCGTCATCCTGCGCGCCGGCGGCCCGGGCCCGCCAGCGGGTCTCCTGCTGCGGCCCGGTGAGGCTGAGTTGGTCGGCGTCCGGATCGTCCGTCGGGACCGAGCCCGGTGCCGGGCCGAAACCGGTGACCCCCGGCGCCTCGTTGTCGTCCAGCGGATTGTGCTGCACCAACGGCACGTCCGCGGTCAATGCCGCGATCGGGTCGACCAGCCCGTAACCGAAGCGGTCGTCACGACCGGTGGGGCCGATGTCCTTCGCGGTGACCAGCAGCCGGTTCACCACGTCGCCGGCGGACATCTGCGGATAGCGGGACCGGACCAGGGCGGCGGTGGCGGCGACCAGTGGTGCCGCGAAGCTGGTGCCCTGCACCCGCCAGTACCCGGTGGGGGGACGAGCGCCGACGAGGCCGCTGGCGGGCGCGGTCAGGACGGTGGCCCGGCCGGTGATCGCGCCGCTCCACAGGTTGTTGCTGGCCCGCTCCAGGCCGGAGACCGCGATCACGCCCGGCTCGCGGGCCGGATACCACACCTTTGCGTCCGGTGAGGTGGCCAGATTGCCGGTACAGGCGACGACCACCACGTCCCGGGCGAAGGCGTAGTCGATGGCGGCGGCCAGCGCCGGGCTGTCCCCGCTGCCACCGAGCGACAGGTTGATCACCTGGGCGCCGTTGTCGACCGCCCACCGTACGCCCTGGGCGACGATCAGGGCGTCGTCGTAGCGGTTCTCCTCGTCGAGGACCCGTACCGGCAGGATCCGGGCGTCCGGGGCCAGCCCCACCACGCCCTGACGATCGTCGTTGCGCCCGGCGATGAGCCCCGCCACGGTCGTGCCGTGCCCGACCGGATCCGGCTCAACCGCCCCGTCCGGCGAGACCAGGTCGATCCCGGGCAGCACCCGCCCGATCAGATCCGGATGGGAACCGTCCACCCCGGAATCGATGACCGCCACGGTCACACCCCGGCCGGTCGACGTGCGCCACGCGATCTGCGCGCCGAGTCTGTCGAGCTGCCACTGTTCGTCGCGGATCTGGTCGGCGCGGTCGGTCACGTCCCCGGGCGCGTACGCCACCGGCACGGCGAGGGCCGGGCTGACCGGCACGGCGGCGGCCGGCACCACCGCGACGACAGCCGACACCGCAGTGGCCGCCGTGGCGAGCATCGCCCGACCGGCCAACCGCCGGGGCCCCGGCGGGCCGCTGTGCCGCACCCTGGTCACATTCTCAGCCGTTCGTCGCAGCAGACATGACGATCGGAGATTACCGGTTCCGTCCCGTTTCCAGGGACGTTCGGTGGACTCCACGTCACTGTGGCGGCAAGTACGCGAGTTGGACCAGGCGGATGCCCTCCCGACGGGTGAACAGCCGGCCGCGTCCGGCCGGTAGCGGACCGGGTCGGACCGGCCCCACCAGGGCGCCTTCGTCCGGGCTGCCCGACATCACCAGGCCCGAGGTGGACAGTTCGCGCAGCCGCTGGACGACCGGCTCGTACTGGGCCCGGCCGGCGCCACCGGAACGGCGGACCAGCACCAGGTGCAGCCCCACGTCCCGGGCGTGCGGCAGATGCTCTTCAAGTGACCGCAGTGGATTCGCCGGGCCACTGGCCACCAGGTCGTAGTCGTCGACCAGGACGAACAGCTCCGGGCCGGACCACCACGACCGGTCGCGCAGTTGGGCCGGGCTGACCTCGGGGCCGGGGATGCGGCCCTGCATGTAGCCGGCGGCGGACTCGACCACTTCGGCGGTGTGCGCGGCGGCGGTGCCGTACCCGATCAGATGCGGTGTCTCGATGACGCCGAGCAGGCTGCGCCGGTAGTCGACCAGGATCACCCGGGCCTGTTCCGGGGTGAACCGGGTGATGATCGTGGTGGCCAGGGCGCGCAGGAACGACGACTTGCCGCACTCGGCGTCGCCGTAGACCACGAAGTGCGGCTCGGTGGTGAAGTCGAGGACGACCGGGCGCAGGTCCGCCTCGGCGATCCCGACCGGGATGCGCAACCCGGTGGCGGCGTCGAAATCCAGGTCGGCGTACGGCAGCACCGCCGGCAGCAGCCGCACCCGGGGTGCGGCCGGGCCGGACCAGGCCCCGTTGACCTCTTTCACCAGTGCGGCGGTGTCCGAACCGGTGGACTGTGGCAGCGCGGTGAGGAAGTGCAGACTCGCGGCGGTGACGCCCCGACCCGGGTTCTGCTCCGGCACGTCCGCCGCAGCCCGCCGGGCGACCAGCGAATCGGACGGATCGCCGAGGCGCAGCTCCAACCGGGAGCCGAACAGGTCTCGGATGGCCGGGCGGAAGTCCAACCAGCGCACCGCGGTCGCCACCACATGCAGGCCGTACGACAGGCCACGGGTGGCGAGATCGGTGATCAGCGGTTCCAGGTCGTCGTACTCGCCCCGCAAGGTCGCCCAGCCGTCGACGACGAGGAAGACGTCACCGAACGGATCGTCGCCGGGCGCACCGGCGGCGAGTTGGGCCGCACGTCGCTGCCGCCAGGCGGCCATCGACTCGACCCCGGACTCGGCGAAGGCGCGTTCCCGGTCCGCCAGCAGGGTGGCCATCTCACCCACCGTCCGACGTACGCCGGTCGGATCGGCCCGCCCGACCACCCCACCGACGTGCGGCAGGTCGCGCACCGCAGCCAACCCGCCGCCGCCGAAATCGAGACAGTAGACCTGCACCTCGGCCGGAGTGTGGGTGAGCGCCAGTGCACAGATCAGCGTACGAAGGGCGGTTGACTTGCCGCTCTGCGTACCGCCGACCACCGCCACGTGGCCGGCGGCGCCGTCCAGTGCGAGCCAGAGCAGGTCGCGGCGCTGCTCGTACGGCTTGTCGACCACCGCCACCGGCACCTGGAGGGCGCCGTGCAGTTCCGGATTGCCGAACGTCAGGCCCCGGTCGGGATCGGTCGTGAGCGGTCCGACCAACTCGTCCAGGGCAGGTGCGCCGTCCAGCGGCGGCAGCCACACCTGATGGGCCGGCGGCCCCTGCCCGGCGAGCCGGCCGACCAGCAGGTCGAGCAGGGTCTGGCCGTTCTCCTCGTCCGGCTCGGCGGTGACGGCCGGTACGGGTGGCTGCGGAGCGGGTGTGAAGTGGGTGGAGAAGGCGATCAGCCGGGGCCGTTCCGGGCTGGCCGACGAAGCCGCCGCTCCCCGTCGACGAACCGGCCCGGAGACGTACGCGGCCTTGAAACGCAGCAACGGCTCGGTGCCGAAGCGCAGGTAGCCGTGCCCCGGCGAGCGGGGCAGTTCGTGGGCGTCCGGCACCCCGAGCACGGTGCGGGACTCCAGCGAGGAGAAGGTACGCAGACCGATCCGGTACGACAGGTGGGTGTCGAGACCCCGCAGCCGCCCCTCCTCCAGACGCTGGCTCGCGAGCAGCAGGTGCACGCCGAGGGACCGGCCCAGCCGGCCGATCTGGACGAAGAGGTCGATGAAATCGGGCTTGGCCGAGAGCAGTTCGGAGAACTCGTCACAGATCAACAGCAGGGACGGCAGTGGGGCCAGCGGGCTGCCGGCCGCTCGGGCCCGTTCGTAGTCGCGCAGACTGGCGAAATTGCCGGCCCGGCGCAGCAGCTCCTGCCGGCGTACCAACTCGCCGTTGATCGCATCGACCATGCGGTCGACCAGTGGCAGCGCGTCAGCCAGGTTGGTGATCACGGCTGCGGTGTGCGGCAGCCGGTCGAAGGAGGCGAACGTCGCTCCGCCCTTGAAGTCGACCAGCACGAAGTTGAGCTGCTCCGAGGAGTGGGTGGCGGCGAGCCCGAGCACCAACGTACGCAGCAACTCGGACTTGCCGGAGCCGGTGGCACCGATGAGCAGCCCGTGCGGACCCATGCCGTCCTGCGCCGACTCCTTCAGGTCCAGCTCGATCGCGCCGCCGTCGACGCCGACACCGATCGGCACCCGCAGGCGCTCACGTGCCGACCGGGGGATCCAGCCCTGCTCGGCGGTGAAGCCCGTCGGGTCGCCGATGCCGAGCAGCTCCGGCAGCCCCGGCTCGACACCGGGTACCGCGTCCTTGCCGCCCGTGACGGCGGCCAGGCGTAACGGCGCCAGCCGGCGGGCCACCGCCTCGGCCTCGGCGATGCTCAGGGTGTCGGCGGTGCCGACCTCGGCGGCCTCGTCCGCCGAGTGTGAATACAGCCGGCCGCCGCGCATCTGCAGCAGCAGCGCGAACCGGTCCAGCAGTCGGGGTGGCGGAGTGTCCAGATCGATCAGGGTGACCGCGTCGATGCCGCCGTCACCCGCCAACTCGGTGGCGCCGGTGAGGTCGCCGCCGTCCAGCACGACGACCAGGTGCGGCCCGTCGGTGGCGGGCCCGGCCGGGCTGAACCGGGAGCGGCTGGCCAGCACCTCGTCGAGCAGTCGCTCCAACTCCACCGCCGAACTGGTCACCAGTCGTACCGGGCCGAGGGCGTCGCTGCGCGTCGGGTGCTGGACGTGTGGCAGCCACTTGGTCCACTCCCAGAGGTTGCGCCGTTCCGGCCCGGCACAGACGGCGATGAGAAGTTCGTCCGGGGCGTGGAACACCGCGAGCTGGGTGAGCATCGCCCGGACCAGGGCCTGCGCGGTGGGCGAACCGGTGTTCGCGGCCGGTGTGCCGCGGACGAACACCCGGGCGAAACTGCGCAGCGACAGCGCCACCGGCAGGTCGGGCACCACCGAGTACGCGTCGAGGAACCGGCGTAGCGCGCCGGCCGTCATCGGTTCCAGCTCCTCCAACGGACGGGTCACCGGCGGGACCAGCGGCGTGGCCAGGGTCTGCGGCCCGACCGCGACCCGTACCACGGCGAAATCCGGGTCGACGGGTCGCCGCTCCCACACCCGGTGGCTGTCCACCGTCGACCAGAGCAGCCCCGGGTCCGGGTGGCGGTAACAGAGCCCGGCCCGCTGCCGTGCCGAGGCCTGCCGCACCTGGCGCCGCAACGTCGCCAGGTGTCGCAGGTACTCCCGGCGGGCCGCCATCATCTCGGACTTCCTCGGGCTGCCCGAGGCGCTGCCCCAGGAGGTGACCAGCATGGCCAGCGAGGAGAGCCCGAACATGGCGCCCACCACGTACGAGTAGGCGCCGCCGCCCCGGCCGAACATCATCGCCATGGCGACGGTGCCGCCCAGCATCGGCAGCACCATCAACATCTGGTGCCAGCGTCCACCGGTGCCGGCGGGGATCTCCGGTGGCGCCTCCACCGGCAGCTCGCCCACCGGGATCTGCGGTGCCGGACGCCGGGGTGGCCGCCGGATGACGACAGTGGACACTCGACCTCCTGACCGCGCTCGGTAACCCGAAGCTGGCTCATCGTAGGTAAAGTCCTCACGTTCGCGCAGCCGTCGCCCCGCTCATCATGGAGGTCGGTCGATGACAGTCGGGCTGACCCGGATCACCGTCAGCGCGCCCCAACGGCGGGTCGACGTGGCCCTGCCGGAGCAGGTGCCGCTCGCCGAACTGCTGCCGGAAGTGCTACGCCACGCGGGCGAAGGTTTGGCCGACGACGGGGAGCGCCACGGCGGATGGCTGCTGCGACGGGCCGACGGCACGGTGCTGACAGCCGGGCAGGCCCTGCTCGCCCAGAGCGTCCGCGACGGGGAGGTGCTGCACCTGGTGCCGGCCAGCGTGCAGTGGCCGGAACTGGAGTACGACGACGTGGTCGAGGCGATCGCCGACGGTGCCCGACGTCGCGGTGGTGCCTGGTCGCCCGCCGCCACCCGGGCTGCCGCGTTGGGCGCAGCGGCCGTTCCGCTCGCTGTCGGCCTGCGCGCCCTCCTCGCGGGCGGCCCGGGTCATCCGGCCGGTTGGCTCGCGGCGAGCCTGATGGCGGCGCTGCTCGTGTTGGCGGGCACGGTGCTGTCCCGGGCGCAGGGAGACGGCCAGGCCGGGGCCATCCTCGGCGGGTACGCGCTGCCGTTCGCGGCGGCGGCCGGCGCCCTCGCCGTCGGCTCGGGCGATTCGGTCGGTCCGTTCGGCCCGCTGCGCTGGATCGGCGCCCCGGAGCTGTTGGCCGCCTCGGTGGCGCTGCTGCTGGCCTCGGTGCTCGGGTTGTTCGGGGTGGCCTCCCGGTTGCGGATCTTCGTGGCAGGGGTGGTGGTCGGCGCAGTCGGCGTGCCGGTCGCGCTCGGCGGGCTGTGGCTCACCCCGGCCGGTATCGCGGCCGTGTTGCTCTGCGTGCTGGCCTTCGGGATCGGGGCCATCCCCCTGCTGGCCATCCGGTTGGGCAAGGTTCCGTTGCCGCCGATCACCCTGCCCACCGGTGCGCCGGACGACCCGGACGGGGTGCGGGACCTCCCGGACCGCAGCCGGGTGTACGCGGCGGTGGCACGCACCGAGGAGATGCTGACCGGGATGCTGATCGGGCACGGCCTGCTGGCGGGGGTCGCCGCGTTGGTGCTCAGCGGCTCCGGTACGGCCGGCCGGCTGCTCGTCGCGGTGAGCGCGGCGGTGCTGCTGCTGCGCGCCCGTCTGTTCGTGGCCGTACGCCACCGGGTGCCACCCGTGCTCGCCGGCCTGGCCGGGTACGTGCTCCTCGGCGCGGACCTGGCCGGCGGGGCGGGGGAGCGCGGTCAGCTGGTCCTGGCAGCCGGCGGCCTGCTGGTCGCCCTGTTGGTCGTGGCCGGTGGCACCACGTACGCCCGTCGCCCGGTGTCCCCGTACCTCGGTCGGCTCGCCGACCTCACCGACACCGCGTTGGTGGTCTCCGTGGTGCCGATCGCCTGCGCCGTGCTCGGCCTCTACGAACAAGCCCGGGGCCTGCTCGGCTGAGCAGGACCCGGGCTGTCGGATGCGTCCGTCAGTGCGTGGACTCGCCGCGCTCGGCGGCCTCCCGGGCCCGCCGGTACGACGCCTGGATCTCGGCCTCGGCCTCGGTACGCCCCACCCAGGTCGCGCCCTCGACCGACTTGCCCGGCTCCAGGTCCTTGTACACCTCGAAGAAGTGCTGGATCTCCAGCCGGTCGAACTCGCCGAGGTGGTGGATGTCGCGCAGGTGCTCCTGGCGCGGGTCCTCGTACGGCACGCAGAGGACCTTGTCGTCGCCGCCCTTTTCGTCGGTCATCCGGAACATGCCGATGGTGCGGCAGCGGATCAGGCAGCCCGGGAAGGTCGGCTCGGGAACCAGCACCAGCGCGTCCAGTGGGTCGCCGTCCTCGCCCAGGGTGCCCTCGATGAAGCCGTAGTCGGCCGGGTACTGCGTGGAGGTGAAGAGGGTGCGGTCCAGCCTGATGCGGCCGGTCACGTGGTCCACCTCGTACTTGTTGCGGTGACCTTTCGGGATCTCAACCGTGACGTCGAAATCCATCTGCACGCTCCTCGTTCGCCCACGCTGGCTTGACGGAACCGGCGGCCGCACCCCGGACAGGCGAATACCCGCCCGCCGACTCCGGCCGCCGCATAGTCTTCGGACCGAAGTAGTGTCACCCAGGCCGGATCCGGGTGGGGGAGGAGGGGGTCGTGGGGAGGGAAGATTCACACTATCGACCCGACGGTGCAGGTGACGGCGTTTCCCGCCAACCGCCCACCAAGCCGGCGGCCGGGCGGGTGCCGGTGCCGGAAGCGCAGATCCTCCGGCCGCAGCCGGCCACCCCGACCAGTCCCGCCGCCGGGTCCGGGCTGGATCCGGCGGAACGGACCCAGCCCTTGACGGTCGGCGCCGCCGCGGGCCCGACCATGGCGGCCGGCCCGCCGTCGAGCGGGCCCATCGGAAGTACGCCGAACGCTCCGTCCGGCGTACCCCCGGAGCCGCCCCAGCCGGCGCCGCGCCGCCGGCTGCCGATACTCCTCGCCGCCGTGCTGGTCCTGGTGCTGGCCGTGGTGGGGCTGGTCGTGGTGCGTCCCGGTCCGGTCGAGCGGTGGCTGGCCGACGACCCCGCCGCACCCAGCGCCGAACCGGCGGAGCCGTCGCCGGTCGCTGTGCTGGCCGGCACCGACATCGCCGCGCCGATGCCCGACACCGATGGGCTGCGAGCCGTGCTAGATCCGCTGATCGCCGACACCGCGCTCGGCGGCCGGGTCAACGTGGCGGTGACCGACGCGCTGACCGGGCAGCAGTTGTTCGAGCGGGGTGGCGGGGCGGGCACCGTGCCGGCGTCGGTGACGAAGCTGTTGACCGCGGTGACCGTACTCACCGCCCGGGGCCCCGGCTATCGGATCCCGACAAAAGCCGTTTCCGGCATGCAACCGGGTGAGGTGGTGCTCGTCGGCGGCGGGGACCCGACGTTGGCGGCGGACGCCAAGGGCTTCTATCCCGGCGCCGCCAGCCTGAAAGACCTCGCCGAGCAGGTACGTACCGCGATGGGCGGGACCGCGCCGACCCGGGTCGTCGTCGACTCCTCGCTCTATTCCGGTCCCGAGTTGGAGCCGGGCTGGGACGACGACATCCCCACCGGCGGATACGGCGCCCCGATTACCGCGCTGATGCTCGACGGTGCGCGCAAGGACCCGAAGGCCGGCCAGGGTTGGGCCGAGCGGGTCACCCAGCCGGACCTCACCGCCGGCCGAACGTTCGCCCGGCTGCTCGGCGTACCGGAGAGCGCGGTGCGCGGCGGCACCGCTCCGGCGCCGCCGACCGAGGCCACCGGTGCGCCGGCCGGCACCACCACCGGCCCCGGTGCCGAACTGGGGATGGTGCAGTCGCCGCCCCTGATCCGGTTGGTCGACATCATGATCAGCGAAAGCGACAACATCGTCGGCGAGGCACTGGCCCGCCAGGTCGCCCTGACGCGCGGCCGTCCGGCCTCGTTCGCCGGTGCCGCCTCGGCGATGACCGACGTGCTGTCCGACCTGGGCCTGCCGACCGGGGGCCTGGCCCTCGCCGACGGCAGTGGCCTGTCCCGGCGGAATCTGATCAGCCCCACCTTGCTGACCGAACTGCTGGCCCTTGCGGCCAGTCCGGACCGCCCCGAACTCGGCGGCATCTTCGGTGGACTCCCGGTCGGCGGCTGGTCGGGCACCCTGCGGGACCGTTACGGCTCGGTGCCCGGCACCGCCGCCGGGGCCGGGACGGTCCGCGCCAAGACCGGCACGTTGACCGGGGTGCATGCCATCGCGGGGGTGGTGACGACGGCTGAGGGCCGGCCGCTCACCTTCGCCGTGCTCACCGACCGGGTGCCGGCGGACGGGATGGAACCGGCTCGCGGGGCACTCGACCGGATCGCCGCCGCCCTGGCCACCTGCGGCTGCCGCTGACCCGTACCGCCGCCGAGGGCGTGGACGGGTGTTCCGGCGCGGGTACGGTGGGTGGCATGGCGCAGTTCGTGGACTGGGATCTGGCCGTCGCGACCGCGGGGGCTCTGGGCAAGACGGGCCCCCGGGTGTCGTACGACGAGGCCACCGAGGTGGTTGCCGACCTGCGCCGGTTGACCGACGAGGCGGCCGGGCACGTCGCCGACTACACCGGTCTCACGTCGCAGGTGGCCCATCCGCCGGTGCGGGTGGTCGACCGGCGGGACTGGGCCGCCACCAACATCGCCGGCCTGCGCGAGGTGATCACACCGCTGGTCGGTCGGCTGGCGCCGGACAAGCAACCAGGTGCACTGACCGAGGCGATCGGGTCCCGGGTCACCGGGGTTCAGGCGGGCACCGTGCTGGCGTACCTGTCCGGCCGGGTGCTCGGCCAGTACGAGGTCTTCTCGGCCGACCCGGGCCAGTTGCTGCTCGTCGCGCCGAACATCGTCGAGGTGGAGCGCAAGTTGCAGGCCGACCCCCGCGACTTCCGGCTCTGGGTCTGTCTGCACGAGGTGACCCACCGGACGCAGTTCACTGCCGTGCCGTGGATGCGGGGCTACTTCCTCGGTGAGGTGCAGGCGTTCGTGGACGCCGCGCAGGGCGGGGAGCACCTGCTCGACCGGCTGCGCCGGGGTGTCGGCACCCTCGCCGACGTGGTTCGCAACCCGCAGAGCCGGTCCAGTGTGCTGGACATCGTGCAGACCCCCGGGCAGCGGGCGGTGCTGGACCGGTTGACCGCGTTGATGACCCTGCTGGAGGGGCACGCCGAGTTCGTGATGGACGGCGTCGGCCCGCAGGTCATTCCGAGCGTCGAGCGGATCCGGGCCGGGTTCAACCGGCGCCGGGAGGCCGGCAACCCGGTCGAGAAGACCGTCCGCCGGTTGATCGGCATCGACGTCAAGATGCGGCAGTACGCCGAGGGCCGCAAGTTCGTGCACGCGGTGGTCGACCGGGTCGGCATGGCCGGCTTCAACCGGATCTTCGAATCGCCGCTGACCCTGCCCCGCCTGACCGAGTTGAGCGAACCGGACGCCTGGGTGGCGCGGGTTCACGGCCCGGTCGGGCCGGTACCGCCCGCAGACTGAGGCGGCGCCGATGGCCGCGATCTCCCCGCCGGTCGCCGCGATCCGGGTCGCGGTTCGCCGCGCGCTGGCCGAACTGTCGGCGGACGGGCCGGTGTTGGTCGCCTGTTCCGGAGGCGCCGACTCGCTCGCCTTGGCTGCCGCCGTCGCGTTCGTGGCGCCCCGAGCAGGCCGAGCCGCCGGTCTGGTGACGGTCGACCACGGTTTGCAGACCGGGTCGGCCGAGCGGGCCGAGACGGTGGCCCGCTGGGCGGAACAGGCCGGTCTGACCCCCGTGGAGGTGGTCCGGGTCGAGGTCGCCGGCCGGGGCGGGGGTCCCGAGGCGGCGGCCCGCGAGGCCCGCTACCAGGCGCTGGTCGAAGTGGCCCGGCGGCATCGCGCCACCGCCCTGCTAACCGGTCACACCCGCGACGACCAGGCCGAGACGGTGCTGCTCGCGCTGGCCCGGGGCGCCGGCCCGCGCGGGCTGGCGGGAATGCCGCCGCGCCGGGATCTGGACGGAGTGTCCCTGGTGCGGCCACTGCTGGAGATCAGCCGTGGGCAGACCCGGGCGGCGTGCGCGGCGCTGCGCCTGACGCCGTGGGAGGACCCGCACAACCTCGACCCCGCGTACGCCCGTTCCCGGGTTCGGGCCGAGGTGTTACCGGCGTTGGTCCAGGCCCTCGGCCCCGGTGTCCTCGACAACCTGGCCCGCACCGCCCGACTGGCGGCGGCGGACAACGCCGTGCTGGACGAGTTGGCGACCGAGGCGCTGCTCGCGGCACGGCATCCCGACGGTGGGCTGGCCACCAAGACCCTGGCCGACCTGGCCGGCGCGGTACGCGGCCGGGTGCTGCGCACCTGGGCCCACGAGTTGGGCGCGTCGCCGGCCGCGCTTTCCCACCGGCACATCGCCGCGCTCGACGCCCTGGTCACCGCCTGGCGGGGCCAGGGCGCGGCGTACCTGCCGGGCGGAGTGCGGGTGGTACGCCAGGCCGACCGCCTGCTGTCGGCGCCCCGCTGAGGTCAGCCGGTGGGGACGCGATCGCGGAAGGTGACCCGGTAGGCGTTCGGGGTGGCACCGACCCGGCGGGTGAAGTGGTGGCGTAGGGCGGCGGCGTTACCGAAGCCGGCCCGGTCGGCGACCTCGTCCACGGTCAGCCCGGTCTCCTCCAGCAGCCGCCGGGCCAGCAGGATCCGCTGGTTGGTCAGCCAGTCGTGCGGGGTGGTGCCCGTCTCGGCGCGGAACCGGCGGGCGAACGTGCGCGGCGCCATGCCGGCCCGGGCGGCCAGCTCGTCGACCGTGAGCTGCTGGTCCAGCCGACCGATCAGCCACTCCAGCACCGGCTCCAGGGTCGGGGCCTCCGGTGCCTTCGCGATCGGCGCCTCGACGTACTGGGACTGTCCGCCGTCGCGGTGCGGTGGCACCACCATCCGCCGGGCCAGCCGGGTGGCGGTGGCCGAGCCGTGCTCCTGGCGTACCAGATGCAGGCAGGCGTCGATGCCGGCCGCGGTGCCCGCGCTGGTGATCAGCCGGCCGTCCTGGACGTAGAGCGAGTTGCAGCGGACCCGCGCACTCGGATGCCGGCGTTGCAGTTCGTCGACGTGCCGCCAGTGGGTCGTGCACTCCCGGCCGTCGAGCAGGCCCGCCTCGCCCAGCAGGTATGCCCCCGTACACACGCTGAACAGGTACGCCCCGCGCTCGGCGGCCCGGCGCAGCGCGTCATGCACCGCGCGGGGCGCGGCGGTGTCGCCGTGGTGGGCAGGGACCGCCACCAGGTCCGCCTCCTCGACCGGTGCGAGGTCGGCGTTCGGCACCAGCTGGAAGCCGGCGGAGGTCCGCACGGCGACGCCCTGCGGGCTGCACACGTCGAACCGGTAGCCGGGCAGGCCGTCGGCGGTGCGGTCGGTGCCGAACACCTCGGCCAGTACACCCAGCTCGAACGGAGCGACGCCATCCAGCACGAGTACGGCCACCGAGTGCAGCATGTGACGAGGGTAACCCGGCCGGTGGCGGAAAATCGAGGATGGGTGGCATTGCTGCCACTGTTCGACCTGTGGTGTGACGCGCAGACTGATGGATGTCCGGTGCGCACCGGCGGCGACAAACCACCAGCAATCCTGTGAAAGCGAGCGCCGCCATGGAGTTCCTTTTCGTGCTGTTCCTCCTGCTCTCCCTCGCCGCAGCCTCGGCCGCCGGCCTGACCACCGACAGCCGCGACTCGGCCGACTGGAAGCCGTCGGACGGAGGTCGTCGATGGCGATCCCGCCCCTGCTGAGGTGATTGGTCGGCTTCGTCGGAAAACCCCGGCCGGGGTCGCCCCACAAAGGGGCGGCCCCGCCGACAACCCACCCAGGGCGTACGGCAGGCTAGGGTCATGGCTGACGGCTCCTGGTACGACGCCGACATCGACCACGTGATCATTTCCGAGGCACAGATCCGCGAGAAGACCGCGGAACTGGCCAAGCAGGTCTCCGCGGACCACGCCCACGTCACCGACGGGCTGCTGCTCGTCTGCGTGCTCAAGGGGGCGGTCATGTTCATGGCCGACTTCGCCCGGGCGCTCGGCCGACAGGGTCCGCCCGCGGAGTTGGACTTCATGGCCATCTCCTCGTACGGGCAGGGCACCACCTCCTCCGGCGTGGTGCGCATCCTCAAGGACCTCGACCGGGACATCGCGGGCCGGCACGTCGTCGTCGTGGAGGACATCGTCGACTCCGGGCTGACCCTCTCCTGGTTGCTGCGTTACCTGGAGTCCCGCTCGGCGGCCAGCGTCGAGGTGGTCGCGCTGTTCCGCAAGCCGGACGCGGTCAAGGTGACGGTGCCGGTCAAGTACGTCGGCTTCGACATCCCGACCGAGTTCGTCGTCGGATACGGTCTCGACTTCGGCGAGCGGTACCGCGAGCTGCCGTACGTCGGCGTACTCAAGCCAGAGGTGTACGCCCGCTCCTGACCGGCCTGCGGCTGGTCCGGTGCTCCGGCCCGGCCCGGTCGCCACCCCGTACGACGTACAGCCGGCTTTCAGCTGTTCGGGCTACCGTTGAGCACGGTGGTGGGGAGCTCCGCTCCCGGCCACGCCGGTCGACTCCCAGGTTCGCCGTGCGCGTAAGTGCTGGGCTCGCCAGCTCACATCCGTCTCGCACGGTGTACCGTCGAATGACCGTGGCGCGGCAATTCGCGCCTCGGGGTCGAGGCCGGCCCGCACGGCGGCTACGGCAGCCGCCCCGGCGGCGACACCCAACAGTCGGTCAGGACGTCGATCAGGAGGATGCGGGCGTCTCGGCGCTCGACAAAAGCATGGAACGTACGCGTTTCTTCCGCCGACCGGTGTTCTGGGTCATCCTGGTCATCCTCGGCGCTGTCGTGCTCAGTCAGTTGTTCACCTCTGGTCCCAGCTACCACCGGGTGGACACGTCAGTCGCGCTCGACCAGCTCAACAAGGGCGGCATCGAGAAGGTCGTGTTCCAGGACAAGGAACAGACGATCCAGCTCGAGCTCGCTCAGGAGGCCGAGTTCGGCAAGACCACCACCAAGCTGATCGAGGCCCAGTTCCCGTACGAGGTCGGCAACGAGGTCTGGAACCAGATCCTCGATGCCAAGGCGAACAACCGGGTCACCGGGCCGGCCGACACCGAGGTGTCGTCCGACAGCATCTGGGTCAGCCTGCTGGTCAACCTGCTGCCCATCGTGCTGCTCGTGCTGCTGCTGCTGTTCTTCATGTCGCAGATGCAGGGCGGCGGCTCCCGGGTGCTCAACTTCGGCAAGTCCAAGGCGAAGATGATCACCAAGGACACGCCGAAGACCACCTTCGCCGACGTGGCCGGTGCCGAGGAAGCCGTCGAGGAACTGCACGAGATCAAGGACTTCCTGCAGAACCCGGGCAAGTACCAGGCGCTCGGCGCGAAGATCCCGAAGGGCGTACTCCTGTTCGGCCCGCCCGGTACCGGTAAGACGCTGCTCGCCCGGGCGGTCGCCGGCGAGGCCGGGGTGCCGTTCTACTCGATCTCCGGTTCCGACTTCGTGGAGATGTTCGTCGGTGTCGGTGCCAGCCGGGTCCGCGACCTGTTCGAGCAGGCCAAGGCGAACGCCCCGGCGATCGTCTTCGTCGACGAGATCGACGCCGTCGGTCGGCACCGTGGCGCCGGCATGGGCGGCGGCCACGACGAACGCGAGCAGACCCTCAACCAGCTGCTCGTCGAGATGGACGGCTTCGACGTCAAGGGCGGCGTCATCCTGATCGCCGCCACCAACCGGCCGGACATCCTCGACCCGGCGCTGCTGCGCCCGGGCCGGTTCGACCGGCAGATCCCGGTCGACGCCCCCGACATGGAGGGCCGCAAGGCCATCCTCCGGGTGCACGCCAAGGGCAAGCCGTTCACCCCGGACGTCGACCTCGACTCGGTGGCCAAGCGGACGCCGGGCTTCAGCGGCGCCGACCTGGCCAACGTGATCAACGAGGCGGCCCTGCTGACCGCCCGGAAGGACCAGCGGGCGATCAGCAACGAATCGCTGGAGGAGTCGATCGACCGGGTGATCGCCGGCCCGCAGCGGCGTACCCGGGTGATGAGCGACCAGGAGAAGAAGATCACCGCGTACCACGAGGGTGGACACGCGCTGGTCGCCTGGGCGCTGCCGCACGCCGCGCCGGTGCACAAGGTGACGATCCTCTCGCGCGGTCGATCCCTGGGGCACACCCTGGTGCTGCCCACGGAGGACAAGTACACCCAGACCCGCGCCGAGATGATCGACACCCTGGCGTACGCGCTGGGCGGGCGGGCCGCCGAGGAACTCGTCTTCCACGAGCCCACCACCGGTGCCGGCAACGACATCGAGAAGGCCACCGCACTGGCCCGCGCGATGATCACGCAGTACGGCATGAGCTCCAAGCTCGGTGCGATCAAGTACGGCACCAGCGGCGACGAGCCGTTCCTCGGCCGCAACATGGGCCACGAGCGGGACTACTCCGACGTCGTAGCCGCCGAGATCGACGGCGAGATGCGGGCCCTGATCGAGCGGGCCCACGACGAGGCCTGGGAGATCCTGGTCGAGTACCGGGACGTCCTGGACAACATCGTGCTCGAGCTGATGGAGAAGGAAACCCTCTCCACCGCCGACATGGCCCGGATCTGCGCCCGGGTGGTCAAGCGGCCGCCGATGGCCCCGTACAACGGCTTCGGCAAGCGTCAGCCCTCCACCGAGCCGCCGGTACTCACCCCGGCCGAGAAGGAGGCGCTCAAGGTGCAGGCCGAGGCCGACGGGGCGCAGGCCACCGTCGGCAGCCCGAACTCCAACAACTCGGACGGCCCGCACTGAGCACCAACGACCCAGCGGCCAGCCCCCCGCAGCGGGGGCTGGCCGCCTCATCCACAGAACCCGACGACACCCTCGACTACATCGCCGCGCGGTTGATCAACGGTCGGCTGACCGGGCGACCGGTCGAGGAGATCGTCGACCTCGCCCGGATCGAGAAGGCGGTCCGCGAGATCCTCATCGCGGTCGGCGAGAACCCCGACCGGGACGGACTCCAGCAGACTCCGGCCCGGGTGGCCCGCGCCTACGCCGAACTCTTCGCCGGCCTGCGGGTCGACCCGGCCACGGTGCTCACCACTACCTTCGAGGCCAACCACGAGGAACTCGTGCTGGTCCGGGACATCGACGTGATGAGCCTCTGCGAGCACCACCTCCTGCCGTTCCGGGGCAGCGCGCACATCGGCTACATCCCCGGCCCGGACGGGCGGATCACCGGCCTGTCCAAGCTGGCCCGCCTGGTCGAGGTCTACGCCCGCCGGCCGCAGGTGCAGGAACGGCTCACCTCGCAGATCGCCGACCTGCTGATGGACCGGCTGGCACCGCGCGGGGTGGTGGTCGTACTGGAATGCGAGCACATGTGCATGGCCATGCGCGGCATCCAGAAATCCGGCGCCAAGACGATCACCTCGGCGGTACGGGGCACCCTCCAGCGGGACGCCAAGTCCCGGGCCGAGGCGATGGCACTCATCCACCACCGCTGACCGCACCTCCGGCGGCCCCCCGCCGGTCTGCGGTCTGCCGTCCAGCCGAGCAGGTCAGGCGGCCAGCATGCCCAGCACGATTCCGGCGGTGACGACCACCGCCGGAATCAGGCAGGCCAGGGCGCCGAACCGGGGAGTCCGGTCCACCCGTTCCCCGGGCTGGGCCGGAAACAGCCGGGCCACCGCCAGCCAACCCACACCGAACGCGACCGCCGGCCCCGGCAGCCCCACCACCAGGGCCAGGATCGTCACCGGGCCGGTGCCGGCAGTCAGATACACCGCGATCAGAAGCAGCGGAACCAGCAGCGCCAGCGGACCGTACACCAGCAGGTTGCGTGGTCGAGGCGACCAGTGCGCCACCCGGGACAGGCCACGCGCGGCGAGGACGTCGTCGACCCCGTACGCCCAGCGTCGGGCCTCCCGCAACGCGGCAAGCACCGCCGCCGGACCGCCGGACATCGACCGGGTCGCCTCCGACAACTCCGGTGGCGTCGGCGCCAGCGAGATCGGCGGTACGCCCAGCTCACACAGCCGCGCCTCCTGTGCCGCCAACCGGGTGCGCACCGCGACCAACTCGTCCCGAGCCGCCTGGACGGTACGCGCCTGTTCACTCGCGGCGGTCGCCGCGTCGCGGCGTACCCCGTCCAGTTGGCGGGCGGCGGCCAGATAGTCCGACCACACGGCCGGCACGGCACCCTCGGCCGCGGGCGGCGGTGCGGCCGTCCGCTGCCGACCGGGGCGGATCGCCGTGCTCCCTGCCTGGCTGATCGTCATGCCTGCTCCCCGTCCTCCGGCACGTCGTACGGCACCAACACGACCCCCCGCTCACCCGGGCCGTCCCAGAGCAGCACCCGATCAGGGCGAGGCCGCCACTCCACCGGCCGCCCGAAGACCGGCGTGAGCTGAGCGCCCGGTACGCCCGCCACCGCCACGGCGGTCAACTTGTCGACCGTCTCCTCCGCAGCGATCAGCGCCGCGAACGACGGCACCGTACGCCACCAGCCCAGCAGGTGCTGCCCGGCCGGCGGTCCCTCGCACAGCAACATCCGCAGTCGAGCCGGTGGCAGGTGCTCCGGCGGTGCCACATCCAGCCCGAACACCACCAGATAGGCCGCAGCCCCGGCGTCCAGCACATCGACCAGCCCGGCCAGGTCGACTGTCTCGACCGGATGCCGCGCGGCCAACTCGGTGGCCAGCGCGTCGGCCATCGGCCGGGCCTCGGCGTCCGGTGCGGCGATCACGAACCGGGCCGTACCTGGCGGGTGGTGGGCTGCGGTACTCCGGGCGGCCATGGTCAGCAGCCGGCTGCCCTCCGGTCGCGGACCCAACACCGCGAGATTACGCCCGGCAGCCGGCCCGAGCGGCACCGTCGCGGTGGTACGCGCGACATCCAGCGCCCGCCCCAACAGCGCCGCCGGCGCCAACGCCCGCCCGGCAAGAGCCGACCGGTAACGGGGATCGTTGCCCAGCAGCGGACGGGCATAACCGGCGAAGACCACCGGTGGAGCGGCGCCCTGCGTACGGGCCGACCAGAGCCGGTGACGGAGCCCCTCCACGACCTCCGGCTCATCGTGCGGATCGGGGAACCGGACCATCCGCTCATGGCCCCGGATCGCACCCCGAGGCCCACCCAGGCCACCGGCGGTGTTGACCACCGCGCTGCCGGCTGGCAGCCCGGCAGCCGAGTCGTTGGTCGGTTCCAGTACCGCCCCGCCCCCGGGCAAAGCCACCCGGACCGGGAACTGGCCGAGCAGCGGATCCCGCTGCCCGCCCTCGCTCCGTACGCCCAGACCCAGGTCAGCCTCACCAGCGAGGACCAGATGCACGCCGTGCAGGCGACCGGTCCTGGTCAGCACGTCCAACCGGGCGGCGACGTCGGCGGCCAGCCGATCCCGCTCGGTGAAGAGCAACGGCAGATTGTCCACCACGCACACGATCCGGGGCAGCGGACGGTGCTGCCGTAGTTCCGCGAAACGCTGCCCACCCGTGCGGGCGGAGGCCTCGGCGCGTCGCTGGACCTCGACCGTCAGCTGATCGAACAGGTCGAGCACATACTCCCGGTCGGCGGCCATCGCTGCCGCGCGTACGTGCGGAACCCAGGACCGGTCGCGCTCGGTCTGCAAGAACTCCGCGAAGGACTCGCCCTCGCCGAGATCGACCAGATACAACGACAACTCGTCCGGGCCGTACCGGGCGGTGAGACCGAGTAGCGTGGTGGTCAGGAAGGTTGACCGGCAGGCCCGCGACCGGCCGCTGACCAACCAGTGCGGCGTCAACTCGGTGAAGCCGAGGGACACCGGTCGACCGCCGGCGTCACCGACCGTGGTGCTCATCCCCTCGGTTGCGTCCGCCTGCCACAACTCGTCCTCGACCGGTGGCAACAGGCTGGCCAGGGGCAACCGGGTGCCGGCCTCGACCTGCGCGGCGAGCCGGCGGCAGACGACCTCCACCAGCTCGGCCGGTGGGTCCGGTTCGACGAACACCGGCGAGTTCAACCCGCCGTCGGAGCCTGGGGCGGCAAAGGCGGCACCGGGCGCATCGCCGAGCAGCGCGTAAGCGGTGCGCATCGCCAGCGGGGTGGCCCGGGGCAGCGGAGCACGATCCTCAACCGGCCATCCCGCCACCACCAGATGCAGCCCGGTGGCCGGCCCCTGCTCGGCAAGGGACTCGATCCGCGCCAGCTCACCGCCCCCGGTCCGCTCGGGCAATCCGGCGAGCACCAGCAGCAGCAACCGGTCATGCCGGCGCGGGCCGGACGAGCCCGGCGCCACCCATCGCTCCGCCTCGTCGAGCACGGCCCGTAGCCCGGTGACGTCCGTGGTGGGCGGGGACAGCAACCCGGCATCACCGAGCGCCCCGAACGGCGCCAGCACGTCCCCGGTCACGTCCACAGCCCGTACCAGCAGTGTCCCTGCCGGTGTCGCCGCCACCAGCCGCAGCACCATCGCCCGCAGCAGCCCGGCCACCCGCGGATCGTGCGCGTCGGCGTCCACCGTCAGGTGACCGGTGCCGAGCAACGGCACCAGGGCGGGGAAGCGGGCGTCGTCCAGCGGCGCGGCGGTGCCAACCCGGACGAAGGGCGGCGGGACCTCCCCGGCGCGGGTCGTCGGCTCGATGCCGTCCAGCGCGCTGCCCGCCCAGCCCGGCGCGAGCACGGCGGCTGCGGTACGCAACCTTTCGGCCAGCGCGTACTGACGGCGCTGGTCCGCTGGGGCCGGGCGGGTGTCGTCGAGGCTCGCGGCGGCGGCTGCGACCGTCGCGGCGGCTCGCCGGTGCAACGCGGCGGCGCGGACTGCCCGTGCCTTTGGACCGCCCACCGTGACCACCTCCTCCGCCCGAGGTCGGCACCCACTCGTCGAGCAGACACGACGGTATCCCAGCGACCGCCGGACCCCTGGGACGCGTGGCGGTGCTGCGCCGGCATTTGTCGTGAATCTCACCGGTCGGCAGGGGTCCGTCACGATCTGCTGAATCTGGGGCATTGGGTCCACAGGCTCCAGCCGATAGCCTCAGGGGGTGGAATCAGTGCCGCCCCCCGCCGGTTCCCAGGTCTCCCGCGTACCGGCGCAACGGACCCCGCCAGAGGAACTGGCACCGCCTACGGTCGTGCCAGCGCCGCAGCGGCCACGCCGACGGGTCCGAACGGTGTTGACAGTGGTCGCCGGGGTGCTCGCGGCGCTGTGTCTGGGCGGCGGCGTCGTCGGCTACCTCGTCTACGACCGCGCAACCACCCCCGACCGCAGCGCACCCGACGTCGTGGTGGACAACTACCTGCGCGCGTTCCTCGTAGACCGCAACGACGTACGCGCCAACCTTCTTACATGTGACGAAACTCCAGATCTAGGTGAGATGCGGCAGCTAAGAGCTGATTTGATAACGCGTGAAGAGCAATTCGATACTAATTTGGCAGTCACTTGGGGACCGCTTCAGGAAGCTCAGGCCGGCAAAGAAGCGGTTGTCAATGTCGATCTCACGTTCTCGGCTCTGGTTGATGGCAACCGGCAGACAGACCGGCAAGCCTGGCGGTTCACAACACGGTTGAGCGAAGGCTGGCTGGTGTGTTCCGGGACAAGGGTCGACTGATTTACTCCAGCCACAACAGATGGACAGGGACCTCCAACGTGGTTGGTGACTGGCCGCGCCAGGCCCAGCGGTACCACTCCACCTCGGGTGCGACCCGTACGCAGATGTCCCCCTCGGCACCCGAGTAGGTCTCCGTGACCGCGCGTAGATCGCGCTGCTCAACGGAGCCCACCACGTGTACGACGCGGCGCCCGACCACCGAGTCCGCCTCGAAGACCGGTGTCGGCGGCCGGTGTGCCGGTGCGTCCAGTGAGACGAGCCGGAGGCCGCCGTCTGCCGTCGACGTGCTGATCGGTGCGCCGACTGTCTCGACCCAGACCCGCTCGACAGGCACCAGCGGGGCGAAGACCTCCACCTGGTCGGATTCGGCGCGATACCACTCATGTTCCGGAATG
The DNA here is from genome assembly GCF_040682415.1 of Micromonospora sp. NPDC051196. Taxonomy (NCBI): domain Bacteria; kingdom Bacillati; phylum Actinomycetota; class Actinomycetes; order Micromonosporales; family Micromonosporaceae; genus Micromonospora; species Micromonospora sp. NPDC051196. The sequence goes on from NZ_JBFBAY010000008.1 coordinate 142,257, forward strand.
ACCGGCACGTAGGTGCGGCTGTTCTGGACCACCTTCTCATCGGCCCGCAGGTCACTCCGCCAGCCGAGACCCGGCAGCCCGACCAGCACCCGTTGCCCGCGTAGGTCCACTCGGCCGGCAGCCGGGACGATCTCGATGGGCCGGGGCGGTTGTGGTGCCCAGTCCGGCTGGTCGGCGAACGGATCCGGTAGTGGCTCGGTCATGATGGAGGAAAGCTCACTCGGCGCCCTTGAGCGGCGCGCCCTTCGAGCGCATGAACGGCACCGGGTCGATGGCGCTGCGGCTGCTGCGGTCACCGTCGGTGTGGACCTCGAAGTGCAGGTGCGGACCGGACGAGTTGCCGCTGCTGCCCACCTCGCCGATCACCTGACCAGCCTGCACGGTCTCCCCTACGGCGACCCGAGGACGACTCACCATGTGGCAGTAGCGGGTGACGATGCCCTGAGCGTGCAGGACGTCAACGAACCAACCGCAGCCACCCTTGTTCGGCCAGCCGTCCACGTCGCAGCTGTGCCTGCCTCGCCAGTCCGGGTCGCAGCGGGAGACCAGGACTCGACCAGTGGCCGCGACCCGGATGAGGGTGCCCTTCGGTGCGGCGATGTCCACCCCGTTGTGACCGGGCCGGCTCGCCGTGCGGAAACCGGAGCCGACGCCACCCGGAATGGGGGCGGTCCAGCCGGAGGCGGCGATTTCACCCGACGCGGCCGCGTCACACATCTCCTGCCCGGCGATCAGGGCGGTCCGGGCCGCGCCACCCGCCAATGCGTCGACGATCCGGGCGGCGAGTTCCTCGTGCTTGGCGTACGCGTCGGGAAAGGCGCTGATCTGCACGCGTTGGGCGGCCACCGTGAGCGGCAGTTTCTGCCAGTCGGGCAGGTCCACCAGCTTCTCGTAGAACTTCCGAGAGGCGTACTCGGGATTCATCCGCTGCGCGACGGTGCCCCACGACGCGCGTTGCTGGAACAGCCCGACCGAGTCGTGGTCAGCGCCGACACCCTCGTGCGGGATGTCCTGAGACTCGGCGACCGTGCGGTTGGCCAGGTTGAGCAGCCGGGACTCCTGCATAGCCGTTGCCACCGCGATCACCCACCCGCGCGCCGGCACCTCCATCTCCTGGCCGACCTTGATGATCACTGCGGCGTTGCGGAGCTGGCGTTCCCCGTACTGCGGAATCCGGGGCATGTTGCCGGTGACGTCTACCGCGAAGTCTCCGGTGCACTCCAGGCTCGCCGGTGTGATCTGCTCGGCCGCGTCGCCGCCCAACTCGGTCAGGAAGAAGGCCCCGGCGCCACCGGTGCAACAAAGGAACGCCAGCGTCGCGGTGAGTGCGGCGGCGAGAGCGCCGACCCGTACCGGTTGGCGGCGGGAAGTATTCGCGTCGGTCATGACCGCTCCCAGTCCACAGCGTCCACCAGCCACCGCCCCTGCGGCGCCACCAGTTCGAGCCGAAGCCGCCCGGTGTCGAGCGCGATCAGCGCCTCCACGAAGGTCTCGCTGCGCGGCCGTACGGTCACCCCGTCCGTCATCTCACCCGTCGGTACGCTGGCCGGGTCGACGCCGACGAGTTTGTCCATCAGGGCAGCGGTGGAGAGCGGACGCAGACCCTCGTGCCAGTTTTCGGCGGTCAGACCAGGGCGACCGAGCCACGCCACGACGAATTGTTCCGCGACCTGTTCCGGTTTCGCCTCGCCGGGACTGGTCACCGGTGTTGGTGTGGTGGTGGTCGAGATCGCACCGTCGTCGCCCGTGGTCGGATGCACCGTGGTGATCGGCTCGGTCGGCCGGTTGCTCAAGCCGACCGTCTGGTCGCCGGGATCGGCGACCAGCCTGGCCGCTCCGACCACGCCGAGCACCAGCACCGCGATGCCGAGGGCCACCCCGAGCCGGGAGCGGAAAAGCCGGGTGACCAGGAATTCGATGGCCCGCCGCACTACGGTCACCGAGCCTCGGAGCGGATCCGGGGCGCGGGCTTCTCGGGCGCCCGCTCGGCCGATCCCGGACGGTAGATGACGAAGGACGGATTCTCATCGGGTACATCCGGCTCGGCCCAGGAGGCGGGTTGTCGCCGCCGAGGCCGGGGCGCGACGGGCCGGGTCTCGGGCCGCTGCTCCCTTTCCTCTCGGCCGTGCCTCGATCCCTGGACGTCGTTGGCCTTACGGCCGTCCGGACGTTCCGGGGCAGGAGATGCGCCGCTCGGCACCGGGTCCGGGCGGGCCTCCGGCCGCACCTTCGGCTGTTCCGCCACCATTGTGCGACGCCGCCCCATGCTGGGCTCGCTGGTGCCGCCCGGCTCAGCGACGTCGAGCCGAGCCGCGGTACGCATGTCGCGGAAGAACCGCCGATGCCAGGAACCGGCCGAGCTGACCGCCTCGCTGCTGTCCTTGCCGCCGAGCTGAGTGATTCGCCGGTACGGACGCAACAGCAACCAGCCCACTACACCGCAGAGCCAGACCAGCACCACCTGTAGCCAGCCGGGCAGGGTGGGTGTGCTCATGATCAGGTCCACCGCGAAGAGGTAGATCGCCGCGCCGGTCCCGAAGATCGCGATGTTGAAGAGGGCAGCCACCACTGCGTTGCCGAGCCGGCGCAGGCCGGCGCTGGCCGGCCGGAGCAGGCCGATCGTGCCCAGGATAGGCGCGGCGATCACCGCCCATCGGAAGATCAGGAAGCCCAGCAGTACGAGCACCGAGGCGGTCAGGTCGAACATCGCGAAGAGCAGTGCGGCCAGCACCGCGATGAAGCCCGCGCCGACCCGGTCCATGTCCCGAACACCCTGCAGGTACTCGTACGCCTCCGGGTCCTCCCGCTCGATCTGCGCGGCCACCGTCATCCACTGCTGCTTCTTCGCGTTGATGGTGGCTTCGCGGGTCCGAGGATTGGCTCGGATCTTCTCCGCCTCTTCCCAGGAAAGTGACTTGGCATCGTAGAGCGCGGCGCCGTACTTGCGGGCGGTCTCGCTGTCGGCCGAGCCGAGCACGCCGCGCAGCCAGTTCCGGTAGAGCATGCCCTCCGTGGCGGTGTCGCTCGCCCTTACCGCCGGCGGGCGCTTGTCGGTGCAGGCATCCGGGTTGGGCATTGCGCACCGGTCGGGTGGCACGTCCTTCGAGGCCGGGCCGACGGCGTCGTGTACGACGCCGAGTGTGGAGATGAGTGCGCCGTCGGCGAGATTGGCGGACTTGACCGGCCAGGCCGCCAGCGCGGTGATCGCCACCATCACCACGAGCGCCCATCCGGCCGTGGTCATCGCGCTGCTCATGTCGGACTGCCGAGAGCGCCAGAGCAGGTAGAGGCCGACCACGCAGAGCGTGACGATGCCGAAGACGCTGAACACCTTCTGGTAGATCGCCTTGGTGGCCTGGTCCACCAGCGGGTCCGCCCAACCCCACATCGTGCCCGGGTCCCAGGCGCGTTCGCGCAGCGCGTTCGAGGCACCGACGATCGCCGTGGCGATCATGAATTCGCCGTTCGCGATGGTGTTGGTGAACTTGTAGTCCGGGTGCAGCAACGTGGTCGCGCAACCAGTCTCGATCTTGTAGGTGGTGTAGCTGTACCCGGCATAGCCGTAATCGCTGTAGTAGCCCTTGGGGCCGGGTAGCTTGGAGGCCTCGGGTCGGGAGGCGAACCAGCCGGCGATGCCGGAGTCCGGTGCGGTTGGTGTCGGCGGGCTCAGGCAGGTCGCCTCGCTCTCCGCCACCTGCTGAAGCTTGGCGACGCAGGCGCGGAAGTCGGCCTGCCATTCCTCCGTGGTGCACAGGTTGGTGGGGGCCTGGTACGCGACGGGTGAGGCGTACGCGGGTGTGGCGGTGAGCCCGGGCCAACTGATCGTGGCCGCGGCGAGTACGCCGAGTGCCAGGAGCAGCGCCGTGATCCGTGCCCGGGCCCTCGCCATGTCACGCCTCCAGGTCAGGCAGCACGGTCGGCAGTACCCCGGCGGCGGCAGCGATGGCGGCGGGGGTGGTGTCGAGGTGCTCCAAGAGTCCATCCACATAGGACACGTCGACTCGGACCTTCTGCACCCGGCCGTCGACGTCGCGCATCACGAATTCGCGGAAGCCGAGCCGGTGAGCGGAGGTCGCGTCGGCGGTGGAGAGCGAGGCGAGGGTCGCCTCGTACCCGTCGTCGACCGGGACCCGCAGCAGGCGCAGCGCCTCCGAGGCGATCTCTGCGTCCTCGGCGATCCGGCCGACGAAGACGGTGGAGACGAGGTTCTGTACGTCGAGGCCGAGGATGTCTCGGGGGTTCTGTGAGGCGACCAGCGCGGCGAGGTTCCACTTCCGGGAGTCGCGGGCGAGTCGGACGAGGAAGGAGCGGCCGGACCGCCAGCCCTCCATGAAGTGCGCCTCGTCCAGGCCCACCAGCTTGCGTGACGACATCGAGCCGCCGTAGCAGCGACGGACCGCCAACCGGTGCGCGGTGTGCAGCATCGGCAGAGCCAGCGCCTCCTCGGCCGACCAGTACTCCCGCTCGATCTTGAGATCGGGCAGCCGCAGGCCGGCCATGGTGATCACGGTTAGTGCCGCGTCCGGGCCGAGCAGTCCGTCCGGTGGCCGGCCGAAGAAGAGCATGGCCAGCGGCATCTCGGCGGTGTCCAGCAACAGGTTGGCCAGTTCCCGGCCGGCGTCGTCATCGAGCTGGCCGAGGCAGGTGACCACGTCGTCCAGGGTGGAGGTCTCCTCGGCCGGCACCTGGCGTACGGCATGGCGGAACAGGGTCGCGGTGGACGCCTCGCGGGCCACCTGGGGCGGCACCAGCATCATGCAGATGTCCTGCACCAGCATCCGGCGTTCGGCGCGGGCGTTGGAGACCGCGATCTCGAACTCGCGGTCCCCGGCGGCTCCGGCACCGAACTCGCTGCGCAGCGGCGTCGGGATCAGCGAGTAAGGCGCCAAGGTGCCGTGCTCGGAGCCGGTCAGGTTGAGCACCCGGGAGTACGGTCGCAGTTCCGGCATCGCGCAGAGCCGGGCCAGCGGGCCGGACGGGTCGAGCAGGGTCACCTGCACGCCGCGCCGGGCAGCCAGGTAGCCCAGCGCACCGAGCAGGGTCGACTTGCCACCACCCGGTTCGGCCACGAAGACCGCGAGGCCGGAGCGTTCCCGTACCTCCATCGGGAAATGCAGGTCGAGGAAGACGGGTCGGCGGCAGGTGCCGGCGGTTCGCCCGATCAGGTCGCCGCGACGATCGCCGACCGTCGACGCGGCCTGCGGCAGCGCCGCCGCCAGCAGGTGCACCGGCATCCGCCGGACGTAGCCGGTGTTGGCGATCGGCTCGCCGGGAATGAACTCCCGGGCCAGCCAGTCCTGGTTCTTCGGGTGTTGCAGCGAGATGCGCAGTTCCCGGGAGTAGAGCTGGATCAGGCGGCGGGCCCGTTCCAAGCATTCCTCGCGGGTGCGTCCGCCCACCGCGAGCCGGTGCCAGCCGTGTGCCCGAGCGGAGTCCACCGGCAGTCCGGTGGTCATCTCGTCACCGATCACCAGTGCCCGCTTGGCCAGCCGTTCCAACTCCGGTGGAGCGTCGATGCCGTGCTCGGCGTAGTCGAGCTGCTGCGACCGGATCATCCGTAGCCGGTGTTCCAGGTTCCGGAAGGAGTCGCCTGAGCCGAGGATGTCGACCCGGGTGGACAGCTCCATCGGCCACGGCAGCCGCTCGTGGAAGTGCAGCCAGGGCTCGTGCCGTTCGGGAATCTCCAGCGGCTCCATTCGACCCACCGCGAGCACGGCAACGTGCCGTTCCTCGCCGGTCATCCGGTTGACCAGCTTGACCGTCGAGCCGTACGGGGTGCGGTAGCGTTCCACCTGCTCGGTCAGGGCGAGCAGGTCACCGCGCTCCCAACGCCCGTCGGTGATCGGCGAGAGCGCACCCGGGGGTGCCATGCAGAGCGCCACCGAGCGGTAGAGCAGCCATTCCAGTTCCTGGGCGGTGACCCGTCGGCCACGCATGCCGAACGCGCCGAGCACCTCGTCGAACTGCTCGACGGTACGGCCCAGCTTGCGCCGTTCGCCTTCGGCCACGCCACGCCCGAAGGTGCGTAGCAGCCGTTCGGTGAGCGAGTCGCCGAGCGAGCGGCGGGCGAAGGTGACGCCGAGGTAGGTCTGGCCTTCGGCGTGGTTGACCGAGAGCAGGTGCCGTTGGGCGGCCACCAGATGATCTGCCCAGCCGGCCGTGCCGGGCACGTCTGGCAGCGGCGAGACGGTGTGGGCGTCGATGGTGCGGGCCCACTCGTCGGCGGGGAAGGGACGGGTGGTGCGACGCAGGTGCAGCCGGAACCCGGCCAGGCCGGCGTACTGCTCGGAGATAGCCGAGAGCAGTGCCTCGCGTTCCGCGTCGGGGCGAAAGGCCCAGCGCACCTCGGGCAGCCAGTACCAGGCGGTGACGGTGTTGGGGGTGAAGGTCAGGTGACCGGCGATCTCGGTGATCGCCAACTCCACCGCCGGGTCGCGATCACCGAACTTGATCTTCGGAGCGCGGACCCGGACGGGCTTGATCGGTCGGTCCCGACGGTCACCCGAGCGCTGCCGGGGTGGGGTGGTGGCGCGCGTGGCCGGCGCGGTGGCGCGGCGGCCGGTCGTGGCGGCGGCCGGTGGACCACCGTCACGGTGTGGATGGTCGTCGGCAGGGGGCCGGGCGTTCGGCAACCGGTCGCCGGCTGGGGTGGCGGCCGGTACGTGCGGCGGTGGAGGAATCGGCGCGGGAGGCGCGATTGCTGGGCTGGCCGCCGGGGGAGGAACGTCGACGGGGCGATCCGGTGCTGCGACCGGCGCCGGTTCGGCGGGTTGCGGGGGCGGCGCGGGCAGCGGTGGCGGCGCCGGACGGCGGGTCACCGGCGCCGGTGCGACGGGGGTGGCCTGCTGCGGCAGGGCCCGGGCCGGATGGCCGTTGCCCCGTTGGGCGGAACCTGGTCGGGCGTAGGTGCCGCCGAACAGGTCCAGGAAGGGTGAGTCGATGTCGGCGCCGTCGCGGGTGGCGGGCACGGTCGGCAAGGGCTCGGCCGGTGCCGCCCGGCGTTGCGGCGGGCGGGGCGCCTGGAAGACCCCGACGCCGCCGTGCCCCGGTGTGGTGGCGAGCGCCGGATCCAGCGAGGCGTCCTCGGGATCCGCGGATTGCGGGTAGTCGAATGATCGCGCACGGTTACCGTGCGGTGCGGCCGAAGGCCCGGCCGGGGAGCCCGGCGTGGAGGAGCGGCTCATGCGATCGCCCTGCCCGTGCCCGCAGCGGTCGTCCGTTGGTCGCATGGCGGCTGCGGCTCCGCCTCGCTCGCCGCCGGAATGACCGGCAAATCCTCCGACGGCCGGTACGGCGTGCAGCCGGTCATGCCAGTTCCTCCCGGATCCTGATCCCGCTGCCGACCAGTCGCGGGTCGCGCTGCTCGGCGGCCGGCTCCCGGGTGCGTCGCCAGTCGGTCAGCGCGGTGCGGATCACCATGCGCGCCGGCCGGTCCGGATCGACGTACCGGAAGACGAACGAGGTGGTCACGATGGCGAGGGCGATCTCCCACGCGGGGAAGAGTTCGACCTGCAACGTGAACAGCCAGTGGATGAACATGTAGAGGGGGACGAGCAGCATGAACAGTCCGTACTGGGCGTACGGCAGGTGGACCGGAAGGGTGTAGCCGGGCGGCCCGAGATAGACCAGGCGGGCCCGGTAGATGTCGTCGTCGGTGCGCAGCCGCATCTCGTGCCCGCGCCTATTCGAAGATCAGGTTGATCAGGAAGTCGCCGATGAAGAAGAGGGTGGCGGCTCCGGCGATGAAGGCCAGTCCGACGATCGCGATGGCCGAGCTGGTCAGCACCTTCGAAATCTCGCCCCGGCTGGCTCGGCCGATGAAGATGACGCCCAGCACGGCGAGCAGGATCGGCGCGATCTTGCTGGCGAAGAAGGTGACGACGCCCTCGGTGTTGATCCCCTTCGGCTCCTCGGCCGCGAGCGGGATCGACGACGCCAGGGCGGAGAGCAGGTGGGCGGCGTTGCTCGACGCCGATTCCATCAGCTCGATGGCGATCACTGGAACCTCCCCAAGTCGCGGCCGGCGGCGCCGCGGTGGTGCAGTAGGCAAGCCTTGCGGGATCGGTGCTTACTCTGCGCAGCGCCCGAGACCCTGCGTGCATAGCTCGCCACGGTAGGTGGCGATTTTTGGGCGGATTACCCCGCTTTGGCCCTCCCTCCAAGCGTCGCCATCTCGATGCTGGGCAATTCCACAGCGTACGGGCCGCCCCCCTTTGCGACAAGCCGCGAAGAGTCTGCCCGATCCGACCCGGACGACCGATCGTACACATGTTTCAATTGGCATGTCAGTGCCCTGGACCCGGGCTGCTCACGGCGGCTCCGACGACCGGTACCGTCTAGTCGTGACCGATCTGGTACGGGCCCCGGCCCCGGTGGTGGTGGGCGTCCTGAACGTCACGCCCGATTCGTTCTCCGACGGCGGACGCTACGCCGACGTGGGGGCCGCTGTCGCACACGGCGTCCGGCTGCGTGACGAGGGCGCCGGGTTGGTGGATGTCGGTGGCGAGTCGACCCGACCCGGCGCCGAACGCGTCGACGCCGAGACCGAGGCGGGCCGCGTGGTGCCGGTCATCCGGGAGTTGGCCGGTGCCGGCGTACCGGTCAGCATCGACACCACCCGTGCTCGGGTCGCCGAAGCCGCCCTCGCGGCCGGTGCGGTGGTGGTCAACGACGTCTCGGGTGGGCTCGCCGATCCCGACATGGCCCGGGTCGTCGCCGACGCCGGCTGTCCGTGGGTGCTGATGCACTGGCGAGGCCACTCCCGGCAGATGACCGAACTGGCCCGCTACGGCGACGTGGTCACCGACGTACGCGTCGAACTCGGCCAGCGGGTGGAGGCCGCGCTCGCCGCCGGGGTGGCACCCGATCGCATCGTGATCGATCCGGGGCTCGGGTTCGCCAAGACGGCCGCACACAACTGGCAACTCAGCGCCCGGCTGCCCGAGTTGCTGGAACTCGGCTATCCGTTGCTGTTCGGCGCGAGTCGCAAGTCGTACCTTGGTCTGCTGCTGGCCGGACCCGACGGCGTGCCACGGCCCACCGGTGGTCGCGAGTCGGCCACCGTCGCCACCAGCCTGTTGGCGGTCGCCGCCGGCGCCTGGGGGGTACGCGTGCACGACGTCCGCGCCACTGTGGACGCCCTCGCGGTCTGGCAGGCGACCGGTCGCCCACGACTCGCGCAGGCCTGCGGCAACTCGCGGCCCGACACCGCCGGAGCGGATCTCGCTCACGTCGGCGACCCGCAGGGGGTACGACGATGACCGACCGGATCCAGTTGACCGGGCTGCGGGCACACGGGCGGCACGGGGTGTACGACTTCGAACGCGTCGGCGGGCAGGAGTTCGTCGTCGACGCGGTCCTGGAGTTGGATCTCGCGCCGGCCGCCCGGTCCGACGAGGTGACCGACACCGTGCACTACGGCGAACTGGCCGAGCGGCTGGTTGCGGTGATCACCGGCGAGCCGGTCAACCTGATCGAGACCCTCGCCGACCGGCTGATCACGGTCTGTCTGGCCGACCCACGCGTTCGCGCAGTGACGATCACCGTGCACAAACCCGAGGCGCCGATCCCGCACACCTTCACCGACGTGGCCGTCACGATGCGTCGGGCCCGATGAGCCGCGCCGTACTCTCCCTCGGCAGCAACCTCGGCGACCGGATCGCGCACCTGCGCACCGCCGTCGCGGTCCTCGGCGACCACGTGCTGATGGCGTCCGGGGTGTACGAGACCCCACCGTGGGGGGACGCCGACCAGCCGGCGTACCTGAACGCCGTGCTGCTGGTGGCCGACCCGGACGCCGGCCCGCACGACTGGTTGAGCCGGGCGCGGGCCGCGGAACGCGCGGCCGACCGGGTCCGCGACCCGCAACGCCGGTTCGGGCCCCGCACGCTCGACGTCGACGTGATCGCGGTCTGGGGCGACGACGACGAGCCGGTGTTCAGCGCCGATCCTGAGCTGACCCTGCCCCACCCCCGGGCGCATCTGCGCGCCTTCGTGCTGCGACCGTGGATCGACATCCAGCCCTACGGCCAGCTTCCCGGACACGGCTGGTTGACCGATCTGCTGACCTCCGGACCGGCGGCGGCCGAGGTCGCGGAACTGCGTCCCCGGCCGGATCTGGCGTTAGAGTCGACGACATGAGCGAGCGGCAGCGAGCGAGTGATCAACGCGATGCCGTGGCGCGTCGTGACGGCACGCAGTGCAGGTGGCCGGTATGACGCAGGCCCCACCGCCCGACGGGTCGCGGATGCGTCCCACCCGCATCTCCACCCTGGTGGTGGCCGCCCTGGCCGCTGCGGCGGTCGCCTGGCTGCTGATCAGCAGCATCTACTACGACCGGCTGCCGCCGCTGCCGTGGCTGCCGGTGGTCACCCTGGCCGGGCTCGCCGTCCTGGAGGCGTACGCCGCGATCAACACCCGGGGTCGGATCGAGCGGCGACCGGGCCGCGACCCGGTCAACCCACTGATGGTCGCCCGGTTCGTCGTACTCGCCAAGGCCTCTGCCCTGGTCGGCGCGATCTTCGCGGGTTTCTACGCGGGGCTGGTCGGCTGGTTGCTGATCCAGCCGACGCGGGCCGCGGCTGACGACCGGCCGGCCGGCATCGCCGGGCTGGTGGCCTCGGTCGCCCTGGTGGCGGCGGCGCTCTGGCTGGAGCGGTCCTGCCGGGTGCCGGAGCGGCCGGACGACGAACACGAGCCCGACGACTGGGAGTCGCGCCCGGGCCGACGCTAGACCCACCTGCCGCACGGGGGTTACGTCCGGCTGCGGTCGCGGGTACGGTGCCTGCGACCGCAGGGCAAGCGGTCACCACCAATATGCCCTCTCGTCGAAGTAGTCCGGGCGGCCGCTGGAAGGCAGGCATCATGGCGTACGACGAACCAGGCCGGAGTGGGCAGTCGGAGCCGACCCTGGCCGCCCCCGGCGTCGGCGTGGAAACCGTCGCCGACGACCTCCAGAACGGGGAGCCGGGCCGTGACCGGTTCGGGGTCTACGTGCTCTGGGAGACGCTCCTGCTGCTCGGTTTCGGTGCCCTGGTCTACCTGCTCTGGCAGGAGAACCCGGCCGCACTGCGCGGCAGCGGACTGCGCGCCCTCATCGTCGACGTGGTCGCTCTCGGCCTGCTGGCGTTGGCCGCCGGGCTGAGTCTGCGCACCGCCGCGGTCAACCTCGCGATCGGGCCGGTGGCGGTCGCGGCCGGGTTGCACTTCGCCGAGCAGGGCGACCGGGGCCTGCTCGGTGCCGTGGGCACCCCCGCCGCGGTGGCTGCGGTCGGTGGCCTGCTGCTGGGACTGGTGGTCGTGGTACTGCACGTCCCCGGCTGGGCCGCCAGCCTGGGCGGGGCGGCCGGCGTCGTCGTCTACATCGAGCAGCGCGCCGCGCCGGTGCTGGTTCAAGGAGACTACGACCCGCGCGGTATCGCCGGACAGCTTTTCGTGGGCTTTGCCGCGGTCACCGTGATCGGCGGGCTGCTCGGCGCGGTCGGACCGATCCGCCGGCTGGTCGGCCGGTTCCGTCCGGTCGCGGACCCGGCGCGACGGCGCGGCGTGGCGGCGGCCATCGTCACCACCGGCGGGTACGTCTGCTCCACAGTGCTGGCGATGCTCGCGGGCGCCCTGGTCGCTTCGAGCGACGGCACGGTCACGCCGACGGCTGGGCTGGACTGGACCGTGCTGGCCGTCGGTGCGGTGCTGCTGGCCGGCACCAGCGCCTTCGGTCTGCGTGGCGGGGTGTTCGGCACACTGCTGGCGGTCGGCGCAGCCGGCCTGTTCTTCGCGTACGCGCAGGAGCGCGGCTGGACGGTCAGCCGGTGGGCGGTCGGTGGGGCAGCGCTGGCGGTCGGGCTGGTGGTGACCCGGCTGGTCGAGCGGTACGGTCGGCCGGCGGCCGAACCGGCCCGCCCGGTGTCACCGCCGCCGACCGGGGATCCGGCGGGGGCCGGCGGCTGGGCGATGTCACAGCCGGAGCCGGTCGGCGACTGGCCGCCCGCCCTGCCGGCTCAGTCGACCGGCAACCCCACCGATCCGTGGGGCCCGCGCCGGTGGGAGACCAACTCGCCGATCTGGCAGGCCGACGACCGGTGAGCGGCGGTTCTCGCGTGTTGTCGGCGAGCCGAATGTGATCTCGGCGGTTAGGCTCGGCGCATGACCGACACATCATCGAGCTCCGGCGGCCGGTCGTTCGAGGAGTTGGACGTCCTCACCACCGAAGAGCTGCGTGAACAGGCGTTCGCGTTGGCTCGGGAGCGCCGGGACGTGAAGTTCTTCTGGTCGGTGCTCCGGCACCTGCCGAACGCCGACGAAGCTGCCGCGCTCGACGGCGCCCCGAACTCGGTCGGGCCGACGGTCGACGAGGCGGTGGCCCTGTGGCGGGAGATGACCGGCCACGGCTACGAGGAGTCCGCCCCGTTGCTGCGCGCCGCCTTCATCGACTACCTGATGAAGCACTGACCGGAGCCGGCTGAACGCGACGCCCGCGTTCCGAACCGGGCGACATCCGGCGGCCGGCCGGTCCCGGCATACCACCATAAAGCGCGCCGTGCGTTTGCTCATGTCGATCCGCTGGGAACTAGCGGGCCATGGCTCTCACCAATCGATACAAGTCCGCGCCTGGGGCCGGCACGCTCGCCGCGCTCCTGCTCGTCCTGGTCTTCGGCAGCCCCTGGTACGCCGACTGGGCCAGAGACAACACCGATCCCGACAGCGCCGGCGGATGGTTCCTCAGACTGCTCGCCTGGCCCGCCTGGCGGTTCGACTCGTCCGACTCCATTCAGGAGATCATCGCGGCGGACCTGAAGGCGATCCTGCTGGTCGTCCTGACCTTCGTCTTCCTCTACCTGCTCCCGGGTTCCCAGTTGGCCCGCGCTCGGGGCACGCTCAGCCAGTTCTTCGCCGGCTGGGCGGCGTACGTCTTCGCCGCCGCCCTGGCGGCGCTGCTCACCGCGCTGATCCGGTCCAACCCCTCGCTGCTCGGCGCGTTGCAGGCCGCCGGCGACGGTGCGGAGTACGGGCTGTTCACGGGCTGGATCATCGGAATCGCCACGCTGGGTGGCTGGCGGGGCCGTCGCTGACGCCGTGGCCGGCCCGGTGACCCTGGTTTTCCGTGGCCGGCCTGCGGTCCAGTGCCTCAGCCGGTCGGCTCCGCCAGCGCCAGGACGCGTTCCCGGCTGAGCAGTCCGACCGGCCTGCCCTGCTCGGTCACCACGGCCTGCCCGCCGGCCGAGGTGAGCAGCACGGCCAGCGCGTCGTACGCCGAGCCGCCCAGTGCCAGCGCCGGCAGGTCCGCCACACCGTCGCTGGGCAGCGGTGCGAGCACCTCCCGGGTGACCGGGGTGACCACCAGCCGGCGGATGCCCCGATCAGCGCCGACGAACTCGCGGACGAACGGGGTGGCGGGTGCACCGAGCAACGTCGCCGGAGTGTCGTACTGCTCCAGCCGGCCCCCCTCGGAGAGCACCGCGATCCGGTCGCCGAGTCGGACGGCCTCGTCCAGATCGTGGGTCACCAGGACGATGGTCTTGCGTACCTCGGCCTGCAACCGCAGGAACTCCTCCTGAAGCCGGGTACGCACGATCGGGTCGACAGCGGAGAACGGCTCGTCCATCAGCAGGACCACCGGGTCGGCGGCGAGTGCCCGGGCCACACCCACCCGCTGTCGCTGACCACCGGAAAGCTCGTGCGGATAGCGCCGACCGAACTGCGCCGGGTCGAGCCCGACCAACTCCAGCAACTCGTCGACCCGCCGCCGGGCGCGGTCCTTGGCCCAGCCGAGCAGCCGGGGCACCGTGGCCACGTTCGCCGCCACCGTCTGGTGGGGGAACAGCCCGACGTTCTGGATCACGTAGCCGATCCGTCGGCGCAACCGCACCGGATCGGTCCGGGTGACGTCGGAGTCACCGAGCATTATCCGCCCGCTGGTCGGCTCGATCAGCCGGTTGATCATCCGCAGCACGGTCGACTTGCCGCAACCCGACGGGCCGATCAGCACCACCAGTTCGCCCGCGTCGACGTGCAGGCTGAGGTCGCGGACCGCCTCGGTGCCGTCCGGATAACGCTTGCCGATGCCGTCGAGAGTGATCGACGCCGCGCGCTGGCCGTCGTCGGCGGCCGGAGTACCGTCCACGTATGTCCTTCCGCCTGAGCTACCGGGCCGACCCGGGTAACCCGTGGTTCTCCTGGCAGTACGTGCGGGACAACTCTGACACGGTGCTGGCCGCTCTGCGTGACCACACCACCCTCACCCTACGAGCGGTGTTGATCGCCACGCTGATCGCCGTCCCGCTAGCTGTGGTGGCGTACTGGTTCCGGCCGCTCACCGGGCCGATTCTCGCACTCACCGGGGTGCTCTACACCGTCCCGTCGCTGGCCCTGTTCGCGTTCATCGCGCCCTATCTGGGCATCGGCGTCGCGACGGTGCTCAGCGTGGTGGTGCTGTACGCGCTGCTGGTGATCGTCCGCAACACGGTCGCCGGACTCAATCAGGTGCCGGCGGAGGTGCGGGAGGCTGCCAAGGGCATGGGGTACGGCCGCTGGGGCCGGCTGTTGCGGGTCGAGTTGCCGTTGGCCCTGCCCGGCATCCTCACCGGCCTGCGGTTGGCCACGGTCTCCACGGTCGCCCTGATCACCGTCGGTGTGGTGATCGGGCGGGGCGGGCTCGGGCAGATCATCTTCGCCGGGTTCAACAACAACTTCTACAAGGCGCAGATCATGACCGGGACGCTGCTCTGCGTACTGCTGGCACTGGTGCTCGACCTGCTTCTCGTCGGCCTCGGCCGGTTGCTCACCCCATGGCTGCGCGGGCGGGCCGGATGAGGGCCTGGGTCGGTGGCCTGCTCGACCGGAGGTGCCGATGAACCCCGTACAGCAGGCGGTGGTCTGGCTCAACGATCCGCTGAACTGGACGAATCCGGGTGGCATCCTGGACCGGCTCGGCGAGCACGTCACCATCTCCGCCGCCGCGGTGCTGCTGGGCTGCCTGGTGGCCTGGCCGCTGGGGCTGTGGCTGGGCCACACCGGACGGGGTGGCGGGCTGGTCGTACTCGTGTCCAACCTGACCCTGGCGGTGCCCACGCTGGCCCTGCTGACCATCCTCCCGCTGACCTTCCTCGGCTTCGGCCAGCCGGCCGTGGTCGTCGCCCTGGCGGTGTTCGCGGTGCCACCGCTGCTGGCCAACGCGTACACCGGGGTCCGGCAGGTCGATCCGCAGACCCGGGAGGCGGCCCAGGGGATGGGGATGACCGGGTCGCAGGTGCTGCGCCAGGTGGAACTACCACTGGCGATCCCGTACCTGGCCGCCGGCTTCCGGACCGCCGCAGTCCAGGTGGTCGCCACGGCAGCCCTGGCGACCTTCGTAAACGGCGGCGGGCTGGGCGAGATCATCCGACTGGGATTCGGGCTCAGCATCGCGGTGGGCGGCGGCCAGATCCTTGCCGGTGGCCTGCTGGTCGCCGGGCTCGCGGTCAGCGTGGAGCTGATCTTCGGGCTCGTCGAGCGGCTGGTCACCCCACGTCCGTTGCGCCGCGCCCGGCGCGGTGCGGCGCGCCGGGCCGCGGACGCGGTGACCGGTTCCTGAACTGGTCTGCGCAGTGTCGGCCGGGCCGGCAGCGCGTCTCGACGGTGCCGCGGGTGGCACGGTGCCGCCGCACTGCCGACCGATGGTGACGTTCCGGTGACGAACACGCGCAGAAGTTGTCGGTGGCGCTCGGCACGATGTTGGGTGGATCAGCGGGCGGCCGGAGGGCGGGATCGGCGGGATGACCCGCCGCCAGATCGCCGCCCGTCGGACACGCGGCCGGCCCGATCGGGCCGCGCCGGGACACGGAAGGCGGGTTCATGCGCGCAGGTAGAAGACTGTCCATCGCCGTCATCGGTGCCGTCGCTGCGGCAGGTGTGCTGGCGGGCTGCGGCGAGGCCGGCTCGTCCGGCACCGAGGCGCCGCAGCAGTCGGCCGCCAGCGAGGGTTGCGCCCCGGTCGCCGGGGAGCAGTTGATCGCGCTGACGGACGACAAGGCCCTGCAGAACGCCGACAACATCATCCCCGCGATCAACACCAAGGTGGCCACCCCGCAACTCGTCGCGGCGCTCGACAAGGTCTCGGCGGTGCTCGACACCCCGAAACTGGTGCAGCTCAACAAGGCGGTCGACGTGGACCGCAAGAGCGCGCAGGCGGCGGCGCAGGAGTTCAGTTCCGCCAACGGGCTCGCCGACGGTGTCGAGAAGGGCCCGGGCGGGCGGGTCACGGTGGGCGCGGGCAACTTCACCGAAAGCGAGATCATCGCCGAGCTCTACAAGATCCAGTTGACTGCGGCCGGTTACCAGGTGACCGTCCAGCAGATCGGCAACCGGGAACTGTACGAGCCGGCGCTGGAAAAGGGTGAGATCCAGGTCGTCCCGGAGTACGCGGCGACGATGGCCGAGTTCCTCAAGGGCAAGACCGGCGGTGGCAGCGAGCCCGTCTCCTCGCCCGACGTGGAGAAGACCGTCACCGCCCTGCGCGGTCTGGGCGAGCAGGTGGGGCTCAGCTTCGGTCAGCCGGCACAGGCGCAGAACCAGAACGCCTTCGCGGTGACCAAGGAATTCGCCGAGAAGTACGGCGTACGGACGCTGTCCGAGTTCGCCGAGAAGTGCTCGGGTACCGCCACGGTGCTGGGTGGCCCGCCGGAGTGCCAGGAGCGTCCGTTCTGCAAGCCGGGTCTGGAGCAGACCTACGGTCTTTCGGTCGGCTCGTTCTCCTCTCTGGACCAGGGCGGACCGCTGACCAAGACCGGGTTGCGCAACGGCACCATCAGTGTCGGCCTGGTCTTCTCCACCGACGCGGCCTACGCGACGAACTGAGTCGACGGCGCCCTCGGCCGAACTGGCCGGGGGCGCCATGTCGTTGCTGGTCCCGGGGCAGCCGGTGACTGCCGCCGAACTTGACCATCAACAGCTTCCACTGCGCCGTTCCCAGGTAACGCAACTCTCGGTAGGCTGCGGACCCATGCCCGCCCCGGTGCCCACCGATCCGCGCAGCAAGCAACTACTCACCGCCCTTTTCTGGGGTGGGGTGGCGCTGGCCCCGGTCGCGGCGCTGATCCTGCTGGTTGCCGACGGCAACGGTCCACTGCGGTTCGCCGCGGTGCTGGCCATCCTGGCGGTGGTCCTGATCGGGCTCTCCATCACGCTACGCACCGAGGGTGATGGTCAGCAGCACGCCGAGGAACTGCGCGCGGAGATCGACGAACTGCGGCGGGAACTGCGTACCGAGATCGTGGCCGCCGCGCAGCGTGGCAACCAGGCACTGAACGAGGTCCAACGGGTCCAGCAGGCGCTGGCCGGGTTGCGCCGGACGGCGGACGCTGCGGGTGCCTCAGTCGGTGGTGGGGAACCGGTCGGCGGCGGCCGGGCCCGGGTGGCGGCGGCGGAACCCGAGGCACGAGCCCCGATCGGGGAACGGCCCGCCCCGGCTTCCCCGGAAGAGCGGTCCGCCGGTCCCGGCGGGGTCTACGGCTCGGCCCAGCCGGCAAGCCACGGCGTCGGATCGGCCGGCTGGTCCGATGAGGACGAGGCAGGTACCGGTTACGGCACCGAGCGACCGGCTGGTGCGTACCCCGCCGAGCGACCGGCTGGCGCGTACCCCGTTGAACGGTCTGCTGGCGCGTACCCCGAACGTCCGGCGGCGGGCTCCGCCGGGGTCTACGGCGGTGCTGCTGCCCGTCCCGACCAGGAGGCTTCCCGGCCGCTCGGGGTGGTCCGCCACACCGAAACCGTGCACGTCACCACCCGACACACCATCGTGGACGGTGGTGGGGTGGGCGAGTCCGGACCCCGCTATGGCGGCTATGCCGCGCCATGGTCGGCGCATCAGGGGGAACGACCGCGTGGCGGAGACCGCGATGATCGGCCCGCGCCGCGTGAGGAGCCGCCCGCCTACCGTGACGACCGTTCCGCCTACCGTGACGGATCCGGGTACCGCGACGACGGTTCCGGATACCGGGACGAGCGTCCGGGGCGCCGGGACGAGCGCGACTGGGGGGCGTCGCGCGACGAGCGGAGTTGGGGTGACGGTGGACAGCAGTGGGAATCCTCCGCCGAGGTGACACCCGGCCGGTCGCAGCGAGCGGACGACACTGGCGAGTACTGGGCGCAGTTGCGTGCCGGAGACCGCTGGGCCGCCGTACGCGACGACGACCGGGGACGCGAGTTGCGGGTCGGTGAACGGCACGCCGAGGTGAACGCGGACCACTCCGGCACCGAGTACCGGATGGCGGACCGCTGGGCCAGTGTGCGCCGCGACGAGCCACGTCGTGCAGCGGGCGGTGACGAGGGATGGCGGGAAGGCCGGGGCGACTCGGAGGGACGCACGGCCCTGCCTGCTGGCGGCGTGCCGATGCCAGAGGAATGGCGACCACCGCGACAGCGCGAACACCAACCCGAGCCCGTCCGCGGATACCCACCCGAGGCGGTTCGCGGATACCAGCCCGAGCCCGCTCGCGGATACCAGCCCGAGCCGGCTCGGGGATATCAGCCGCAGCCGGCTCACGGTCACCAACCCGAGCCGGAGCCGTACGGCCGACGCCACCGGGCCGAGGACACCGGCTACGGTCAGCCGGTCCAGGACCCGAACAACCGCTGGCGCTGATCGGGTCTCCACGCCATCCGGCATGACCGCCGGGCAGGGCGGGAGGTCACAACGGCCGGATCACTTGTCGATGTCGCCGACCACGAAGAACATCGAGCCGAGGATGGCGATCAGATCCGGCACCAGACAGCCGGGCAGCAGGGTGGCCAGCGCCTGCACGTTCGCGTACGACGCGGTGCGCAGCTTGAGCCGCCAGGGGGTCTTCTCACCCCGGGACACCAGGTAGTAGCCGTTGATGCCGAGCGGGTTCTCCGTCCAGGCGTACGTGTGCCCCTCGGGCGCCTTGAGCACCTTCGGCAGCCGGGTGTTGATCGGCCCGGTGAGCCGGTCGACCCGGTCCAGGCACTGCTCGGCCAGTTCCAGTGAGGCGTACACCTGGTCGAGCAGCACCTCGAAGCGGGCGTGACAGTCGCCGGTGGTGCGGGTGACCACCGGCACGTCGAGCTGGTCATAGGCGAGGTACGGCTCGTCGCGGCGCAGGTCCAGGTCCAGACCGGAGGCTCGGGCGACCGGGCCGGAGGCGCCGAAGGCGGCGGCGTCGGCGGCGGAGAGCACCCCGACACCGACCGTACGGGCCAGGAAGATCTCGTTGCGTCGGATCAGATTGTCCAGGTCGGGCATCCGGCGGCGTACCTCACCGATGGCGGCGCGGGCCCGGCCGGTCCACCCGGACGGGACCTCCTCCTTCAACCCACCGACCCGGTTGAACATGTAGTGGATCCGCCCGCCGGAAACCTCCTCCATCACGGCCTGCAACGTCTCCCGCTCCCGGAAGGCGTAGAACATCGGCGTGATCGCGCCGATCTCCAACGGGTACGAGCCGAGGAACATCAGGTGGTTGAGCACCCGGTTCAGCTCGGCCAGGGCCATCCGCAGCCAGGTCGCCCGCTCCGGCACCTCCATGCCCATCAGCCGTTCCACGGCCAGCACCACGCCCAGCTCGTTGGCGAACGCCGAGAGCCAGTCGTGCCGGTTGGCCAGCACGATGATCTGTCGGTAGTCGCGTACCTCGAACAGCTTCTCGGCACCCCGGTGCATGTACCCGACGATCGGCTCTGCGGCGACCACCCGCTCGCCGTCCAGGACCAGCTTCAGCCGCAGAACGCCGTGCGTGGACGGGTGCTGTGGCCCGATGTTGAGCACCATGTCCGTGCCGAGCTGCTCCCCGCCGGTGCCCGCCACCAGCCCGGCGCCGGTGCCGACGGTCAGCTCACGCAGGTCGCCCGTGGTCATGCCCGCCATCGTGCCATGACCGACCGGTCGCGATGGCGCAGCCCGTCGATCGTTCAGGCCCGGGCCGGGGCAGGCGGTCGGCGGGCAGGCCGACCGGCTGCCACAGCCACCAGTGCCCGCCGAGCCCGGCCGGATCGGTCAGCTCGGCCGCCGCCGACGCCGTGGCCAACGCCCGCACGTACCCGGCCGGGTCGCTGGCGGCCAGGCTCAACGGTGGTCGCCCGCCGTCGGCCCCGAGCGCTCGCAGCCCGTCGCGCTGCGACCCCAGGAGGTACGCACACCGGGCGACCCGCTCACCGGCGGAGGCGACCGAGTCCATGGCCACGTGTGCGGTGACATCGCAGGAACCGTCCGGCACCGGCGGCACCTGCCGCCCACCCCGGTACCCGGTCAACGTCCCGTCGACGGGTCGCCCCGCCCGTAGATGCCCGTAGTCCACCGCCAACGCCAGCCCTCGTTCGACGTGGCTGACCGCGTCCGCCCAGGCTTCATCCCTGGTCCTGCCGATCTCCGCTCGTGCAGTTGGGGTGCGGTCCGTGGAGGTTGCCCGGAAACCCGACCCGGTCGAGCTGTCGAGAGGACTGGGCCACCAGGTGGACAGCCAGTCGAGGTCCGCTCGGCTGAGCGGAGTGCCGATCGTCTCCTCGCCGGAGGTGGGGTCGACGAGAAGGTAGTGCCAGCCGTTTCCGGTGTGCACGGCAAGGTCCAGCGGAACGTTGTCGAGCCACTCGGTGGCCAGGAGCAGACCCGTGAGGCCGGAAGGAATCCGGTCGGTCCAGGTGATCTGTTCGGGAAGGTCGTCGGGGCGCGGAGCCAACTCGACGGCAGTGAACCGTACTCGCTCGGCCAACGGCACCGACCCACCCACGGTGAGACCCGACGCGCAGCTGTCGCCGCCGTACCCCGTCGTGATCTTCAACGGGTTGACGGGCGACGGCCGGTCGGTGGCCGTGGTGGTCGGGGTTTCCGGGGAGCCCGCCCGCGCAGGGATCAAGCCTGACCGCCCGGAGCGGGCGGGCTCCCCGGAAACCCCCACGGACAGCGCCCGAACCAACTCCCCCCGCCCCGCTCCCACGTCCACCACGTCGAAGCGATCAGGGAATCCGAGAACCCCGTCGAGGTGGTGGATCAACCGGAGCAGCGCGTCAGTGAAGACCGGGGAGGCGTGCACGCTGGTGCGGAAGTGCGCCGCCGGACCGGCACCGGAGACGAAGAAGCCGTCCGCGCCGTAGAGCGCCTGCTCCATGGCCTGATGCCAGCGCATTGCCATCAGCTCGGTCCTCGCTTTCGGCGTTCCCACCGCACCGATTCAACGGCGGTGAACGATTTCACACATCCTTGTTTCGGATCCGTGTCCGCGACGCATACTTGCCTCGACCGGTACCCATCTCGAGGACTGGATCGTGACATGAGCGCACCGCTGCGCACGCGCCCGGCTGCCCGTCGGCAGCCCGCGACCGTGCCGTTCGTCACCACCCCTGCTGTGCTCACCGTCGGCGTGATCGGCGCCGGACGGGTCGGCGCCACGCTGGGCGCCGCGCTCGCCGCCGCCGGCCATCGGGTGGTCGCCACCACCGGTAGCTCCGGGGCCTCCCGAGCCCGGGTGGCGTTGTTGCTCCCCACCGTCTCCCGCCGCCGGGCCGCCGAGGTCGCCCGGGCGGCCACCGACCTGCTGTTGATCGCCGTACCCGATGATGCCCTGGCCGGGGTGGTCGCCGGCCTCGCCGCCGAGGGTGTGTTGCGGGCCGGCCAGGTGGTCGCGCACACCTCCGGCGCGCACGGCCTGGGGGTGCTGGCGCCGGCCGCCGCAGCCGGCGCCCACCCGTTGGCGCTGCACCCGGCGATGACCTTCACGGGTGCGCCCGACGACCTCGGCCGGCTGCCGGGCATCTCGTACGGGGTGACGGCGCCGACCGAGTTGCGCCCGCTGGCCGCCCGGCTGGTGGCGGATCTCGGCGGGGTACCCGAGTGGATCGGCGAGTCCGACCGGCCGCTCTATCACGCGGCGCTGGCGCACGGCGCGAACCACCTGGTGACACTGGTCAACGAGGCGGCCGACCGGCTGCGTGACGCCGGTGTGGCCCAGCCCGAGAAGGTGCTCGCCCCGCTGCTGCGGGCTGCGCTGGAGAACGCCCTGCGACTGGGGGACGACGCGCTGACCGGGCCGGTGGCCCGGGGCGACGCGGGCACGGTCGCCCGGCATCTGGCGCAGTTGGCGGCCACCGCACCCGAGTCGGTCGCCGCCTACCTGGCGCTGGCCCGGCGTACCGCCGACCGGGCGATGGCCGCCGGCCGACTGCGGCCGGTGGATGCCGAGCCGCTGCTCGGGGTACTCGACCGGGATCAGAGTGGGGTGGCGGCGTGAGTGGGACGACGATGGATCACGTGACGAAGCTTGTGCACACCCGCGCCGAGTTGGCCGAGGCCCGAGCCGACCTCACCGGAACGGTGGGGGTGGTGATGACCATGGGTGCGCTGCACGAGGGGCACGAGTCGCTGCTGCGGGCGGCCCGGGAGCGCGCCGATCACGTGATCGTGACGATCTTCGTGAACCCGTTGCAGTTCGGCCCGAACGAGGACTTCGACCGCTATCCCCGGACCCTCGATGCTGATCTTGAGGTGTGCCGACGGGCCGGCGCCGACCTGGTCTTCGCCCCGGCGGTACCGGACATGTATCCCGGCGGCGCGTCGCAGGTGCGGGTCAGTCCGGGCCCACTCGGCGAGGACCTGGAGGGGTTGAGCCGGCCGGGCTTCTTCCACGGCGTGCTCACCGTGGTGCTGAAGCTGCTCCAGCTCACCCGCCCGCACCTGACCTTCTTCGGTGAGAAGGACTACCAGCAGTTGACGCTGGTCCGGCGGATGTGCCGGGACCTGGACGTACCGGTCGAGGTGGTCGGCGTACCCACCGTCCGGGAGCCCGACGGGTTGGCGCTGTCCAGCCGCAATCGTTACCTCTCCACCACCGATCGGCAGGTGGCGCTCAATCTGTCGCGGGCGCTGCGGGCCGGTGCCGAGGCCGCCGAGGCGGGCCGCGACGCCGGGGAGGTGCTGACCGCCGCGCACGCTGCCTTCGGTGCCGGTGAACCCGGTGCCCGGCTTGACTACCTGGTCCTCACCGACCCCGAACTGGAGCCGGGGCCGGTCCAGGGACCGGCCCGGCTGCTCGTCGCCGCCTGGGTGGGCCAGACCCGGCTGATCGACAACGCGCCCGTCCTGCTGCACCCGGCGTCCTGACCAGACACATCTGCGCGAAAGGCGTACCGATGTACCGCACCATGCTCAAGTCCAAGATCCACCGGGCCACGGTGACCCAGGCGGATCTGCACTACGTCGGGTCGGTGACCGTCGACGAGGATCTTCTGGACGCCGCCGACCTGCTGCCCGGCGAACAGGTGGCGATCGTGGACATCACCAACGGCGCCCGGCTGGAGACGTACGTGATCCCGGGTCGGCGGGGCAGCGGCGTGATCGGCATCAACGGCGCCGCAGCACACCTGGTGCACCCGGGTGACCTGGTCATCCTGATCTCGTACGGGCAGTTGGACGACGCCGAGGCTCGCACGTACCGCCCCCGGGTGGTGCACGTGGACGCCGACAACAAGGTCGTCGACCTGGGCGCCGACCCGTCGACCGCCGCCCCCGGCACCGCCGGCACCCCCGTCCCCAACCCGCTGTCGGTGTAAGGAAGGGCCCCTTCTTATCGCCTCGTGAGGTAAAAGGGCCCCCTGTTGACACCTGACGCCCGACTACGCCTGGAATCCGGTCTGTCACCGGAAGGTCATTTCTGGTTACGCTGTTGGCGCCGTCGGGGGACGGCCGCTGGCTGGGGGAGGCGGCGTCATGCAGCGTGCGACGAGAACCCTTACCGCGGCCTTCGCCGTCGCGGTGTTGCTGGTGGGCTGCGGCGCGCCGCACGGGCTCGACGGTGACCTGACCGACGACTGGGCGGCTCTGGCCGCGCCCGGCGCGTTCACACCGGCCGCCGAGGTCTGCCACGAGGCGGACTTCGCCGACGCGGTCCCGTTGGCGGCGTACGCACCGGTGGACTGCGCCGAGCCGCACCGGGTGGAGACCGTGCACGTCGGCGCCTTTCCCGGCGGACGCAGTGAGCCACCGCCGATCGCCTCACCCGAGTTGCGTACCGCCTTCGCCGACTGCGACCAACGGACCACGGGTTACGTCGGGGAGAACTGGCGGGCCGGCCGGCTACGGCTGGCGGTCGCGGTCCCCTCCGGGGCGGGCTGGGCCGCCGGGTCGCGTTGGTACCGCTGCGACCTGATGGAGGTGACCACCGCCGAGGCGGGAGCCAAGGTGGTGACCCGCAGCGGCTCGCTGCGCAACGCCCTGCGGCCACCGTCACCGCTCTGGTTGGGCTGTCAGCAGGCGCGTACCGACCGGTCCGGGGTGGTGCAGGCTCTGGTGCCGGTGGACTGTGCCGAGCGCCACGACGCCGAGTTCGCCGGGGTGTGGCAGGCACCCGATCGCCCGTACCCGACGCGCAGCGCGCAGTGGGCGCCGTTCTACGCCGGCTGCCGTACGGTGCTCGCCCGGTACACCGGTCTACCGGACGACAGCGACCTGGTCTTCCGCAGTGACCTGGTGGTTCGCCCGCCCAGCGCCGGGCGGTGGCGGGTCGGCGACCGGGGCGTGCGTTGCTATCTCTGGCTGAGCGACCGGAAGGTGACCGGCTCGCTCAAGGGGGTCGGCCCGGCGGGCCTACCGGTTCGGACGAAGTAGCGGGAACCACTCGTCGCGCCCCCGCCGCCCGAGCCGAGTGACGTTCGGGTTGACTGAGGGCATGGAGTTACCGACCGTCGGCCTGCCGGCCCTGCCCCGCCTGCTGTCCGCTCCGGCGCCGGGCTGGGTGGAGACCACCGACGTGATCGTGGTCGGCTCCGGGGTGGCCGGGCTGACCGCCGCGCTGCACCTGCGCGAGGCCGGCCTGCACGTCACCGTGGTCACCAAGGTGAACATCGACGAGGGCTCGACGCGCTGGGCCCAGGGCGGCATCGCGGCGGTGCTCGACCCGGCGGACACCCCGGCGATGCACGCCTCCGACACCGAGATCGCTGGCGTGGAGCTGTGCGATCCGGCGGCGGTGCGAGTACTGGTGGAGGAGGGGCCGACTCGGCTGCGGGAACTCATGCGGATCGGCGCCGCGTTCGACCGCAACCCGGACGGCTCGTTGATGCTCACCCGGGAAGGCGGGCACCGGGCGGACCGCATCGTGCACGCCGGCGGCGACGCGACCGGCGCCGAGGTCCAGCGGGCCCTGCACGAGGCCGTCCGTCGTGACCCGTGGATCCGGCTGGTCGAGCACGCGCTGGTGTTGGATCTGCTCCGCGCCCCCGGTGACGGCTCCGACGAGCTCGGTAGGGCGTGCGGCATCACCCTGCACGTGCTCGGTGAGGGCAGTGAGGACGGCGTGGGCGCCATCCTGAGCCGGGCCGTGGTGCTGGCCACCGGCGGGCTGGGCCAGGTTTTCGCGGCGACCACCAACCCTGCGGTCTCCACCGGTGACGGAGTGGCCCTGGCGATGCGGGCCGGTGCCGCCGTCACCGACGTGGAGTTCGTCCAGTTCCACCCGACCGCGCTGATCGTGCCGGAGCACGCTCGGATGCCCGGCGCAGGCCACGCCCAGCAGCCGCTGGTCTCCGAGGCGCTGCGGGGCGAGGGGGCGCATCTGGTGGACGCCGACGGCAAGCGGTTCATGCTCGGTCAGCACGAACTGGCGGAGCTGGCCCCCCGGGACGTGGTCGCCAAGGGCATCCACCGGGTGCTGCTGGCCACCGGTGACGACCACGTCTACCTCGATGCCCGCCATCTCGGTGGCGACTTCCTGGCCCGCCGGTTCCCCACCATCGTGGCGTCGTGCCGGGCCATCGGGGTGGACCCGGGCAACGACCTGATCCCGGTGGCGCCGGCCGCGCACTACGCTTCCGGCGGGGTCCGTACCGATCTGCACGGCCGCACCTCGATCCCCGGCCTGTACGCCTGCGGCGAGGTCGCCTGCACCGGTGTGCACGGCGCGAATCGGCTGGCCAGCAACTCTCTGCTGGAAGGGCTGGTCTTCTCCCGGCGGATCGCCGACCACATCGCCGCCGGACTGCCCGAGCAGGCCCGACCGGCCGACACCGGGGCCTGGCGCGGGGGCGCCGGCTGGGTGCTGCCGGCTGCGGCCACACCCGTCCTGCAACGGGCGATGACCCGGGGCGCGGGCGTGCTCCGCTCGTCCGCCACGCTCGCCGGGACCGCTGCCGAACTGGTCGAGCTGGGCGTGGGTCGCGGTACGCCCCGTACCGCCGACTGGGAGGCGACGAACCTGCTCACGGTGGCGACCATGCTGGTCGCCGCCGCGTACGCCCGGCAGGAGACGCGGGGCTGTCACTGGCGGGAGGACCATCCGGTGGCCGACGAGCGGTGGCACGGCCACCTGGTCGGCGCGATCGCAGCGGAGAACCAGTTGACCATGCGGTGGGAGGAAACGCGATGAGCGAGTTGACGGCGGGACGGGCCGGCATGAGCACCGCGACCGAGGGATTGCTGCGCGCGGCCGGGCTGGAGCCGGATCAGGTGCGCAGGATCGTCGAGACCGCGCTGGTCGAGGACCTCGGGCCGGACCTGCTCGACGTCACCAGCGTGGCGACCATCCCGGCGACGCAGACCGACACTGCCGACGTGGTGGCTCGGGCCGACGGAGTGGTGGCCGGGCTGGCCGTGGCCGCCGCCGTCTTCGAGCTGGCCGCAGAACTGACCGGCGCCGGCCGTACCGTCGAGGTGTCGGTGGTGGCCCGCGACGGTGCGCGGGTGGCCCGCGGCGACGTGCTGGCCACGGTGACCGGCCCCACCCGGGTGCTGCTCACCGGCGAACGCACCGCACTCAACTTGCTCAGCCGGATGTCCGGGGTGGCCACCCACACCCGAGCCTGGGCGGACGCGCTGGCCGGCAGCAAGGCGATGGTCCTCGACACCCGCAAGACCACGCCTGGCCTGCGGGTCCTGGAGAAGTACGCGGTCCGCGCCGGCGGCGGCACGAACAAGCGGATGGGCCTGCACGACGTCGCCATGATCAAGGACAACCACAAGTACGCCGCCGGCGGGATCACCGCCGCCTACCGGCGGGTACGCGAGGCCTTCCCGGACGTACCGGTGCAGGTGGAGGTGGACACCCTCGCCGAGGCGGTGGAGGCGATCGAGGCCGGTGCGCGCTTCCTGCTGCTGGACAACATGTCCCCGCAGCTGCTCACCGAGGTGGTGGCGGTTGTCGGTGACCGGGCCGAGCTGGAGGCGACCGGCGGACTGACCCTCGCCGACGCCGCCGAGGTCGGGGCGACCGGCGTGGACTTCCTCTCCGTCGGTGCGCTCACCCACTCCTCGCCGATCCTGGACATCGCCCTGGACCTGCGTACGAAAGTGAGCCCGGCGGGGACGGCCGTCTAGGCTGCGTGGCGTGCTGCTCTGCATCGACATCGGGAACACCAACACCGTGCTGGCGACCTTCGACGGCGACCAGTTGGTGCACTCCTGGCGGATCAAGACCGACGCCCGCTCGACCGCCGACGAGCTGGGCCTGATGTTCCGGGGACTGCTCGCCGGGGACGCCGTGGAGATCACCGGTGTGGCGGCCTGCTCGACCGTACCGGCCGCGCTGCGCTCGCTGCGGACCATGCTGACCCGCTACTACGGGGAGCTGCCGAGCGTGATCGTGGAGCCGGGGGTGCGCACCGGCGTGCAACTGGCCATCGACAACCCGAAGGAGGTCGGCTCCGACCGGGTGGTCAACACGCTGGCCGCGTACAGCCTCTACGGTGGCCCGTCGATCGTGGTCGACTTCGGTACCACCACCAACTTCGACGTGATCAGTGGTCGCGGGGAATTCCTCGGCGGCGCGTTCGCGCCCGGCATCGAGATCTCCTTCGACGCGCTGGCGGCCCGCGCCGCCCAGCTACGCAAGGTCGAGGCGACCAAACCGCGCTCGGTGATCGGCAAGAACACCGTGGAATGCCTCCAGGCGGGGCTCTACTTCGGCTTCGCCGGTCAGGTGGACCGGATCGTCGAGCGGATGGCCGAGGAGATGGGCGAGCTGAAGGCGGTCATCGCCACGGGTGGGCTGGCGCCGCTGGTGCTCAACGAGTGCCGGACGATCACGCATCACGAGCCGATGATCACGTTGATGGGGTTGCGCATGGTTTATGAGCGGAACGTCTGATTCGTTTGGTTGCGCTTGGGGGTTTCCGGGGAGGTTGTCGCGGTGGGGTTTCCGGGCAGCCCGACCGGCTCCGGGCGGTCAGGCTTGATCCCTGCGCCGGTCGGGCTGCCCGGAAACCCGTCGTGAGGGCGGTTCGTCCGTTCCTTGCGTGTTGGGGTCTTGGGGGTGCTGGTGGGGTGGGTCATGGGGGCGGGCTATCCGGTAACGGGCGATCGGGGGCTTGAGTACGCTCTGGGCTTGACCCCGCCCGAATTCTCCCTCTGAGGAAGCGTGCCGTGACCCAGCAGAGCCCCGTACCAGTCGACCCCGCCGACGACCTTCCCGAGCAAATGAAGGTCCGCCGGGAGAAGCGGGAGCGGATGCTCGCCGACGGCGTCGAGCCGTACCCGGTCAGCTTCCCGCGTACCAGCACGCTGGCCGAGGTGCGGGAGCGCTACGCGGAACTGCCCACCGACACCGCGACCGGCGACCGGGTCTCGGTCACCGGCCGGGTGATTTTCGTACGGAACACGGGCAAGCTCTGCTTCGCCACCCTGCGGGACGGGGATGGCACGGAACTGCAGGCCATGCTGTCGCTGGACCGGGTCGGTGCGGAGCGACTGGACGACTGGAAGCGCCTGATCGACCTCGGTGACCTCGTGGGCATCACCGGCGAGGTGATCACCAGCCGCCGGGGTGAGCTTTCGGTGCTCGCCGAGCAGTGGGCGGTCACCGCCAAGGCGCTGCGCCCACTGCCGGTGGCACACAAGCCGCTCAGCGAGGAAGCCCGGGTTCGGCAGCGTTACGTCGACCTGATCGTCCGTCCCCAGGCACGCCAGATGGTGCGTACCCGGGCGGCCGCCGTGCGTAGCCTGCGGGATTTCCTGCACGGTCAGGGATTCATCGAGGTGGAGACGCCGATGCTGCAGTTGCTGCACGGTGGTGCGGCAGCCCGGCCTTTCGTGACCCACAGCAATGCGCTAGACACCGACCTGTATCTACGAATCGCGCCGGAACTGTTTCTCAAGCGCGCCGTGGTGGGTGGTGTCGAGCGAGTGTTCGAGATCAACCGTAACTTCCGTAATGAGGGCATCGACTCTTCGCACTCGCCGGAGTTCGCGATGCTCGAGGCGTACCAGGCGTACGGCGACTACAACACGATGGCCGAGTTGACCCGAAATCTCGTACAGCAGGCAGCGGTCACGGCGACCGGCTCGACCGTGGTGACGCACGCCGACGGTCAGGAGTTCGACCTCGGCGGCGAGTGGCGTTCGGTAAGTCTCTTCGGTGTGCTTTCCGAGGCGCTCGGCGAGGAGGTTACCGTCCGCACCGAACGAGCCCGTCTCGTCGAGTATGCGGACAAGGTCGGCGTGAGCGTCGACCCCAAGTGGGGGCCCGGCAAGTTGGCCGAGGAGCTGTTCGAGGAACTGGTCGTGCCGGGGCTTCAGGCGCCCACCTTCGTGCGCGACTACCCGGAGGAGACCAGCCCGCTCACCCGGGGACACCGCAGTGAGCCGGGCGTCGCGGAGAAGTGGGACCTGTATGTGTTCGGGTTCGAGTTGGCCACCGCTTACTCGGAGTTGGTGGACCCGGTGGTGCAGCGGGAACGACTGCTCGCCCAGGCGCAACTGGCCGCTCGGGGGGACGACGAGGCGATGCGGCTGGACGAGGACTTTCTCCGGGCGATGGAGTACGGAATGCCACCGGCCGGCGGCATGGGAATGGGAATCGATCGGCTCCTGATGGCGCTGACCGGCCTGGGAATTCGGGAAACCATCCTGTTCCCGTTGGTTCGCCCCGAGTAGTCACTTCGAAACTCGCCGACTCGTTACCGCATCCTATTGACGCGACAAGCATCTCACGGGTTATTGTTGCTCTCGCAGATGGCAGTATCAGCCCTGCTCGAAAGGAATGTGGGACGTGGCCAAGCAGATCATTCACAAGCTGGTCGATGACCTGGACGGCGGGGACGCGGACGAGACCGTCAAGTTCGCGCTCGACGGTGTTCAGTACGAGATCGACCTGTCGAGTTCCAACGCCGACAAATTGCGTGATGCATTCTCGCAGTACATCGCCCACGGCACCAAGGTGGGTCGTGGCGGTGTGGTCGTCGGTGGGCGTGCCGCCCGTGGTCGGGGTGGCGCGACCGCCGACCGCGAGCAGAACAAGGCCATCCGGGCCTGGGCTCGCAAGGCCGGCAAGGACATCTCCGACCGGGGTCGGATCCCGCAGGAGATCGTCGACGAGTACCACGCCAAGGCGGGGCACTGAGACGACCCTGCGAAGGTCATCGGCCGACGCCGGCCCGGAGAAGCCTCCGGGCCGGCGTCGGCGTCTTCAGGCGGGTGCTGCCGGTCGCTGTGGTCTGTGGTCGTCGTCGGGACTAATCCCGACGGGACGGGCGTTGTCCACAGCCGGTGGATGTGTTGTCCACATCCTGTGGATGGCGTCGGAAGGGATGCCGTCCGGTCTCCGGGGCTCCTTCGTGCGCCGTCCCGGTGGCTTGCGGCTGCCGGCCGAATTTCGCTCTGCGCGTACAGACCCCCCGCCCGGAACACCCGTTGAGCGCGGAGGGTTGTGCAAAACGACGCGTACCGGGCCTACGGCCCAGACACACGAGGTCAGCCGAGCCGGTTCGCGGCGATAGAGTAATGAGGCGCGTACGCCCGTCCCGGGCGCTCGCGCACCGGCCCCGCCGAGAGTCTTGACCACCAAGATCGAGTGCGCACGGCACGTGAGGAGCACGAGGGCATGTTCGAGCGGTTCACCGACCGAGCGCGACGGGTTGTCGTCCTGGCCCAGGAAGAGGCCCGGATGCTCAACCACAACTACATCGGTACGGAACACATCCTGTTGGGCCTGATCCACGAGGGTGAGGGCGTCGCGGCCAAGGCACTGGAGAGCCTCGGGATCTCCCTGGAGGGCGTCCGCCAGCAGGTGGAGGAGATCATCGGCCAGGGCCAGCAGGCACCGAGCGGGCACATCCCGTTCACGCCGCGGGCCAAGAAGGTGCTGGAGCTGTCGCTGCGCGAGGCGCTTCAGCTCGGCCACAACTACATCGGCACCGAGCACATCCTGCTCGGCCTGATCCGTGAGGGTGAGGGCGTCGCCGCCCAGGTGCTGGTCAAGCTCGGCGCCGACCTGAACCGGGTCCGCCAGCAGGTGATCCAGCTGCTCTCCGGCTACCAGGGCAAGGAGCCGGCCGCGGCGGGCACCGCGCCGGGTGAGGCCGCGCCGTCGACCAGCTTGGTGCTGGACCAGTTCGGTCGGAACCTGACCCAGGCGGCCCGCGAGGGCAAGCTCGACCCGGTGATCGGCCGGGAGAAGGAAATCGAGCGGGTGATGCAGGTGCTCTCCCGCCGTACCAAGAACAACCCGGTCCTGATCGGTGAGCCCGGCGTCGGCAAGACCGCCGTGGTCGAGGGGCTGTCCCAGAAGATCATCAAGGGCGAGGTGCCCGAGACGCTCAAGGACAAGCAGCTCTACACGCTCGACCTGGGCGCGCTGGTGGCCGGCTCCCGTTACCGCGGTGACTTCGAGGAGCGCCTGAAGAAGGTGCTCAAGGAGATCCGCACCCGTGGTGACATCATCCTGTTCATCGACGAGATCCACACCCTGGTGGGTGCGGGTGCCGCCGAGGGCGCGATCGACGCGGCGAGCATCCTGAAGCCGATGCTGGCCCGTGGCGAGCTGCAGACCATCGGCGCGACCACCCTCGACGAGTACCGCAAGCACCTGGAGAAGGACGCGGCGCTGGAGCGCCGGTTCCAGCCGATCCAGGTGGGTGAGCCGTCGCTGGCGCACACCATCGAGATCCTCAAGGGCCTGCGCGACCGTTACGAGGCGCACCACCGGGTGAGCATCACCGACGCCGCGCTGGTGGCTGCCGCGACGCTGGCCGACCGGTACATCTCCGACCGGTTCCTGCCGGACAAGGCGATCGACCTCATCGACGAGGCGGGCGCCCGGATGCGGATCCGCCGGATGACCGCGCCGCCGGACCTGCGTGACTTCGACGAGCGCATCGCCCAGGTGCGCCGCGACAAGGAGTCCGCGATCGACGCGCAGGACTTCGAGCGCGCCGCCCAGCTGCGCGACAAGGAGAAGCAGCTGCTGGGCCAGAAGGCGCAGCGGGAGAAGGAGTGGAAGGCCGGTGACCTGGACGTCGTCAGCGAGGTCGACGACGAGCAGATCGCCGAGGTGTTGGGCAACTGGACGGGCATCCCGGTCTACAAGCTGACCGAGGAGGAGACCTCGCGCCTGCTGCGCATGGAGGACGAGCTGCACAAGCGCGTCATCGGCCAGGAGGACGCGGTCAGGGCGGTTTCGAAGGCCATCCGGCGTACCCGGGCCGGCCTGAAGGACCCGAAGCGTCCGTCCGGCTCGTTCATCTTCGCCGGCCCGTCGGGTGTGGGTAAGACCGAGCTGTCCAAGGCGCTCGCCGAGTTCCTGTTCGGCAGCGAGGACGCCCTCATCCAGCTGGACATGTCCGAGTTCCACGACCGCTACACGGTCTCCCGGCTCGTCGGTGCCCCTCCCGGCTACGTCGGCTACGACGAGGGTGGGCAGCTGACCGAGAAGGTGCGGCGTCGGCCGTTCTCGGTGGTGCTGTTCGACGAGATCGAGAAGGCCCACCCGGACGTGTTCAACACGCTGCTCCAGATTCTGGAGGACGGTCGGCTCACCGACGGTCAGGGTCGGATCGTGGACTTCAAGAACACGGTCATCATCCTGACCACCAACCTGGGCACCCGGGACGTGGCCAAGGCGGTCTCGCTGGGCTTCCAGGCGTCGGAGGACTCCGACTCGAACTACGACCGGATGAAGCAGAAGGTCAACGACGAGCTCAAGCAGCACTTCCGGCCTGAGTTCCTCAACCGGATCGACGACACCATCGTCTTCCACCAGCTGCGTCAGCAGGAGATCCTGTCGATCGTTGACATCATGATCGCCCGCATCGAGACTCAGCTGCGGAACAAGGACATGGGTCTCGAACTGACCGACAACGCCAAGAAGTACCTGGCCGCCAAGGGCTTCGACCCGGTGCTGGGCGCGCGGCCGCTGCGTCGCACGATCCAGCGCGACATCGAGGACAACCTCTCCGAGCGGATCCTGTTCAACGAGCTGACCCCGGGTCAGATCGTGGTGGTGGACTGCGAGGGCGACCCGAACGACATCGACAAGTCCAAGCTCGTCTTCCAGGGCTCCGAGCGGCCGGTCGACGTGCCGGACGCCGTCCCGGCTGATCTCGGTGGTACCGCTACCACCGGTGCGGACGAGACAGCAGCCTGAGTCCTACCAGCTCACATCGACGCCGGCCCGGTGGCATCTGCCACCGGGCCGGCGTCTTTCCTGCGTCGCGGCATTGAAACCGGATTCTGATCGGCACCCGTGTCATACCGGACAAATTGACAGGCTGGCCCCATGGGCGGGCAGACGTTCCGAGGCGTCGGTCAGAGCCGCCAAACTTGTGGTGGCGGTCACGGTTTGCCAGGGCATGTGCGCCCACCAGCAGCGGTTGTACGAGGGGTACGCGACGGCACCCACCGGGTGAGGCCGTTGCCGTCCGACAGCCGCCTTGCCGAATGACGCCGAGGCATGCTGCTACTTCCCTCCGACGCGATTCGCACCCCCTCGCACCCCTCCCCTTTTCCGGGTGTCGTGTCGATCCCCGAGATGGAAGGCGATGACCATGACGACTCTGATCTACAAGGCCGCCCTGACCGTCGCCGGTGCCGTTGTCGCTGGTGGAGTGGTCGCCGGTCCGACCGGCGCAGTCGCCGCTTCCCCGAACGCCAGCCAGCAGGCCGCCGACCGCGGTCACGCCAAGGGTGAGCGGCAGCTCAAGGTGCGCTATCAGGCGCAGCCCAACTACTACTACTGTGGCCCGGCCGCAGTGCGCAACGCGCTGACGGCCATGGACAAGGACGTCCCGCAGGACGAGTTGGCCCGGGAGATGGGCACCACCGAGCGGGGCACCGACTCCGCGTACGACATCACCAAGGCGCTCAACGAGCGGGTCGGCAAGGACGTCTACCGCACGGTGGAGATCCCCGGCCGGGCCGCTGACGGTGCCGAGACCGATCGGTTGCGGGCCGACATCGTCCGCGCGGTCGACGAGGGGCGCAGTGTGGTAGCCAACGTCGCCGGTACGGCGCTCGACCTCGACGGCGGGACGCACTCCTTCGAGGGCGGGCATTACGTCTCGGTGACCGGCTACCGGGACGGCGGCGCCCAGGCGAAGATCGCTGACTCCGCCGACCCGGCGAAGGCCGAGTACTGGATCGGCATCGAGGCGTTGGCCGACTGGGTCGCCACCCGCGGCTACTCCGCCTGACCCGTCAGCCGCCTGATCCGCTAGCCGTCTGATCCGCCAGACATGCAGGGCCGGCCTCCACCCGGAGGCCGGCCCTGACGCGTCGGATCCGGGCTCAGTTCGGGACGGGTGCCGGTGGGCCGTCGCCGATCAGGCGGAAGGACGCCTCGCCGACCGGCTCGACCAGGCCGTCGGTGATCAGGCCGGCCAGCGCCCGAGCCCGTTGCACGTCGTCGGCCCAGACCTGGTCCAGGCGCTGGTGCGGCACCGGGCCGGTCGCCTCCCGGAGTACCCCGAGCAGCAGGCCGCGGACCTGGCGGTCGGTGCCCGCGTACCGCTGGGGCCGGCGGGTCGGCCCGGCCGGGGCGACCCGCCCCGAGGCGCGCCAGGCGCAGATCGCCTCCACCGGGCAGGCCGTGCAGCGCGGCGACCGGGCGGTGCAGATCACCGCCCCAAGTTCCATGATCGCCGCGCTGGCCAGCGCGGCGGCAGCCGGCTCGACGGGCAGCAGTTCCTCAGTCGCGACCAGGTCGTCGGGCCGGGTCGTCGGGCCGGCGTCCGGCTCTCCGGCCACTGCGCGGCAGACCACCCGGCGTACGTTGGTGTCGACCACCGGGTGCCGCTGACCGTACGCGAAGGCAGCCACCGCCCGGGCGGTGTACGTGCCGACACCGGGTAGGGCGAGCAACTGCTCCAGTCGGTCCGGCACCGCACCGCCGTGCCGCTCCACGATCGCCACCGCGCATTCGCGCAGCCGTACGGCGCGGCGCGGATAGCCGAGCCGCCCCCACATGCGAATCGCCTCGGCCGGGCTGTCCTGGGCCAGGGCGGCCGGTGTCGGCCAGCGGTCCAGCCACGCCTGCCAGGCGGGCAGCACCCGGATTACCGGGGTCTGCTGGAGCATGACCTCGCTGACCAGGATCGCCCACGGGCTCACGTCGGGTTTGCGCCAGGGCAGGTCCCGGGCATTGCGTTCGTACCACCGGCTCACCTGTCCGGCGAAGGTCGATTCCGTCATCGCGCCGCTGATGATGTCACGCGCGTCGGTTCCGCCGATTGGACACCTCCGGGCGGGCCGTGGCCAGTGGCGTCCGGCGATCGGGGAGAATGCCCGGATGAACGAGCTTGCGATCACCGTCATCGGCCGGGACCGGCCTGGCATCGTGGCCGACGTCGCCGAGGTGCTCGCTCGGCTCGGGGCCAACCTCACCGACAGCACGATGACCCGGCTACGTGGGCACTTCGCGATGACCCTCATCTGCGTCGGTCCGTCGGCTGCGGAGGTCGAGGACGCACTGGGCCGGCTGACCGCCGACGGCCAGTTGTTGGCGACCGTACGCGAGGTGCGGCCCGACGGGGAGGCCGCGCCGGCCGGTGAGCGGTACGTGATGTCGGTGCACGGCGCGGACCGGATGGGGATCGTGGCCGCGATGACGCGGGCGGTCACCGAGGCCGGCGGTAACGTCACCGACCTGAGCACCCGGCTGGTGGGATCGCTCTACGTGGTCGTCGCCGAGGTTGACCTGCCGGCGGGTGCGTCGGACACGCTTCCGGGCCTGTTGGCGGAGGTCGCCGCAGGCCTGGGCGTGGAGGTCACTCTCCGTCCCGCTGATCCGGATCTGCTGTGACCGGGCAGCCGGGCGGGCCAGAGCTGGATCCGCAGACCGAGACATCGACGGGCCTCGGCGACTGGACGCCCGAGCTGCTCGGCGTGGGTGAGGTGTTGCCCGTGGTCTCCGCGCCGCACCCGGCGCTGAGCCGGGCCGGTGCGGAGGTCGACCCGACCGCCGAGGAGACGGTACGCCTGGCGGCCGACCTGATCGCCACGATGCGGGTGTCGCCCGGCTGCGTCGGCCTGGCTGCACCGCAGGTGGGCGTGGGTGCGCAGGTGTTCGCGGTGGACGTCACGGGGCACGCCAAGGCGGTCACCGTGCACGGCACGTTCGTGCTCTGCAACGCCCGGGTGGTCGAGGCGACCCGCTGGAAGGCGGGTCGGGAGGGATGTATGTCCGTTCCCGACCTCACCGGTGACGTCAAGCGCGCCAGCCGGCTCGTGGTCGAAGGGGCGTTGCCGGGCAGCGGCAAGCATGTCCGCCTGGTGACGGACGGTTTCGAGGCACGCGCCCTGCAACACGAGATCGATCATTGCGCCGGCCTGCTGTTCCTGGACCGGGTGGCCGGCGCGCACGCGATCTACCAGCGCAAGGTCTACCTCTGAGCTGGCCCTGGCAGCACGAAGAGTGACCGTGCCGGTTGTGTCTGTCGACAATGGAGGATGGGTTCCGATGGCTCCGGTATGCCTCGGCGCGTCGTTACCGTCCGTCGCGCACGACGCCGCTACGGTGGGGGCATCATGCGTCTGACGGTCGGCCCCCTGCCTCCCGCCGTGTACTGGCGGCGTCGCGCCGTCGTGCTCGGCGCGGTCCTGCTTTTCCTGATTGTCCTGCTCTACTCGTGCAACGGGCCGCGTGGCGGCAACGACGCGACCGGCAACGGCCAGCCCGATCCGGGCGTCTCCGGCACACCGGAGCCCACCGGTTCGGTGCTGACCCCGCAGACCGGCTCACCGCCGCCGTCGGGCGACGCCGGTGCCGGCCCGGAGACACCGACCGCCACCCCGGCGCCCGGATCCAGCCTCACCAACAACCCGCCGGCCGTCGCTCCGGTGGCGGACGAGGGCACCTGCACGGACGCGGAGCTTGCGGTGACCGCCGTGGCTCAGCCGGCGAGGGTGGTTCGGGGTGCCTCGGTGGACCTGCACCTGAAGGTCCGCAACCGGGCCGACCGGACGTGCAGCCGGGATGTTGGTGCGACCGCGCAGGAGATCTACATCAAGTCCGGCGCCGACGTGGTCTGGTCGTCGGAC
This sequence comes from Micromonospora sp. NPDC051196, assembly GCF_040682415.1. Classification (NCBI taxonomy): domain Bacteria; kingdom Bacillati; phylum Actinomycetota; class Actinomycetes; order Micromonosporales; family Micromonosporaceae; genus Micromonospora; species Micromonospora sp. NPDC051196. Next base: position 179,476 of record NZ_JBFBAY010000008.1, read on the forward strand.
ACCTGCGGCACCGCTTCCGGGTCGGACGTGCAGTCCTTCACCTCGGGCTTCGAGCGTTCGTACCAGGTCGGCTGGAACGGCAAGGACAGCAGCCGGTGTGCCAACGGGCTGGCGAGCGGCGGCACCCCGCCGGCCGGGACGTACGAGGTCTTCGCCCGGGTGGGTACCAAGCTGAGCCAGCCGGCCAAGCTCGTGCTCACCGACGACTGACGACCGTACGCTCAGACGTACCGTTCCAGGATGGACGCCTCGGCGAGCCGGGACAGCCCCTCCCGTACGCCTCGGGCTCGGGCGTCGCCGACACCCTCGACGGCCTGGAGGTCCTCCACGGTGGCGCCGAGCAGCCGCTGGAGGCTGCCGAAGTGCACCACCAGCCGGTCCACCACGGCCACCGGAAGTCGGGGTACCTTGGCCAGCAGGCGGAAGCCCCGAGGGCTGACCGCCGCGTCCAGCGCGTCGGAGGCGGCCGGGTAGCCGATGGCCTTGGCGACCGAGACCAGATCGATCAGCTCGGTGGCACTGAGCAGGTCCAGCTCGACCAGGGCCTCGTCGAGCGTGCGGGACTTCCGGCCGGTGGGGAGGTAGTCCCGGATGACCAGGGTGCGGTCGGCGTCCACCCCGGCCATCAACTCGTCCAGCTGGAGGGCGAGCAGCCGGCCGTCGGTGCCGAGCTCGACCACGTAACCGGCGATCTCGTCGGCGATCCGGCGGACCATCTCCAACCGCTGCACCACCGCCACGGCGTCACGTACGGTGACCAGATCCTCGATCTCCAGCGCGGAGAGCGTGCCGGAGACCTCGTCCAGCCGGAGCTTGTAGCGCTCCAGGGTGGCCAGCGCCTGGTTGGCCCGGGACAGGATCGCCGCCGAGTCGTCCAACACGTGCCGTTGCCCGTTGACGTAGAGGCTGATGATCCGCATCGACTGGCTGACCGAGATCACCGGGTAGCCGGTCTGCCGGGCGACCCGCTCGGCGGTGCGGTGCCGGGTGCCCGACTCCTCCGTCGGAATGGTCGGGTCGGGCATCAGGTGCACCGCCGCGCGGACGATCCGGGTGCCGTCGCTGGAGAGCACCACCGCGCCGTCCATCTTGCACAGCTCGCGTACCCGGGTCGCGGAGAACTCGACGTCGAGCGGGAAGCCGCCCGTGCACAGCCCCTCGACCACCTTGTCGTAACCGAGGACGATCAGGGCGCCCGTGCGGCCGCGCAGAATGCGCTCCAAACCGTCGCGTAGTGCGGTGCCGGGTGCCATCAGGGCCAGGTTGGCGCGTAGCGGATCGCCGGCGCTGCCGCCCCCGGTCACGGTGATGCTGATCGGACGGGCGGGCGAGCCCACGGCACCGGTGCGGGCGTGGGGAGTCGCGCCGGCAGGCTTGGTGGTATCGCGGTCGACTGGCACGGGCACAGTCTACGGACTGCCCTGCGGTGGGTGCTCCTGCGGTTACTGTGATGTGTCACGATCCGCCCGTCCGGTCGGTGCCGGGCTATTTGCCCGATAGATGGCATTCATTCCGCCGATGCCCGAGCCGCGGCCTGAAGCGCCGAACGGACGTTCTCGACCTCGATCACCCGCATCTGCTCCGGCCCGGTACCGCTGTTGCTCGGCCCGCAACCGGGCGGCACCAGGGCCAGCCGAAAGCCCAGCCGGGCCGCCTCGGCCAGCCGGCGGGGCACCGCGCCGACCCGGCGTACCTCGCCGGTCAGACCCACCTCGCCGATCGCCACGAGGTGGGGTGCGATCGCCAGGTTGAGGCCGCCGGAGGCGACGGCGAGCGCGACTGCCAGGTCTGCCGCCGGCTCCACCACCCGGATGCCCCCGACGGTGGCCGCGAAGACCTCCCGGTCGTGCAGCGTGAGCCGTTCGGTGCGGCGTTGCAGCACCGCCAGCACCATCGCCAGGCGGGCCGAATCCAGACCGGAGACGGTACGCCGGGGGGAACCGGCCACCGTGGCGCCGATCAGCGCCTGCACCTCGGTGACCAGGGCCCGACGCCCCTCCATCGCCACCGTCACGCAGGTGCCCGGCACCGGCTCGGCGTAGCGGGTGAGGAACAGCCCGGATGGGTCGGCGAGGCTGCTGATCCCGCCCTCGTGCATCTCGAAGCAGCCCACCTCGTCGGCGGCACCGAACCGGTTCTTGACCCCGCGCACCATCCGCAGCGACGAGTGCTTGTCGCCCTCGAAGTGCAGCACCACGTCGACCAGGTGCTCCAGCACCCGGGGCCCGGCCACCTGGCCGTCCTTGGTGACGTGGCCGACCAGCACCGTGGCGATGCCGCGCTCCTTGGCGACCGAGACCAGCGCGGCGGTGACCGCCCGGACCTGGGTCACCCCGCCGGGCACCCCCTCGGTGCCGGTGGTCGAGATGGTCTGCACCGAGTCGAGCACCAGCAGGCCGGGCTTGACCGCGTCGAGATGACCGAGCACCGCCGCGAGATCACTCTCGGCGGCCAGGTAGAGCTGGTCGTGCAGGGTGCCCATGCGCTCGGCGCGCAGCCGCACCTGGCTGACCGACTCCTCGCCGCTGACCACCAGCGACGGGCTGCCGGCACCGGCCGCCCACTGCTGGGCGACGTCGAGCAGCAGCGTGGACTTGCCGACGCCCGGCTCACCGGCGAGCAGCACCACCGCCCCCGGCACCAGCCCGCCACCGAGTACCCGGTCGAGTTCGCTGACGCCGGTGGGCCGGGCCCGGGCCGGTGCCGCGCTGATGGTGGCGATCGGCCGGGCCGGCTCGGCGGGCATCCGGGAGCTGACCACCCGGCCGGAAACGGTGGGACCGGTGATGGTGCATTCGACCACCGAACCCCACTCGCCGCATTCGGGACAGCGCCCCACCCACTTCGGTGGCTGGTGACCGCAGGCGTCGCACTCGTACGCGGGCCGTGGCTCGCGGCCGGCGGCCTTGCCGCGTCCACCAGCCGCGCGTCCACCAGCCGGGCCTCGGGCCGGAGTCGATCGGGAGATGCTCACCTGAGCGACGCTAACCCCCGGGTACGACGACGGCGCCGCCGGCATGGGTCAGCCACGCCGGCGGCGCCGGAATTCTGTCAGGCGGGCAGTTGCCGCCCGGGGCTCAGTGGCCGCCTTCGCCCTCGAACTCCGTGTGGCGCTCGATGATGGGCGAGGGCGGCGGTGCCGGGGTGAGCGGCACGGCGACCGGTGCCGGGCTGGTGATCCGGTCGCCGCCGCCGAAGTCGAAGTTCAGGGTGATGTTCTGGCCCGCGAGCACGGCCGCGTTCAGTCCGATGAGCTGGAGCACCCGGTCACCCTCGGTGTTCAGCTGCACGTAGCTCAGCGGCGGAATCTCGATCCGGGCCGGCTGGCCGGCCGGCGACTCGGTCGGGCTCGGCGACGGCGAGTCGTCCGGGGAAGCGGAGTCGTCCGGGGAGGGGGAGCCGTCCGGCGACGGGGAGCCGGTCGGCGAGGCGGAGGCGGTCGGTGACGGGCTGGTCGCCGCACGGACGGTGGTGAGCACCACCTCGCGGGCGTCCGGCGAGGTGACCGTCACGGTGACCGGGTTGTGCGAGTCGTTGTAGAAGACCGCGTTCAGCACCGCGTTGTCGCCCGCCTGGTAGCCCTCGACGCCGGGGTACGCGACCAGGACACCCAGGACGCCGTACTTGCCCTCGGCGGCCTTGAGGTTGACGCCCTGGACCGACGGCACCTTGTTGGCCGTCTCGGAGATCTGGCCGGCGCCGCACCCGGACAGCAGCAGCGCCGCTGCCGCCGCGATCCCGGGCAGCAGTACGGCAGCTCGCCGGGAACCCCTGATCGAGCGCGTCACGTCGGTCCTCCTCGTCACGATCACACCCGGCTACGCCGCCGGACCCGCTGGCCATGCCCGCGCAGACCGCGCTCCAGGGTAGTTGGAGCTGATCGTGGCCCGCACGCCGACCCGGTGCTGCCACCTGCCAGGGTGAGGCTCAGACCAGCCGACCGCTCGTGACCAGCAGCACGACATCGATCACGGCCACCAGCATCATCGCCCGGAAGGCGGCCACCGGGCGGGCGCCGGCTCGTTCGGCGGCGCGGCCGGCGTACCAGGCGCTGATGGTGATCAGCACGGCGGCGGCGATCGCCGCGAGACCCGCGCCCGACGGCGGCCCGGGCGGCCCGAACACCAGCGTGCCGGTCGCCGTTACCAGTAGCCCGACGGCGGCCCACCGGCTGCCCGCCGGACCCAGCCGGTGCGGCAGCCCGCGTACCCCGGTCCGGGCGTCGTCGGCGAGGTCGGGCAGCACGTTGGCGAAGTGCGCACCCGCGCCCAGCAGGGCGGCTGCGACGACCAACCAGACCGGTGGTGCCGGTGCGCCGGGCAGCGCCAGCACCACGAAGGCGGGCAGCGCACCGAAGGAGATCGTGTACGGCAGCACCGAGATCGCTGTCGATTTCAGTGGCCAGTCGTAGAGCAGCGCCGAGACCAGCCCGATGGTCGCCCAGAGCGCGGCCATCGGATTCGTGGTCAGGGCCAGCGCCACGGTGGTGGTGACGGCCAGCACCGCGGCCACCGCCACCAGGCGTCGGCTGACCAGCCCGGCCGCGACCGGCTTGTCGGCCCGGCCGACCAGGGCGTCCCGGTCGGCGTCGACCAGGTCGTTGGTCCAGCCGACCGCGAACTGGCTGGCCGCGACGGTGAGTGCCACCGTGGCGATGCCACCCGGTGGGTGGCCGGTACCGGCGGCGAGCAGGCCGGCCACCGTGGTCACCGCCGCGGTGGGCTCCGGATGGCTCGCCCTGACCAGCCCTAACACCGTCGACGACATAACGGAAGTCTGGTCGTTACCCGCGAGTCGTGCCACGCTCGATGCCATGCGTGATGCCGGCCTGAGCCTGCCCCGCAACGATCCGCGCCAGTACGACGACCTGGCCGGCGAGTGGTGGCGGCCGGACGGCGCCTTCGCCATGCTGCACTGGCTGGCCGAGGCACGGGCGGCCCTGGTGCCACCGGCGGTCCGCCCCGGCGCGCTCCTGGTCGACCTGGGTTGCGGTGCCGGCCTGCTTGCCCCGCACCTGGTCGGCAAGGGTTATCGACACGTCGGGGTGGACCTGACCCGCTCGGCGCTCGCCCAGGCGGCCGGCCACGGCGTGACCGTGGTCAACGGTGACGCCACGGCGGTGCCGCTCGTCGACGGCTGCGCCGATGTGGTCGCCGCTGGTGAACTGCTGGAACATGTGCCGGACTGGCGTGCCGTTGTCGCGCAGGCGTGCCGGTTGCTGCGACCGGGCGGCCTGCTGGTGCTCGACACGCTCAACGACACGGCCTTGAGTCGGCTGGTCGCGGTCCGGATCGCCGAGCGGTTGCCCACCGTGCCGCGTGGCATCCACGATCCACGGTTGTTCGTGGACGATCGTGAGCTGGTGGCCGAGTGCGCACGGCACGGGGTGGACCTGCGCATCCGTGGCGTCCGCCCAGGCGTGCCCGGCCTGCTGCGCTGGATGCTTCGCCGGGCTCGCGGCATCGGGACCCCGCCCGGCCAGGCGCCGCGCATCGTGCCGGCCGCCTCGGCTGCGGTGCTCTACCAGGGGCGCGGGGTACGCGACGGGTAGCGGAACCAGACGGGGGGTATGGGGATGGGGAGGAGGGTTCCATGAGCGAGCGTCAGCGAGTGCGCCGTCGGCTGGGCGCGGTGGTGCCTCGGGCCGGTGCGGAGCGGCGACATGGGTGAAGCGGGGTTGGCCGCAGCCCGGAGGTTGGCACCCCGGTTGGCGGCTCGGGCCGCCGCGCATGACCGGGACGGCTCATTCCCGGCCGACGACTTCGCCGACCTGCGCTCGGCCGGGTTGTTCGGGCTGATGGTCCCCGGCGAGCTGGGCGGAACGGGCGCGACGTTCGCCGAGTACGCGGCCGTCGCCACGGAACTGGCCCGGGGCAACGGTGCGACGGCACTGGTGTTCAACATGCACGCCTCGGTCACCGGCGCGCTGGGCGCGGTAACCGAGGAACTGGCTGAGGCGCTCGGCGTACCGCAGGAGGCACTTGCCGCCCGGGACCGTTTGTTGCGGGCGGCGGCCGACGGGGCGTGGTATGCCGTGGCGATGAGCGAACGCGGCGCCGGCGCCCGGCTTTCCCAGCTCAGCACGGTGTACGAGCCGGTCGACGGCGGCTGGCGGATCAAGGGCAGCAAGACGTTCTGCTCCGGCGCCGGTCACGCCGACGGCTACCTGGTGGCCGCCCGCAGCGCTGCCGACCCGTCGATCGTCTCGCAGTTCCTGGTCCCGGCAGGGGACGGCCTGACCGTCGAGCCGACCTGGGACTCGCTGGGCATGCGGGCGACCGCCTCGCACGACCTGCACCTGGATGTCACGGTGCCGGCCGATCGGCTGCTCGGTGGGGTGGAGGGGCTGGCCCTGGTGGTCGCCCAGCTCATGCCGCACTGGCTGGTGGCCAGCTACGCCGCGGTCTACGTCGGGGTGGCCCGGGCCGCGATAGATGCGGCGGCGGAACACCTGAATGCCCGCAACCTCGCCGGTCTGCCGGCGGTACGCGCCCGCCTCGGTCGCGCCGACGCCGCCGTGGCGGCAGCACAGTTGACGGTGGCCGAGGCGGCCCGCCGGGTCGACGAGGCTCCCGGCGACGCGGAGACCAACCGGTGGGTGTGGCGGGCCAAGCTGCTGGCCGGTACGACCGCCGCCGACGTGGCGGCATCCATGCTGGAGGCGGCGGGCACCTCCGCCACCCGACGTGGCCACCCGCTGGAACGCCTCTACCGGGATGCCCGGTGTGGCTCGCTGCATCCGGCCACCTCCGACGTCTGCGCGGACTGGCTTGGCGTCGCCGTCCTCGGCGGTGACCCGGACCGTGAGGGATCGGCCCCTCGTTGGTGAGGGTGGTAAGTCCGAGCAGGAGGAGGGTGGAGCCGTGGCGGTGCCGGTGATCGCGGGCCTGGGCACGGCTTCGCCGCCGTCCGCCGCGCAGGACGAGTTGTGGGAGCGGTTCTTCTCCCGGCACTACTCCGGCACCACCCGTACGCTCGCTGAGCGGATCTTCGCGAACTCGGGGGTCGATCGGCGGCAGGCCGCGGTCAATCCGCTCATCGAGGACGTCTCCGACTGGCCGACCGAGCGGCGGATGCGCCGTTACCAGGTCGAGGCGCTGCCGCTGGGCAAGGAGGCGGTGGGCCGGGCGTTGACCGCAGCCGGCCTGGCCGCCGGTGACGTCGGGTTGTTCGTCGTCTGTTCCTGCACCGGGTACGCGACGCCCGGACTGGACATCCTGCTCGCCCGGGATCTGGGCATGGCCCCGTCGACCCAGCGGATGTTCGTGGGGCACATGGGTTGCTACGCGGCGCTGCCCGGGCTGGGCGCGGTGAGTGACTTCGTGACCGCGCGGGGTCGGCCGGCGTTGCTGCTCTGCGCCGAACTGACCAGCCTGCACCTACAGCCGTCGTCGGCTCGGGTGGACACCCAGCAGATCGTCTCGCACGCGCTCTTCTCGGACGCCGCCGTCGCCGCGGTGGTGGTTCCCGGCGGCCGTGGGTACGCGGTGCGTGCCGTCACCTCGGTGACCGACTCGTCCACCGCCGACCACATGACCTGGGACGTGACCGACACCGGTTTCCGGATGGGGTTGTCCCCCAAGGTGCCGCAAGTGCTCTCGGCTCATGTCCGGGGCCTGGTCGACGAGATGTTGACCAGCCACGGCACGACGTTGTCCGAGGTGGACGGCTGGGCTGTGCACCCGGGCGGGCCGCGCATCCTCAACGTGGTGGAGCGGGAGTTGGCCCTGCCCCCGGCCGGGTTGGCCGCGTCGCGGCAGACTCTGGCGGAGCACGGCAACTGCTCGTCTCCCACGGTGCTGCTGATACTCGACCGGCTGTTGCGGTCCGCGCCGTCGCCGCGTCGCGTGGTGATGCTCGCCTTCGGACCCGGATTGACCCTTTACGCGGTGTTGTTGGAACGTCACACCTGAGTGCTGAGACGGTTACTCTTTAATCGTGGACGTCGATTCCGGTTACCGCTTGCGGGGGGCCTTGCTTGCCGGGGTCGGCGTCGTCGCGTTGGCCCTCGGTGGCGGCTGGTGGCGGGCGCAGGCTCCGGTTCCTTCTTCGGGGGACCGTCTCGGGATCACGTCGGTGGACTCCCTCCTGGCCGCCGACTGGCAGGAGGAAACAGTCGACCGGGCCAGGTACTGGCAGGAGCCGGGCACCTCCTCGTTGATCGAGATCGAACCGGCCACCGGCGCGGTGATGGTGGACCCGCGTACGGGGAGGGTGGTGGGGTACGCCACCGAGAGCAACCCCGGCCGGGGTGCGGGACGCGACGGCGACCGCCGCGTGGTGTTGTGGACCGAGCGTGCCTCGCTCAGCGCGGGTGCGGCGCTGGTCCGGGAGGCCCGGCTCGAACGCGGCGAACGGAATCTGCTGATCTTCAGTTGCACCGGCCCCGGAGAGCTGCTGGTCACGGTCATCGGCGCCAAGGCGGCCGACCCGCTGACGGTGGGCTGCGACGGTACGGTGATCACGACGGAGATGACGGGCACCGGCGCCAACGTGACCGTGTCGTTCTCCACCGCCGGTGCGGCGTCGCTGCTACTGGTGGCCCGTCTGATCGACTCGTCCTGACCAGGCGGGATTCAGCCGGCGAGGGTGGCCAGTTCGGCCTGGTAGTCGGCGATCGAACCGACCTCGGCGACCACCAGGACGATCCGGCCGGTGCGGTCGGCGAGTAGGGCGGTCACGGCGTCCGAGCGGGCCGGCAGATGCAGGAAGGCGCGCAGTCCGCCGGCCGGGTCGCCGAGGGCGCGTACGCCGACGCCGTCCGGTGCCGCCTGCGGGCTCTCCGCGGCTACGGTGACGATGTTGACGCCGGCCGGTGCCGCTGCGGCTGCCTCGGTGACCTGGTGTGGGCAGGCGCACCCGTCCACCAGCAGCACGACTGCCGGCAACAGTCCGCGCAGCGGTACCGGCGACTGCTCGGCGTCGACGAGATCCAACGCGGGTAGCGCTCGCCCGGTGAACTGCGCGGGTGTGGGATCGGGCCCGGCCGCAGCCGGTTCAGGAGTGCCCCGGCCCGCCCGAGGCCAGGTGACGGTCACCAGGCCTGCGACGGTGGCGATGACCGCTACGAGCAGCACCAGCACGGGCACGGTGGACGGGTGCCACCGGCGCGGCCGGCTCGCCACCCCTGCGCGCAACTCGCGGCGGATCTGCTCGGCCTCCTCGGCCAGCGCGGAGGCGTCGTCCGGTACGACCACCCGCCCCCACTCGGGAGGCAGGTCGGGCAGCCCGGGACCATCGGCGTCAGCCTTGCCCATTACGACCCCCTGAAGCGTCGCGGGTGCGCGGACAGTGGCGCTTCTCCAGCGTCCCGCACTGCGCGCGGTCTCGCTACCGCTGCCCGCACTCGGGCACGGCGAGATACCATGGGGTGGGTGCGTAGCCCTTGATCTCTGGGTGCTCGATCTCTGAGCTGCTTGATCACTGAGGTACTTGATCTCTGACGTAGGCGTAATCGCTGCCGTCGGGGTATTGGTCCGTAGACGTATTGATCATTGGTGGGTTGATCATTGATGGACACGCCGGCGATCACAACGTTTTCGCCGTCCGTGTCGAGGGGTCATCTTCAGATTACAGAGCGTGTTCGAATCATCGGCTCGGTCATCTGTCAAGCCGAAGAAATACCTCTCACAGGGCCTCTGAGCTGCGCCAACGGTCAGAGCAGCGGTGAGACATCGGTGCCTGAGCGTGTTACCCTAGACACAGCGAAAGGGGTTTCGAACCTATGGTTTTCAGTGTCGGCGAGACCGTTGTTTACCCCCACCACGGGGCCGCACTCATCGAGGCAATCGAGACTCGGGTCATCAAGGGCGAGCCCAAGCAGTACCTCGTCCTGAGGGTCGCGCAGGGTGACCTGACGGTCCGGGTACCCGCCGAGAACGCCGAGATCGTGGGTGTGCGCGAGGTGGTCGGCGAAGAGGGTCTCGGCAAGGTCTTCGACGTTCTCCGGGCTCCGCACACCGAGGAGCCGACCAACTGGTCGCGGCGTTACAAGGCGAATCTGGAGAAGTTGGCCTCCGGAAACCCGCTGAAGGTGGCCGAGGTCGTCCGCGACCTGTGGCGCCGGGAGCGGGAGCGGGGCCTTTCCGCAGGCGAGAAGCGCATGCTCGCCAAGGCCCGCGACATTCTTGTCGGCGAGGTCGCGTTGGCCGAGAAGAGCACCAAGGACGAGGCGGAGACGCTGCTCGACAAGGTGCTGACCGAGGCCTAGTCCGCACAGCATCGTCGTACCCACTTCGTAGCGAAGAAACCATCGAGGACCGCGACGTGACCGCGCAGCTGAATCCGCGCGGTGACGTCGCGGTCCTCGTGCCTGCGGCCGGTGCCGGCGTACGGCTCGGCCCCGGCCGACCCAAGGCGCTGCGGCTGCTGGCCGGGGAGCCGCTGCTGGTGCACGCGGTCCGCCGGCTGGCCGCCGCCGCGTCGGTGCACACCATCGTGGTGGCCGCCCCGATCGCCGAGGTCGCGGCCGTACGTGACCTGCTCGCCCCGATCGCCCCGGTCACGGTGGTGCCAGGCGGGGCCGAACGGCAGGAGTCCGTGGCCGCCGCCCTCGCGGCCGTGCCCGCCGGACCCGACATCATCCTGGTGCACGACGCGGCGCGTGCGTTGACCCCGCCCACCCTGGTGGAGTCGGTGGCAGCTGCGGTGCGGGCCGGGCACGACGCGGTGATCCCGGTACTGCCGGTGGTCGACACGATCAAGGAGGTCGACGCGGGTGAGGTGGTACTCGGCACCGTCGACCGTCGTGCCCTGCGGGCGGTGCAGACCCCGCAGGGTTTCCGCCGGTCGGTGCTGACCGCCGCGCATGCCGCCGCCGGTGACGCGTTGACCGACGACGCCGGGCTGGTGGAGAAGCAGGGCATTCCGGTGTTCTGCGTTCCCGGCTCAGACCACGCCCTGAAGATCACCCGGCCCTTCGATCTCGCCCTGGCCGAGCATTTGCTGGCGACCGGGCTGTGACGCGTACCCTCGATTCATGATCGTTCCTCGGGTGGCCATCGGCACGGACGTGCACGCCTTCGAGGCCGGGCGGCCCTGTTGGGTGGCGGGCCTGCACTGGCCGGACCAGGATGGTCTGGCCGGGCACTCCGACGCCGACGTGGCGGCGCACGCCGCCTGCAACGCGCTGCTCTCCGCCGCAGGGTTGGGTGACCTCGGCGCCAACTTCGGGGTGGGGCAGCCGGAGTGGGCCGGGGCGAGCGGGGTACGCCTGCTGGCCGAGACCGCGCGCCGGGTCCGCGCCGCCGGCTTCGCCATCGGCAACGTGTCCGTGCAGGTGGTGGGGGTACGACCCAAGATCGGCCCGCGTCGGGACGAGGCCCAACGGGTGCTGTCGGAGGCGGTCGGTGCTCCGGTCACCGTGTCGGCCGCCACCACCGACGGGCTGGGCTTCACCGGGCGTGGCGAGGGACTCGCCGGCATCGCGGTGGCCTTGGTGTACGAGCAGCCGAGCGCCTAGGCTCGCGCGATGTCCGCCGACGTCCCCGCTGACCCGCCCGCCGCCGACGGCTACCTCCAGCGCGCCACCCTCCTCGCCGAGCTGGGCCGCTACGACGAAGCCGCCGGTGAACTCGGTTTCGCGCTCGCTCTCGACCCCGCCCACGCGGAAACCCTGGTCATGCTCGCCCGGGTGCACCTGGCCGCCGGCCGGCCCGTCGAAGCGTTGGCCGCCGCCGACTCCGCCGTTGCCGCCGCACCGGGGCAGGTCGCCCCGCTCGTCCTGCGTGGTTTGGCCCTCGGCGATCTGGAACGGTACGGCGAGGCTGCGCGTACCGCCGACGAGATCCTGGCCCTGGGCCCGGAGGACGCGTACGCCCAGCGCAGCGCGGCAGCGATCCTGGCCGGCTCCCGTAACGGCCAGCCCGCGCTGAACGCCGCGTGGCACGCCGTGGAGTTGACGCCTGAGGAGCCGCAGGGCCATCTGGTGCTCGGCCTGGTGGCGGCGAACATGCAGATGTTCGATCTCGCCGAGCGGGCCTACCGGGAAGCGTTACGGCTGGACCCGCGGCTGGCCGAGGTGGGCGAGGACGTCGGTGTGCTGCGGCTGGAACAACGACGCTGGAGCGCGACCCTGGAGCGGCTGGCCGAGGCGGCCGTGCCGACCCTGCCCCCGACCGATCCCCGCCGGCCCGACGGAGGGCGGTCGGATCGGGCCCCGGACGATCCGAGTCGACTGGACGAGACCAGGCATGATCCGAACCGGCCCACGGGCCCGGGCGCAGGCCAGCAGCCGGGCTGGCCGACGGGCGAGCCCACCGGGCCCGGCTGGCCGGCGGGGGAGTCCACCCGGCCGGGCTGGCCCGCTGAAGGGCTGAGCGGGCGCTCGGGCGGCGGATCGGCGGAGGAGCAGACCAGGCCCGGCGTGCCGGCCGAAGGCCATGCCTGGCCAGGCGGGCCGGCCGACGGGTGGGAGAGGCCCACCGGCGAGCGCCGGCCAGAATCCGGCCCGGACGCCGGTGGACGGCAGCCGGATCAGGGTGCGACCGACTTCCCCGGATCGAGCCAGCTCGGCGGCGGTCCGGTAGCCGCCGGCCGCTCCGACACCGGCCCGTTCGTCGCGCGTCGTCCGGTGCCGGCGGCGCTGCGGCAGTTCGTGCTCTGGGGAGCCGGCTGGTCGATGGTCGCTGCCATCGTGATCGCCTGTTCGGCCACGACCGGCTCCGGGCTCTCCCGGTTGATGGCGGTGGTGGCGGCCGTCGGTGCGGCCATCGTGCTGCGGCGGCACGCATCCCGGCTGCCCGGTCTGACCCGGACCGTCCTGCCCGTACTGCGGCGAACCGATCGTCCGCTCGTCCTGGCCGTGTACGCGGCAGTCGCCGCACCCGCGCTGATCCTGCTCTATGCGCTGGTCGGCACGCCCTGGCCACTGGTCCTGGCCATCGGCATCGCCACCGTCGCCCAGCTGACGATCGTCTCCCGCCCGACAGCCTGAGCCGTCGCTGCCGTCGCTGCCGTCGCTGCCGTCGCGGCGGGCAGCCTGGCGTTAATAGGGGGCCCCTTTACCTCGTTAGGCGTTAACAAGGGGCCCTTCCTTCGTCAACGGCGGGACCAGGTCCAGGCGTAGGCGTCGTCCTCGCAGTCAGCTGCCGCGTCGCACAGGTCGAGCGGGCGGAAGGTGTCGACCATGACGGCCAACTCGTCGAAGAAGTCGACACCGATCGAGCGTTCGGCGGCGCCGGGCTGGGGGCCGTGGGTGAAGCCGGACGGGTGCAGCGAGATGGAACCCTGCTCGATGCCGGAACCGCGCCGCGCCTCGTAGTTGCCGCCGGTGTAGAAGAGCATCTCGTCGGAGTCGACGTTGTGATGGTGGTACGGGACCGGGATGGCGTCCGGGTGGTAGTCGACCTTGCGGGGGACGAACGAGCAGATCACGAAGTTCGGGCCCTGGAAGGTCTGGTGCACCGGCGGCGGCTGGTGGATCCGGCCGGTGATCGGCTCGAAGTCGTGGATGGAGAAGGCCCACGGGTACATGTGCCCGTCCCAACCGACCACGTCGAACGGGTGGTTGGCAAAAACATGACGCGTCCAGACTGTGCCGTCACCACCCGGGCGTGCCGCCCGGGACCGGTGGCGTACCAGCACCTCGACATCGGTGCCGTCGACCAGCAGGGGCGCGTCCGGTCCCCGGACGTCACGCTCGCAGTACGGCGAGTGTTCCAGGAACTGGCCGCGTACCGACAGGTAGCGCTTGGGCGGACCGATGTGGCCGGAGGCCTCGACGGCCAACAGTCGGGTCGGCGTGTCTCCGGTGGGCACCAGCCGGTGCACCGTCGAGGTCGGAATGATCACGTAGTCGCCGGCCACCGCGTCCAGGACGCCGAAGGTCGACTCGACCCGCAGGGTGCCCGCCTCGACGTACAGGCAGTGGTCGCCGGTGGCGTCGCGGAACAGCGGGGAGGGCCGGTCGGCGAGCACGTAGGCGATCCGTACGTCGTCGTTGGCGAGCAGGTAACGCCGGCCGAGGACGGGGTCGGCTCCGGTGCCGTCGAGCTTGTGGGTGCGCAGGTGCCGGGGCTTGAGCGGCAGGTTGGGCACCCGGGTCACGGCGGGCGGGGTGAACTCCTCGGCGGCGACGATCGCGGTGGGGGCGTACCGGTGGTAGAGCAGGGACGAGTCGGACGAGAAGCCCTCCTGGCCCACCAGTTCCTCGGTGTAGAGGCTGCCATCGGGCTGCCGGAACTGGGTGTGGCGCTTACGCGGCAGTTCACCGACGCTGCGGTAGTACGGCATGTCGCCCTCCCGGCCACCAGCTGCGTCCGATTATCGGACGCTGTTGTCCGCTCCTTGTAGCGTCCCGTACATTCTTGTCTCGTGTCAACGCAGCTGCCCGCACTTGTCGCCGGCCTGGTCGACGATGCCGCCGTCTTTCCGCCGGGCAGCGCGTCGCTGCCCGACGCCGTTGCCGCCCACCGGCGACACCGTGCCGCCTGGTACGCCGACCTCGTCGGCCCGCTGTTGCTGCCCGCCTCGAAGGTCGCGGCGGGCGAACTGAGCGGGTTGGTCGACCCGGCTGAGGGCTTCGTGATCGGGCTGATCGGCGACACCGGCCTGGACCGGCTGCCCTTTGCGCTGTCGTTCCTGCCGCCGCTCGGAGTCGCCGTCCGGCAGATCGAGGCCCCGGTCGCCAAGCGCGGCGAGGACCCGCAGCCCGGCCTGGCCGAGCTGATCAAGCTCACCGAACGGCTGGACGACGTCGCCGTGTTCGCGGAGATCCCGTTGACCTTCGGGCTGACGGCTGCTCTGGACGCCCTCGCCGAGGCGAGATCCCGAGGTCTGTCGGTCGCGGCCAAGTTCCGCACCGGCGGGCTGGCCGCCGAGCTGTTCCCCAGCCCTGCCGAGCTGGCGGCGGTCATCTGCGCCTGCCGGGACCGGCAGTTGCCGTTCAAGCTGACCGCCGGGCTGCACCACGCGGTGCGGCACCTCGACCCGGAAACCGGCATCACCCAGCACGGCTTCGCCAACGTGCTCGCCGCGACGCTAACCGCCGCCGAGGGGGCCGGGGTGGACGCGGTGACGGAACTGCTCACCGTGCGCGACGAGCGACCGTTGGTGCAGCAGATCGAAGGCCGACACGACCTGGCGCGTCCGCTGTGGGTGGGCTTCGGCTCGTGCAGCATCGTGGAACCACTGACCGATCTGATCCGGCTGGGGCTGGTGAACGGGGGATATCAGGCATGAGCGAGCGAGTCAGCTGGGTGGCGGGCGCGGAGGGTTCCGGGTTCGGCATCCACCACCTGCCGTACGGGGTGTTCCGGGTCGGTGACGGCGAGCCGCGCATCGGCGTACGCATCGCCGACACCGTCCTGGACCTGGCCGCTGCGGAAGCCGCCGGCCTGGTGCTGGCCGGCGGGGCGCTGCGCCGACCGACGCTCAACACGTTCCTGGCGCTGGGTCGTCCGCAGTGGATGGCGGTACGGCAGCGGATCACCGAACTGCTCACCGATCCGGCCCACCGGGTCGCCGTGGAGCCACTGCTGGTGCCGCTGGACCAGGTACGGATGGAGCTGCCCATCGAGGTCGCCGACTACGTGGACTTCTACTCCTCGGAGCAGCACGCCTCGAACGTCGGCCAGATCTTCCGCCCCGGCCAGCCGGCGCTGCTGCCCAACTGGAAGCACCTGCCGATCGGCTATCACGGTCGGGCCGGCACCGTGGTGGTCTCCGGCACCCCGGTGGTACGCCCGCAGGGCCAGCGGCCGAGCAAGGACGGGCCCGTCTTCGGCCCGTCGGCGCGCCTGGACATCGAAGCCGAGGTCGGGTTCGTGGTCGGCGTACCCAGTCCGCTCGGCTCTCGGGTGGCCGCCGCCGACTTCGCCGAGCACGTCTTCGGTGTGGTGCTGGTCAACGACTGGTCGGCCCGGGACATCCAGGCGTGGGAGTACCAGCCCCTGGGCCCGTTCCTGGGCAAGTCGTTCGCCACCTCGATCGCCGCCTGGGTGACCCCGCTGGACGCGCTGCGGAACGCGTACGTCGCCGCGCCGGAGCAGGACCCGTCGGTCCTCGACTACCTGCGCGACGATCCGCACGTCGGGCTGGACCTGCGGTTGACCGTGCGTTGGAACGGCGAGACGGTCAGCGAGCCGCCGTTCGCCGGGATGTACTGGACGCCGGCCCAGCAGTTGGCCCACCTGACCGTCAACGGCGCCTCGCTGCGTACCGGTGACCTCTATGCCTCCGGCACCGTCTCCGGTGACCGACGCGACCAGGTCGGCTCGTTCCTGGAACTCACCTGGGGTGGCGCCGAGCCGTTGACGGTGGGCGGGGCGGAACGCACCTTCCTGCTCGACGGGGACACCGTCACCATCACCGCCACCGCACCCGGACCGGACGGCGCCACCATCACGTTGGCCGAGGTTACGGGGACGATCGTGCCGGCCTGCTGACCCCTTTCCGACAGGTCTGTCGCTGTCGCACCGGCTGTGCGATCAAGGCCCGTCACCCGCTTCGTTGATCGCCTCGGAATTCCGTCGCCACGCCGCGCCGGGCCGACCGGGCCTCCGTTCCGGTCGGCCCGGTCACGGCGGGCGGCATGTCGAACCCGAGGGAGATACGACGATGCACGATCTCGTGGGCGCGGTCTGGCGTACCAGCAGCCGCTCCAATGACCAGGGTCTCTGCGTGGAGGTGGCCGACAACCTGGCCCGCCGCCACGGTGTGGTGGGCATACGCGACTCCAAGGACCAGACTGGGCCGGTGCTGGTGGTCGGCCCGCAGGGCTGGAGCGCGTTCGTCGGCGCGATCCGCGATGGTGGCTTCGTCCGCTGATACCCAGGGTCTCCGGGGCGGACGATCTGCCCCGGGGGCCACGCAACGTGCTCACCGCGCGTACCGTCGACACCACGGAGGTGGCATGTCGACGGTGGCGGTCAAGGGGTTGGTCGCGGCGCCCGCAGCCGACCTGTGGTGCCTGCTGACCTCACTGCCCCGCTCCTTTCACATCGAGGAACCGGTCGAGGTGCTGACGCCGGGGCCGTTCGGACCGGGCACCGCCTGGCGCGAGACCCGCACCGGGCCGGACGGCAGCAAACTGATCGAAGAGTTCGTCGTGCTGGTGGCCGAGCCACCCCGGCGGCTGGTGCTCGGCTCGCCCGGCGCCGGAGCCGACTACCGGATCACCTGGACGCTGCGCGAGGTACGGCGACGCCGACGCCGGTTCGCCGCGGTGCGGGTGACGGTGCGTGCCCTTCCCGCCGCGCCCGCCGGCCGGGCCGCCGCACTGCTGCTCGGCGGATTGGCCGTACGGACCGCGGAGCAGGTGTTACGGCGGGACATTGCCGCGTTGGCCGCCGCCGCCGACCGCCGCAGGGCGGCCTGACCGCTGCCTCGGGCCTCCCCCGGGGCCTGCGCCGACCGGTGGGTAGGGTGCCGGGCGGGGAGGTACGGCATGGGGTGGACGACGGGTCAGCGGCGGATCGTGGCAGCGGCGACGGCGACGGGGGTCGCCGCGGCGCTGGCGCTCGTCGCGTACCGCGTCCTGGCCCCGGCCGAGGTCAGCACCACCGCCCGAGGCGACTATCCCGCGCTCAGCCGGCCGGCACCCGGGGTGGTGGGGCGTCTGCCGGTCGCCCCGTTGATCGTCGACGGCCGGCTGCGGGTGTACGCGGCACAGCGCCAGGTCTATGCCGACCAACCGGCCGACGGCCGGCACCGGAGCACACCGTACTGGTCGTACCGTCGTTGGCCGGCGACGCTGGACGCGGTGGTGGCGAGCGGTACAACAGTGGTGAGCCGGTGGTCCGACGGTGACCTGGTGGCCCTCGACGCGCGTACCGGGCAGGTCACCTGGCGTGCCACCGGCCCGGAGCCGGCCCGGAAGCGGGCCGCCCGCCGGACCGGGACGGCCGTCGTCTGGGCGCCGCGTGGCCTCTCCGTGGTCCGCACGGCCGACGGTCGGGACGCGGTGGTGAGTTCCGGCGCGGGCGAGATGCGGGCCGTGGACCTGGCCGGCGGCGCGCAGCTGTGGCGGGCCGAGGTGGAGCTCGATTGCCGGGAGCCGATCGGCAGCAGCACCAGCGGTCAGCTGCTCACCGTGGAGCACTGCGACGGACCGGCGGTGGTCGAGTTCCGGGACGCGGCGACGGGGGCGGTGGATGACCGGTGGCGTCCTTCGGAGGCCGGCGACGAGCTGACGGCGACCCTGATCGGCTGCGGACCGACGGGCTGCGCGGGGTTGCGGACCGCCGGTCCGGGCGACGTGGCGACCCGGGGTTGGTTGCTCGGCCCGGGTGGGCCGGTTCCGGCCCCGATGCTCGACGGCCCGGACGCGGAGCTGTTCGACGCGACGGCCGTGACCTTGGCGAACGGGGTACTGACCGGCCGCGCGGTGCGCAACGGCACCGAACGCTGGCGGGCGTCGGTGGGACCGGGTCGGCTGATCGCCGTCCAGTCCGGCCGGGCGCATGTGCTGACCGAGAAGAATGAGCTGGTCACGTTGGAGCTGACGACCGGTCGTCAGCTGTCCCGGTTCGTGCTGAACGCGGGCTCCGACGGCACGGGATGGGCGCTGGGGACGGCGTACGCCGCCGACGGATATGTCGTGGTGGAGCGGCTACGGCGCCCGATCGACCCCGATGGGGACGATCACGCCTACTACTTCACCGCAGAACCGTTGATCCTGGCCGCGACCTGACCAGCGTCGAATTGGCCCCAAAGTGGACAAAAGAGACGTATGCTGCTGGTCGTGGGCTTCCGGGCCGGTCCGCTGGGGGATGGCGGACCGGCCCGGCTCAGCTCGACGGCCCAGTCGGGCCAGGGCCGATGGCCGGCCGGAGTCAGGCCAGCACTGGTTGTGGCCGGAGTCAGGCCAGCGCGGACTCGGCGGCGGCCAGGAAGGCGTCGTTCTCGGCCGGGGTGCCGATGGTGACCCGTACCCCGTCGCCGGGGAACGGCCGGACGATCACGCCCCGGGCCTCGCACGCCTTGCCGAACTCCAGCGCCTTGTCGCCCAGCGGCAGCCAGACGAAGTTCGCCTGGCTGGCGGGTACGTCCGGGACCAGCTTGCCCAGCGCCTCGGTGAGCCGTTCCCGCTCGGCCACCACCAGCGCACACCGCCGGTGCACCTCGTCCGCCTGGGCCAGCGCGGCCAGCGCCCCGGCCTGCGCCGCCGCGCTGGTGGAGAACGGCGTGACGACCTTGCGTACCGCCGCCGCCACCTGTGGCTGCGCGACCAGGAAACCGATCCGTAGGCCGGCCAGCCCCCAGGCCTTGGACAGGGTGCGAAGCACCGCCACGTTGGGCCGGTCGGCGTAGGTCAGTCCGTCGGGCACCTCCGGGTCGGTGACGAACTCCCGGTACGCCTCGTCGATCACCACCAGCACGTCGTCCGGCACGTCGTCGAGGAAACGGTCCAACTCGGCGCGGCGTACGGCGGTGCCGGTCGGGTTGTTGGGGTTGCAGACCAGGATCATCCGCGTACGGTCGGTCACCGCCGCGGCCATCGCCGCCAGATCGTGCCCGTGCCCGGCGTCGTTGGGCACCTTGACGCTGGTCGCACCGCTGGTCGCGGCGATGATCGGGTACGCCTCGAACGACCGCCACGAGTAGACCAACTCGTCGCCGGGCAGGCAGGTGGCCCGTACCAGGTGCTCGGCCAACGCCACCGAGCCGCAGCCGGTAGCGACCCGGTCGGCGTCCACCCCGTACCGGTCGGCGAGCGCCTGGCGGAGCGCGACGACCCCCATGTCCGGGTAACGGTGCACCCCGGCGGCGGCCTCGGCGACCGCCTCCACCACGCCGGGCAGCGGGCCGTACGGCACCTCGTTGCTGGCCAGCTTGATGGCTTCCGGCAGGCCCAGCTCCCGAGCCAGGTCAGCCGGGCTGCGGCCGGGCACGTAGTTGGGTAGCGCGTCGAGGTCGGCGCGGGTCAGCCGCACTGTCGGCTGGCGTCCGGTGTCGGTCATGGGGCATCTCCGGGTGGGTTGGCGCGTTCGGCGGGGGTACGGGGAACCTTGACCACCACGGTCTGCGCCCGCTTGTCGTGCAGCGCCTGCCGCAGCGGGTGGTCGAAGAGCGGGGAGAGCGCGTCGATCAACTGGAGCAGCAGACCGAGGCCGCAGCAGTACCAGAGCAGGGTGGGCAGACCGAGGGTGTTCCACCGGCGCAGCGCGCGGGCGAAGCCGAGCGGGGCGTCCGCCTCGACCGGCACAGCCCGGATGCCCACCAGCCGTTTGCCGAAGCTCTGCCCGCTGGCCGCCATGGACGGCACCTCGTACGCCAGCCAGAGCAGGGTGGCGATCAGCAGGATCACCACGATCAGCGATCCGGTCTGGTCGCCTGCGGGCGGCAGCGGTTCGGTGTTGCGTTCCGGGTTCTGCAGGCGGCGCCCGAACTCGTTGAGCGGCGCCGAGATCTCGTCCAGCAGGCGTGCGACGAACCAGCCGTTGACCAGCACGTTGAGCACGAACACGATGCCGAAGTCGATGAGCCTGGCGCCGAGTCGGGCACCGAAGCTGGCCAGCGGCAGACCGTGCGGCCGGGGCTCCGGCGGGCGCCCGGGCCAGGTCGGGTAGGGCCAACCCGGCGGTGGCCCGTACCGGGGATCGCCGACCGGCGGCCCCTGCTGCCAGCCACCGGGTGCGGGGTGCCCCGGGGGTGGACCGGCGGCCGGTGGGGTGGGCGTGGTGGGAGCCACCGGCTCGGGTTCCGGTGCCGGTTCGGGCTCGGGCGGGGGTGGGCCCTCGGGTGGGGTGGCATCGACGGGGATGGGCGCGCCGATCCAGCCCTCGCCGTCCCAGTATCTGCGGGTTTGCGGGTCGGCGGGGTCGACGTACCAGCCGGGTGCCACGCTCACGGCGAGGCCTTACTGTGCTCGGTCACCTCGACACCTTAACGACGACGGTTTCGGCGAACTTGTCGTGGAGGCACTGCTGCCAGGGCTTGTCCCACAGTTGCCATAGACCGTCGAGGTAACTGCCGAAGGGCACCAGCGACCCACCCACGAACTCCACGAGGTACCGCTTCCCGGCCATCCGTCGATCAAGGGTGCGGGTCGGATCGAGCGGAACGACCCGCAGTTTCATCACCCTCTTGCCGAAGGTCTGCCCGGTCCGCTTGAGGTACTCGACGTGATACAGCCAGTAGAACCCGAACATGACCACGAGCAGTGCGCCCTGGAGCAGCAGCATCGGCAGCATGATCTCCGTGATCAAGGCCCCGGGGTCCGCGACCGTGCCGTCCGGGTTGGTCTCCAGTTCCACGGAAAGGATTCGGACCATCAAGATCAGGAAGATCGGCATGAACAACAGCAGCAGGGCGGCGGTGGTCATCGCGGTGTCGATCAGGTACGCCAGCAGCCGGTCACCGAAACTGGCCAGCGGCTGACCGCCCGGTCCCAGCACCGGCGGCGGTGGCCCGACGGCCCACGGTGACGGCTGTCCCGGCGGCCAGCCCGGTGGGGGTTGACCCGGCGGCCAGCCGGGCGGAGGTGGGCCGGCGGTCGTGCCCGGCGGGAAAGGCGAGCCTGACCAGCTCGCGGGGGGTGGGGCGTACTGCGGCGGGGGGCCGGTGGGCGACGGGGGGCCAACGGCGGGCGGCGGCCCACCGGTCGGTGAGCCGCCGGGCGGCGGCCCACCGGCCGGTGATGTCGGGTGCGGCGAAGGCTGGGTCACGCTCGACAGTGTTACAGGTTGCCGCGCTTCTCCTGCTCCCGCTCGATTGCCTCGAAGAGGGCTTTGAAGTTGCCCTTGCCGAAGCCGAGCGAGCCGTGCCGCTCGATCAGCTCGAAGAAGACGGTCGGGCGGTCCTGCACCGGCTTGGTGAAGATCTGGAGCAGGTAGCCGTCCTCGTCCCGGTCGACCAGGATCTTGCGGGCCTTCAGCTCCTCGATCGGCACCCGTACCTCGCCGATGCGGGCACGCAGCTCTGGGTCCTCGTAGTACGAGTCGGGAGTGTCCAGGAAGTCGACGCCAGCGGCCCGCATCGCGTCGACGCTGGCCAGGATGTCGTTGGTGGCCACGGCGATGTGCTGCGCACCCGGGCCCTGGTAGAAGTCCAGGTACTCGTCGATCTGGGACTTCTTGCGGGCGATCGCCGGCTCGTTGAGCGGGAACTTCACCTTGCGGGTGCCGTTCGCGACCACTTTGCTCATCAGCGCCGAGTAGTCGGTGGCGATGTCGTCGCCGATGAATTCGGCCATGTTGGTGAAGCCCATGACCCGCTTGTAGAACTCGACCCACTCGTCCATCCTGCCGAGCTCCACGTTGCCGACGACGTGGTCGACGGCCTGGAAGAAGCGCTTCGGCTGGATGCCGGCGTCGATCATCGGCTGCCGGTCCACGATCGGACCACGGGCGACGAAACCCGGCAGGAACGGGCCGGTGTAGCGGGACCGGTCGACCAGGGTGTGCCGGGTGTCGCCGTACGTGGCGATGGCGGCCATCCGGACGGTGCCGTGCTCGTCGCTGACGTCGTGCGGGTCCAGCAGGCCGGTCGCGCCCTGCGCGGTGGCGTGCGCGTACGCGGCGTCCACGTCCGGCACCTCCAGCGCGATGTCGCTGACGCCGTCGCTGTGCCGGGCGACGTGCTCGGCGCCCTCGGCGTCCGGGCGGACCATGCCGGTCAGCACGAACCGGGCCGAACCACTGGTCAGCACGTACTGGGCGTGGTCGCGGTAACCCTGCTCCGGGCCCCGGTACGCCACGCAGGTCATGCCGAAGGCGGTGGAGTAGTAGTGCGCGGCCTGCTTGGCGTTGCCGACCAGGAAGTGCACGTGGTCGAGGCCCTTGACCGGGAACGGGTCCCGGGTGATGTCGTGGTTGACGGCGCCGACGAGGGCATCGACGTCGACTTCGTCGGTCGACTGGGGTCGGTCGATCGCCTGGGTCATGGTGGCCTCCCTTGCGTACCGGCCGGCCTGATCGGCCGACGCTGTGCTCGTTCCCCGGACTATCACCGTGAGCCCGCTCACTGAGCAACTGTCGGTCTTATAGCTGGTCAGGTTGCACAACAAGTAGGGTGTCGAACCGTGAACCCTGGACAGGATGTACAGCTCGACGCCCTGGACGTCAGCCTGATCGAACTGCTCGCCGCAGCACCCCGGATCGGCGTGCTGGAGTGCTCCCGGCGACTGGGCGTGGCCCGGGGCACCGTCCAGGCGCGGCTCGACAAGCTGGTCGACCGGAAGGTGATCGGCGGCTTCGGGCCGGAGGTCTCACCTGCCGCGATCGGGTTCTCGGTGACCAGCTTCGTCACGCTGGAGATCAGTCAACGGCACGGTCACGACCCGGTGGCCAGCCACCTGGCGGGCATTCCCGAGGTGCTGGAGGCGCACACCATCACCGGCTCCAGCGACCTGCTCTGCCGGATCGTGGCCCGCTCCAATGCCGACCTGCAACGGGTGATCGACCAGATCGTGGCCTACGAGGGCATCCGCCGCGCTTCCACGATCATCGCCCTCGCCGAACAGATCCCGTACCGCGTCCTCCCCCTCGTCCGCTCCGCTGTGCAGGAAGGAAGGGCACCTTCTTAACGCCTCCGGTAGAGCAGGGGCCCCCTTTTAACACGGCTCCCGGCTCCCGGCCAGTAGGCCTCAACGCGGCTCAGTCGGCGGCGAGAGCGTCGCCGAGCGGGGTGCGCCGGTAGCGCACGGACCGACCGGCGCGGATCCGGCTGACCAGCCCGGCCTCCCGCAACACCGTGAGGTGATCGCCGACGCCGCCGAGGCTGAGCCCGAGTTGGGCGACGAGTTGACTGGTGGTGGCGGGCAGGGCGAGCGCCCGCAGCACCGCCGCCCGGGACCGGCCCACCAGCCGGTCCAGCGCCTCGTCGGGGCGGGTCGGGTCGGGCGGCCCGAGCAACTCGGCCACCCCGGAGGCCCGGTAGACGATCGCGTACGGCCAGGGTTGCTCGACGTACGTGATCAGGGTGCCGAAGACGGTGGGCACGAAGAGCAGGCCCCGGCCGGACAGCGAGTGGGTCGTGGGGTCGCGGTCGGCGATCTCGATGACGCCGATGTCACCGGGCATCCAGCGCAGCCGCGGATCGAGATCCGCGACGGCCGCACCCCAGCCGTAGGCGAGCAGCCGACCGGCCCGCCGCACCAGATCGCGTTCCAGGATCGCCCGCAAACGTGGCCAGTCGGGTTCGACCAGCGCGGTCCAGGCGGCCTCGATCGCGTCCGCGATCTGCTCGACCACGTTTGGCGAGGAGTAGATCCGCCGGGCGTACGCCGGTGGGGTGGCTCGGGGTCCGGTAAGGTTGCGGGCCAACTCGTCGCGGGCCTGGGCCAGCGGGGTCGCCCGGACCACGGCCAGTTCGCCGGCGAAGTCGCGTGCCGTGCCGTCGGGCGGCGGCTGGATGAAGTCGGCGTTGTAGCCGCCGCGCCGCAGCAGTGCCAGCAGCGCGCCGACCGCCGGCACCTCGCTTCGCAGCCGCTCGTACGCGGGCCTGGTCCGGGCGATCCACGGACCCAGCCCGTCGGCGGACCGTTGGCCGGCGTGCAGCCGCAGTGCGGACACCGCCTCACCCAGTGGCGAGATGGCGTACCGGCTGGCCGCCACGTCGGCCGGGGTGACCTCGATCCGCATCCCGCCACCTTTCGTCCTGCAACGAAAGGATAGAGCGGACCGGGACCTTCGAGCAGGCTGGCCGCCGTGACCGACACGCGTACGCCCGTCCTCGACCGGCCTGCGACCTTCGGCGACGTCTTCGCCGTCGCCGAGTTCCGGGTGATCTTCGGCAGCTTCGGGATCTTCATGATCGGCGAGACGGTGAAGATGCTCGCCCTCTCCGTGCTGGTCTACGAGCGCACCGGCTCCGGGCTGCTGGCCGCGCTGGCGTACGTGACCGGGTTCCTGCCGCACGCGCTCGGCGGGGTGTTCCTGCTGGCTCTGGCGGACCGCTGGCCGGCTCGTGCCCTGATCGTCGGGTACGACCTGCTCCGGCTGGCGGTGGTGGCGGTGCTCGCCACCGGTCTGCTGTCGCCGCCGGTGATGCTCGGGCTGGTCGCCGTCGTGGCGCTGTTCGGCCCGGTGAGCGGTGCCGCGCGTACCGCGCTGCTGCCCGAGGTGCTGCACGGCGACGCGTACGTGCTCGGCCGGTCCCTGCTCTCGGTGGCTGCCGGGGGTACCCAGGTGGCCGGGTTCGCCGTCGGCGGCCTGCTGCTCGGGTTGGTCGGCCCCTACGGCGCGCTCTGGTTGACCGCACTGACCTGCGGCCTCTCCGCGCTGCTGGTGCGTCTGGGCCTCACTCGCCGTCCCGCCCGGGTACGCAGCGCGCCACCCCCTGCCGCCCCCGCCAGCGTGGGACCGGCCTCCGGCAGCGTGGGACCGGCCTCCGGCAGCGTGGGACCGGCCTCCGGCCGCGTGGGTCGGGTCGCCGGGAGCAGGGGCGGTGCCGTTCGGGAGACGTTGCGGGTGAACCGGGAACTGCTCGCCGATCGCCGGATCCGGGGCCTGTTGCTCGCCCAGTGGCTACCCGGCTCGCTGCTCGTCGGGGCGGAAGGGGTGGCCGTGCCGTACGCGGCGGACCTGGGACCGGGAGCGAGTGCCGGCGTGCTGCTGATGGCCGGTGCGGGCGGGATGCTGGTCGGTGACCTGCTGGTGGGCCGGTTC
Organism: Micromonospora sp. NPDC051196; assembly: GCF_040682415.1. NCBI lineage: Bacteria > Bacillati > Actinomycetota > Actinomycetes > Micromonosporales > Micromonosporaceae > Micromonospora > Micromonospora sp. NPDC051196. Next base: position 205,026 of record NZ_JBFBAY010000008.1, read on the forward strand.
GTGGCACCGGCGCGCCGGGAGCGGTGGACGCCGTGGCTCGCGCTGCTGCTCGGCGTACCGATGTTGGCGTTCCTGGCCGGTCCCGGGCTGGTGCCGGCGGCGGCGCTGTTCGCGGTGGCCACCGCGGGCTTCGCCTACCAGCTCGGACTGGCCCGGCGTTTCCTCGACGCGGTGCCCGAGGCGCGTCGGGGTCAGGCGTTCGGGCTGGTCAGTACGGGGATGATGGCGATGCAGGGGCTGGCGGCGGCGGGTGCGGGCGGGCTGAGTGAACTGCTCGCGCCGGGGGTCGTGATGGCGGTGGCCGGTGCCGCGTCGATCGCCGCGACGCTGACGCTGTGGCCGGTTCTGAAGCCGGCCGCTCGCGGGAGTTAATAGGGGGCCCTTCTACTACCGGAGACGTTAATAAGGTGCCCTTCCTTTCACGACACGCGGTGGGGTGCGGGCGGCGGGGGGTGCGGGTGGCTACCGTGTTCCGGTGGCGAAGGGCAGTGGCCTCGGCGTGCGTGGCTGGCTGCTGCTTGGCCTGACCACGGTCGTCGTGTTGGCCGCGACCGGAGTCTGGAACCCTTTTCCCGGGATGTGGGACTGGGTGAACCGGCGGTCGCCGATCTCCGAGCCGGACGTCCTCTGGCAGCAACGTATTGGTGGCACCCCGCGCAGCGTGACGATCGCGGGGGAGACGGTGGTCGTCGAACAACGCACCCGGGTCGAGGCACGCAGCCTGGCGACCGGCGCCCAACTCTGGGAGCGCAAGGCCGACTGGAGCGCGGTGGCCGGCGGCGGCGCCGAGGCCGTGGTCGCGGTCGGCCGCCTGCTGGTCAAGGGGTACGAGGTACTCGACCCGACCACCGGCGTGACCCGTCGGCGCGACAACGATGCGGTGGCCGTCTGGACCTACCGCAACCTGTTGCTCGACGCGCGTTGTGTGGAGGCCACCGACTGCACCCTGAGCGCATGGGAACCGCGTGGCGTCGCGCCGCTGTGGACCGCCTTCCTGCCCGGCATCAGCAGCGGCCTGCTCGCCGACAACCCGAACCTGCTCGACACCCGGCGGCTCACCAGCGCGCGGATCGACGGCGAGGTGGCAGGCCCGGAAGCCGCTCCGGCGCTGCTCGGCTTTCCCGTCGACGGGCGGGTGCACGTGGTGGACACCGCCACCGGTCGGGTGTTGCAGGACGTGGAGCCGGGGCGCGACGAGCGGCTCGCGGTGATCGGTGGCCGTTTGCTGCGCATCGTCGCCCGATCCCAGGACGGCAACTGCTACTTCACGATCTCGGGCCGGGACGCGGCCACCGGCCAGGAGACGTGGCAGCGTGCCGGGCTCAACCTGCGTACCGCGGACAGCGCCGGGTGTGTGCAGCGGGAGGACCCGTACGGCGCCCGCAACGTGCTGGTCGGGGTCGCACCGGACGGCCGGGAGGCGGTCCTCGACGGGTACGACGGCCGATTGCTGCTGGCCACCGAGAACTCCGAACGGGTGCTGGCCGTGGACGACCGGTACGCGGTGGTGCGTACCGCCGGTCGTGACGGGCTCTCCGGCCGCGAACTCAGCTCCGGTCAGGTCCGGTGGAAGCGGCCGAGCGGTGAGAAGGCGGGTGCGGCACTGACCCCGTACGCGGTTGTCATCGCCGACGAGAAACCGAACCGGCTGGTGGCCCTGGATCCGCGTACCGGTCGGGAGTTGGTCGGGCTGCGGACCTCCGCCAATGCGCTGGCGGTCGGCCCGGCCGGCATGGTGATCGGCGAGGGCCGGGAGATCGGGTACGTCCGGTTCGGTGCGGGGAACGGCAACCCGGCGCGCAACGGTGGCCCGGCGCGTAGCGGTGACCCGGCGGGCGACGGGGGCGTACCGGGGCCGGCCGGCAGCGCCGGGGTGCCCGGCCCACAGGACAGTTGTGGGCCGAAGAACGAGTTGTGCACCGCACCTGATTCCGGCAAGTGACACCCCCACCGGTCGGCAACAGGGTGAGCGTCACCACCCCACCCGGTGGGTAGGAGTGATCGGACCTTCTGCCCTAGGCTTTGCCGTCATGAGCGAGCGTCAGCGAGCGAATCACGGGTGTAGTGCGGTGGTGCCTCACGGCGGCACGGAGCGCAGCGGAGTGCCGGCATGAGCACGGACTTCTCGTACGCTCCGCTGTTGCCGACCGGGCCGGACCAGACGGAGTACCGCCTGGTCACCGACGAGGGTGTCGACGTGGTGAACGGTCCGGGCGGCCGACGGTTCCTCACCGTGGACCCGGCCGCGTTGACCGCGCTGACCGCCGAGGCGATGCACGACATCGCCCACTTCCTGCGGCCGGCGCATCTGGCCCAGCTGCGGTCGATCATCGATGACCCGGCGGCCTCGCCGAACGACCGGTTCGTCGCGCTGGACCTGCTGCGCAACGCCAACATCGCCGCCGGCGGGGTGCTGCCGATGTGCCAGGACACCGGCACCGCGATCGTGATGGGCAAGCGTGGCCGGCACGTACTCACCGACGGCAGCGACGCCGAGGCGATCTCGCGCGGTGTGTGGCAGGCCTACACCCGGCTGAACCTGCGCTACTCCCAGCTCGCCCCGCTCACCATGTGGGAGGAACGCAACACCGGCAGCAACCTGCCCGCCCAGGTGGAGCTGTACGCGGAGGACCCGGACGGGTATCCGGACGCGTACAAGTTCCTCTTCATGGCCAAGGGCGGCGGCTCGGCCAACAAGTCGTACCTCTACCAGGAGACCAAGGCGCTGCTGAACCCGACGCGAATGATGCAGTTCCTGGAGGAGAAGCTGCGCCTGATCGGCACCTCGGCCTGCCCGCCGTACCACCTGGCCGTGGTGATCGGCGGCACCAGCGCCGAGTACGCCCTGAAGACCGCCAAGTACGCCTCCGCGAAGTACCTCGACGCGCTGCCCACCTCCGGTTCGATGACCGCGCACGGCTTCCGTGACCTGGAGTTGGAGGCGGAGGTGCTGGAGCTGACCCGTAACTTCGGCATCGGCGCGCAGTTCGGCGGGCGCTACTTCTGCCACGACGTCCGGGTGGTGCGGCTGCCCCGGCACGGCGCGTCCTGCCCGGTGGCGATCGCGGTGTCCTGCTCGGCGGACCGGCAGGCGGTTGCCAAGATCACCCCGTCGGGCGTGTGGCTGGAGCGACTCGAAACCGACCCGGCCCGCTACCTGCCCGAGGTCACCGAGGCACAGCTGGACACCACCGAGGTGGTACGCGTCGACCTGAACCGGCCGATGGACGAGATCCGCGCCGAGCTGTCGAAGTACCCGGTCAAGACCCGGCTGTCCCTGACCGGCCCGCTGGTGGTCGCCCGGGACATCGCCCACGCGAAGATCGCCGAGCGGCTGGACGCGGGCGAGTCGATGCCGCAGTACCTCCGCGACCACGCGGTCTACTACGCCGGCCCGGCGAAGACCCCGGAGGGCTACGCCTCCGGCTCGTTCGGCCCGACCACGGCCGGGCGGATGGACGCCTACGTGGAGAAGTTCCAGGCCGCGGGCGGGTCGATGGTGATGCTCGCCAAGGGCAACCGGTCCGCTCAGGTGACCCGCTCCTGCGAGCAGCACGGCGGCTTCTACCTCGGCTCGATCGGCGGCCCGGCCGCCCGGCTGGCCCAGGACTGCATCAAGCACGTCGAGGTCCTGGAGTACGCGGAGCTGGGCATGGAAGCGGTCTGGAAGATCGAGGTGGAGGATTTCCCGGCCTTCATCGTGGTCGACGACAAGGGCAACGACTTCTTCGCCGAGGTGACCAAGCCGGTCCTCACCATCGGCCGCCGCTGACCACACCGACACGACGAGGGGCGCCGGGCGGAAGCTCGGCGCCCCTCGTCGTTCCGGGGTCAGCCCTGGTAGTTGACGTAGAAGTAGTAGTAGTCCTCGCCGGACGTGATGCCCGACGCGGTCCTGCTCGACACGTACAGGTAGTGGCCGCCGTCGTACTGTGGGGTCAGCGTGATCGTCGCGGTGCCGTCGGCACCTGCCGCGACCGTCCGCTCCTCGTTGTTGTACCGGTAGACGAACTCGGTGGTGCCGGGCATCTGCGCGGTCAGCGTGAACTGACCCGGGACGTTCGGGCCGCCTCCGCCGGTGGGCGGGTAGTCCGAGCTGCTGACCGTCGGCGCCAACCGGTTGAGGACGAGAGCGTGCTCGGCTTCGTCCGAGACGATCGATCCCATCGTGGCGCGTACGGTCAGCCGCACCCAGCCGGAACGGTCAGCAGGGTAGGACTGCGGCGTCCAGTTGATCGTGGCCACCCCATCGGCGCCTGCGGTGACCGTCCGCTCCTCTTCGCCCTCGAAGGTGTAGACGTACCCGGTCACGCCGTCGCGGGCCGGGCGGAAGGTGAACTCACCGGCGACTCCCGGCCCGCCGCTCTGCTGGTAGATGGGATAGTCAGCCGATTCGATCGTCGGTGCCCAGGACGTTGCTTCGAAGTACGCCGAGGCGTTCTCGGAGACGGTGCCGTCGGCGGTTCGGCTGTAGACCTCCATCCAGTGGAATCCGCCGAAGGTGGTAGTGAAGGTCACGCTCGCCGTACCGTCCGCCTCGGCCGCGACCGTCCGTTCCGGTCCGCCGGCCACCGACCAGACGTACTCGGTCACGCCGGGCATGCCGGGGCGGAAGACGAACGTGCCGGGGGTACCGACGAGGGCGCCCTCGCCGCCTCCGATCGGGTACTGCTCGGACGAGACGGTGGGCTCGGTTGCCAGGTAGAACTGCAACTGCGCCTCGCCGCTGGGCAGCCCGCCGGAGGTCCGACTGGTCACGGTGACCCGGTTCCAGCCGGAGCTGCGGGGAGTGACCGTCACCGTGGCGGTGCCGTCCGTCCCTGCCGGCACGGTGGCCGGATCGCCGTCGTTGAGCCGGTAGGTGTACTCGACCACGTCCTCCATACCGGGCGTGAACGTCAGCTCGCGGGGTTCGTCGATCGCGCCGTCCGGATTTCCGTCGGTGATCCGGGGCGCGGTGTCGCGCACGGTGAACTCGTAGGTCGTCTGTGCCGAGCGATTGCCGGTGTGGTCGGCGGCCTGTACGTACAGCCGGTTGGAGTGGCTGCGCGTCGGCGCGTGGCTGATGGTGGCCAATCCCGACTCGTCGGCGGCCACGTATGAGGTCGGGCCGCTTGGGCCGTAGTAGTAGCCGGCGATGTCGTCCGCGCCCGGCGCGGAGAGGTGGAAGGTGCCGGGAATGCCCGGACCGCCGTGACCTGGCTGGCTCCAGCCGGACGGGTAGTCGGTGGAGGTGACTGTCGGAGCCGGCGGTCGCACCGTGTCGACGGTGAACCGGCACTCCGGGGACCAGTCGGAACTGGCGTGCTGGTCGGCGGCGCGGACCGAGAAGGCGTACGTGCCGCCGTGGACCATCCCACCCTCCGGCACCGTGTAGCTGATGCGGCGTGGCGCGTAAGTACTGTAGGACGTCCACTCGGTGCGCTCGGTGGGCCGATCGGCCGGCCACCAGGCGAAGGTGGCGGTGACCTGATCTCCGGCGGACCCGTCGACTCTGTCCGGGTCGGTGACCTGGGCGCTGAGCACCGGCCCGGTGGTGCCGATCAGCCGGCCTTCCGCGCAGGCTAGACCGGCGACGGTCAGTGCGCTCGGCACGTCGGGTGCGGCGTTGGACTCGATCGAGATGCCCAGCGGCGTGATCCACCGGCTGAGGCGCTTGTTCTTCTCATGCTTCCCGGCGATCCGGGCCATCAGGGTGAGGCTGTCCTGACCGTCGGCAACCGCTTGGCGCAGCGTTTCGGTGAGATCGAGTTCGAGGTAGCTGGCCGGGCAGGCGGGGGAGTTGAAGACGTCACCGCCCCGCTCGTACACCCGGGGCGCGGTCTTCCAGGTCGGCGGCTGAGCCGGCGTGGCAGTACGCCAGATCTCGATCTTGCGGGGCTGCGCGCAGTCGGTCACCGACGATTCGCCGGTGACCCCGTACGCCTTGATGATGTCCTTGCCCTGATAGGGCGTGAGGTCGAAGGTGAAGTACGCCCGGGAGGTGTGCTTGCCCTCGTCGGAGGCCCAGGTGCCGACCGGCACCCGGTCGGTGGTGCCGACCGGAAATGCCACGGTCGGCTGCTTGGCGTCGGTGTAACTGATGCTCGTCGGGCGTTCGAACCTGGTCGTGCCGGCGACCGCTGGCGTGCTGCTGACGAGCACGGCGACCGGCACGGTCAGCAGAGCGGCCGCACCAGTGATGAGGAGTCGGCGCGGTTCACGCCGCTGGCTTGCGATACGCGCGCCGGTGGTGCCCCCGTCGTTCTGCAATGTGTAAACCTCTCGATCGGAGTGACGAAATTTCGAAAATTTTAAAAGGATCACTGTCTGGGCTGCCAGGATTTTAGGCGGAGGCGTCTCGCGGCCGGTTGCCGGTTGGTCTGGGATCGAGCGGCTGGGGCGAACATCTGCACGTCCACGCCGGGCGGGGCAGGATGGGATGCGTGACGACTCCAGAGACGACGGGCTACCGGATCGAACGCGACTCGATGGGCGAGGTGGAGGTGCCCGCCGATGCGCTGTGGCGGGCCCAGACACAGCGGGCGGTGCAGAACTTTCCGATCTCGGGTCGAGGCATCGAGCCCGCCCAGATCCGGGCGCTGGCCCAGATCAAGGGGGCGGCGGCCGAGGTCAACGGCGATCTGGGCGTGATCGACGCGAACGTGGCCGCGTCGATCGCCGCAGCCGCCGCGCACGTGGCCGACGGTGGGTACGACGACCAGTTCCCGGTGGACGTCTTCCAGACCGGCTCCGGCACCTCCTCGAACATGAACACCAACGAGGTGATCGCCACCCTCGCCGGCCGGGAGTTGGGCCGGGACGTGCACCCCAACGACGACGTCAACGCCTCGCAGTCCAGCAACGACGTCTTCCCGTCCTCGATCCACCTGGCCGCCACCGAGGCCGTCGTCCGGGACCTGCTCCCGGCGCTGGACCATCTGGCCAACGCGCTGGAAGCCAAGGCCGGTGAGTTCGAGACCGTGGTCAAGGCGGGGCGTACCCACCTGATGGACGCCACGCCGGTGACCCTGGGCCAGGAGTTCGGCGGGTACGCCGCCCAGGTCCGCTACGGCATCGAGCGGCTGGACGGGGTGCTGCCCCGGCTGGCCGAGCTGCCGTTGGGCGGTACGGCCGTCGGTACCGGCATCAACACCCCGCTCGGCTTCGCCGCCGCCGTGATCGAGAAGCTGCGCGACTCCACCGGGCTGCCGTTGACCGAGGCACGCAACCACTTCGAGGCGCAGGGTGCGCGGGACGCGCTGGTGGAGGCCTCGGGCCAACTGCGTACCGTCGCGGTCGGGCTCTACAAGATCGCCAACGACATCCGCTGGATGGGGTCGGGCCCTCGGGCCGGCCTGCGTGAGCTGCGCATTCCCGACCCCCAGCCCGGCTCGTCGATCATGCCCGGCAAGGTCAACCCGGTGGTCTGCGAGGCGGTCCGGCAGGTCTGTGCGCAGGTGATCGGCAACGACGCGACGGTGGCCTTCTCCGGCTCGCAGGGCGACTTCGAACTCAACGTGATGCTGCCGGTGATGGGCCGCAACCTGCTGGAATCGATCCGGTTGCTGGCCGCGTCGAGCCGCCTGCTCGCCGACCGCTGCGTGGTCGGCCTGGTCGCGGACGCCGAGGTCTGCCTGTCGTACGCCGAGGGTTCGCCGTCGATCGTCACGCCGCTCAACCGCTACCTCGGGTACGACGAGGCCGCCTCCATCGCCAAGGAGGCGCTGGCCAAGCAGACCTCCATCAAGGAGGTGGTGATCGCTCGTGGGCACGTCGCATCCGGCAAGCTCACCGAGGTCCAACTGGAGGAGGCGCTCGACCTGCTCCGGATGACCCACCCCTGACCGTCCCTCAATCCGGTGTCGGTGGGTTGCCGGCTGCATTCCGGCGGAATGGCGGTATCCACTCGCCGTTGACACCGCCGTTTCGCCGAAACGGTGTGGATCAACGTGGTACCCAGGCGAGGAAGCGGGCGAAGAGCGCGGCCGGGTCCGGGCCGTCGTCGGGGTGGAGGCGACACAGGTCGGCGGTAGCCTCGTGCAGCACCTCGCAGAGGTACACACTGAGCGCGATCCGGTCGTGGGCGTACTCGGCGACGAGGCCGAGCCGCGCGTTGGCACAGGGCCAGGGTGCGGCGCAGACCCGGCAGAGCCACAGTGGACGCAGCGGCAGGTGCGGTCGGGCCGGCGCGACCGGGCCGGTCACCACCGTCCTCCATTGGCCCGCCAACCCTGCGCAAGGGTCAGCCACCCTGCCCTGCCGACCTGTGGGTTCGCCACCGTCGGCTGATTCCAGTGCCGTTTGTGGGATGCCCGTCCTGGTCGGCGGGGGGATTCGCGGCTGGCGGTTCGGGGCCAGTGTGGCGAATTTCGTGCGGTTGGTGCAGGTGGCACGGCGGGTTCGGTTGGCACTGTCGCATAGCGGTCCGGGCAGTTGCGCCAGCGCAGCCCGCAGGAGCAGTAAGCACGCAGCCCGCGCCAGATCCGGCGGTGCCGGGGCGCGAGAGGTATCGGGCGCTGGTTGCGGGCCATCCGGAACGTCCGGAAGAAGCGGGGCCGCCAAGCGGATCGGAACATGGCGCAGCCTTCCGTTCGAGCTGTGGTCGGGGTTGGGCTGGGGGCGGATCGGCGCCGGGCCGGGTTGGGCTGAGCTGATCGTGTGCCTGCGCCCGGGTGGTGGGACCGCCGGCCGGGGGAGCGGGCGGTCCCACCTCGACGTCGCGGCTCGGGGGGATGAGCGGCGAGCGTCGCGCTTCACAGTCTGCTGAAGTGACCGTTACGGTCGGAAGGGTTTGGCCGTGCTGTCGGAGGCCCACTGTGGCCGGGCCGGGTTGCCGGTGGCGGTGCGCTGTAGTCGATCAACCGGCTCCTGGAGGGCGGCTGGACATGGCCAGTGGGCAGATGACAGCGGCGGCGTTCCTGGTCGCGGAGCTACGTCGGGCGCGGGTGCGGCGCGGCTGGAGTCAGGAGGACCTGGCCAAGGCCGTCAACTACTCGCCGTCCATGATCAGCGCGGTGGAGTTGGGGCAGCAGCCACCCACCCCGAAGTACCTGGAACAGTTCGACAAGGCCCTCGACACCGGCGGTCTCTACGGCCGCATGCTCACCGACCTGGTGGCCCTAGACAAAGCCCAGGTCTGGCTGCGCGGCTGGCGGGCGATCCTCGAAGGAGCGGACGAGCTGCGGTGGTTTGAACCATTGCATGTGCCGGGCCTACTCCAGACCGAGCCCTACGCTCGCGCGGTCTTCGCGGCGGACGACTCGCTGACGCGCGCGGAGCGCGAGGAACGGCTAGCGGATCGCCTGGCGAGCCAGGGCGTCGTCTGCCAAGAGGATCCACCCCGCATGGTGGTGGTGATAGATGAATCAGCTCTGAGACGCCGAGTGGGTGGCCGCAAGATCATGTTTGAGCAGACACAACACCTGGTCCGGCTGGCTACTGATCATCCGTCGCTTCGGCTTCTTGTGGTGCCGCAGTCCGCTGACGAGTATCCGGGGCTCAACGGGCCGTTCATGCTCGCCACGCTGCAAGACGGGACTGTGGTGGCTTATCTGGGCGGCCAGATCGGTGGCCGAGAACTTGATCGACCATCGGATCTGTCAATGCTGCAACGGGTTTGGGAGGCTACCCTTGGCGCGGCCCTGCCAGCGCAGGAGTCAGTCGAGTTGCTGAAGGAGATTGCCGAGTCATGGGGCTGAGCGGTGCGCAGTGGCGCAAGAGCAGCCGCAGCGGTTCCAGCGATCAGTGTGTCGAGGTGGCGACGAACGTTTCTGGGGTGGTCGGGGTGCGGGACAGCAAGGATCCGGCGGGGCCGGTGCTGACCTTCGACCCGTACGCCTGGCGGGTTTTTGTCGCTGCGCCGCCGCGCTGACGTGATCACCGTTCCTGGCGCGGAGGTGTTGGAGCGGTTGGACCGGGAGCGCGTCGTCTGGCTCTGCACGCTGCGGCCGGACGGCTCGCCGCATCTGACGCCGGTCTGGTTCCTGTACCTCGACGACGTGTGGTGGATCGGCACCGCCGAACGCAACCGGAAGGTCCGCAACATCGCCGCTGATCCCCGGGTCTCGCTGGCGCTACCGGACGGGGACGCGCCGGTCGTCGCGGAAGGCTCGGCGAGCATCGTCCGTCAACCCTTCCCGTCCGCCGTGGTCGAGGGCCTGCGGCACCGGTACGACGGTTGGGATGTCACTGTGGACAGCCCGGACGGTCGGTACGTGCTGCTCCGGATCGCGGTGACCCGCTGGTTGATGGCCGGACGCGCCCACTGACTCCGCACCAGGGCGTCTTTGGGTACGTTTCTTGCTGCCCTGGCGACAAGAAACGTACCCAAAGCTGATTGATGCCTGGTGGGCTCAACTGCGGGCGGCGGCCTTGCGGGCGCGGTAGGCGCTGACCGCCGCCCGGTTGCCGCAGCCGGCCTCGCAGAATCGGCGCGACCGGTTCTTCGACAGGTCGACCAGCACGTTGTCGCAGTCGGGGTGCTCGCAGGTGCGCAGCCTGCGCAGCTCACCGCCGCGAACCACGTCGGCGATCGCCATGGCCGCCTCGACCGCCATCCTGGTGGCCAGCGGTGCGTCCCGAGGCACGGCGTGCAGATGGTACGGCTCGTTGTCGTGCGTGATGAGTTGCGGCAGGGCGCGGTGCTCGCGGAGCAGGCCGTTGACGATCGAGACGATCTCGTCGACGTCGGCGTACCAGATCCGGCGCAGCCGGGGGCGCAGGGCGCGTACGGCTCGCAGTTCGGCCTCGGTGTGTTCGTGGCGTCCGGTGTAGGAGTGGGCGGTGAAGAAAGTGTTCAGGGCGTCCACGTCGGGCAGCCCTTCGTCGCCCTGGCCGTCGGTGTTGACCAGCGCGGCGACGGCGATCAGGGAGCACTCGGTGTCATGGGCGAAAAGCAACTTGACTCCTGTCGTGGCCTGACTCTAGCGTCATCGGTGTAACCCTAGTTTGCCGATGTCGAGGCGTTTGTGCCAAGGAGAGTCATGCGTCAATCACCCGTTGCCGGTGCCGGCCTCGCGCTGGCCCTGCTCTCCGCGGTCACCTTCGCCACCTCGGGCACCTTCGCCCGGTCGTTGATCAACGCCGGTTGGTCGGCCGAGTCGGTGGTCATCGCCCGAGTCGGCCTCGCCGCCCTGGTGCTGGCGACACCCGCGTTGCTCGTCATGCGCGGCCGGTGGCCGGTGTTGCGTCGCAACCTCGCCTCGATCGGTGTCTTCGGGCTGCTGGGCGTGGCGGTCGCCCAGGTCTGCTTCTTCAACGCGGTGCGCTATCTGCCGGTCGGCGTCGCGCTGCTGCTGGAGTACCTCGGCATCATCCTCGTCGTCGGGTGGACCTGGTTGGTGCAGGGGCAACGCCCTCGCCGGCTGACCGTGGCCGGCTCGGTGGCGGCACTGGCCGGCCTGGTCTTCGTGCTCGACCTGGCCGGTGCGGGGCGGCTCGACCCGATCGGGGTGCTCTGGGGGCTGGGCGCGGCGGTCGGGCTGGCCGGGTACTTCGTACTCGCCGGGCGGGTCGACTCCGCGCTGCCCTCGGTGGTCATGGCCAGCGGCGGAATGGCCGCCGGGGCCGTAGTGCTGCTGCTGCTCGGCCTGGTCGGCGCGTTGCCGCTGCGGGCCAGTTTCGGCGCCGTGCAGTTCGCCGGGCAGGAGATGAGCTGGTTGGTGCCGATCGCCGGCCTGGTGCTGGTGGCGGCGGTGATCTCCTATCTGGCCGGGATCGCCGCGGCCCGCGTCCTGGGTGCCCGGATGGCCTCCTTCGTCGGGCTCACCGAGGTGATGTTCGCGGTGCTGATCGCCTGGCTGGTGCTGGGGGAGCTGCCCACGGTGGTCCAACTGTTCGGCGGAGCGTTGATCGTCGCCGGGGTGGCACTGGTCCGCATCGACGAGCTGCGTGCGCCCGTCGCGGCCGAGCAGGAGAGGGCGGTCGAGCCGGCCCTGAGCTGACGACCCAGCTAGCGCGGCTTCCGGCTTAAGGGATTCTTCGCGTATTTCCGACGGCGGGATGGCGAAACGCCATGCGTTGATGTCTGATGGCGCCACGTTCCCTCAACGAGAGGATTCGATGTGGTGAGCAAGCGCTTCACCGTCGGTGTCATCGCGACCGCGGCGGCACTGGCACTCACGGTGACCGGCATGGGCGTGCCCGCTGGTGCCGAGCCGTCCGGCGTTGCCCGGACCTTCACCGTGGTGGCGGAGGACGGGGTCTCCGCCGACGCGGCCATCGCCGCGATCCGGTCGGCCGGCGGGACCGTGGTGTCCCGCACCGACGAGGTCGGTGTCTACCAGGTGACCAGTGACCGGGCCGACTTCGCGACGAAGGCGACCGCTGCCGCCGCGCTGATCGGCGCCGCCGAGGAGAAGGCCATCGGCCGTAAGCCGAAGCTGGACCGGGTCGAGCAGGAGCACCTGCTCGCCGCCGCCGGCAAGGGTGCGGGCAAGCAGCGCGGCAAGAAGCTGGACCCGCTGGACGACAAGCTCTGGGGTCTGGAGATGATCCGGGCCGACAAGGCGCGCAAGATCGAGCCGGGCGACCGCCGGGTCACCGTCGGTGTGCTGGACACCGGCGTCGACGCCAGCCACCCGGACATCGCGCCGAACTTCAACTGGGCGCTGTCGCGCAACTTCGCCCCCGACATCCCCGAGATCGACGGGCCGTGCGAGGTGGCGAGCTGCCTCGACCCGGCCGGCACCGACGACGGCGGGCACGGTACGCACGTCGCCGGCACCATCGGCGCCGCCGCCAACGGCTTCGGCCTCTCCGGCGTGGCCCCGAAGGTGTCGCTGGTCAACCTCAAGGGCGGCCAGGACTCCGGCTACTTCTTCCTGAACCCGGTGGTCAACGCCCTGCTGCACGCCGGCAAGTCGGGCCTGGACGTGGTCAACATGTCCTTCTACGTGGACCCGTGGCTCTACAACTGCACGGCGAACCCGGCTGACTCGCCCGAGGCGCAGGCCGCGCAGCGGGCCACCATCCAGGCCATGAAGCGGGCGCTGACCTTCGCGCACAACCGGGGCGTCACCCTGGTCGGTGCGCTCGGCAACAACCACGAGGACCTGGGCGACCCGCGTACGGACACCTCCAGCCCGAACTACGGTGACGTCGCGCCGTACCCCCGCGAGATCGACAACAACAGCTGCTGGAACCTCCCCACCGAAGGGGCGCACGTCATCAGCGTCTCGTCGGTCGGGCCGTCCGGTAAGAAGGCGGACTACTCCAACTACGGCACCGAGCAGACCGCCGTCGCCGCGCCGGGCGGTTGGTTCCGGGACGGCTTCGGCACCGACACGTTCCGTACCGACGCCAACATGATCCTGTCCACGTACCCGTTGAAGGTCCTCCAGGAGGAGGGCACGGTGGACGAGGACGGCAACATCGTGCCGGGCGCCGAGACCTTCGTGTTCAAGGAGTGCAAGGCCAACGGGCAGTGCGCTTACTACACGTACCTTCAGGGCACCTCGATGGCCGCCCCGCACGCCTCGGGCGTGGCCGCGCTCATCGTGAGCCGGTACGGCAAGCCGCAGGGTCGGGGTGGCTTCGGCCTGGCGCCGGACGTGGTCGAGCGGCAACTGCTCCGCACGGCCGCCGAGCGTGCCTGCCCCGAGCCGAGGTTGCAGACCTACACCAACGAGGGCCGTCCGGTCGAGTTCGACGCCTACTGCGCCGGCTCGCCCGACTTCAACGGCTTCTACGGCCACGGCATCATCGACGCGTACGCCGCAGTGACCACCCCGCTGCGCCGGTAAGCGCGGCGGCGCGTCCGCCGCGCGTGGGCGTGCGGGCGCCGCGCGCGGGCCGTGCGGGGCAAGTTCGCCGTTTCGCCGGAGTGGCGGTTACCCAGTGTCTGGGTGACCGCCACTTCGCCGTAACGGAGCGGATCATCCGCACGACCCGTGCTTGGTGGGCGGGGAGTGGGTCATCGGCGCCAGCCGGCGGCGGCGAGGGCGGTACGGATCTCCCGCACGAGCCCCGGGAAGTCGCGGTGCAGGCGTCGGCTGGTCACGTGCAGCACCCGCCAGCCGGCCGCCACCAACTGGTTGAGCCGCTGCCGGTCGAGGTGGAGCTGGTCGGGATCGCTGTGCCAGTGCCCGTCGTACTCGACGGCCACCCGGTACTCGGGCCAGCACAGGTCGGGATGCAGGACTCGCCCGCTGGCCAGCCGCACCGGATGCTGAGTGACCGGCCGGGGTAGCCCGGCCAGTATCAGCCGGACCCGTAGCTGCGACTCGGGCGGCGACTGCGCACCCGCATCTGCCAGGCCGAACACCCACTCGGCCCGCCGACCCCCGGGCCGGCCCGCGTTCGCCCTGGCCACGGCGTCCAGCCCGGTGTGGTCGACCAACTTCTGCCGGAGCATGGCGTCGATAATGCCGACCGCCTGTACGGGCTCCAGCCACACCGCGCATTCCCAGGCCGTGCAGATGACATCCGACCGGAGCAAGGGCTGCGATCGCCCCGACACGGTGACCGTGGCTGGTTGCCGGGTGAGCTGCTCGGATGCCGCGCTGCGGCTGATGCTTTCCGCATCGTCGATAGCGGTCGGCTGGTGGTCGTGTTGGCCGGCTGCCGTGGTGGTTGGCTGGTGGCCGCGCTGGTCGGCTGCCGTGGTCGTCGGTTGGGCATTGCGCTGGGTGGCTGTGACGACGGTTGGCTGGAGGCTGCGCTGGTCGGGTGCGGCGGCCGAGGCTCGCTGGTGGCTGGGCTGGCTGGCTGCGGCGATAGCGGCTGGTTGGACGGGCTGTTGGTTGGGTGCGGCGGTGGAAGGCGGTCGGAGTGCGGGTTGTCCGGCTGAGTCGTGGGGTGACGCGGGACACGGCTGGTTTCCCGCGCCGGTGCGCGGCGGCTGCCGTGGACCGAGGGTGTGGACCCGGATGCCGCGCTGCGAGCCGAGCCGGAACCGCATCGGTGCCAGGACGTGGACCTCGTCGGTGAAGGTCGCGGCGTGCTCGATGCCGTGCAGGTAGGCCGCTGACGGTCCCGCCATCAGCACGCCGGGTGGTAATCGCAGCGAGGCCGCTCGGCAGAGCAACTCGTGATCGCGGTCGAGGCGGGCGTCGGCGTACACGTCGTGCATCAGGCGGACCCAGGACGCACCGCGAAGCTGGTGCCGGGTGATCAGGCGGTCGCTGATCGCCTCGGAACCGCGGAACACCTGCCACGCGAGGGCAGCCGGTCGGTACGGGGAAGGAGGCATTCCTCCACCGTGCGGCCTGGCATCGGCCCTTCGGGACCCCTGTGGACAAGCCACGCTCGCATGATCGGCAACCCTTGTGGATAACCCAGGCGCCACAGTTCCCCTGTGGTATAGACCCACCCCACAGCCCCGCTGTCGCGGGCTTCTCCCACGCCAAAGCCCCGGCTGCCGTGGGAGGAGCTCACGCCGTTTCGGCGAAATAGCGGTTTCCACCGCCAACGGATGCCGCCGTTCCGCCGAAACCGCGCGTCGGGGGCGTGCGTGGACGGGAGTGGGATCGCTGGTCGAGGGTGAGCCTGTGTCAGCGGAGGGCGGTGGCGATCGCGGTGGCGGCGGCGAGCACCTGAGCGCCGACCGCCTCGGCATCCAGCGGTGCGAGTGCCACCACCCCGACACTCGCCTCCAGGCCGGGCACCCCGAGTACCGGGGCTGCCACCCCGTACGCGCCGGGTTGCAGTTCGCCGACGGTGCTCACCGGGCCGGCGGCGCCGGATCGTCCGGCGAGGATGGCCTGCCCGGCGGCGCCCCGTTCCAACGGGTGCCGGGCCCCGGTCCGGTATGCCACGTGGAACGACGTCCAACTCGGCTCGACCACCGCCAGCGCGACCCCCTCACCGCCCTCGACGACGGTGAGGTGCGCGGTCGCTCCCGCCTGCTCGGCGAGGCGCCGCAGGGCAGGCAGCGCGCCCTCGGCGAGCAGTGGCTGGGCGCGCCGGGCCAGATGCAGCACCCCGGCCCCCAGGCGTAGCCGACCGTCGGCGTCACGGCGCAGCATCCCGTGCCCGGCCAACGGTGCGACCAGCCGGTAGACCGCAGCCCGCCCGATGCCCAGCCGGTTCGCCGCCTCCGTGACGGTGAGCCCACCGGGCGCGTCCGCTACCAGGTGCAGCAGTCGCAGCCCTCGGTCCAATGTCTGCGAGGTCTCCCCGCCCACGGCGCCGCCGGCCGCCACAGCGCCGCCGCCGCCCACACCGCCGGCCGCCACAACGCCGCCGCCCACACCGCCGGCCGCCGTGCCGCCGACCGGGGCGGTGGGGCGTTCGGGGCCGGGCGTGGCGGGCGTGGGCGGGTCGGTGCCGGGTGCCGCGGGGGAAGTCACGATCAGCAGCGTACGACCCGGCTCCGGCCGACCGGGAAAACGACGGACGGCTACCCTTGTACGGTGACGCTTCGCTTGTATGACACCGCCACCCGATCGGTGCGGGACTTCGTTCCGCGGGAAGCCGGCAAGGTGGGGGTCTACCTGTGTGGGCTCACTCTTCAGGCGCCGCCACACATCGGCCATCTTCGCTCCGGCGTCAACTACGACGTGCTGCGTCGTTGGCTGCTGGCCGCAGGATTCCAGGTCACCTTCATCCGGAACGTGACCGACATCGACGACAAGATCCTGGTCAAGGCGCAGGAGCAGGGGCGACCGTTCTGGTCGATCGCGTACGCCAACGAGTTGAAGCTCGCCGAGGCGTACCGGGCGTTGAACGTGTTGCCGCCGACCTACGAGCCGCGAGCCACCGGGCACATCCCCGAGATGCACCAACTGATCGCGCAGTTGATCGAGCGGGGGCACGCCTACCCGGCCACCGACGACTCCGGCGACGTGTACTTCGACGTGCGCTCGTGGCCGGCGTACGGCGCGTTGTCCAACCAGTCACCGGACGAGATGCAGTCCGCCTGCGACGCCCCCGAGCGGGGCAAACGCGATCCGCGCGACTTCGCGCTCTGGAAGGGCGTCAAGCCGGACGAGCCGGCGGACGCCTACTGGCCGTCACCGTGGGGGCGGGGTCGACCCGGTTGGCACATCGAGTGCTCGGCGATGTGCCGGCGTTACCTGGGTGCGGAGTTCGACATCCACGGTGGTGGGCTCGACCTGATCTTCCCGCACCACGAGAACGAACTGGCCCAGTCCCAGGCCGCCGACCTGCCCTTCGCCCGCTACTGGGTGCACCACGGCCTGCTCGGCATCGGTGGCACCAAGATGGGTAAGTCGCTGGGCAACACGCTCGACCTGGCGTACGTCGCCGGGCTCGGGGTACGGCCGGTCGAGCTGCGCTACTACTACGTCGCCGCGCACTACCGTTCCCGGATCGACTACTCGGAGGACGCCCTGCGCGAGGCGGCCGTCGCGTACCGGCGGATCGAGGGTTTCGTGCAGCGGGCCGTCGAGCGGTTGGGCGTCGGTCAACTCGGCGAGTTGCCGGCCGCGTTCGCCGCAGCGATGGACGACGACCTGAACACCTCGGCAGCGTTGGCGGTGCTGCACGACGTGCTGCGCGACGGCAACAACGCGCTGGCCGGCGGGGACGATGTGACCGTCCGCACGGCGCTCGCCAGTATCCGCGCGATGCTGGATATCCTCGGCGTCGACCCCCTCGACCCGGCGTGGACCGGTGGCGCCGGGGCGAGCGACCTCCGTGGTGTGGTCGACTCCCTGGTCGCCCTCGCTCTGGAACAGCGCGCGCAGGCCCGCGTCCGCAAGGACTGGGCCGCCGCCGACGCGCTGCGGGACCAACTCAAGCGGGCCGGAGTGGTGGTCGAGGACACCCCCGCAGGCCCGCGTTGGACAATTGGAGAGCATGACTGATGGCCGGCAATTCGCAGCGCCGTGGTCGGCGGGTGGCGTCGAAGGCGAGCGCACCCAAGGGCTCCGGCGGCAAGAACAAGGACTCCCTCGCCGGTCGGGGCCGTACCCTGCCCGCTGACGAGCGGCCCTGGCACAAGGCGTACTCCGGTACGGAGAAACTGCCCCAGCGCACCGCCTGGAAGCAGGAGAAGGAGCGCCGCGCGGCGGCCGAGGAGGGGCGCGCCCCGAAGATCGGCATGCCGGGCTCCAAGGACACCACCTGGGGTCGGGGCGGCGGCCGGGGTACAGCCACTCCGAAACCGGCTCGCGGCAAGCAGCCCGCCGGACGTGGTGGTCCCCGGGTCGCGCCAGGGCGCAAGTCGAACCCGGCCAAGGACACACCGGAGCTGCTGGTCGGTCGTAACCCGGTGCTGGAGGCGCTGCGCGCCCAGGTGCCGGCCACGGCGCTCTACACCGCGCAGGGCATCGAGATGGACGACCGGGTCAACGAAATCATCCGTACCGCCGCCGACCGGGGCATCGCCATCCTTGAGGTCAGCCGCGCCGAACTGGACCGGATGACCGGGGGCGTGCTGCACCAGGGCGTCGGCCTCCAGGTGCCGCCGTTCGCGTACGAGCCGTTCGAGGATCTGGTCGCCGCCGCGCTGGAGCAGTCGGCGCCGCTGCTGGTGGCGCTGGACGGAGTGACCGATCCGCGCAACCTCGGCGCGGTGATCCGGTCGGCCGCCGCGTTCGGCGCGCAGGGTGTCTTCGTACCGGAACGGCGGGCGGCCGGGATCACCGCGACCGCCTGGCGGACCAGCGCCGGTGCGGCGGCTCGGGTGCCGGTGGCCCAGGTCACCAACCTGACCCGGTCGTTGAAGGCGTGCCGGGACGCCGGCTTCATGGTGGTCGGCCTGGACGCCGACGGCGAAACCGACCTGTACGACCTGGAGGCCGCGGTCGGCCCGCTGGTCGTGGTGGTCGGCTCGGAGGGGCGAGGGCTGTCCCGGCTGGTCGGACAGACCTGCGACCTGACCGTCAGCATCCCGATGATCTCCGAGGTGGAGTCGCTCAACGCGAGTGTGGCCGCCGCGGTCACCCTCGCCGAGGTGGCTCGTCGCCGGGCTGCCGAGGGCTGACGCCGGGACGACGACTGCGGTCCTGTCGCTGCCGACTGCGGTCCTGCCGCAGCAGGGAAGGCGAACGACAAAGGGCGGCCCGCCGGGTAGGCGGGCCGCCCTTTCGCGGTTGCTACGTCAGATGCGCTTGCCGGTGGTGGCGTGGAAGGCGTGGTTCTGGCCGGCACGCGGCTTGACGAAGATCGTCTCGCCCATGTTCGGCATGTTCCGCCGGTCGGTCCGGACCACGAACCGCTCGGAGGCGCCGTCCAGCGCGGCGTGACCGTAGACGTTGGCGTCCGAACCGAGGTCCTCGACCAGCTCGACCACGACCGGCATGCCGCCCTCGGTCGGGCTGACGATGTCGCAGTCCTCCGGCCGGAAGCCGACGGTCACCTTGCCGGCACCGCCCTCGGCGTTGGCCGCCTCGACCTGCTCCCGGGTCAGCGGGATGAACATCTCGGCGAAGGCGGCACCCTGCTCGGTCAGCGGGACCGTCTTGATGTTCATGGCCGGCGAACCGATGAAGCCGGCGACGAAGACGTTGGCCGGGGTGTCGTAGAGCGCACGCGGCGTGTCGACCTGCTGGAGCACACCGTCGAGCATGACCGCCACCCGGTGACCCATCGTCATGGCCTCGACCTGGTCGTGGGTCACGTAGACGGTGGTGATGCCGAGCTTGGCCTGCAACGAGGCGATCTGGGTACGGGTCTGCACCCGCAGCTTGGCGTCGAGGTTCGACAGCGGCTCGTCCATCAGGAAGACCTGGGGCTCCCGGACGATGGCCCGGCCCATCGCGACCCGCTGGCGCTGACCGCCGGAGAGCGCCTTGGGCTTACGGCTGAGGTACTCCTCCAGCTGGAGCAGCGCCGCCGCCTCCTTGACCCGCCGGTCGATCTCCGACTTCGAGGTCTTGCGCAGCTTGAGGGCGAACGCCATGTTCTCGTACACCGTCATGTGCGGGTAGAGCGCGTAGTTCTGGAAGACCATGGCGATGTCGCGGGCCTTCGGCGGCAGGTGGGTGACGTCCCGGTCGTCGATGTAGATCGCGCCGTCGTCGACGTCCTCCAGGCCGGCCAGCATGCGCAGGCTGGTGGACTTACCGCAGCCCGACGGGCCGACCAGGACGAGGAACTCGCCGTCGCCGATCTGGAGGTCGAGCTGGTTGACCGCGGGGCGTTCGGTGCCCGGGTAGATCCGGGACGCCTTCGCGTAGGTGACCGTAGCCATGAGGGGGTGCATCCTTTCACCGGCAGGAACGTGCCGGACGATCCGAGTGAAGGTGCGACCGGTGCGGGGGCCGCACCGGTGCCACGGCCGTCATGAGATCACGATCACCCATGTCGTCCGTGCCACTGCACGGTAAACGGCTTTTGCCACGCTGCCAAGGTGCGGAACAGTGGATGGGACGGACGGCATACGCATTCCGGTCAGTCGGGCACGGTCGGACACGAATCGACGTTCGCAGGTCGGGATGTCGACGTTTCCCGTGCTCGGGACCCCTGCCGGGCGGGAAAAGCGGACGCCGGTCGCTATGCTGACCACGGACACTGCCCCTGTAGCTCAGCTGGCCAGAGCACCCGCCTTGTAAGCGGGATGTCGCCGGTTCGATCCCGGCCGGGGGCTCAATATATCCCTGACCTGCACAAACGTCGGTGAGCCTTCCTGAGAGGCAAACCGTACGATGCTTAGGGACTACCCGCTTATGCACTTCGCGGTGGATCCGTGCAGGTGGGAGCGCGGACGAGGGTGTGAGGCATGACCCGCCAACACCCCAAGGTCCGGCGAGGAGACCCCGGTCACTATCGGCCGTGGATCGCCTCCTGGACGCTCAGCCTCCAAGCGGCCCGCCGCAGTCCACGGACTGTCGCCGGCTATGTCGACGCGGCCGCGTTCCTGGCCAGCTGGCTGCTGGCCAAACACCCCCACCTGACCGATTGGGATCAGGTCGACCGTGACCACGTCCGGGGATTCTTCGCCTGGCTCGCCGAACCGGCGTCGGACCGGAAGCCCTGCCCTCACGCCCTGGACCGCACGGCCGCCGCTCCGGCCACCTGCCGGGGGTACGGCAAGGGGTACGTCAACCACGTCGCGCGAGGCCTCCAACAGTTCTTCGCCTGGTACGCCAAGGAGGAAGACCAGCCGAATCTGTTCGACAAGATCGAGGTGCCGTCACCGCCGAAAGCAGACGAGAACCCGCCGCCGGTACTCACGCCTGAGCAGCTGCAGGCGCTGATCGCCGACGCGGAGCGCGGGCGGGACTTCGAGTCTCGCCGCGATGCCGCGATCCTGCGCCTGTTCGCCGCCGCCGGCGTGCGCCTCGCCGAGCTGGCACTGCTCCAGGTCGACGACGTCAGCCCGCACGGCCGCACGGCGGTGGTCACCGGCAAGGGGAGCCGGCAGAGGGTTGTCCCGTTCGACCAGCGCGCTGCCCTGGCTCTCGACCGGTACCTCAGAATGCGCGCCAAACACCCCGCCGCAGCGCTCACATCCGCGCTGTGGCTCGGTGTACGGCGCCGGCAGGCCATGACGCCCAACGGCATTTACCAGGCGATCGTCCGGCGGGGGAAGCGCCTCGGAATCCCCATCCACCCGCACCTGCTCCGGCATACCTGGGCGCACCGGTGGCTCGACGCCGGCGGCGCCGAGGGTGACCTCATGGCTCTGGCTGGCTGGGACTCGCCGCAGATGCTGCGCCACTATGGCCGATCCGCACGCAACGCCCGAGCCCGGCGAGCCTATGACCGCGTCGACGTAATGGGCGGGATCTGATCAATTAGTAAGGGCGACTTAACCAGTACTAAGGGCGATGTCCTGTCAGCCACCCGGGCAATTCTTGATTCGTCAAAGGTTGCCCTTGGGGGGCGGACAGGGGATGACCTTGTGAATTTGTGCCGTTACCGTGCTGTCACGCGGTGGGGGCGCGAGGGTGAGACGTTGCCTCCACTGCCGACCCGCCAGCAACCCAGGAGGCTCACCCCATATGGACGACCAGGAGACCCGCCTCTCCAGCTCCCTCCGTCCCGACCAGGTCTGGCTTCTCGTGGCCACCGCCGTGACCGCCGCGGCGGTCACGGCGCATCTGATGGCAGGCACCCTCGACGGCCCGCTGTCCCCCGTGCTCGCGGTCGTCGTGGCCGGGGCCTGGAACCTGTACTACGTAACCAGGGCGGAGACTCGGGCGGTCGCGCGCATCGAGGTGCTGCGCCAGGAGATGAAGCAGATCCGCGATAAGGACTACGCCGCCGGATTCGTCGACGGCGCCGGCGGTGGAAGCGATGGCCGGGTGGTGCCGATGCGACGCACAGCCCAGTAGATCGGGGCCGCCGTCGGGCAGGCTGGGTGAGAGCCTTGCCCGACGACGGTTCTCCAGCGCGCACGCCGGAGATCGCCGATCTTGACGCGAGTTCCCCCGGTCGTCAAGGTGCCGTACTCATAGATGAAACTCTCGCCCTTGCCCGTTACCGGCACGTCAACTCAGTCGTTGATGCCGGGTACTCGCCGACGACCCGGCCGCCCATCATCACCACCAGAACGTGGTCGCCAACGGGGACGCCGAGAGCCTGCCGCTGTGCGTGCGACGCCGGCGCGCTAACGATCGACGCACCGCGCGGCACCGAGATCCGGCGACGCTCCGCTGCCTCACGCACTCGCGTACCGTAGCTGGGCTCCGTCACCACAAGGCCCTCTGCGCGGAGCACGGCCAGGGCACGACGCACCGTCTCTCTGGACACGCCGTGCGTCTGTTCCAGCTGCTTACTCGACGGCAGTAGCCCTCCTGGCGCGATCTCGCCAGCCTCAATCGACGCGCGCAGCAGGTCAGCGAGCTGCTGGTAGACAGCTCGTTCCGCGCTGAAGTCGATCACCCTCGAACGGTACGAAGTGGCCACCACATAGGTACCTGGGATCCTCGGGCCCCCGGTTCCTCACCCGAGCACCTGACAGGCGGTACCGTCGGAAGTGGCGGCCTCGCCGGTTGTAGCGGTCGGCGGGCCGCCGCCCAGACCGCTACCTGGGGAGTCCCGCCATGATCCGACAGACCGGCGACATCATCCGCGACCACCGGCAGCGCGCCAGCCTCACCCAGGAGCAGCTCGCCGAACGGTCCGGGATCTCCGTCGAGACCATCCGCAAACTGGAGCAGGGTGTCCGCCGCTCCGCCCGGATGGACACCTACCACGCTCTCGCCCGGGCCCTCGGCCTCCCGACCAGCGCGCTGATCGGCGACCAGGCCGAGGCAGCAGCCCGAGCCGAACCCGACCACCGGCCGCTCTCCCTCGCGGAGATCCGCCGTGCCGTCGCCCCGGTCCGCGGCCTCGGCGGAGCTACTCTCGCCGCGCCGGCCGGTGAGCCGCAGCCCGTCGACGTCCTCCGCCGACGGCTTCACGTCGCCGACCGGGCGTACCAGGCCAACGACTACGCGACCACGCTCAGCACACTGCCGCCGCTGCTGCTCGACGTCCGGGCCGCCGCCGGGCTGGCTGCCGACGACGCTCGGCCGGCCGCGCTGTTGCTCCAGGCCCGCACCCTCCATCTGACCGGGAACCTCTTGATTCAGCTCAGGGCCGGCGACCTCGCTCAGACCGCGCTCTCCGACGCCCTCGACGCCGCCGAGACCGCCGGAGACCAGGTCGTGGCCGCCACCGTCATGCAGGGCATGTGCTGGCTGCTGATGCGTCAGGGCCGGCTCGCCGAGGCGGCCGAGCTGGCCACACGCACGGCCGACCAGATCGAGCCGCGCTTCTCCCGGGCGACGCCAGCCGAGTTCGCCGCATGGGGCTGGCTGGCCATGGGAGCCGCCGCCGCGCACGCCCGCGACAATCGCCCGGACGTCGCGGCGGAGCTGGTCGACGCGGCGGCCGCGGCGGCGGTCCGGATCGGCACCCGGGCGCCGGGGCCAGACCACCTGATGATGGTCGGCGGCTTCGACGTCGGCCGAGTGCAGATGCAGCGCGTCGAGAACGCCGCGGTGGCCGGCGACCCCGCCACCGTGCTGACCCTGGCCGAGGCAGTGCCACCGGGTCCTACCCCGGTCGGGTCCAGCTGGCAGCGGCACCGCCTGGACGTCGCGTGGGCGTACGCCGAGCAGCGCCAGTACGCCGATGCCACCGCGGTGCTGCTGGACCTGCAGGACCGTGCTCCGGCGTGGCTGAGGCACCAGCGGTACGCGCGAGACGTCGTCCGACAGATCGCCGAGGGCCGCCGGCGGGCGATGTCCACCGAGCTGGCGGGACTGGCCGCACTGGTGGGCTGCACGCCGTAGGTGGTACGTCACGTACCAGATACCGGGGGGTAGTCGCTGGCTGGTCGCTGCGGCCCCTGGTTGATCGCCGATCTACAACGGAGCCTCAGAGTGTGAGTCGCCGGTTACCGTGCGCCGTCCCCGCGGTGCGCGGCCCGGCCTCACCGCGGCGGCACACCATCCATGGCACGAGGTGGGCCCGGCCGCCGCGAACGGTGAGACCGGCGGTCGGTGCCGAGAGTGGCCCGGCCGCCGGGACCGACCCTGGGAGGCGGCACCCGTGCGGTGGCGATGGACGGCAAAACGACAGCAGGCTCTGCTCGACCAAACCGGGCCGGCCACCGCGTACCCGGCCCGCACGGGCGCCCAGCCAGACAAGAGTGATGGTCCGCGACCACCGTGGGAGGCACTCGCCGAACCGCGCCCCGTAGCGTCGCCGCCGACACCCGAGGCACAACGATGAACCGCCGACAACTCGTGGCCGGCTGGATCGCCGCCGGGATCGTCCTGGTCGTGATGCTGGCCGGGATCGCGGGGTGGCTGGCGTGACGAGTATGTACGACGAACCGGCCCTGGCCGAGGTCGAGCAGGCCGCCGCCGTCATCGTCGCCCGGCACCGCGACGGCCACTGCGACGGCTGCTGCTCCGATGGCTGCCCCGAACTGGCCAGGGCGCGGCCGGTGCACGCGCGGGCCGAACGGCGGCGGCTAGACGCGGCTGACCCGGCCAGCCAGTAGAGACGACGAAGCGCCCCACCGCCCGCTCGGGCTGGTGGGGCGCAATTGTGTGCGGGGCCTACTTGCTGGCGTTGCGGCGATCGATCAACTCGTCCACCGATGACGCCCTGATGCGGCGGTGCCCACCCCGCTCGGTCCGGTACGACTCCAACGTCCCGTCATCGATCATCCGCCGGACCGTCGACTCGGACTCGGAGAAGCCAGCGGCGCGAAGTCTGGCGAGGACCTCACCGAGTGCGAGCCATATGCCGTCGCCTACCACCGGACCCCCTATCAGACCTGTCGAGTGCACCAAGTCTGGCAGACGTACGCCGGGGAGTCCGATTGCCGGTCTGGTCTGGTGAGCACGCCTCATGAGTCCTGAGTCTGTCAGAACTTCCGAAACTGTCAATCCTGTGCCATGCTTGCCGGCATGAAGCCGACGCCCGAGAACGCCGAGCAGCTCGCCGCCCGGCTGGCCGCCGAGCGCGCCGTCATCGACGTGCAGCGCACCGACCAGCGAGAGCGCCGCCGGCTCAGTGCAGAGCACAAGGCCGCCCTCGCCGACATCACCGAGCAGGCCACCTCCCGCCGCCGTGCCCGTCGCGAGCGCGACCGCGACGAAACCGAAGGCACCGAACTTGCCTCCCTCTACCGGCGGGCCGCCCGATCCGGCACCCGAGCCCGCATCCGCGCCGACATCCAGCGCTCCGCCGAAGTGCGCGCCCTCCGTGTCGCTGGAGTCCGGCGGTACACGCTGCTGCTCGGCCTGCCCCTGGTCGCCGGGTTCGCCGCCTACTCCACCCCCGGCGTGCAGCGGGGCATGGTCACGCTGCTCGGCCTGGAGACCGGGTCGGCCGGATGGTGGACCGCATGGGCTGTCGAGCCGCTGCTGATCGCGGTGGCAGTCGGGATCATCCTGGTCAAGTCCGCGCTGCGAATGTCCGGTGGGCAGACCGACTGGCGGGCGGACGTGACGAAGTGGGGCGCGCTGAGCATCAGCGTGCTGCTGAACCTGCTCGGCGGGTGGAACGGCGAGCATGGTCCGGCTGCGGCGATCGGCGAAGCGCTGGCCCACTCGGTGGGTGCGATCGGCGCGGCGGTGACCGCCTGGCTGATCGGTGTGATCGTCGACTACGCCAGCAAGGCCCGGCCGTGGGATGACGCGCCCCGCCTCGCTGACCTCGACCTCACCGCGCCGCTCGCGACGCAGTCCGCGCCGGTCGCCGTTGACGCACCC
Source organism: Micromonospora sp. NPDC051196 (assembly GCF_040682415.1). NCBI lineage: Bacteria > Bacillati > Actinomycetota > Actinomycetes > Micromonosporales > Micromonosporaceae > Micromonospora > Micromonospora sp. NPDC051196. The sequence goes on from NZ_JBFBAY010000008.1 coordinate 231,074, forward strand.
GGTGACGCCACCCCGGCCCTGCCGGTGACACAGCCTGGCGACGCGCCCGTCGCGCCTGCGGCTCAGCCTGCGCAGTCTGCAGTGACGCGCTCCCTGACGCGGGTTGACGCGCCGCAGCGGCGCGCCCGCGAGGTGGTGATGCGGCGCCCGGTGAGCGCCCCGCCTGCCGACCGTGACACGGCTCTGGCGCAGGCCGCTGACGCGGTGCTGACGCGGCGGGTGTCGATCCGTGGCGCGGCCCGTGCGGCGGATGTCCCCGAGGCGACGCTGCGCCGACACATCAATCAGCTGCGCACCGTGGCGCAGTCGACGGTCAACGGCCACTCGTTCGAGTCGACCAACTAGCAAGCCGCGGGCCCCGGCCACACCTTCCACAGCCCGGCCGGGGCCCGCATCTCCCAGAGGAGGACACCATCATGCACGCCCCGTACACCGCGACCGGCACCGTCCCCGAGGAGTCGCCGCTACAGGCGATCACCGGCCGCACCGTCACCGCCCACACCGAGACCCTGGAGGACCTGCTCCGGCGGGTCCGCGAGATGCGGCGCGCCGGGATCGCCCCGGTCGTCCATGTTGCGGCGCCGGTGCGCTGGCTCTGGCTCATCGGTGCCCTCACCGGCGTGGCCGTTGCCGCGATCGGCGGCTGCGTCATCGCGATCATCTTCGAGCGGCACGAACTGGCCTGGACCGCCGCCGGTGCCGTGCTCCTGGCCGTGGTTGGCATCTACGCCTCGGCTTCCCACCTGGAGCTGGAGTCGAGCCGTTGAGCGCCCGGCTCTATCGCGTCCACATCTTCGACGGACAGTACGAGGTGCTGCACAAGCGTCGGTACATCTACCAGCTCGATCTCGAAGGGCCCGGCGTCGACGGGATGCTCGACCGGCTGCTGCAGGCGCTCACCCGGGCCGCGCTCGCCGAGAACGAGCCCATGGATAGCCCTCGCCTGGAGATCCGCGACGCAAAGAGCGGCACCACGGTGCTCGACTGGACGGGGGCGTAATGGAGCACACCATGTCCCCAACCGGTGTCGTGATCGTGCTGCTCCTGGCCATGATCATCGACTACATGTCGATCGGCCCCAACAGCATCCGCGACCGGATCGCCTTCGTGCTCGCGGTGCCGGCCATTCGAGAAGGCTTCGACGGCAGCCCACTCGACCAGGCGACCGTCGGCGCACTGCGAGACGTCATCCAGGCGCTGCTCGACGCCACCGACGGGGCCTACGTTGCCGGCGCGAGCATCAACGCAGTCATCGGGTTCCTGATCGCGCTGCTGTGGATCTACGCGCTCGGCTGCCTACTACCGGTCAAGAGCAGCAAGAAGCTCGGCAGGTTCGCCACCCTGACATTCCCGCAGAGCCCGCTCTACCGGCTCAACCTGCGGATGTGGCTGGTCGCCATACCGCTCGGGCTCATGTCCGACCTGCCGCAAGGACTGGTTGGCGATTTCACCCGCACGCTGCTCGACATCACCACGAACCTCATCGTCCCGCTACCCGCACTGCTGTTCGGAGCTGCCTGATGCTGACCACGACCTTGCTGGCCGCAGCCGAGGAACCGACCCGCGGCTGGGGCGGCCCGATCGCCCTGGGCATCGCCATCGCCATCTACATCGCGGGCGCGACCATCCACTACAACTACCGGGAGCGGCGGGGCCTCCCCTCCCCCACCGGGGAGGGTGACACCGATTTTGGTGTCAACCCGCAGGTCACGGTGGTGTCTGACACCGATGACACCAGCCGTGACACCACAGGGTGGTGGGGGCGAATCGTCGAGCGGGACGGTCGGCGGGTACGCGCAGCCGGGCCACCGCCGGACCGAGACGAGGCTGTCCACCTGGACCTCGTCGACGAGGAACCGGAAACGATCGAGGACGCGATCGGCCGGATGCTCGACCGTGGCTGCCCGTACGCGGAGATCGTCCGGCAGGTGATGGACGAGTTCGAGGTTTCTGAGGCCACCGCGAAGAGACGGATCCGGGACGTGCGCGCCGAGCGGATCGCCGCCGCGAGCTGACGCGGCCGGCTTCCCTGACCGGGCAGCGTCCCCTATCCCCCTAAACAGCCGGGGCTGGCTCCAACGAAGGGGCCAGCCCTCCCCGTGAGTCACCGACCCGACAGACCGACATTGATGGAGGAACCTACCGTGCGCCCCATGACCAATCCGCCCGCTTTACCCGAGCCTTCGCCTCAGCCTGCGCCCCCGCTCGGCCCTCCGATGCCGCCAGCCAAAAAGAAGAGCAAGCTGCCCTGGATCATCGGCGCTGTCGCGCTGGTCGTGCTGCTCTGCTTCGGTGGCTGCGCCGCCGTTCTGGCCGCCGCCGGCGACGCCGCTGACGAAGACAAGAAGGTCGCGCAGTCGGCCGCGCCCACGCCGAGGTCGAGTGCCGCAGCTGCTCCCGCCACGAGCGCCGCCGCACCCTCGTATCCGACGCCCAAACCGTCCGACTTCAAGCTCAAGGTGAAGATGCTGGACAAGCAGTGTTTCGGCTCGGCGGGCTGCAACGTGGAATTCCGGATCTCGGACCTGACGTACTCGGGCTCCGGTCTGGATCCGGACGCCACCTACGAACTCAGTTACAAGTTCAAAGGGTTGGAAGACCCGATGATCGGCACATTCGAGCTGGAGGGCGACGGCTCATATCGGATCGCCGAGCGAGAGTTCGGCTCGACGCGACGGTCGTCGGACAAGGTGACTGCTGTGGTCACGGAAGTCGAGGTCATGTAGGGGGTTGGGCGATAAAACGGCCCCACACCTCGGCCGAATCGGCCAAGGTGTGGGGCGTTGTCATTGGCTGCTCGGAACTGTCCGGCCGACGTCGGCCAGATGGCCGGTCCGTCGCCTATCTCAGAGGGTGATGGTTCCTCCCCGGACCACTGCACCGGGTTGCTCGGTCCAGTAGATCCCGTGGTCCGTCCGCGGCGCTGCGGAGGCTGAGGAGGCGGTCGAGGTGGGCGCGTCGGCCGGTACCACCGAGACCTCCCGCAAGACCACTGAACGGACAAGGGCCGACACGGAGGTGCCTCGTTCGGCGGCCACCTCTCGGAGTCGGGCTTGGTCGTCCTCGGAGATGCGGACTGAGATCACGGCGTCGCGTGGGTCCCTGGGCATGGATCGCTCCCTCTGGTTCGCGGTGGGGTGGAGGGGCCCCGGCGGGGATTCCCGCCGGCTCACCTTGCTTGTAGTACAGCACGCGCCATGACGTAAACAGAATAGCGAACTTGCGCGACGGTATGTCATACGTGCATCATGGTCAGCGTATACGACACCGCCAGGCAGGCGGTCTAGATGAAGGACAACGATGGCTACCTATCCCCCTCGCGGCTTCACGATCAACGCGATGATCTGTGACACCGCTTCCTCACCCGAGGGCAAGCTCTACATCCACGGTGGCGGCTGGAACCTGCTGACGACCAACATCTTCCCGTTCATCCAGCCGAGGATCGCCGTCGCTGGCGTCATCAGCGTCCCCTACACCGAGACGAACAAGGGACACGTCCTCGAGCTCCGCCTTGAGGACGAAGACGGCAAGCGCATCCCCCTAGGCTCGACGGTGACGGCTCCGGACGGCACTGCGGCGCGGGCTCCTGAGGGCATCCAGGCGCAGTTCACGCTGGGCCGGCCGCCGGACCTCCAGGCCGGTGACGCTCAGAGCCTCCCGATCGCGATCAACCTCGACCGCGTTCGCTTCGAGTCGCCCAGCGCCTACTCCTTCGTGATCACCATCGGAGGGGAAGAGATCACCAGGCTCCCGTTCCGCGTCGCGGCGTTCCCCGGTGTCGTGCTTGCCAGCGGGGGGCCTGGAGCCACCGCCTAGCTGAACACAGCAACGCCCCCGCTGGCCGAAGCCAGCGGGGGCCTTGCACGTTCATCGGTACCTACCGGGACGTCACCGGCGGTGCCGCATCGGCGATCCTACCGGCGCAGCAGCCGCGCCACCGTCGCCGGGGCGTACGCGGTACGCCGCGCCCACCACCCCGCCACCAGCGGCCCCACCACCGCGACCACACCCAGGATCGCGGCCTGCTGATCGGCGCTGAGCTCCAGACCGAACGCCACCAGCAGCGCGATCATGGCGGTCACCGCCGCGGTGATCGCGGCAGCCGACATGACCGGCTCGGTGCTGTCGGGGTTGGGGCTGTAGTTGCTCTGCATGGGTGAGCCTCCTCAGACTCTCGCAGTGCGGTCCCGCGCGGACGGCGGGACCGGGTCCGGTGGGATCGGCTCCACACCGGCAAGACGCAGCTGGTAGGCGTAGCCACCCGCCACCTGCCGCCAGTAGTCCCGGTCGCTCTCGGCGGACTCGGCGCGATCGTCGGCCTTGTCGCGGGCCCTGGCCAGATCCCGCACCGACTCCCGCTCGTGCGCCCGGGCCCCCTGCCGCAGCGACCCGACGCCGGAGAACAGCGCCTGGAGGAACGCCAGCCCGCCGCCGCCGAGCAGTGCAGCAATCGCAGCGGTGATCACCTCAGACGTGGACACGGGCCCCCCTCACTCGGCCTGACGGGTCGCCTCCAGGCGCACTACCGCCACGTCTCGCCAGCGACCCCACAGGAGCAGCCCGAATCCGCCGAGCGCGAGCGCAGCCACCACGGACGCCATCGACACCGTCGAGGCGAGCACTACGGCGTACGCGCCGAACGAGGCCGACAGCAGGGGGAGTCCGAGCAGCTCACCGATCCAACGGTCGGTCGCGGCACCGAACGCCGCCAGAGCGCCGCCCACGGCGAGGAATGTGGCCCAGAGGTAGACGAGCGGCCCCGTGGCCGCCTGGACGCTGGGGGTGGGGTACGCGGCGGCACCGATGCCGGCGGACGCCATCATGGTGTAGCCGGCGACCCGTGACCATCGGCGCGGCTGCGGCCCCACGGTCACGACTGCTCGGAGGTAGCGATGACCTCGCCGGAGATCGCGATGCGGGTCGGCGTACGCCCGGGCGGGCCAGCCGGACCGGGCTCACCCTGCGGGCCACGCGGACCCGCCGGACCGGACGGGCCAGCAGGCCCGGCCGGACCCCGGGCGCCGCTCGCCTTCATCACCGCGGTGACGGCTGCCTCCGTCTTGGAGCCCCAGACCCCGTCGATCGGCCCCGGGTCGAACCCGGCGGCCTTCGCGGCTCGCTGCAAGCCCTTGATCGCTTCCACTGTGAGCCCCCCTCCCGCCAGCCCCCACGGACTGGTGTTGTCGTACGGCCCGGCGCTCTTACCGTCCGGGCCGGTGCCCACGCTGACGTGCACATGCGTGGAGTGCGGATTGCTGCCGGTGTAGGTACGCCAGCCCTCGCTCGCGCGGGCCACGCTCCAGATCCGGCGGTTGAAGATGACGTACTTGAGCGCCGGGTGCCTCGGTGCGGCGACCAACTGCGCGGCGAAGTCGGCCAGGCGCAGCCCCTTGTCACCGAGCACGTCGACCGCGCAGACGACACCCTGGGCGTTGGGGTTGTGGTCGCTGGCGCCTGCGGCATGCGCCTGGTCGCCGATCGTCCACACCGTGGTGCCCGGATGCAGGGCCCGGATCTCATCACGCAGCACCTCAAGGCTGCGAGCCAGTCGCCATGACGCCATGAGCGGCTCCTATCTCGGCTACGTGCGCGGGCCGTTTACAGTCGGCCAGACTCCACATCGAAAGGTTTGATCATGAATCGGCGGCTATTCATCGCACTGGTCGCCGTCGTGGCCGCATTGTGGGCCGCCGCTGGCATCGCCTGGACCGCCGCGCCCGCCACCACAGCGGGGGCGGCGGTCTTCGTCGTGCCCTCGGCGCCGACCTACGCTCCACCCGCCGTGGAGGTCGCCGACGGACTGGCCGTCGACCAGGCCGAGGTCGCACGCGAGGTGCACCGCATCGTCAATGACCCTCGCGGTTGGCGTACGGATCTGGACCATCTGACCGTGCGGATCGTCCACCCAGGCACCTGGCGTACCCAGCCCATGCCGGGCCTGATCGGCTACGCCCACGGCGGGCATCGTCTGGCCGTCGTCACCGACGAGGCCTGGACCACTCTCGGTCCGCGGCTCGCCGCGGCCGGCGGCACCCTCGACGATCAGCGGACCTGGATCGTGCTGCACGAGATCGGACACCTGCTCGGCCATGAGCATGTGGAGGATTGCCCTGCTGGCTCAGGCCCGGCCCCGATCATGCGGCCAGTCGTCTACAAGATCGACGGATGCGACCTGAACGTCTGGCCGACCCCTCAGGCGTAGAGGTGCACCAGGACTATGCCCTGGGCGCCGCCGGCGCCGGACTGCGCAGCCGTGGACGGGCCGGCGACCGCGCCGGATCCGCCGCCGCCGTACAGGCCGCCCGCGACGCCGCCGTTGTTGCCGGTGGTCACTCCGTTGCCGCGGCCGCCGCCGCCCCGGTGCGACGAGCCGCCCTGGCCGGAGAGCGCGCCGGTTGCCCCGCCCCGGAACGCGGGCCCGCCGCCCTGGCCCTTGGCGTACCAGTCGCCCGTCGGGGTCGTACCCGAGGCGGTCCCGCCGTTGGCTCCGGCCGGGGTGGTCCCCGCGCCGAGCGCCACCCCTCCGCCCCCACCGGGGGCCACGCAGTGGCCACCGAAGCTGGCCGACGATCCGTTGTTGCCGTCATTGCCGACCGCGCCGGTGGCGCCGGCCGGCACGGTCACCGTCACTGACGCCGCCAGCGACGACATCGCCACCCACGCCGTCGACCAGTCCCCACCGGCGCCACCGGAGCCAGCGGCGGTCTGCCCCGACGACGTGGCCGCAGTGCCACCGCCGGCCCCGCCGGAGCCCTGACACTCGATCCGGGCGTACCGCGCCAGCGGATACGACGCCTTCGAGAACGTGTGGCTGCCCGTGGAGCTGTAGACGATCGTCTGCAGGTACCGGGCTCCGTCGTCAAGGCCGTCGATCACGGTCTCGACCGCCTCGGCGAGCCCTTGAGTGGCCAGGGGCAGATCGGGCTCATCCCCGCTGGTCAGATACGGGAATTGGTATTTGGAGGTAACGCCGCTCACTGGGTCCCCTTTACATGGCCAACACTGCGATTTGACGGGACTGAAATTCGACGTTGCCGGGCGTGGACCGGGTCCGGTATTTGAGCGTGAATGTATTCGATCCCGGTGTCAGGTCCTCAAACAAATACATCATTGCGCCCTGATGCCCGCCAGCCATCAATGCGGCTCCGGGGTTCGGGGCGACAGGATGCTGCAAGAAACTCCCGAGCGACCAGGCGGCGTCAGCGGCCCGCGTCGTGGCCCCCGACACCGCCACTGACACACCGCCGGTCGCGATCGGCCTCCAGTCGGAAGACTGCCCGTAGTCGGCAGTCCAGAACACCAGCGCACGGCCGGCAGGGCTGATCGTGACGGTCACCTCAGGCCCCACCGACGTGCCTGACAGGTCGCCGTATGTCGCGTCGTTGCGCGTGCCGGCCTCGTTGTTGGTGGCCACACGGATCTGCGCAAAAACCGCCGACAGAGCAGACGCCGCCTCGACACTGCCCGGAATGGTAATCCGGCCGAGAATAAACCAAGTCGAACCGCAGGTCAGAATCCCGACGACGGACCCGGGCGCCAACGAAAGCGCCTCATTCGTGTTGAGGATCGGTAAATCCTGCATCAGCGACCCGCCGACCTGAACCCGATTCTGGGCAGTCTGCCGGTCCCACTCCACTACGACACCCTGACGGAACCCAATCCCATCGGCTGGAGGCAACACCAGCAGAGACGCCACATCATCGGTGCGCATTATCCGATCACCCCTATGTTGATGAGTGTCTGCTCGCGGCTGGTCGCGGTCATCTCGCCGCTGGCAGTCAGCGGGACGGTCAGGCGCTCGATCACGTGCACCTCGGACCGCCCCGGAAATGTGACCCGCACCGGGTCCCACGGCTCCAACGCCGGATTCGGCACCATCGAGAAGTCGACGTTGTAGGGCGTGCCGAGCCGCGCCGCCAACATCGCTGAGGCCGCCGCACGAGCCTGCCCGTCATCGACGATGAACGGCGAGGCGTAGAAGTCAGGGACGGGCCCGAACGGCCCGTACCACCAGGTGGGCGACGACGGGTCGTTGTCAACCGCCACGGCACGGGCCGGGATCACCGTGTCGGCGCCCTCCCCGGTTACCACGATGCCGTTGTAGACGCCCTCGCGGCTCAGCTCCCTGGCCAGACGCACCAGCACCCCGCCCGGGCCGTGGGCGACCGTGACCACCGGGGCCGTCGACGGCGGCGGACTCTTGATCACCAAATGCCCCCGGTGATCCCAATACCAGATCTTGGCGTGCGCCGTCACCAGCTCGTGCAGGAACTCGTACCGGTCCTGCTCGACCATCAGCGACCGACGTAGCACGGTGCCGGACGTGTCGTCATCCCACTCGATCACGGCACTGGGATAGACCTCGCGCACCAGGTGCTCGACGACGGCGCCGACGGTGGACCCGACCCGATACTGGCGGGCCGCAACCAGCCGCGAGTCCTTGATACCAGCCATCCGATCCTGGCCGCTGATCCGGATCGGCCCGTCCGGCACCTGATCCTGGGCTGGCGTGTCGATCCGGTGGTACCCCAGGCTGACCCACTCGGTGCGGCCCGCGCTGTACCGGATCCCTCTCCTGATGTGGATCTCGTTTCCGTACGGCGCCAGCGGATCGGACGGCCGGGTGGGCCAGAGGCCGGCTCCTACCACGGTCATGTCCAGCGTGGAACGCACATCGGCGGTGCCGTCAAGCTGCACATCGCCGTCCTGGACGTCGAGTAGCAGCCCGTCCGGGGCGACACCGGTCTGCCCTGGGGCGACCACCCGCGCTTCCATCACCATGCGATGCGAGCCACAGACGGTACGGAGGAACTCCGCCGAGACGGGTCTCATGGCACCACCACGTCGACCGGGTCGCCGATCAGCTCCAGCAGGTCCGCGCACGTCGCATGGGCCGCGAGGAGGTCCGCGCACGTCGCGTACGTGTTCAGCACCGTCTGACAGGTCAACGTCGCCCCTACGACGTCGGGGCCCGGCGCCGCAACCTCGGTACACGGCAGCGCGAACACCCGCCGCCGGGACCGCCTCGACGGGCGGCTGATGTTGACGGTATCGATCGCCACGTAGCCGCCCGGCACGTCACAGTCGGCCGGAGTGTGGATCAGCATGGTGTCCCCGGCAGCCAGGACCAGGTCCAGATCGTCGGCGGCCGCCGGCGTCTCGGTGAGCAGCTCCACTGTCCACTGCCGGGAGCCGCGCAGGTCCGACACCACCACCGGCGCCGACCTGCCCACCACGGCGAACACCCCGTGGCGGGCGGCCCGCTCAACGGCGCTGAAATCCTTGACGATCACCTCGCGGTTGAGGAACGGACGGGCGACGCTCTTGAGCCACACACCGCCCAGCTCCGGCGTGATCTGCTCCGACTCCGCCCACAACGTGGCGCCCGTCTCCGGCTCGACCACCCGCACCCGATACCGGGTCGGTACCGCGTCGACGAACTCGTAGTCGTCCAGGCGCAGGTCCTCGCCGGCGGTGCCATCCAGACCCAGACCACCCCGCACCGGCGACCAGCGGATCCCGGACGTGGACCGCTCGACCACAGCCTGGCCCTGAGTGGCGATGTCGTCCCAGCTGGCCGTCACCGGCAGGCTGTTCGTGTTCGCCGCAGACAAGATCGACCGCACACCGACCCGACCGGCCGCGGTCACGTTGGTGTCGGTAGCGGTCAACTGCCAGGTGGCGGGCTCCGGCGCAGAGGCCAGCCACGCTTTGGCGCGCAGCGTCGACCCGATCACCTGTAGCCGGACCCTGACTGGCGTGTTGGCCACGTGAGTCAGGCTGGTGGTGTGCTGGGAGATCAGCGTCTCCGTGCCGGACACCCGCCGCCGCAGCGTCAGGATCACCGTTGCGGTGGCGGAGAACTCAACCCGGGCCAGGTAGCAGGTCGCCCCGTCATCGGTAGACCGAGCGACCAGCGCGAGGAAGTGGCCACCACCGGTCGCCAGCACGCCGGTGGACACCGACGCCGCCACATCTACATCCAGCAGCGAGGTGGCCGCCAGGGACCAGCGAGAGGTGTTCGTCGCACCCAGGACGTGCTGACCCACGCCGCCGGTCACCTGGAAGGCGTTGGCCGCGCCAGAGCGCAGCCACACCTGACCCGACTCGGCCTGGCCCCAGTCGTCGACCACGGTGCGGCCGGTGAAGGTGTCGCCCAGCCCAGGGGCGACACCCGCCATCCGGACGCGGGACAGCTGCGGGTCGTAGGAGAGCGGCAGCACCAGCACCGACTGGACGGCTGCCACGTACGCCCAGAACGCGGCTGTCCGCTGGCCGGACTCCCGCATCGCCCGGCTGGTGTCACCGCCGGGGAAGAAGCTCTCCCGTAGCGCGCGGCTCATCTCCAGTTGCACTCCGGCCCCGCTCCGGCCCCGGTTGCAGATGTTCTGTACGTTCGTGCCCGCGATCTCGGACGGCGCCGACACCACGGCGTATCCGGCGGCGGTCAACGCCGCGGCGACCAGGTCCCGCAGCCGGCCGTCCAGACCGCCGATCGCTGTCTCGGCCACTCCGGTGGTGCCGGCGTACCCGTGCCACGACAGGATCCGATCCGCGCCCGACACCAGCGACAGTGCCTGAGGCTCGTCGAAGTTCGTCGACGTGATGTGCAGCGTGTCGAAGTTGTCGGCCGGCTTCAACCCCGCAAACTCGTAGTACGCCATCCGGCCGTCGTCGCCGGCGACAGCCCGCGCCACCTCACCCGACCCGGCCTCGATACCACCACCGTGGATCGCGATGGACGCCCAGGTCGCACCCGCCGGCCGTACCGACGTACGCGAATAGTCCACCCCCTCAACCTCAGCCGCGGACAACTCCGCGAAGTTGGCGTACAGGTCGGCCATATCTAGCGCGCCCTCCCCGCTCCAGCGGTCACCCGCCGCCGCACCTGCCGGTTCTGCTCCCGGGTCTGCTCGGCCACCTCGACCCGCACCACATCCGTGATCTCACGGGTGCCGAGGAACACCCGCACCTCCGCGTGGACGCTCGTCGACGCGGCCGGCGCCGCGCCGCCACCGGTGCGCACAGCGGCCTCGATCATCGACGCGAGCCGCGACAGCGGGGCCACGGCCTCGTCCTGGCCACCCTCACCGATCACCGCGAGGGTGCCGCCCCGGGACGCCCGCACGATGCCGCCCCGGGCCAGCATCGGCAGCTGCGGCACGCTGATGCTCTTGCCGCCGACACCGGGGATCCAGCTGGGCGCGGTCCAGCTCAACCGGCCCACGGACCGGTTCCAGAACGAGGCGATCGAGTTGAACGCCGCCTTGAACGGGGCGGGAAGGATCGACTTGATCGCGGCGAGCCGGGACCGCAGCCGCCCGGGTAGCTCCTTCACCCAGGCCAGCAGATTGTTGAACCGATCGACCACCGAGCGGCGCAGATCGCCGACCCAGCCGGCCACCCGCCGGAACAGTGCGCGCCAGTTGTTGAAACTCTGGACGATCCTGTCCTTGAGCCACACCGCGACCGCCACGACCGCGCGGAACGCCGGCGTGACGATGTTCTTCCACCACCAGGTGACCGCGTTGGCCACCAACGTCCAGCCGCGTTTCATGTGCTCGAAGACGGGCTTGAAAGCCTTGTCCCACAACCACTGCGCAGCCACACCGACCGCACGCATCGCCGCGTCCACGATTTTGCGGAACGTCTCGGACTTCTTGTACGCGATGACGATCGCGGCGACCAGCGCGATGATCGCGATGATCACCAACCCGAGCGGGTTCGCCGACATGGCCGCATTCAGCAGCCATTGCGCTGCCGCCATCGCTTTCGCCGCAACGGTGGAGGCCACCGTCGCTACCCGCGATGCGATGGTGGAGATGGTGGATCGTTTCTGTGCCGCGTCGGTGGCGAGCTGCGCTGCTGCCTGCCCCCGTAGCAGGGCGGAGTTGGCGCGCACCGCCGCGCCCAGCCGGAACTGTGCGGCGGTCTGGGCGATCTGGATCGGGATCGACGCGACAGCTGCGACGTTGGCACCCAGCTGGGCGGCCTTCGCCGCGATCAACCCAGCCGCGAGGAACGGCAAGGCTGCCGTCACCGTGTCGAGGTTGTCGGCGAGGAACCCGACCACCACGCCGGCCACGTCGAAGGTGTCACGGAAGGTGGAGCCCTCGCTGGCGACGGTGGGCAGCACCTCAGCGACGCTGCCGAGGATGTCCCGCAGCCGCTCCAGCACGTTCCCGACGGTCTCTTGACCCTGGGCGGAGTCGAGCCACGCCCGCATCGCCGCGGTGCCGCGCTCGACGCTTTCGAGGAAGTTGCCGCCGTCGTCACCGGCCCGGAAGATGGCCCGGACGCTGCCGACGACGTTGGTGGTGATCTGCCACAGGGTGCGCAGCGCCGCGGTGCCGTCGCTGATCCACTGCTGCATCCGGCCCGACTCGCGGGCCGAGACCGCCCACGCCTCAAACTTCGTCGCGATCCGCTCGACCCAGCCACCGAACCCAGGCAAGAATCCGGATCCGACAGCGGCGAACTGCATGAACCCGCTGAGGAAGGGCCGGATCGACCGGCTGAGCCGCTCGGTCAGGCCAGCGGTACCGTCGAGCACCGCCGACACGTCCGCGATCCCCCGCCGGCTGTTCGCGTACGCGGCAACCGACCGCACCGTGGTGTTCCAGCCGCCCGCCATCCGGCCCAGCCACCGGGTCGCCAGCGGCAGGTAGTTGCCGGACAGCTGCCGCAGATCCCGGTCGACACCCCGCCAGGCCCGGTCCTGCGCGGCGCGGGCCGCAGCCGACCACGCCGGCACCAAATCCCGCAGCGTCACGATCACCCGGCGCGCGGACGGAGCCAGCTTGTCCAGAGCGTCCGTCGCCCCACCGATCCCGCCACCGCCGGCGGCGCCCTGGCTGGCCTGCCGGACCGCGTCCTGCGCATCGGCTAGCCGCTCTGCCGCTTCCGTGACCGCCCGCTGCGCCTCGGCCTGCCGATCCAGGGCAGCCTGCACCGCGTCGCTGCCCTCGACTCCCTTGCGGGCGGCCTCGGCCTGCTCCTGCGCCAGGTCCTCGTAGGAGTCGGTGGCGTTCTCGGCGCTGAGGATGGCCTGCCGCAGTGCCAGATCAGCGCGGCGGATCAGCTCGGGTGCCCGCTGCCGGGCGTCGTTGAGTTCCTCTTCGGCGCGGATGATCAGCCGGGCGTCGCCGGTCTCCCGGGCCCGCTGCAGCTGTTCCTCGGCCCGGGCCACCATCTGCTGCGCGTCGGCCAGCTCCCGCTCGGCGTCCTCCCGCCGGATCGCCGATTCCTCGGCCTCCATGGCGGCACCACGGGTGGCCCGTGACAGGTCGTCGAGCCGGTCGATCTCATCACGGCGGGCCCGTGTGACGGCCTCCTGCGCCCGTTGCGCGTCGCGGTGCGCATCAGCGAGCGCGCGAGTGGCTGCCCGGACCTGCCGGTGCGCGGCCTCCACCTGCCTGCCGGTGCGGACGGCTGTGCCGCCTCCACCACCGATCTGTTGCCCGGTGGCCTTCCAGGCGTCACCGAGCCCAGCTGTGATCGCCCGGAAGGCCAGCAGGCCGCCGATCGCCGCCGCCAGGAACGCCGGCAGAGCGGCGACGGCACCACCGGCCCGGGCCGCCGCCGCACCGAACGCGATCGCGTACGCGGCCGCACCGCCGAACGCCGCGCCCAGGGCGACGACCTTGCCGACGCTGCGGGTGATCTGACCGACCTGCGACTGCACACTGGACACCGCTGCCCGGGTCTGCGCCGCCGCCCGGGTCACCCCGGACGAGTCACCGCCGAACCGGATCGTGATCGTGCGTGCCATCACACCCCCCGGTCGATCGCCCGGACGACCCGCTCGGCACCGTCGGCCGACTCACGGTCGATTTCCGCCTTGCTGCGCAGGATCTCCGCCCACATCCAGTAGCTGCCGCTGCCCCGGTGCGGCCGGAACTGCGGCAACACCCTGGCCCCGTACTCCGAGCCGAACAGGATCTTGTAGGCGGGTGTGCCGCGCCGGCCGACCCGGGCCGAGCCGCCGGCGACGATCTCACCGCCGACCGCCCGCACCGTGCCCGCCATCAACGCCGACTGCCGCGAGTCCGACCGGGCGGCCCCCGCCACCCGGCCGGACAACGCCGCCGCCAACCGATACCCCGTCGCCTGCAACTGGCGGTCAGCCTCGGACGGCACCCGGGAGAGTGCCCGCAGCACCCCCCACACGCCATCCACGCGCACCGTGACCCGATCCACCCCGACCCACCCCTTCGGTCAGCCGCTCATCTGCGGCCCGTCGCCGCGGTGCGGCCGGTCATGGCGGTTCTGCTCAGCGAGCAGATGCAGGGCGGTCTCCAGGACCCTCGGATCCTCGGCCAGCCACGCCGCCGGCGGGATGCCGGAGTGCAGGGCCAGCGCGACTACCGCCCGGCTCAGCGAGCCGGCTGGGTAGGGTCCTTGTCACCGTCCGAGCCCGGCTTGGTGTCCTCGAACTCCATGTCGACCTTGAGCTGGAAGTCATCCAGCGTGCCAGCGAAGACGCCCTTGCGGACCGCCGCCCGGTACGCCACCCCGTAGAGGTCACCGATCTTCAGATCGGCCTCCAGCTTCGCGAAGCTGGCGCCCTTCGTGGTCTTCTCCCACATCAGGACGTCGCGCGACGTCGCGGTCAGCTCGACCTGGGCGTCCTGCCCGTCGATCGACAGCTTGAAGTCGAACACTGTGCTCCCTTACAGACCGATCACAGCGCGGGTCACGTCGGTGACCGCGCTGTAGTTGACATGGACTTTGCCCGCGGTCGGCTCACCCATCGGCTGCCCGAACGTGCGGGCCGGCAGCGGCCCGATCAGCCGCTGCTCACCGGCCGGCACCGACACCACCAGATCGGCGACGTTCAGGCCGTCCTGGGCGGCGGTGGCGTCCACCGTCACCGTGACAGCCGACTCCGCCTCGTTGACCACCCACAGCGCGACCGCACCGGCGTCGACGACGTCCCCGTCCGCCGGCGGCGCGGTCAGCTCCGGCTCCAGCCCCGCACGCACCACCCGCTGGGTGTCCACCACCTCGCGGGCCATCAGGCCGTCACCCGGCTGTAGACCGGCTTTCCGACGCACTGGAGCGTGATCTCGGTCTGCTCGGTCTCCCGCGCCTCGCCGCCCACGCTCGGCGCCTTGATGTTCAGCTTGCCTTCCCACCGGACGTGCTCGGCCGGGATGTCGGGGTGGTGATCGACCGAGAAGTCGACCACCTCACCGTCGTGCATCGTCAGCCAGTCGCTGAACCCGTTCTCACGCCAGTCGGCCAGCGCGGTCAGGTCCAGCGACCAGTCCGGGTCGGCCTCCTCGCGCACCTCCCCCTCGGGGCACTGCGTGTGGATCTTCTCGCCGTCCTCGGTGTTGTTGTTCATCTTCCAGCTCCGCACCTGGCACTGGAACGTCTCCGAGCCGATCGAGAGAACGATTTGCTTGATCTTGCGCTGATGGACGGACATCTACCCTCCCAGGGCGATCTCGACTTGGAACTGGTACGCCGGCAGATCACTACCGGCGCTGGACGGGTAGACACCCGGATCGGCGCGCAACAGCACCGCGTTGTCGACGCTGTCGATCGCCGCAGCCACCACCGGCACCAGACCGAGCAGCTGCTCGGTCGCGCCATCGCCGCCGGTCACCACCAGCCACACCGGATAGCGGCCCGTCGACGGCGCCGAGCTGTAGTCCTCCCACTCCAGAGCCGGCGGCCCGACCACCACGGCGGGCGGATCCACATCCGCGCTGGTCTGCGCGCTAAGGCCGGGGACCTCCGACAACGCGTCGCGCAGCAGCCCCACACCCTCAATCGCGTCCATCACGCGATCCCA
The DNA here is from genome assembly GCF_040682415.1 of Micromonospora sp. NPDC051196. Taxonomy (NCBI): domain Bacteria; kingdom Bacillati; phylum Actinomycetota; class Actinomycetes; order Micromonosporales; family Micromonosporaceae; genus Micromonospora; species Micromonospora sp. NPDC051196. The sequence goes on from NZ_JBFBAY010000008.1 coordinate 246,876, forward strand.
GGCAGCACGTACGGGGCCAGCAGCGCCTCGACATCCGGATCCCACCTCGAGAGCCGGACCCCGCCGAACTCCTGTGTCTGCACCAGGCCCTCCGGGCTGTCCTTACGCAGGTACAGCCGGTTCGCGAGCAGCAACGCGGCCATGCCGATCTCCTCCGGCACCGCCGGCCAGCCCCACCGGGCCGTGACCTGGATTCGCCGCCACGGCCACCGATGACGGTGTGCCAGGACCAGGTAGGTGATCGGCTGGTCGAGCGCCAGCGTGTTGTCCGGGCCATGCCGCACGTCGGCGAGCACGCTCCACGTGTCGGTGCCAGTCTCGACCTCGACGATCAGGCCGTCGGTGCTGCCGATGTCGTCGACGAGCAGGCGACCGTCTGGGGTGACCCGACCCTGCACCTCGTACACCCGCGCCGACGGCGCATTGGCGAGACCGAAGCCGCCCGGCCGCCGCCCGGTCTTGCGGTCAATCGCCCGGCAGGACGTCCGTAGCGCCCGCAGCAGCACGTCCTGGGCGACTTGCGGACGGTTGCCGCGCATCGCGTTCAGTTCCTCTGGGGTGGCATACAGCACCGGCGGCACCTCCCGTCTGCGTGCGAACTACGGCCGGTCAGGCCGTCTGCTGCGGCGGCGCCTGACGCTCCTTCGGCACGTTGACCGGATCGCCCTTGGCGTTGTAGCCGCGCGCCTTCAGCTGCTCGTCGACCTGGCGGACCCGGTCGGTCAGCAGCTTCTTCTTCGCGTCGTCGGTGGCGGCTGCGGCCCGGCGGGCCAGGCCGGCGCGCTCGTGGACCAGGGCGGCGGCGGTGCCGGCCGGATTCGGGTCGTTGACGGTGCTCTTCTGCTCGCTCATCGCGGGATGCCTTCCGCTCGATGGGACTCGGATAGGGGTGGTGGTGCGTGGTGCCCGGCCGGCGAACCGGGCACCACCGCGGTTCGGTCAGGCGCCGGCGAACGTCGGGGCGGCCAGGCCGGTGCCGGAGATCTTCCGGGCGTGGGCGTAGCGGGCGTGGGTGTAGGCGAAGTAGCCGTACACGACCAGGACCACGCCCAGAGACTCGACCTTGGGCTGCTCCGCGCGGATGAACATCGGCGCGCTCGGGTCCTCCCACAGGTGGTGCTCGTTGCGGTCGCCGAGGTAGATCTCGTCCTCGTTGTCGTTGGTGCCGAGGGTCGTCGCGATGTTGTTGTCGACGATGACCGGCGTACCGTTGGGCAGGATGCCGCGCACACCACTGCCGTAGCGGGTGGCGTAGTTCGCGCCGAGGGTCTGCGCGACCACGCCCGGCTGCGTGATCATCGGGTACGAGGTGCCCATGGCGTTCTGCATCCAGTACCAGCGCCGCGAGTGCATCACCGCGATGTTGTCTCCGGACGCCTGATCCAGCAGCGCCGCCTCGACGCCGGCGAGCCCTTCGATCACCTTCGGGTACAGCTCAGCCGTGGTGGGCGTCGAGTCGGTGTAGGTGACCGACGTCGCGACCGCCGACAGGCCGGTGGTGCTCTGGTTGATCAGCGTGCTGTCCAGGTTCGTCGCGTACCGGCGGAACAGGTCGTCCAGCACGATCGACTCGGTGCCCGCACCGCGCTCGATCGACTGCCGGGACATGGTCTGCCGGCCGGCCGCCGTCTGCACCGGGATCGACATCAGCGTGTCGTCGATGTTGGTCTCGGAGACGTCGCTGTTCTCCGACGCCTGCAACGCCACGCTGGTGGCGGTGGTGATGCGGGAGATGTTGACCTGCATGCCCTGCGCCGGCAGTTGGTGCTGACGGATCGCGTCGGCGAACGGCCGGTTCGCGGCCACCGCCGGCGCGTACAGGTCGGTGAGGTACTGCGGCACGATCAGGCCCGCAAACGCACCCGTGCCGACCGCCCGCAGCTGGTCGCCACGCTCGGTGCGCTCCTCCTGCATGTGCCGGGACAGCCGGTCACGAGCCTCGTAGTCGCCGAAGAACGCCGCGGCGACGTCACGCTCGAAGGTCGCGCCGCGCGGGTCCTGGTCCTGGCGGTAGGTGCGCTCCTCGGCGCCGACCCGGGCCACCCGGTCGTACGCCGGCGCCCGGTTACCCGTCGGCTCGGTGCGGGCGGCCAGCTCCGCGACTTCGTTCTCCCGCCGCTGCTCTTCCTCCAACTCGGCCAGGTCGGCCTGGGCGCGGGTCACCGCGGCGTCGGCCTCGTCCCGAGCGGTCCGACGCTCGGTGACGGCCTCCTCGGTCAGGTTCGGGTCGATGCGCAGCGCCATCAGCGCGTCCTGCGCGGTCCGGCGTGCGGCGATCGCCTGGCGCAGCGTCTCCTGCGCCCTGGCGATCATCTCGGCGAGCGTCATGCTCGGCCTCCTGTTCGGTGAGTGATCGGTGGACGCCCGTCCAGGTCAGACGGCCACCCGAGGCCATGGCGCCGGGTGGTCTCGTGCGAGGCAGATCAGGCGATATACACCCGGCACCGGGGCGGTGCGGGTGGTGGTTTGGTGTACCCGGCCCGACTTGCACGGGCTGCAGTCGCGAGGAGGCACCAGCCGTCCCGGCGTCTGGGAGAGCCTCGACGTGTGGCGGGCACAGGCATGTGGTGCTGGCGGTCAGTCGCCGGCGAGTGCGAGCTCCAGCAGCGCCCGGGCGCGCGAGCTGTCGGACCGTGCCTGCTGACGCAGGCCGGCGTCGGTGGCCGGGTTCGCGCCGTAGCCGACGATCGCGGTGTCGCCGCGGTGCATGTCGACGCGCTCGATGCGGTACTGCGTCCAGTCCGGGGACCACACGCCGGACTCAATCCGGAACGCGAACGACATCTCGTCGACCAGGCCGCTGCGGAGCTTCGGCGCGATGTACGCCACGTCGACGTCGGCCGGGTCCAGGCGAGCCACGACCAGCAGGCCGGTGTCGTCGATCGACAGGTCCAGGGTGCCGGTGGTGGTGCGGGCGATACGGCGTAGCTGGTCGTGGCCGAGCACCAGCGGCACGTCCAGGTCCGCCCGCGCCAAGGTCTCGCTGAACGCGTCGGCCGAGATCACCTCGGTGTACGGGCCGTACCAGTCCCACATCTCGTACCCGCGTTCGGTCACCGACGCATGCCCGGTGAACTCGAGTACCGAGCCGTCGCCGGCGGCGTCGCGCAACTGCACTCCGGCGAGCGCCGCCCGCACCGACGCCCGGGAGCCGGCCGGCTCAGCCGAGCGCCGCTGCGACGGCCGGTCGGCACGCTGACGGACGTTCTGGCGACGCTCCGCCGCCGCTGCGGCGACATCCCGGGTGATCGTGGTCATGACTTCGCCTCCGTCGGCTGCGTGCGGGGAGCGCCGAATACCTTGTCGAACTGCGCCAGGTCGGCGTCGGTCAGTGGCGGCAGGTTGTCCAGGCCGCGCCCCTCGTCGGGCGTCAGCTGCCGGGAGTCCAGCCGAAGTTTGATCGTTCGGGCCCGGGTCTCCGGGTCCATGGCCAGCAACGCGTCCCTGTTCAGCTTCACGAACCGGGCACCGGGCACCAGCCGCGACAGCGCGGTCTCCCGCCGGGTCACCGCCGGCCCGAGCTTGAGGGTCAGGAACTGCAGGTTCCGCTGGGTGATGCTGGCGTAGGTGATCGCGCCGGTGGACACCGCCGCGTCGATCAAGTCGGCCGGCGCACCGAAGAACCGGGCGACGTCGGTCAGCCCGAACTCCCGGGTGCGCAGGAACTCCGAACTGGCGGCCACGGTCTGGATCGGCTTGTACTCCCAGTCGGAGCCGTGCACGAACAGGTCACCGTTGGTGACCGCTGCCCGGTAGAAGTCCTTCGCGATCTGTGCTTCCCGCTTGTCGATCTTCTTCGACGTGTTCTTGAGCTCCGCCATCGGGATGGCCGAGCCGCCGAACCAGTCGAGCGCGAACTGCTGCGCGCTGAGCGTTTCCTGCAGGCTCCACGCGGCGTACGCAACCGGCGACAGGCCCAGGGGCATACCAGCCACGGTGTACTGCCGCTCGTGCCAGATGTCCGCCAGCCGGTCTCCGGCGTAGACGTCCTTCCCGATCCGGACCTCAGTGATCCGCGACCCGGTCGCCCGGACCGTCACGTCGGACAGCGACACCAGCTCGATGAGAGCCGGCAGGTTGTGCCCGTTGCGTTCCAGCACCACACCGAAGGCGTTGCCCGCCCGGTCCAGATCGAACTGGCTAGCCCACAGCCACTCCTGAATGCCGACCTGCTCACCACCCGGGGTCACCAGCACCGGAGGTTTCGGTACCTCCACCTGCACGCCCTGCACGCGACGGTAGACGTCCACCGGCATGGTCGACACCAGATCCGCGCGCAGCGTCAGGCACGCCCAGACCGCCGAGTGCCGCAGCGCCGACTCGTTCGTCACCGCCGGGGAGGTCCGGGCCCGGGTCCGGTCGCCCAGCAGGTCCTGCGGACTGGTCAGGTTCGCGGCCCGAGCCGCTCGGCGGAACAGGCTCACAGCTGCTCACCCCGGGCCTGCTCGGGCCGCGCCTGCCGGTCGGCCAGCCACCGACCAGCCAGCACCACGATGCCGGCGGCCACCAGGCCGCCACCGGCGCCGGCGACCATGGCCACCGCCGCGCCGATACCGGCCGCCACGAGCAGCAGACCGAGCACGTCCAGCGCGGTGGTCACGACCTTGTACATCGGCTCCTCCTCACCCGAACGAATCGGCCACGTCGTAGTCGTCGTCGACCGCGAGGTGCTTGCGGGTCTCCAGGGCATGGATCGCCTTGATCGCCGCGTTGAGCGTCACGACGTTGCCGCTGGCTTTCCTGTCCAGCAGCCAGCTGTCCCCGGACGACTTCGTCCGGGCCACCTTGTACGCCTCGGTGAGCGCCGCCTGGCCCTCGTGCCGCACCGTGCCGTCGCGTACGCCGTTGAGCAGCACCCCGGTGTACGCGGCGATGTCGCGGACCATCGGCGAGGTGATCTCGCCGCGCTCCGGATCGCCGCTGCCCGAGACGACGAATCCGACGTCGAGCAGCGGCTGCTCCAGCTGCTTCGTTGGACCTCCGCCGACGTCGACGCCCCAGGCGACCGGCTTCCACTTCGTGTCCAACTCCCGGGCCCGCCCGGGAACCCAGTCGATGCCCGGCCCGTACTCGACGACCCGCAGGTGGTACTTCACCTCGCCGGTGCCGGGCCAGGCCGCGACGATCGCCGCCTGCGTGCCCTGCCAGTCACATTCGGCCCCGAAGGCGACGACGTCACCGGGCGCCTGGTGGATGTCCACCAGCTCGTTCCACCGGGCCACCGGCGGCACGTTCGGATCCGGCGGCAAGGTCTCGCCAGCCGGCCGGTTGAGGTACGCGCGGTCGAACTCTTCGAGCTTGCTCGCGAACTTCTCCAGCTCGCCGGCGATCACCGTCAGGGTCACCGTGTGCCGCCACTCGGGGGAGCACTCGCACTCACCCTCGGTCGGGCACAGCGCCGGCATCGACCTCAGCCACGTCGCCGGGTCCTCGCGGGGCCCGTCCAGGTCGGACCACTCCAGGTAGCAGATCTGCGTCGGCTGCCCGGACTCGACGACCTCGCGGCCGAGCTCCACCTTGGCCTTCATGTACGTCGACCTCGGCGTGCCCTGCGTCGATACCCGCCAGTGCTGCGGTGACCACCGCGTGGTCATCGCCGGGCTGTACGCCTGCTCCAGGCGGTGGTCCTCAGCCGACCAGAACTCGTCCTCCACGCCCAGGTCGAGCGACGGGCCGTGGCCGGAGGTCTCGGTGTTGGCCGTGATCCCGTCGAGCGCCCCGGTGTCCCAGATGATCGACTCTGAGCCGTTGGCCAGCCGCTTACGGAACCGGTCCTTGAGCGGCGAGGACTCCAGCAGCGGCAGGTGCTCCTCGACGAACTTCCGTCGCGCGGCGAGCAGCTTCTGCGCCGCGTAGAGGATGAACTGCCGGCTGCCCTGGGAGGGCCGGTACCGGACCGCCTCGCTGCCCATCTTGAGCGCCCGATGGGCCTTCACCGACAGGATCAGCGTGGTCTTGCCCGACTGACGCGGCACCACCAGCGTCACGTCCCGGTACACCAGGTGCCCGGTGTCGGGGTCGACCTCGAGAGCGGTGTCAGCGGCGTACCGCTGCCACGGCATCAGCGGCTGACCCAGCTGCGCGGCGATCCGCGCGACCCCGACCCCGTACGTCTTGCGATCCGGATTCCTGAGAGTGCCGACACGGGGCGGGCACGTCAGCCCGTATGCCGCGTAGATCTCCTCCGGCGTCATACCCGGCCGCAGCCGGACCGGTTCGATCCGTCGGCGGCTACTCAGCGCCGAGGTCATCGTCCTGCTCGGTCTCGACCGGCTTGAGCTCCCACAACCGGTCCAGGGTGTCGGCCAGCGCCTTGGCCACCGCCGCCGGCTGCCGCTTCTCGCCGCCGCCGTCGATCTCGGCCGCCAGCGCGTACGCCAGCTTTGCCAGGGCGAGCTGGCGGCCGGTCAGCTCGCCGAGGTCCTCCACGGCCTGCCGGGTCGCGTCCTGGACCTCGCCGCACGCCGGCGGCCGGTACGCCTCGTGCCCGAAGAGGTCGCGGTGCGCGCCGAGCAGCTGCCGCACCGGCACGTCGAGCGCGGCGGCCAGCCACACCAACTCCTCCGCCGTCGCGCACCGCCGGGCGCCCTCGATGTTCCGCAGCGCCGACGCGGTGAACGTCGACGGTGCGCCGGCGGCCCGGGCGGCGCCGGCGACGTCCTCCCGGGTGCTGCCCTGCGCCGCTCGCGCGGCCGTGATTTCGGCGCTGATCGCGGCAGTGATCGACTCGCTCACCGGCTGCTCCACCTGCTCAGATCCGGCCCCCGGTGGCGACCCGGGGGGAGAAAAATGCCACCTCGGGCGCGGGGTCGACCGCGCCTCGTGTGCTAAAAAACCACCACTGCAACGCTGTGACCTGTGCAGACGCGGCACGCGTTGCGGGATCACTCATCGACTCTCACCAGTCAGGTGAGGTGACCCAGAGGGTGGGGGCAGGTGCCTCGCCCGTACCACGCTGCTGGTTGCAGTTGCGTCGACAGGTCGGGCACCCAGGCGGGCCGTGCGACGGCCGCCAGTTCCACACTTCCATCCGGCCGCGTCGCTTCGACCTTGGGATCTTGTGGTCCACCTGGTTGGCACCACCATGGCCACAGATCCAGCACACCGGATGGTCTTCCAGGAACTGGGCTCGACGCTTGCGGTAGGCCCTGGAGTCCTCGCTGTGCTGGCTCACCCAGCCTCCCCAGATACACGAGCGCCCCGCACTGGTGGCGCGGGGCGCTCGGTCCCGGAGCCGATCCCGGGTGACTGGCAGGGTAGATCGCGGTGCAGGGCAGACTCCTGCACCGCGATCATGCACCGGATTCGGACATTCCTGCAAACCCGCCGGGCCGGTTCTGCCCGTTCGGATGATCTAGCCAGGCTCCACCGTGGCCGGAGTGCCCAGACCGGATCCGCTCGGTCGTGACGGCCCGGGCGTCGGTCTGAGCGGCGATCCACTCGGCGAGGACCGTGATGCTGCCGTCGACGTCGTCCCAGACCGACAGGCACTCGACGCAGAACGCCGATTTGCGGGCCAGGTTGACGCGCAGTGTGCCGGGCTGGCCGCAGGTCAGGATCGGGCAGGTGGCGCGTGGCCGGTAGGCATCGCTGGTCCAGCCGATCAGGGCCTGGGCCTGGGCTCGCCAGTGGCGCAGCGATCGGCACAGCGCGGCGGCCTGGTCGTCGTCGACGATCCGCGGTTCGCCTGCGGCGCCGGCCAGCTGGCGGATGTTGCCCTGGGTGGTGTCGCGCACCGGCAGGGCAAGGTCCCCACACCACCGTGCCGCCTCGGCGGCGATCGCGGCGCCGCGGCCGATTGCCTCCCAGTGGCCCGGTGGCTTGGACTGCGGCACGGGCCGGGCGCCCGGATTGTCGATCGACGACGTGATGCCATGCACCGCCACCTCGGCGAGCTGCGCCAGGAGCCCGTCGTACGTCTCGGTGTGCACACCGACGAGCTTGATCCGGCCGCCCCGGGTCTTGGTGTAGACGGTCTCGGTCGCGCGGTAGGAGTCCGCGAGCTGGGCAGCGTACGCGCGGATGTCGGCGACGAGCAGCAGCCTGCGGCGGGACGGCGTCACGGCGCGGCGGGCGGCGGTGTGCGGGTCAGGGTGCGCCATGGTGATCCTCCAGAGGAGGGGCGGGAGTAGCCGGGACTGCGCCCGGGGGCCAGATGTACGGGTCGGCGGGGGCGGGGGCCCGGGACCGTCGGTGGTAGATGTCCGGGGTGTCGGGGGGCCGGCTCGGCTGGGTCGGACCGGGCCGATCAGCGCGATGCCCGCCCCGACCCGTCCCGGGCCCCTTACCGGATGACGCGACCTGCTGTTCCTGCTGGTGATCGCCGTTGTCGGGGTACACGTCTGCCCCGGTGGTGTCGATCTGATCGGCGTGGGGATCGGCTGGTTGATCAGTGGTCGGTTCAGCGCTCGGATCACCGTCATGTCGGTGGTTCGTCGGTGGTTCGTCGGTGATCTGGCGGTGATCGGAGGGGTCCTGCAGCAGCAGCCCTCGGGCCGTCCAGGCGGCCCGCTCGTCGGCCGTGGGGGGCGGCAGGAGCGCCATGTCGGCCTCGTAGGGGGTGCGGTGGCCCTTGTGCTCGTTGCAGCGGCCGCAGACGGTGACGAGGTTGGCTCCGTCGGCGCCGGCGGGTTGGTCCGGGTCGACGTGGTCGTAGGCCAGGACCTTGCGGCGGTCGCGGGCCCGGCCGGCCTTTGGGGACAGCGGTCCGGAGCGGCAGTAGCGGCAGCAGCCGCCGTCGCGGTCGTAGACCATCGCCTTGAGCCGCGGGTCGCGCAGGTCGGCGCGCTGGGCCCGGTTGCGCAGGTACTCGGCCTTGCTGGGGTTGCGGCGGAGAAAGGCGTGAATTCTGTACGAGTAGCCCTCGATCCAGGGTGTGTCACCGAGGCAGGCGCACTCGTCTCCGGGCCGGTGCAGCCGGGGGGCCTGGTCGAGGACCGAGGTGCAGAGTAGGTCGAGGATCTGGCGGCGGCCTCGGCAGTACCGCAGCGCGGTGCCCTCGGTGAGGTAGCCGTCGGTCAGCTGGTGGCTGGCGGCGGACTTGAGGCGGGTGTAGGCGGCCTGCAGCGCGTCGACGCGGTCGCCGCGGCCGCCGGCGAGGACGTCCCAGACCGGGTCGTCCGCGTAGGTGTCGCTTTCCAACCAGTAGGGCATCAGCGACTCCACTTAGAGATCAACATCTATGGTTCCCCCGATACGAGGTGGCGCGGCCGCCCCGGTCGGGGTGGCCGCGCCCTGTTGCGCTGGTCTGAGCAGGGGCTACACGCCGAGCCACCGCCTCCACCACGGCCGCTGCTGCTCGGCCAGGACCTCGGCTTGCCGGCCCAGACAGGCCGTGCACAGCGGACCGCCCGTCGGGGTGATGCCGGCCGCCCGCTGCTCCTCGTCCGTGGCCCAGACACAGCCGTCCTGGCAGGCGAGCAGGTCGTGGCAACCGCACGATCGGCAGACCAGGGCGACAACCGGTTCGTCGACCAGCTCGGTGACGGCGGCGCGCAGCACGGCCACCTCCTCGGCGAGCCGGGCCCGTTCGGTGTTGGCGAGGTCGAGCTGGTGGCGGTAGCGCTCGGCGCGTGCGTCTGCCTCGGTGACCACCCTGTTCAGCTTGTCGACGCGCGCCCATGCGCGGCCAAGCGAGGTCTGGAGCACCGTGCACAGCGCGGTGGCCCGGTCGCGCTCGACGGTGACCTTGTCGAGGGCCTGGCCGTAGCGGATGACCTCGGCTGCGTTGTCGTCCAGCTCGGTCGCGGTGGTGGCCGGGTCGGCGGTAGGGGTGGTCATGGGTTTCCTCCAGTGGCGGGTCGGCAGGCGGGGCAGCGGAATCCAGGTAGGCCCCAGACGGGCCGGTAGCAGCCGGCACAGGCCACGTACTCGTAGCCGGCGGGTGGTGACGGTTCGGTGTGCTCGGTCTCGGGCGGTGCCTCGCCGGCGAGTGCGGCGTCGACGAGGGCGCGGCCGCGGCGGGCCCGTTCGGTGGCTTCCTGCGGGGTGCGGGCCTGTCGGGCGGCCAGGTCGGGCCTCCCAGGCGGGCCGGCCGCGCCGACGCGGCCCGGTCACCGGGTCACCTCGGCTGCGGCGGCCGCGAGCGCGGTGGCGGAGTCGGGGCGCTCGCGGCCGCCGGTGCGGAAGCGGACAGAGGCTGCGGCCGCTGCCGCCCGGGCGGCAGCGATCTCGGCGGTACGGCCGGCGCTGGGCGCGGCGAGCAGCTGGGCGTCGCGGCCGTCGTCGACGCCCCTCGCGCGGGGACTCGGCACCCACCCGGGACGGACGGCTGACGCGGTGGTGCCGGTGGGCAGGAGGCCGAGCTGGTGGACGGCGCGCTGCCAGTGCGGACAGGAGTCGTGCAGCAGTCGGCGCGGTGTCGTCGTCTTCGCGTCGGCGGCCGCCAGGCGGAACGCTCGGGCGACGACCTCCGGCTGGCGTTCGGTGATGGCCTCGTCGGCCAGGACCTCGCGCAGTACGCGCGGCGACCAGTCCGGCCGCGCGGCGGTCAGCTCGGCGGCGAGATCGCCGTCAGGCGTCGAGGCGGGGTGTTTCGTCTCGTTCGGATCCTCCTCCTTCTCCTCCTTGCTGGCGGCAGAGGAGGGAGAGGGAGGAGAAGGAGGTTCAACATCATCAGGTTCAACATCATTAGGTTCCCGCCCCGAATTGGGGGTGACAGGTTCCCCCCGATCCGGGTGAACCGGTTCCCCCCGATCGGGGGTGACAGGCTCGTCGGCCTGTTCCCCCGATTCGGGGGCGACAGCGCTGACCTGCTCTTTCTTCTCCTTGGCCCGGGTGCGACGGGCGTCGCGCTTGGCCTTCTCGTCGGCCCGCTTGAGCGCCAGCAGCGCACGGTGCTCGTCGTACCAGGCCTTGAGGGTGACCTTGCCGGTGTAGCCCTCGGGCGGGAGCTGGTGGACGGTGTAGGTGTTGCGGCGGTGCAGCCCGCCCCGGTCGATGTCGACGGCGCCGACCGCCACCAGCTCGTCGAGGTACCCCTTGACCTTGTCGCCGCGCGAGAGGCCCATCAGCACGGCCAGCGTGAGCGTGGACGTAGTCACCTCGTCGTCACCGCGCTGCCGGTTGACGTGCATTCGCAGGACGACGTACAGGGCGAGGGCTCCCGGGCTGACCCCGGACAGCGCCACCCAGTCGTGAACGTCGGTCCACTGCGGGGACTCGCGGCCGCGCTTGAGTTCGACATCGCCGGCCTTCCTGGTGGTCGTCATGCCCGCGCTCCCGTCTGTCGGGAGGCCGGGGTACGGTGGAGGTTCATCACGCTTGGCCTTTCGAGGTTGAGCAGGCCGGCGCGGTACCTCTGACCAGGTGCCGCGCCGTTTCTTGTGCGGGTGCGGGGTCACGCAGCCCGTGGTCGGGGATGCAGGGCCTCCAGCAGCACCTCGCGGTGCCGCTGCGGGCTGTTGTCCGGGCTGCCGGGCGGCGGTAGCGGCGGCGGAGCGGTTCGCTCGGCGGCGGCCGCCGAGGGGTCGCCGTACCGCTCGGTGAGCAGGGCCTGAGCGAGACGCGCGTTAGACATGGGTCACCTCCAGCTGATCGAGCAAGGTCGGCCCGTCCTGAACGTCGACGGGGAAAGTTGCGGCGGCCGCCGCAGTGGCGAGGCGGCGGGCGGCGGCGCGACGCTTGCGCCAGCAACCGGCACCGACGCGGCGGGCCCGGGAGATCGGCGTGACGCACGGGGTGTCGCAGTCCAGGCAGAGGACCAGCGGTTGATCGGATCGGCCGGTCATCGGGGTCCCTCGCTGGTGGGGATCTGGGTGCGGATGTACTGGCGGTATCGGCCCATGTCGGCACCAGCAAGGACGTGCGGGTCGCCGACCTCGACGAGCCGGCCGGCGGTGCCGAGTTGGGCGCGCAGTGCGGTGATTTCCTCGTAGGTGCCGACTGCCCAGACCTCCAGGCCGAGGGTGGTGTGAGCGCGTGGTTTGGGGCTAGGCACGGCGGCCGCCGAACGGCCAGCCGGTCGGCGGCTCGGTGTTGAGGGCGGCGTAGCCGGCTCGGGTGAGCCGGTAGCGCGGCGGGGCGGCGTACCCGAGTTGGGCGAGCGCGGCGATCGTGATGCCGAGCAACCGGGCCCGGTCGTCGGCCGGCAGCGCTGCGATGGCGTCCGTCGCCTGCTGCCCGGGGCAGACTCCACGGTGGGGGCATGCCTCGGCCTCGGCGTGTTCGGCGGCTGCTGCGGCGAGCACGGCCAGGGCAGCGCGGTCCTGGTCGAGCCGGGCCACGGTCGCTGGGTCAGGCGTTAGGTCGTCCACGACCTATTCCTCCCTTTCGCCGAGGATCCGGGCCTCCAGCTCGCGGGCCGCCTCCTCGATGGCGGACTCCGGGCGTACAGCGGCCGCCAGCCGGCGCGCCGTCCTGCTGCACGTAGGGGTGCGGCAGGACGGCGGGCCGGCCGGGGCGGCGGACCGTCTTAGACACGGGCCGAGACGGTCAGGCCGAGCAGCGGGGCCAGGCGCTCGACGACGAGTCGGGCCTGGTCCATCGGCAGCGGGGTGAGCGGGCCGCCGGCGACCTGGACGGCCAGGTATGCGTCGCGGTCGGCGTCGTCGACGGCGCGGTGGCCGGGGAGCTGCAGCTGGGCGGTAACCGAGATGGCGTCGCCCATCGGCAGGACCAGGACCAGGCGCTCCGGGTTGCCGCGGTGTACGCCGCCGGCGGCCGGGAGCGTGGGCACCTCGGCGTCGCAGAGGGCCGGCTCACACCAGTCGGGGTGATCGGCAGTAGTCGTCATCGGTGGGCCTCCTCGGCGGGTACGCGGGGCAGGATGGCGGTGTCGCCGATGGCCGGAGCGGCCGGCGACACCGGGGCGACGGGAGCGGGCGGGAGCCACGTCTCGTCGTGCGGGGCCAACTCGCCGAGCAGGGTCAGCGGGCCGAACGTGTCGATCGCCAGGTCGCGGGTGTAGTGCATGCCGTCGACGACGGACACCAGCAGCGTCTCGCCGGCGTCGGCGGCGTCGCGCCGCTCCTGAACGGCGTGCAGCAGGGTGCCGCCGGCGCCGCGCCACGTCTGCCCGGGGTGCAGCGTGGGCAGGTGCGGGTGGATCTCGACCACCGGCCGGAAGCGCTCGTCGACCAGGGGCAGGGTCACGATGTCGCCCGGGTGGTCCGGCAGGGTGACCCGCATCTGCAGGTCGCCGTGGGCGACGATCATGGCCTCGGGGATCACCAGGCGGACGGTCGTGCCGGGCGGGGTGCGGTCGTAGGTGCTCATCGGTGTGCCTCTCGCTGGTCACGGAGCCGGACGCGCGGCCGCGGGCGGATGGGCTGGTCGTCGAGGTCCGGGTCGTGGGTGAGCAGCGAGCCGGGCGCGGCCTTCTTGGCTCGGTACATCGCGGCGTCGGCCTGCCGCAGCGTGGCGGCCAGGTCGCCGATGACGACCCGGGTCACGCCGACCGTGGCGTAGATGCAGATGACCTCGCCGCCGGGCAACTGCACCGGCCAGTAGCGGGGCGGTCCGCCCGGCAGCCGGCCCGCCACCACGAACTCGTCGCCACCCAGCCGTGCCGCGATCGGGTAGTCACGCAGGCTGGCGGCTACAGCGGTGAGGAGCGTGTCGCCGGCGGCGTGCCCGAACTCGTCGTTGACCTGCTTGAAACCGTCCAGGTCGAGAAGAGCCAGCTCCCAGCTGCTCTGGGCGAATCCGAATGCGTCGTCGATCCCGGCTCGGTTGAGCAGGCCGGTGAGCGGGTCACGGCGGGCCTGCTGCTCCGCCTCCTGCAACAGCGCCATCAGCTGCCGGTTCTGCTGCCGCAGTGAGGCCAGCTGGGCCCGCAGCGTCGCGACATCCGTTCGCCGCACCAGCCGCGCCGCGGTCACCGCGCGCTCCCGGCGGCCATGCACCAGATGTGCAGCTTCCAGCCGTGCCACTCGGTGCCTGCGTCGCCGTTGCCCACCCAGTGCGAGCCCTTGCCACCCGGGCCGCGAAGCGCCTCGATGTCAAGGTCGTGTTGGACCACCTCGACGCCGAGCATGTCGGCCCACGCCCCGACCGCCGCAACGGCGCCGTCGTCGAACCGCAGGTTGGCGTAGCCGGCAGCCGGGTCGATCTCGATCACCATCGGTGCCGGAAGGGCTTCGGCGACCAGGCGGGCGATCACCCGCAGGAGGTGAGCCCGGTCCGCCGGGGTCTGGGTCTTCGGTACGCTCTGTGTCATCTGGGTCTCCTGATCTATGGCGGGTCAAGATCCGGTTCTCGTGAGCCCTCGACCGTGTCCGCGGTCGGGGGCTCGCTCGTTACGCCGCGCGCTTTCGGGCGGCTCGGGCCTTCGCGCTGGCCAGCGAGGCCTTGCGCATATGGGCCCGCTGGAGCCGGTCCACTGCGGCCGCAAGTTCGTCGGGCGACAGGACCCCTTCCGGGTCGGCCTGCTGCTCCAGGCTCCGGCGGCGCCCCTCGTTGGCGGGCCGCAGTGCGGCCGCTCGGTCCTCGCTGGTCGTCCGCGCCCAGCGGTGCAGGACGCCGATTGAGCCGGCGAGGCTCCGTTGTGACGGGGACAGGGCGGCGAAGCCCTGGCTCTCGCGGCCCATCAGTGGGTCTCAGCCGGGGTGCGGTCGGCGCGGAAGGCGTCGTGGCTCTCGGGCTGGAGGACTCGGACCAGCGCCGCGTGCACGGACACGCTGGCCCTCGGCGAGTGCCCGAGTTCGAGCTTGGTCAGGTACGCGCGGGACACCTGGATGCGCGAGGCGAGGTCGGCGACCTCGATGCCGCGGGCCATGCGGACTCGGCGGATCTCGGGCCCGTTGATGGGGACCGCCGTAGTCGGTCGTCTACGGGTCGTCGTCATGTGCAGCAGTGTAGGCACGCCTAGGAACATCTAGCAACAGGAACATAGAGGAACGGCAAGTTGCATACAGCCAACTGCTGTCACCTGTTGATTCACATCCGTGACTTAAAACAACCTTCAGGCCAGGGGGCTAGGTGTTCCCTGCTGTTCCTGTCATGCTGTTGCCGTGTCCGGTAAAGATGGCGATCCGGTAGGCGAGTCGGCCCGCCGCCGCGAGGCGGGAGCTGCTGTACGCCGAGCGAGGCGTGCCGCAAACCTGACGATCGATGCGGCCGCCGAGGCTGCGGGAATGAGTCCTGTGACCTGGCGGAGCGTCGAGGTGGGCGGGCGCGTCAAGCCGTGGAGTTTGGAGAAGGTCGACCGGCAGATGGGCTGGGCGCCCGGATCCCTGGAGCGCTACATCCTCGGCGACGATGCCGCGCTGACCGAAACCGGCACTGCCTCGCAGCGCCCAGGCACAGCAGACGACGTCGACCTGGTGCTCAGCCTCGACCTTCCGGACACAACCAAGGTGATCCTGATTCGGGCCGTCCGGTCGGGAGGGAACCCTCTCGACGCGATCCTGCAGATGGACCTTCCGGACGCCGACAAGGTCACCGCGGTACGCGCGCTCCGGGAGCTAGACGCCCGCCGCCCGCCGGCACCACAGGCTCGCAGCGCATAGTCAGCGACCACCCGCTTATCGACTTTGTGCACACGGGATTAGCGCTCAACCCCCCGAACCGTACGATGCTCAGGCGCTCCCTGCTTGTAAGCGGGATGTCGCCGGTTCGATCCCGGCCGGGGGCTCCATCCGTACCACGCGCACGGCACACCGAGCTGACACCTCGGTGGCCGGCCGCGCCGGTCGCTCCCTGACGGGCGTCCCAGCGGCCCCGCTATCGTCGCCGTACCTGGGGAAACGCCCTGCGGCAGGACCGAGACGGGGCCAGAGGGGCGGTGGGCAGTGGCGGACGCGGAACTGGCCGTCGAGGTGTCGGGTGCGGTGGCCACGGTGGTCATCCGCAATCCGGGCCGGCGAAACGCCATGACGCTGGCCATGTGGCGGCAACTGCCCGTGCTGCTGGACCACCTGGAGGCGGATCCGGCGGTACGCGCGCTGGTGCTCACCGGCGCGGACGGTACGTTCTGCGCCGGTGCCGACCTCGCTGACCTGAACGAGCAACTGTCCACCGGCGACGCCAGCATCGCTGTCGCCGCCGAGGAGCGACTCGCCGCCTTCGCCAAGCCCACCGTGGCCGCCGTCCGGGGAGCCTGCGTCGGCGGTGGCTGTCAACTCGCGGTCGCCTGTGACCTGCGGATCGCCGCCGACGATGCGAGGTTCGGCGTACCGCCAGCCCGGCTCGGCCTGGTCTACCCGGCGCCCACCACCCGCCGATTGGCGCGGCTGGTCGGCCCGGCGGCGGCCAAGCACCTGCTGTTCACCAGCGAACTGATCGACGCCGAGCGGGCGCTGCGGATCGGCCTGGTCGACGAGGTGCTGCCCGGAGACGACCTGGCCGCCCGGATCGACCGGCTCACCGCCACGATCGTGGAGCGCTCGCAACTCAGCGTGGTAGCCGCGAAGGAGATCGTCGACGGGTGGGCGGACGATATCCGGGTGGGCTGGTGGTACGGGCAGGTGCGGGTCAGCGGCGAGGCCCGCGAGGGCATCACCGCCTTCCACGAGCGACGACCGCCCCGCTTCGCCTGGACCCCGCCCTCCGGCCGCTGACCCCGTCCGGGGGGCCGGCGGGTGCCGCGCCGAGTCTTCGACGCCGCCCCCCGTTCCCGCCGGCCCGGTCCGTCACCGTCCGGCCAGCGCCGCCCAGCTCGGCACGACCGGTACGCGCCGCAGCGGCATGCCCGCCTCGGCCGGCGTACGGTCGCCCTTGCGCTGGTTGCAGGCGTAGCAGGCGGCCGTCGTGTTCTTCCAGGTGTTCCGGCCACCGCGCGAGCGGGGCAGGATGTGGTCGATGGTGCTCGCCGGGCCGTCGCAGTACGCGCAGCACCGGCCGTCGCGGCTCAGCACCCCGGCGCGGGACCAGGCCGGGCCGGATGTGAACCGCCAGCGGGTCACCACGTACCGGAGCAGTCGGACCACCCGGGGCACCGGGAAGACGCCGATGACCTGATCCGGCACGGCCTCGTGGATCTCGGCGACCCGGCGGCAGAGCATCCGGATCGCGTGCTGGACGGTGACCCGGTGCAGCGGGCCGAGGTCGGCGTTGACAACGAGGACGGCGTACACCGGCTTCTCCCTCCGAACGGTGACGGGCGTGCGGGGCGGACAGCGACGAGCCGCCCGGTCCCAGAGGCGGGTGGGCGGCTCGACGGGTACGGGTACCGCGTCAGCCGGGCCGGCCACCTCGGGGACGTTCCACTCGGCAACCGCCGCCGAGCAGCCACGACGGCACGGCGGTGCAGTGCGGCATCGACATGGCGTACTCCAGAAGCGGCGGTTGACCTTGCGCGATCACGGTAGGTGTGGCCCGAGTGCGGCGGCAACGCATTTCGATGCGGCCGGGTGGGGTCAGCGCCGGGCGAGCAGGCCCCGCGGGCGGACCGACCACAGCGGTTCGGTGGCCGCCCCCGCCGCCCGCAGAATGTGGTTGGCCGCGAGGATGCCGGTCGCCGAGGCCCGTTCCATCAGGGCGCTGGGAAAGTCGGTGTGGATGCCGTCGCCGGCCAGGTAGAGCCCGGCCGCGTCGGTGCGTACCCCGGGCCGGCGGGCATGACTGCCCGGCGCGAAGGCGGGCGCCTTCGCCTCCACCCGGGCATGCAGCTCCCGCACCCTCAGCCGACCCACCTCCGGCCAGAGGGTGATCAGCTCGGCCCGCATCCGTTCGGCCAGCTCCGTCGCGGGCACGTCCGGTTCGCAGGCGTACGCGTGCAGTTCGAGCACCGAGCCGCCGGTCGCCTCGGCCCAGCGCCGGCTGCCGTGCTCCAGCCGGTGGTACAGCGTCACCGAATCCAGGGTGCTCTGCCGGGTGACGCCGCTGAAGATCGCCCGATCAGCGGCGACGTCCCCGTCGCACCAGTAGCGTGCCACCGCGTACGGCGGACCGGGCCTGCCGTACGCGGGCATCGTCGCCACCAGTTGCGGCGCGGCGTCGGCCAACCCGGGGGAGGCCGCGACCAGCGCGGCGAGCGCGGGCGGGTCGACGGCGAGCACGACATGCCCGGCCTGGTACGCCCGCTCGGCGGTCGTCACCCGCCACCCGGTGTCCTCCCGGTGCAGCCCGGTCGCCGCGACGCCGGTCACCACCTGGCCGCCGTGGCGCTCGACGTGTCGGGTCAGTGGCTCCCAGATCGTCGCGGCGTAGTCGTCCTCGGGGCAGTCGAAGGCCAGCCCCTCCGGGTTGCCGAGCAGGTAGAAGTGGAACTGGGCGATCATCTCGGCGGCCGACATCTGCGCCTCGTGGTTGAAGAACGAGTGCGAGAAGACCTCGAACAGCATCGCGCGAGCGCGGTCCGGCAGGCGCAACGAGGTGAGCAGCTCGTTGGCGGTGTGCTCGTCGAACTCGGCGTAGGTGCGTACCGGGTGATAGGCCAGCAACGGCAGCGCGGCGTCCCGGTCCATCCCGCGCAGGTCCCGCAGCCGCAGGCTGGGACTACGGGCCAACAGGGTGAGCAGGTTCGCCGGTGGGGCGGGTGGCAGCCGGCCGAACTCCTCGGTCGGCCATCGTGCACTGAGCACCGGATAGCTCGGTACGGGCCGCAGGAACCGCAACGCCGGGTCGATCCGACGCAGGATGTTGCGCCAGTTGTAGTACTGCCGGAAGAACGCGTGGAAGCCATGCTCGTTGACCTGGCGACTGCCGTCGGCCAGCGTCTGTGGCCAGGCACCCAGCCGACCGCCCAGCGTCGACGCGGCCTCCAGCACGGTCACCTCGACGCCCCGCTCGGCGAGCACGACCGCAGCCGACATGCCGGCGATCCCACCGCCGACGACGAGCGCGGTCACCGGCTGCGGTACCGGGTTCGCACCACCGCCGCCCGGCTCCACCTCGTGCGGGCGTACGCCGATAAGCCGACCCACCATCTGCGACAGTGCCACCCCGCCACCCCCTGGTCCCCCACAGTCTGCCCGACGCGTAGGGAACAGTCGGGGGTGTTAACAAGGGGCCCCTATACCTCGTCAGGCGTTAACAAGGGGCCCTTCCTTCGGTTTCAGGGCAGGCAGCGACGGGGACGGTCGGACGCCGGCCAGACATATTCGAGGTCGGCCGGGATGTCGTCGCCGAAGATCGGGCGATAGTGGTCGGGGTCCTTGCGGATCAGCGACGAACGGTGGCTCAGGTGCAGATCCGTACGGCCCAGCCAGGGCGGCAGTTCCCCGGCCACCGCCAACTCCTGCTGTGCGCGGATCTGCTCGATGCCGCAGGCGGCGGCCAGGTCGGCGGCCAACGTGGCGGCGCAGGTGTCGGCCCGGCCGGCGGCGCACCAGACCGTGCAGACGTCCAGCCCGTAGCGGGTCAGGGCCTCCTCGTACCCGGCCCACATCTTCACCGCCGGGTGGTTGCGCCAGCCGTAGTCGGGCCTGGTCAGCCCGCGCAGCACCTGGATCGCCTCGACCCGCTGCTTGCCCAGCCGCCGCTGGTCCAGCGCCCGGGCAGTGGCCAGGAAGTCCGGATACGGCAGGAACGTCTGCATACCCGCTGGCCTACCCGCCACGGCCCGGCCCATGCCGACCAGTCAACCAGCATGATCAACGCGGGGCTGCGCGGATTGCGACCGGCTTACTACCATGCCGGGCATGGCGGAGCCGCTGCTCGATCGGGCCCTGCGGGCCAGCCGCCGGTTGCGGGTCAACGGGGAGGCCCGAGCCCACTATGTGATCTGTGGTCAGGATCCCCTCGTCTACTGGGTGGTCCGCGCGTTGCGGGGCAGCGAGCCGCAGGCCGGGCGGTTGCGCATCACCCTGATCGTGCCGACCCGGCAGCGCTCACCCGCACCGGACGGCCGTGACCTGCCCGGCGTCGAGGTGATCCGGGCCGACCGGCTGGACGAGCACACCTTCCGCCGGGCCAACCTGGCCGGGGCGGCCGGGCTGGCCCTGCTGCACCAGGACGACGTGGGCAACATGCACGCCGCGCTCTGCGCACAGGAGGTCGAACCCGGGTTACGCCTGGTGGTGCGGATGTTCAACACCGGCCTGGCCAACGGCGTACGGCAGATCTTCCCCGACTCGGCGGTGCTCTCGGACGCCTCGATAGCCGCCCCGGCCTTCGTGGCCGCCGCGCTCGGCGAGGTCGCGCCCACCCACTTCCGGCACGGCGGGCGCACCCTGTACCTGGCCCGCCGGGAGGACGTCCGCGCCAACGAGGTCGTCTGCGGGGTGGCCGACACCCGTGATCCACAGCAGGAACTGGTGTTGCCCGCCGACGACCGGGTCGCCGACGTGGTGCTCGCCGAGGCCGCCGGCCGGCCGGTCGGCACCGAGTTGGCCGCCCGCCGGCTGGCTCGGGCGCGCCGACGCCGCCGACCGGTGACCATGGTGCTCCGAGCGATCCGCAGCTTCGCCACCCGCAAGATCGGCATCACGGTCATCCTGTTGCTCGCGGTGGTGGGACTGCTCGGCGGGTTGTACGCCAACGCGGCGCACGTCAGCCTGGCTGACGCGTTCTACCTGACCCTGGTCACCACGCTCACCGGGCAGGACCCGGACACCGCCAAGGGCGCTGCCGAGCAGGTCGTGCAGGTGATCCTCAACCTCGCCGGGCTGGCCCTGATCCCGTTGATCACGGCGGTGGTCGTCGACGGCGTGGTCAACGCCCGGCTGGCCCTGCACACCGGGCGGATCCTGCCCGAGCGGTCCGGGCACGTCGTGGTGGTGGGCCTGGGCAACATCGGCACCCGGGTGATGGCCCAGCTCAACGACTTCGGCGTCGAGGTGGTGGCGATCGACAAGAACCGGGACGCGCGCGGCGCCGGGCTGGCCCGCCGGCTGGGCGTACCGCTGGTGGTGGGGGACGCGGCCGAGGAGGAGACACTGCGTGCCGCCTCGGTGGCCACCTGCCAGGCGCTGGTGGTGGTCTCCACCGACGACGGGGCCAACCTGCGGGCCGCGCTCAACGGCCGGACCATCAACGACCAACTCAGCGTGGTGCTGCGGCTGTTCGACGGTGACTTCGCCGAACGGGTCCAGCGCGCCTTCGGTATCGGCACCTCGCGCAGCGTCTCCTACCTGGCCGCCCCGTCGTTCGCTGCTGCGCTGCTGGACCGGGCGGTGATCGCCACCATCCCGGTCGGCCGGCACGCCCTGCTGGTCACCGAGGTTGCGGTGGCCGCCGGTTCGGCCCTCGACGGCCGTCCGCTCGCCGCCGTCGGCAAGACCGGCAGCGTACGGCTGCTCGCGCACGCCCGGCCCGGCCAGCGCTACGACTGGTCACCGGATCACCGGCTGGTGATCGTGGCCGGGGACCGGCTGACCGTGGTGGCCCGGCGCGCCGGGCTGAACGCCCTCCTGCGCGAGGCCGCCCCACCCGAGGAGATCACGCCACCGGCCGGGACACCGCCGCTGCCGAGAGAGCCCGACGAGTCAGCGTGACGACCGACGTCTCCGCAAGATCGTGCTCGATCAGGGATCGAGTGGCTTTGTATCCACAACGAGACCACTCGATCCCGGATCGAGCGTGATCACGGTCACGGATGGTCTGCGGGCCGGGCTGATTCAGGGGCGGGCGGGGCGCAGGGCGTACCAGGCGGCGCCGAGGGTGAGGACACCGAAGCCGGCGAGCACGGTCGGCAGCGGCAGGTTGACTGCGAGCAGGATGCAGCCGACCAGCCCCGCACCGGCGAGGGTCTGCACCGGCAACCTGCGGGTCGGTTCCCGGCCCAGGGTCAACGCCGCCGCGTTGGTGATCGCGTAGTAGACGAGCACGGTGACGCTGGAGAAGCCGATCGCGCTCCGCACGTCGGCCAGCGCCACCACCAGGATCACCACGGCGGCGACGGCCAACTCGGCGCGGTGCGGCACCCGGTGCACGGGGTGCACGGCGGCCAGCGTGGCGGGCAGGTCACCGCGGCGGGCCATCGCCAGGGTGGTGCGGCCCACCCCGGCCACCAGGGACAGCAGCACCCCGGTCACCGCGACGGTAGCTCCGGCGCGGACCACCCAGGCCAGGTCGGGCAGCCCGGCGGCGGTCACCACGTCGGCCAGCGGTGCGGCGGAGGCGGCGAGCCGCGCCGGGCCGAGCACGCCGAGCGCGATCACGGCCAGCACCAGGTAGATGACCAGCACCAGACCGAGCGCGAGCGGCACCGCGCGGGGGATGGTGCGTTCGGGTTCGCGTACCTCCTCGCCGAGAGTGGCGATGCGGGCGTACCCGGCGAAGGCGAAGAAGAGCAGGCCGGCGGCGGTGAGGATGCCCCGGGCGGAGCCGCCGGGCGCGTCGATCCGGTCGACCGAGACGCCGGTCGCGCCGGCCACCGCGACCAGGGCCAGCACCGCCAGCACGACCAGCACCAGGATGCGGGTGGCGGTGGCGGTCTTGGCGATGCCGCGCAGGTTCACGCCGGTCACCGCGAGGACGGCAGCGACGGCGACGAGTCGGGCCTGCCCCGGCCAGAGGTACGCGCCGATGGTCAGCGCCATCGCCGCGCAGCTGGCCGTCTTGCCGACCACGAAACCCCAGCCGGCGACGAAGCCGGCGAGCGGGCCGAGCCGTTCCCGGCCGTACACGTAGGTGCCGCCGGACTCGGGGTAGCGGGCCGCGAGCCGCGCCGAGCTTGTCGCGTTGCAGAAGGCGATGAAGCCGGCCAGGGCCAGCGCCACCAGGAGGCCGACGCCACCGGCCGCTGCCGTAGCCGGTGCGAAGACCACGAAGACGCCCGCGCCGAGCATCGACCCCAGACCGATGACCACGGCATCGGGTACGCCCAACCGGCGCGCCAGCTGATCCACGGCCGCAGCCTAGACAGGCTTGATGAACGACCGGTCCCAACGCCGAAACCGGGCCGGCAGCGGCAGCTCGTCCCAGGGCACCCGGTGCAGGATCCGGTCCAGCAGCAGCCCCAGCAGCAGCCCGGCCACCGAGTCGCTCAGCCAGTGCCAGCCCAGGTAGGTGGTGGTGCACAGCACCACGGTCGGCGGGACGATCCGGACCGCGAGCACCACCCGACGCGGCAGGGTCCGGCCGAGATTCGCCAGCAGGGGCGCGAGCAGCAGCGCGATGACGCCGTACCAGACGATCGCGTTGGCCACGTGCCCCGACGGGTACGACTGGGCGAACCGGACCGGCAAATCGTCCTGGAACAGCGGGAGGGTCTGCTCGGGTGGCAGGAACGGTTCCTTGACGCTGGCGCTCGGCGCCGGCCGGGCGGTCCACACCTTCAACGGGCCGATGGTCAGATAGGTCAGCACGAAGGCGGCGACCGGGACGAGCAGCGGGCGCACCGAGCGCAACCGGATCGCCAGCAGCACCGCAAGACCGGCCGCGATCAGGGTCAGCGGGGTCCCCTGACCGAGGTAGTTGAGGATGACCGCGATCCACCAGGCGGCGGTCGGGCGGTGCGCGTCGGCCCAGTCGGCGACCGCCCGGTCGATCCCGAAGAACCAGCCGGCGGCGAGCGCGCCGGTCAGCGCCACGAACCCGATGAGCAGCAGTGCGTCGAACCACCAGCCGGCCGGACGGACCGGCGCCAAGCGCGCCTTTGCGCGTACCGTCGGGGTTTCTCGCACCCGATCACGCTACCGGCCCGGCGCGGTGGCCGGGTTCAGGCGGTGCGGGCGGCGACTGTGGGCCCAGCCACGCGGGGAAGCGTTCCGGCGGCGAAGCCGTCAGACTTGACGTCGTGCGGATCACTTCGGCCCTCGTGGACCCGGCGCTGCTCGACCTGCCCTGGTCGACACCGCTGGAACAGTGGCCGGCCGAACATCTGGTCGCGTTGCCGCAGGGCATCTCCCGGCACGTGGTGCGCTTCGTACGCCTCGGCGGGTACGTCTACGCGGTCAAGGAGACCGGCGAGCGGGTGGCCGAGCGGGAGTACGACCTGCTGCGTGCCCTGGAGCGGATCGACTTCCCGTCGGTGCAGGCGGTGGCGATCGTCGCCGACCGGGAGTCCGACTCCGGTGAGCCACTCGACCCGGTGCTGATCACCCGCCACCTCCAGTTCTCCCTGCCGTACCGGGCGCTGTTCTCGCACACCCTGCGACCGGAGACCATGGGCCGGCTGCTGGACGCGCTGGCCGCGCTGCTGGTCCGGATGCACCTCACCGGCTTCTTCTGGGGCGACTGCTCACTGTCGAACACGCTGTTCCGCCGGGATGCGGGCGCCTTCGCCGCGTACCTGGTCGACGCCGAGACCGGGGCGCTGCGCAACGGGCTCTCCAACGGTCAACGTGGTGAGGACCTGGAGATCGCCCGGGTGAACATCTTCGGCGAGGCCCTCGACCTGCAGGCAGCCGGCCTGCTGCACGATTCGATCGACCCGGAGGTGGTCTGCGAGGAGGTCGTGCAGCGCTACGAGCGGCTGTGGCACGAGATCACCTACGAGCAGCAGGTCGAGCGGGAGGCCCGACACGACATCGAGGGGCGCATCCGGCGACTCAACGAGATGGGCTTCGACGTGGCCGAGGTGGCCATGTCGACGATCGGCAACGGGCGTTACCTGATCCGGCCGAAGGTGGTCGATGCCGGCTACCACCACCGGCGACTGCTCCGGCTCACCGGCCTGGACGCCGAGGAGAACCAGGCCCGCAAGCTGCTCAACGACCTCGACGCGTACCGCGCGGAGAGCGACCTGACCGACGAGCAGCAGGCCGCCCACCGCTGGCTGACCGAGGTGTTCGAGCCGGTGGTCCGGGCGGTTCCCGCACACCTACGGCGCAAGTTGGAGCCGCAGGAGTTGTTCGCCCAGATCATCGAGCACAAGTGGCTGCTCTCCGAGCAGGCCGGCCGGGACGTCGGGATGCGCCACGCGGTGCAGTCGTTCCTGACCGATGAACTGGTCCACCGCCCCGACGAGCAGGCGGTCCTCGGCGTGGAGATCCCGGCGCCGCGCTGATGCGGGGTCACTCCACCCAGGCACCGCCACGCATCACCCGGACGACCTTCAGGTCCTCGTCGAGCACCACCAGGTCGGCGCGCAGACCGGGCTGGAGCGCGCCGACCTCGTCGCCGAGGCCGATGGCGAGCGCCGGGGTGGTGGAGACCATGCGTACCGCGTCGGGCACCGGGATACCGGCGGCCACCGCGTGCCGCAGGGCCGCGTCCATGGTGAGGGTGCTGCCGGCGATCGCGCCGTCGCCGGCCAGCCGGGCCACCCCGTCGGTGACGGTCACCGCCTGGCCACCGAGTTCGTACTCGCCGTCGGGCATACCGGCGGCGGCCATCGCGTCGGTGATCAGCGCGCAGCGTTCCGGCCCGGCGGTCGAGGTGGCGAAGGTGAGGGTCCCTTCATGCAGGTGCACACCGTCGGCGACCAGCTCACAGATGACGTTCGGCGCGCTCAGCAGCGCCACGACCGGCCCCGGCTCCCGGTGGTGCACCGGACGCATGCCGTTGAACACGTGCGTGCCGACGCTCGCGCCCGCCGCGATGGCGGCGCGGGTCTGCTCGTACGTCGCGTCGGTGTGGCCGACCGCAGCCACCACGCCGTGCCCGGTGAGCAGTTCGATGGCCGCCAGTGCCCCGGCCCGCTCCGGCGCGATGGTGACCATCCGCACCGCCCCGTCGCCCAGCTTGACCAACTCGGTCAGCTCGTCGATGGACGGGTCGCGGAGGAACTCCGGGTTCTGCGCGCCGCAGCGGGCGGCGGACAGGTACGGCCCCTCGAAGTGGATGCCGGCCAGCACCCCCTGGCGGACCAGCGGTGCGAAGGCCGTGGTGGCCGAGTGCATCAGCTCGAAAGGCGCGCTGACCAGGCTGGCCAGCAGGCTGGTCGTGCCGTGGCCCAGGTGGAACGCGGCGGCGGCGCGGGCGGAGTCCACGTCGCCGGTGGTGAAGGTGTGGCCGCCCCCGCCGTGGGTGTGGATGTCCACGAAGCCCGGGACGATCCAGTGCCCGTCGCGCACCGACGGGTACTCGGCGACCGCGCTGATCCGGTCGCCTCGGACCTCGACGCAGCCCTGTCGGATCACCCCGTTCGGGGTCACCACCTTGCCGTTCACCCGTACGGTCATGAGTTCTCCAACTGGTCGAGGGCGAGCAGGGCGGCACCGAGGCAACCGGCCTCGTCGCCGAGAGCGGCCGGGACGAGTCGTGGTTCCCGGTGAAAGGTCAGGCGATCGCGCAGCGCGGTACGCAGCGGATCGAACAACCCGGCACCGGCCTGGGCGAGGCCGCCGCCCAGCACGATCGTCTCCACGTCGAACAGCGCCTGTCCGGTCGCGAGGCCATCGGCCAGCGCTTCGACGACCTCCCGCCAGACCCGGGTGGCCAACTCCTCACCTGCCGCCGCCCGGGCGGCCACCGCAGCGGCGGTGACCATGGTCGGTCCTGGCGTCGGCCCGGTGCCGGACCCGTCGTCCGATGTGGTGCCGGTGACCTCGGCCGTTGCGGTCCCGGCCGGCTCGGTGGCAGCGAGTTCGGTGTAGCGGCGGGCGACGGCCGAGGCGGAGGCGATCGCCTCCAGGCAGCCCGACCGGCCGCAGCCACAGGGCGGGCCGCCCGGGCGGACCAGGATGTGGCCGAGTTCCCCGGCGGCGCCGTGCGCGCCGGTGGCCGCCGCTCCGGAGACCACGTGGGCGGCGGCGATGCCGGTGCCGATCGCCACGAACAGCACGTGCCCGGCGTCGCGGCCGGCGCCGAGACGCGCCTCGGCGAGACCGCCGGCGCGTACGTCGTGGCCGAGCGCCGTGGGCAGGCCGAGCCGGTCGGCCGCCAGTTCCCGCAGCGGTACGTCCCGGAAACCGACGTTCGCCGACCAGACGGCGACGCCCCGGGTCTCGTCGACGATGCCCGGCACCACGATGCCGAGCGCGGTCGGGGTGAGTTGCGCCGCTCGCGCCTTGCCGGCCAGTCCGTCGGCCACGGTCAGGATCGTGTCGACCACGGCCTCGGCCCCGCGTCCGGCCTCGGTGGGGTGCCGTTCGGCGTGCACGACGACGCCGTCCGGACGGATCAGCGCGCACTTCATCCCGGTGCCGCCCACGTCCAGCGCGACGACGACATTGCCGTCGCGCACGCTCACGCGAGCACCACGGACCGGCTCAGGTGCCGGGGCGCGTCGGGGTCGAGCCCGCGACTTGTCGCCAGTGCGACGGCGAAGCGCTGCGCCAGGATCAGGTCGGCCATCGGGTCCACCGGGTTGCGTCCGGCGGCCCAGCGGCCCAGCACGGTACGGACCCCGTGGGTGCGGCTGTGCGCGAAGGCTGCACCGGTGGCGGCGACGTCCTCGGGCAGCCCGTCGGGCAGTTCACCGAACGCCCAGACCAGCCGGCCGGGGGCGGCTACCGAGATCGGTCCGTGCCGGTAGTCCATCGCCGGGTACGCCTCGGCCCAGAAGGTGGCCGCCTCACGGCACTTCAGCGCCGCTTCCTGGGCCAGCCCGATCGTCCAACCACGGCCCAGGAAGGTGACCTGCTCGATCAGGCTGGGGTCGATCGGCAGCGGGGCGCGGACGGCGACCTCCGCGTCGGCGACCAGGGCGTCGATGTTGTCGCCGAGTTGCGCACGCAGCAGCGCCAGTGCGGTGGTGGCGAAGCGGGTCTGCACCACCGACCGTTCGTCGGCGAACGGCAGGGTGACGGCGGTGTCGGCGAGGGTCATCGCCGGAGAGGTGGGGTCACCGACCAGCACGGTGGTCGGGATCCGCCCGCGCAGCGTGGCGAGCAGGTCGAGCACCTCCGTGGTGGTGCCGGAGCGGGTGATCGCCAGCAGCCGGTCGTAGCGGCGGCCGGTCGGGAACTCGCTGGCCTGGAAGGCGTCCGTCTCGCCGTGGCCGGTGGCCTCGCGGCGGGCCGCGTACGCCATCGCCATGAACCACGACGTGCCGCAGCCGACGACGGCGACCCGTTCCCCGCTGTGGGGTAGCCGATCGAGGACCGTGGGGGCGAGGTCGGCTGCCTGGCGCCAGCAGTCCGGCTGGCTTGCGATCTCCGCGTTGACGTACGCCATGAGAACTCCTCGCAGCGGGCTGCGCAATACGGCTCGTTTGACCCGTCTTTCGCGCGTTATTCTGCGCGAAACTCGATGGAAATAGCAACCGCAGGATTGATCGAGCAACTTGAGGTTTTGCCTCATCGTAGTTTCGAGCACTAGTGTGCACGCAACCAATCACCGTTCGTGCAGACACGGAGGTCCCGGGGTGGACCGTTACGCGAGATGGAACGCCCTGCTCGAAATGCTGACCGACTCCGGTCGGGTCACCGTCGAGGAGGCCGCTGACCGCCTGGACGTCTCCCAGGCGACCATCCGGCGGGACTTCGATCAGCTCGCCCAGCAGCAGATGATCACCCGTACTCGGGGTGGCGCGGTCGCCAACGGGGTCTCCTACGACCTGCCGCTGCGCTACAAGACGGCCAAGCACTCCGCCGAGAAGCAGCGCATAGGCGCCGCCGCCGCAGCGCTGGTCGCGCCGGGCACGGTGGTCGGTCTCAACGGTGGCACCACCAGCACCGAGGTGGCCCGGGCGCTGGCCGTCCGGCCGGACCTCAACACCAGTGCGGAGGGTGCCCAACTGACCGTGGTCACCAACGCCCTCAACATTGCCAACGAGTTGCTGGTCCGTTCCCGGATGAAGGTCGTGGTCGCCGGCGGGGTGGTGCGACCCAAGTCGTTCGAGCTGGTGGGGCCGCTGGGTGGGGCGCTGCTGCGTGAGGTGACGCTGGACGTGGCACTGCTCGGCGTGGACGCCATCGACCCGCAGCTCGGTGCCGCCGCCCATCACGAGGGTGAGGCGGCGATGAACAACCTGATGGTCGCCCGGGCCAAGCGAGTGGTGATCATCGCCGATTCGTCCAAGTTGGGCGGTCACGCCTTCGCCCGGATCTGCCCGGTCGACCGGGTCGAGACGCTGGTCACCGACTCGGGCGCCACGCCCGAGGTGGTCGACGCCTTCCGCGCCGCCGGCGTCCACGTCATCTGCGCCTGAGGTGTAAGGAAGGGCCCCCGGTTAACGCCTCCGGTAGAGCACGGGCCCCCTTTTAACAGGGCTTCGGCGTGGCGCTGCATACCGGGTATTGCCTTCGGCTGCATACCGCGTATGGTGTCGTCGTCGCCCAACTACCAGACGGGGGAGGTGCAGCTTGCCAGCTGTCCTGGAAATCGAAGGTCTACGAAAGACGTACCGGAGTCGACGACGCGGCACCCGCAACGCCCTGGACGGCTTCGACATGCGGGTCGAGGCGGGCCAGGTGCACGGCTTCCTCGGCCCCAACGGGTCGGGGAAGACCACCACGCTGCGTACGCTGCTTGGTCTCATCCGGTCCGACGGTGGCCGGATGTCGATCCTCGGCCAAGAGGTGCCGGCGGCGCTGCCCCAGATCGCCCGTCAGGTCGGTGCGATCGTGGAGAGCCCGCAGTTCTTCCCGCACTTCAGCGCCCGCGACACGCTCTCCCTGCTGGCCAGTGCCGGCGAGGTGCCGGCGCAGCGGGTCGACGAGGTGTTGGAACTGGTCGGCCTGCGCGACCGGGCCGGCGAGCGGGTCAAGACATACTCGCTCGGCATGAAGCAGCGCCTCGCCGTCGCCTCGGCCCTGCTGAAGAACCCGAAGCTGCTGATCCTGGACGAGCCGGCCAACGGCCTCGACCCGGGCGGCATCCGGGAGATGCGTACGCTGGTGCGCAACCTCGCCGAGTCGGGGATGACCGTGGTGCTCTCCAGCCACATCCTCGGTGAGATCCAGCTGATCTGCGACTCGGTCACCATCATCTCGCTGGGCCGTCGGGTCGCCTTCGGCCCGGTCGACGAGGTGCTGGCGCAGCACTCCTCGGGCGGGGTCCGGGTCCGGCTGGAAGCCGTCACCGACCTGCCGGTCGCCGCCAACGCGCTGCACGGCAACGGTTACCGGGTGACCGCGAACCCGGACCATTTGATGGTCGCCGGGGTGGACAAGCCGGCCACGATCACCCGGCTCCTGGCCGAACAGGGCCTCTACGTCAGCGAACTCGCCCCGGTCACGGTCGACCTGGAGAGCGTCTTCCTCGAACTGACCAACACCGCGCCGGTACCCGGCCAGCACCGGCAGGTCGACCAGTCCGTACGAGTCGATGGGGCGGCACCGTCCGCGCCCACCGGGGGAGGTTGGGGCGCGTGAGTCTCTTCCGTACCGAACTGCGCCGGCTGACCAAGCGGCGCTTCACCCGCTGGATGACCGCGGGTGGCCTGCTGATCCTGGCCCTCGTGGTGGTGGGTCTGCTCGTCACCAACGAGAAGATCGGCACCGAACAGTGGGCCGAGGCCAGGCGAGCCGCCGACAGCAGCCATGCCGAGCAGGTGCGGTGGGCCGAGCAGGAGCGCGTCAACTGCGAGCGGGCCAAGGCGGCGGGCGAGGACGTCGATTATTACCCGGCCGACTGCGCGGCGATCGCCCCACCGGCACGGGAGGACATCCAGGACGAGTGGTACCTCCCGTCGACCTTCGTCTTCAAGGCCAACGTCCCGGACATGCTCGTCACTCTCGCGGGCATCCTGGCCATGGTCGGCTTCGTGGTGGGTGCCTCCTTCATCGGTGCCGAGTGGAACACCGGCGGGATGATGAACCTGCTGCTGTGGCGACCGAAGCGGCTGAGCGTCCTGTTGACGAAGCTGGGAGCGTTGCTCACCGGGATGCTCGCCGTGGCGCTGTCCGCCTCCGTGGCGTGGTTCGGCATTCTCTGGCTGATCGCCAGCTGGCGCGGGACAACGGACGGGATGACCTCCGGTGTCTGGCAGTCGTTCCTGCTCACCGGGCTGCGCGGAGTCGTGTTGGTGCTGGTCGCGGCAACCGTGGGCTTCGCCCTGGCCTCGCTCGGCCGGCACACCGCGATGGCACTGGGCGGGGCGGTCGCGGTCATGGTGGTCGGCCAGGCCGGGCTCGCCATCCTGCTGGACCTGGCCCAGGTCCGGTTCGGCGAGGCATGGCTGTTGCCCACGTACGTGTACGCCTGGATGACCAAGACGCTGACGCTTGAGGACTGGCGGTCCTGCAACGCCTCCTACACCGGTGAGTGCAACCCGGCCACCCTGGACATCACCTGGCAGCACTCGTCGATCCTGTTCACGGTCGCGGTGGCACTGTTCCTCGGCGCGGCGCTCTGGACGCTGCGTCGGCGGGACATCACCTGACGGACATCACCTGAGGGGACCCGTGGGCGCGATCTCTCCCCGGATCGCGCCCACGGGCGGTGCCGCTTCCCGCCGACCGCCGGCGTCGGTGCCGCCGTCCGCCCCGCCAGCGCCGCCGTCCGTCGGCGCGGGCCGGTACGGCGAGTGGCTGCCGTTGGCGCCGCGCTCCTGGTGCGTCGGCTGTGACCTGTGGTTAGGCTGGGAAACCCGGTTGGCGTCGCCCGTGCCGGCCGCCCCCGTGAGGAGCCCCATGCCGCCCGCCGACGCCACCCCGACAGCGCAGAGCCCCGACGCCCGGGTGCCGACCAGCGCCGGCCCGGATCCCGTGGCGGTGCCGCCGCCGCGATCGGCGCCCGAAGACGAGTCCGCGCCGACCGCCCCCGATGCAGTCGCAGCCGAGCCGGCCGGTGCCCTTACGGAGCGTGAGCGGGAGATTCTCGCGTTCGAGCGGCAGTGGTGGCGGCACGCCGGTGCCAAGGAGCAGGCGATCCGGGATCGCTTCGGGCTCTCCGCCACCCGCTACTACCAGTTGCTGAACGCGCTGCTGGACAATCCGGCGGCCCTTGCCGCCGACCCGGTGCTGGTCGGTCGGCTACGGCGACTACGCGCTTCCCGGGCCCGCAACCGCCGCCGCTGAACCCACCGATTGCGGAGCCGAGCCGGGGGCATGTCGGGGCGCCGGGCGGGTAGCCGGGGCGCGGAGGTGGCGGTGATGACCCGAGGCGACCCCGCCGGACCGAGGCGGAGCGGTGTGCAGGTGACGCACCCGGGAAGCGGCACCGGGCCGCCCGAGGCGACCGCCGACGAGCGTCGGCGGGGCATGGCCGTCGGGTCGGCACCGACCATGCGGGTACGCTCCGCGTCCGTTCCGGCACCCGACCGCGCGGTCAACGAGGACGTGGTGTTCCAGTTCGGGCCGCTGGTCGGGGTGCTGGACGGGGCGACCGTGCCGGAGGGCTTCGACACCGGCTGCGTACACGGGCCGCAGTGGTATGTCCGGCACCTGGCGGCCCGGCTCGGCCTGGCCGAGGCGGCCCGGCCGGCGGCGACGCTGGTGAGCAACCTGGCGGCGGCGATCCTGGCGGTCCGGGCCGACCACGGTGACCAGTGCGATCTCGATCATCCGGGTACCCCGGCCAGCACGGTCTGCCTGCTGCGTGACGGTGGGGATCAGGTGGACTACCTGGTGCTCTGCGACAGCCCGCTGGTGCTCGACAGTGGCGACCGGGTCGATGTGATCGTCGACGACCGCCTGGCCGCCGCAGCGGCCGGCCTGCGCGGCACCGCCGCCGTACTACCCGAGTCGACCGACCGGGCCACCCGGTTGCGGCACGCCGTGTCGGTGCAGCGGGAGCGGATGAACCGTACGCAGGGTTACTGGGTCGCGGCGGCCGACCCGGATGCGGCGTACCACGCGGTGGTCGGCAGCCTGCCGTTGCGCGGGCCGTCGGCGCTGCGCCGTGCGGTGCTGCTCAGTGACGGGGCGTCCGTCGCCGTGGAGGAGTTCGGGCTGTTCGACTGGGGTGGCCTGCTCGACGTGGTGGCCGCCGAGGGGCCGGCCGGGCTGATCGCCCGGGTGCGGGCCGCCGAGCAGGACCATCCCGACCGGTTGCGCCGGCACAAACGGGCCGACGACGCCTCCGCCGTTCTGTGTGAGTTCAACCGGCCGTACGACAGCGGAGCGTGAGGCAGTATCGCTTCGGCCAACCGGCCCATCCCTTCGCACCAGAGGTTCACCTCGTCGCCAACCGGGTGGACTTCCGCTGTCGAGAGCGGAAGACTCCGGCAGGTGACGGGTGCGGTCCGGTTGGAGCCGGTGGACGAGCAGAACATCGAGCCGTTGCTCTCCGTAGCGGTTGCCGAGGCGGAGCCGGCCGACGTGATGCCCCCGGTGGCGGCGCCGGCCGGGTGGTCGCACGCCCGGCGGGAGGCGTTCCGGGAGTACCACCGGGCCAACTTCGGTGGTCTCGACGCGGCCACCCGCACCGCCATGTACGCGATCCTGGCCAGCGGTGAGGTGGTCGGGATGATCCGGATGACCCGGCGGGACGAGCCCGACGCCGTCGAGGTGGGCATGTGGCTCGGCCGGTCCGCCCGGGGTCAGGGCATCGGCGCGGCGGCATTGCGCGAGTTGCTGAACCTGGCCGCCGCGGCCGGCATGCGGATCGTGGTCGCCGACACGTCACCGGAGAATCGTGGGGCGCTGTCGGTGCTGGAGAAGTGCGGCGCGAAGCTGCGCGAGAACGACGACCGGGTGCACGCCGAGATCCACCTCGACGCGACGCCGCCGGCCCTCTAGGGCTCAGCCGTTCAGCCGCGCTGTTCGGCGTACGCGGCCAGCCACGCCACCTGGGCCGGGTCCAGGGAGGGACGTACCCGGCTGCGGGCGGTCTCGACGTGCGCGGCGGTGACCGTGGCGGCGGCCAGCGACTCGCGCATCGCGGCCAGTGCCGCCTCGCGGACCAGCGCGGCACAGTCGGCAGCCGAGAAGGCGTCCAACTCCGCGCCGAGCGCGCCAAGGTCGACGTCCTCGGCGAGCGGCACGTTGCGCGCGGCGGCGCGGAGGATCTCCGAGCGCGCCTCGGCGTCCGGTGGCGGCACGTAGACCAGCCGTTCCAGCCGCCCCGGGCGCAGCAACGCCGGGTCGACCAGGTCGGGTCGGTTGGTCGCGCCGACCACCACGACGTTGCGCAGCGCCTCCACCCCGTCCAGTTCGGTGAGCAGCGCGGCGACCACCCGGTCGGTGGTGCCGCCGTCGGTTGCCTGGCCGCGTACCGGGGCGAGGGCGTCCACCTCGTCGAGGAAGACCAGCGTCGGTGCGGCCTCCCGGGCCCGGCGGAAGAGTTCGCGTACGGCCCGTTCGCTCTCGCCGACCCACTTCGACAGCAGTTCCGCGCCCTTGACCGAGAGCACGTTCGCCCGGCCGGAGCCGGCCAGCGCGGTAACCAGGTAGGTCTTGCCGCAGCCCGGCGGCCCGTAGAGCAGGACCCCACGGGGTGGCTGCACGCCGAGCCGGGCGAACGTGTCCGGGTAGGTCAGCGGCCAGAGCACCGACTCGGTCAACTGCTGCTTGACCTCGATAAGGTCACCGACATCGTCGAGGGTGACCCGGGCCAGTTCCAGGGTCGACGCGGCCATGCTGGTCGGCCGGACCACCTCCAGCGCGGCGCTGAAGTCGGCCATCCGTACCGTCGGGTTCTCCGCCGACTTCTGACGCAGCGCCGCGCGGACCCCGGCCTCGCGGACCAGCGCGGCCAGGTCGGCGGCGACGAAACCGGGAGTACGTCCCGCCACCTCGTCCAGCCGTACGTCGTCGGCGAGCGGGACCGGGCGGGTCAGCACGGTCAACTGTTCCCGGCGCAGGGCGGCGTCGGGCAGGGGTACGTCGATCCGCACCGAGAGCAGGTCCGGGGCGCGTAGCGCCGGATCCACGGCCTCCGGCCGGCTGGTGGTGCAGACCACGGCCGCGCCGGCCCGGACGACCTGGGCGAGGCACTGGCGGAACACGGTCGCCACCGGGCCCGGTGTCTCCGCCGGGGCGAGCGCCTCCACGTCGGTGACCAGCAGTACCGCCGGCCCGTCGGCGACCACCTCGGCGGTGATCGCCCGTAGCCGTGCCGCAGCCGAGGAGTTGCTCAGCGCCGCGATCTCTGGCGCCCAGAGCGGATGCACCCGGGCACCGACCTGGGCGGCGACCGCGTGGACCAGCGCCGACTTACCCGAGCCGGCCGGACCGCTGACGAACACCCCGAGCGCCACCGCGGTCCCCAACCGGCTCAGCACCTCGCGGTGGTGGAAGCCGAGGTCGAGCAGTTGCGTCAACTCCTCCGCCTGGGAGCGCAGGCCGGGCAGCTCGTCCACCGACGGGACGTGCTCGGCCTCGGCCGCCCTGCCGGCGCCGGTGGTGGTGGTCAACCGGTCGGTGCCGGTGTGGCCTGCTGCGATGCCGCCGCCAGGACCGGTGCCGGCCAGGGAGGCGGCGCGGCCGGCGATCGGGCCGGCGACGCCGTGGGTGGCGGCCCCGTGCTCCCAACCGACCGTGGTGTCCATGGTGACCAGGGCGCCCACCTCGGGTTCGGTGGCGACGACCCGCAGCAGCGTGCTGGTCCAGGCGTAGCCGACCCGGGTGGAGAGGCTGCGCCGGGCCGCC
The DNA here is from genome assembly GCF_040682415.1 of Micromonospora sp. NPDC051196. Taxonomy (NCBI): domain Bacteria; kingdom Bacillati; phylum Actinomycetota; class Actinomycetes; order Micromonosporales; family Micromonosporaceae; genus Micromonospora; species Micromonospora sp. NPDC051196. The sequence continues at coordinate 282,005 of NZ_JBFBAY010000008.1, forward strand.
TCGACCAGGCTGCGCGTCGAGGCGTCGGGCAGGACGTCCTGGGGCAGCAGCGACACGTCGTCTCCGGTGGTGACCACCTTGCCCAACAGTGCCAACCGCAGCATCTCCGGGGAGATCACCGCGACGACCTCCGCCGGCCCGGCGAGCAGCACCCGGGCCGCTGCGGTGACCGGGGTGGCGCTCACCCGTACCTGCCCACCGTCGCGCACGCCGAGGTTGCCCAACATCAGGTCGTCGGCGTACAGCAGGGTGGCGCTGGCGGTCGGTTCGGCCGGGGCGACGATGCCGGCGGTCACCCGCCGGCCGTTCAGCTGAACCGGGTCGCCGGGCCGCAGGGCCAGCGCGGTGAGCACCTCGGGGTGCAACCGGACGATGCCGCGCCGGGCATCCAGCGCGGCTGGCCGCAGGCTCGCGGTCAGGGTCAACTCGGGTTCGCCCATCGCCCGACCCTAAACGGCCCGATCATCCCGCGTTCGGTCAGGCCGGTGGATCCTCACTGTTGAGCAGGGACGGGTCGCGGCGGATCAGCTCGGCCAGCCGGGCCGCCGGGTCGCCGGTCAGACTCTCCTGGCCGGCGGGCCAGCCGGCGACGGTGTTCGCCGACATCGGCCAGGCCGGTGGTGGCGCCACGGGCTGCCCGGTCACCGTCACCTCCTGGCCGGTCCAGGCCACCCGCAGGGCGTACGCCTGCCCGTCGTGATCGACGCGGGCGGTGACCGCCGTGCCCGGATGGGCCTCGACGGCGGCCCGCAGCGCCTCGGCGACGTCGTGCAGGACGTGTCGGGGCGGCGTTCCGGCCGGCTCCCGGGGCGTGTCCCAGCCGGGCCCCGCGTTTCGTCCGCCGGCACCCGACGACTGGGCCGCGTCCAGCGCTGCGGACCCGGATTCGTCGTCGGCCCGGTCGGCAGGTTCCGTGGACCGGCGGCGCAGCGCCTCCTCGCGCCGACGCATCCGGGCCAGGGTCTCGTCCAGCCCGCCTCTCATCCGCCTCACCCCTTCCACGAGGGGCTCCGAGCCGGTCGGCTCAGGCCCGTTTGTCCCGGGTGGCCCGGTCCAGCGCCCGGTCCAGGACGACCAGCAGGGCGTCCCGCACCGAGAGTCGATCCCGGGCGTCGAACTGCACCAGAGGTACATGTTCGCCGATCGCCAGGGCCCAACGAATAGCACCGAGGTCGTGTGCCAGTCGGCCGTCGAAGGCGTTCACCCCGACCACGAAGGGCAGTGCGGCGCGCTCGAAGAAGTCGATCGCCGGATAGCAGTCGTCCAGCCGGGCGCTGTCGACCACCACCAGCGCGCCGAGTGCGCCGCGCGCCAGGTCGTCCCACATGAAGCCGAAGCGGGCCTGACCGGGCGTGCCGAACAGGTACAGCTTGAGGCTGCGGTCGATGGTGACGCAGCCGAAGTCCATCGCCACGGTGGTGGTGGTCTTGTCGAAGCGTTGCCCGGGATCGTCGACCCCGATCCCGGCGATCGTCATCTCCGCCTCGGTGGTCAACGGATCGATCTCCGATATCGACGCCACCGTGGTGGTCTTGCCGACCCCGAAACCACCCGCGATCAGGATCTTGACCGGGATCGGCGGCGCGGTACGCGGCGGCGTGCCGGTCGTCGGCGAATGGTACGGCGACGCTGCCGGCCGGGGTGGTGGCGGTGTGGCCCGTCCCACCGACGGCGGGACGGGTGCCGAACCGCCGTAGCGGGCCGTGGCGCTGTTGGCGGCGAGCGCGCCCTGCGGGGCGACCGGCCAGTCAGGAGATTGCACGGAGTCCATCAATCACTCGCAGGATGACGTCGGGGTCGAGGGCGTCGTCGGTGTCGGTGACGTGCACGTCCAGATGGCCGGCGGCGCGCAGGTCACCCACCAGCACCCGGGTCACGCCGAAATGCAGCCGGGTCTTGGCGGAGATCTCGGCGACCGAGATCGGCTCACCGCAGAGTGCCACGATCGCCTGTGCTTCCGGGGTCAGCCGGGTGGCCGTCAGGTGCCACGCCTCGGCGGTGTGCCGGGCCGTCACCTGGGTTTCCAGGCCGATCGTCGGATCGGCGCCGGCCACCCGACCGGCGGTGAGCACGAACGGGCGCAGCCCGGTCGGCCCGACCGGCTCCGCCCCGACCGCCGCCGGCGCCCCCGCCGAGTCGGCGTCACCGACCGGGGAGGACTCGCGCAGGTAGGGCCGGATCCGGGGAACCGGCCCCGGCTCCGCACCGGCGGCGTCGGGATTCACTGTTGTACGGAATTCTTGAGTTCGGCGATCAGGCGCGGGGTGAGTGCACTACCGGCCCGACCGGCGAAGAGGGTCATCTCGTAGGCCACGGTGCCGAGGTTGGCCGACCGGTCGGCCACCACGCCGAGTACCGAGCCGCTGCTGATCGCACTGATCAGCAGGTACCCCTCAGCCATGTCCACCACGACCCGGTTCAGCCCGCCGAGGGCGTACCAGCTGGCGGCCCCACCGGCCAGGCTGGTCATGCCGGAGACCACGGCGGCGAGCCGTTCCGCGTTGGACCGGTCCTTGATCGCGGACATGGCCATCAGCAGCCCGTCCGACGACACGGCGATCGCCTCCAGCACGCCCGCCGTGCTGGACGTGAAGGTGTCCAGCAGCCAGTTGAAGGTGCGGGCCTCGGGGCTGAGGTCACCGGCCGGGTGGCTCGAATGGTCGAGGTTCTCGTGTACGTGCGGGCTGGTCAATGTGGCGTTCCTTCTTCGTCGCTGCGGTCGGGACGGACGTCGCGCAGAGCCCGGGCGACGCCGGTCTCGAACGCGTTGATGAGGTCGCGGACCTCGGCCGGGTCGCCGGGGTGGTCGGTGAGCTGCTGCCGGGTCGGCGCGGTGACCAGGTTCGCGCCGGGAACCCGCCGGGTCAGCTGGGCCGGAGCGCCGGACGGTGGTGGTGGAACCGGCTCGGGGAGGGCGTGCCCCCGGTGCTGTTCGGCTCGGCGTACCCCGGACTCGACCTGCTCGACCAGGGTGCGGGCGGCGGTCGGGTCGGCGCCGGTGGCGTCCACCGGGCCCACCTGAGGTGCGATTCTCGGCAGGCTGGCCCCCGGCACCCGTTGCCGGATTCCGGGCAGCGGGGTGGCCGCACCGGCTGCTGTGGCAGGGACCGTCGGGCCCTGCGCCGGTGCCGGGTCGGTGTCGACCGGGGTGGACACCTCGCGGGCCGCGGTGCCGAAGGCATCCCACGACTCGGCCAGCTCGATGCTTTCGGTTGCCCGGGTCAGCAGCCGCTGATCGAACCCGCCCGGCTCGCCCGTACCGGCCGCCGCCAGCCCTTCCCCGGGCCGGGCAGGGCTGGCGGGCATCGGCTGCGGACGGGCCGGCAGGGCGGGCCGGGCGGTGATCGAGGTGGCTCGGGTACCCGCGTGCGTGGGTGTGCCGAGCACGAGGTCCGGCCGGGGGACCGACAGGGTGGCGGAGACCCCGCCGCCGGGAGTGGCCGACAGGGCGACCGCCCAGCCGTGCCGACGGGCCAGCCGGCCCACCACGAAGAGCCCGAGCACCTCGGTCGGGGCGAGGTCCAGCCGCTCGCGTCGGGTGAGCCGGGCGTTCTCGTCGGCCAGCCGCGCCTCGGTCATGCCGATACCGTGGTCCACCACGGTCAGTCGGGCACCCTCGTCGGTGAGTTCGCCGTTGACCACCACCCGGCTGTGCGGCGGGGAGAAGACGGTGGCGTTCTCCATCAACTCGGCCAGCGCCAGCACCAGGTCCCCGACGATCGCCGGTGCCGCCGAGACGTCGGCGGGCACCTGTACGTCCACCCGGGTGTAGTCCTCGATCTCACCGAGGGCCAGGCGGACCACGTCGGCGAGCGGAACCGGTGCGGCGTGCACCACGTCGCCGGCCGCGCCCGAGAGCACCACCAGGTTGCCCGCGTTGCGCCGCAGCCGGCTGGAGATGTGGTCGAGCCGGTACAGGTTCTCCAACCGCCCCGGCTCGGTCTCCTGCTGCTCCAACCGGTCGATCAGGGCGATCTGTCGACCGACGAGGTTCTGCGTACGCCGACCGACGTGGCCGAACATCTGGGCCACGTTGCGTCGGCTCGCCACCTGCCGTTCGACCAGTTGGGCGGCGGTGCTCTGGACCCGTTCGAAGGCCCGGGCCAGGTCGCCGATCTCGTCGCGGCCCCGGATCTCGACCCGGTCGAGGCGGATCGACTGAGCCTGGTCCGCCTCGTCGTCGGCGACCCGGAGCAGTTCGGACTCGGCAACCCGGGCGACGCGGTCGGCGGACCGGGTGAGCCGGGTCAGCGGCCTCGCGACCGACCGGCCGACCACCAGGGCGAGCAGCCCGACGACGAGCAGGATCACCAGGACCAGGGCGGTCACCCAGTACGCGGCGAACAGCGCGGCCTGCCGCTCGGCGCGTACCTCGGCGGTGACGTCGGTGACCAGCTTCTTCTCCACGAACTGACCCAGGGTGATCAGCGAGGAGGTGGTCGCGTAGAGCGCCTCGACGGGAATCCGGGCTGCCGCGGCGACCGGGTCCAGGGCGCTCTGTTCGAGGAAGTCCTCCCCGGCGCGGGCGTCCACCGCTGCCTGCTCGATGTCCATCAGCACCAGCTGCTCGGGGCTGAGCAGGCCGATCATCTGATTGCTGTCGGCCCGGAGGGTGGCCATGTTGGCCACGTAGGCGGTGGCGAGCCCCGGATTCGGGTCGACGGCGATGAGCACGATCAGGGCGGCGCCGGCACTGATCCCTTCGCTCTTGCGCAGGATGCGGTCCAGGGCCAGCACCTGCCGGCCGACCGAGGTGCGGGTGTCCACGTCGTACGGCAGCCGCAGCGAGTCGATCAGCGCGAGGTGCACCGGCGCGTACGTGCCCAGGACCTGTTCGACGGTGGCGCGGTTGGCGAGCAGGGCCGTGCGTACGGGCGCCAGTTGCCGGACCCCGTCGAGCGCGGCGGTCACTCCGGGGGGCAGGTCGTCGCCCAGCTCCGCCCGCAGGTCGGCGACTAGGTCGTCCACCTCCGCGATCTCCTGGACCAGGTCGCTGCGGTCGGCCTGGCGCAGCAGCAGACCGACGGCGAGCATCCGTTCCCGTTGCAGGTGTTGCAGCAAGGTGCCGACCCGGTTGGCGACCTGCACGGTGCTGGCGATGTCGTCGGCCCGCTGTGCCACCCCGACCCGCTCCCAGACCACCGGCAGGGTCAGCCCGAGCATGCAGAGCACGGGGATGAGCACCAACAGGGCGAGCTTGCCCCGGATCCGAAGCCTATCGAGCAGCATCGAAGGGCCTCCAGCGATCCGGGTCGGGTCCCTGTCCCACGGGCACCGGCGGTCGTTGCGCCGCCATCTGCTCCCACCGGCTGCCGGTCGGCTGGTCCGAGCCGGCGGCCTCCGTCCCGCTGCTCGGCGTGCCGGCGGCGGCCGGGTTGTCCCTCGGACGAGACAGCCAGCTGCTCACCGCGAGCGCGATCAGCAGCAGTCCGGCGACCCCACCCGCGCCGAGGACCAGCAGGTTGTCCCGGTTCAGTTCGTCGATCCGCTCGGCCAGCAGTCGGTCGATCTCGTCGAGCAGGACCGGCTGGAGCTGCTTGGCGGCTTCCTGCGCCTCCAGCCGGGCCCCGGTGAGCCGGACCACGTCGAGTTTGCCGCTCTGGTCGGGTTGGGAGGTCAGCGCCATCGCTTCGACCCCCCGCTGGTAGGCGTCGAACGAGCTGAGCACGTTCGCGCCCAGGTCGGCGCTCTCCGAGCTGTCCATCACCGCCCGAAGGTTGTTGACCAGGTCGCCGGCGGGCTGGAGGGCGGCGACCCGGTGGGCGGCCAGTTCGCCGAAGGAGCGCAGCTGTTCGGTGGCGGGTCGCCGTTCGATCAGCGAGGCTAGGTCGGTGAGCCGCCCGGCGGCGACCAGGGCCTCCGGCATCTCCTCCCCGACGCCGTCTTGGAGGAAGTGCGAGTCGGCACCGGCGTCCCGGATCAGACCGCTGCTCTCCCGCACCTTCGTGTGCAGGGCCAGCAGCAGGTCGGTGACCTCGCGGTACGCGGCGAAGGCGGCCTCCGGATCCGCCAGCGAGCGTTCCGGTAGTGCCTCCAGCTTCGCCCGGATGCCGGCCCACCGTTCCCCGGTGCGCAACTCACCGCCGATCCGGGCGTCGACCGCCGCGACCTGCTCGATCGCCTGTTCCAGAACCTGTCGGGGCAACGGCCGGCGGGCGACGGCGGCGCTCTGCGCGTTCACCAGCGCCTCGGTGACCGGCGCGAGGGCCCGCAGGTACTCCACGCCCAGCCGTTCCCGCTCGACGACCTTGCGGTCGGCGTCGACGAGCCGGTGGGCCTGCACGGTGAGCAGCGCCACCGGGAGCAGCAGCGCGACGCTGAGCAGCAGCGGCAACAGCCGACCCCGGGTCCGGGGTCGGCGACGGACCCGCGGAGCGGGAACGGTCATGGTGATCTCCTTGGGGCGGTCGGCGCAGGTACGGCAGCGGCGTCGACGAGCCGGTCCTGTGCGCCGGACCGGAAACTAATCGAACGCCGTTGGTCCGGTACCGGCCTCTCGGGTCGGCTTTGCGTCACTTGGCGCGAGGTGACTCAGGCTCATCGGATCGATCACCGTGGGTGCTGCTTCGGTGGGAGATAAGACGTACTTCCATATGGGATCCGGTAGAAGGTGGGAATTTCCACAATGGGAAGTCGTCCCAAAGGTTGGCCCGATAGACGATGTGCGGTCGACCCCTCCCGGGTGACGTTCGGCCGAACAGAACGGACGTACGGCGGAACTCAGCTAATACACAGGTTGCGCGCCGTACCGTGTGGCGAATGAAATCGCCGATCTCGGCCGCGCGGCTGCGCCGTGCCCTGCCCACCGGTCGCCGGGCCGTCGCGGTGTCGGTGGCCATCGCCCTGCTGGCCGCCGTCGTGGTCTGGGCCGCGTGGCCGGATCGCCCGGGTTTCCGCACCGAGTCCGCGATGCTCACCGTCGCGTCCGGCCCGAACGGCAACGAGCCGGTCGCCCTGGACACCACGCTTTACCTGCCGAAGGACGCCGACGCCGACCGGAAGGTGCCGGCGGTGCTGCTCGCCCACGGCTTCGGCGGCACCAAGAACTCGGTCCGCACCGACGCCGAGGAGTTGGCCGACCGGGGCTACGCGGTGCTGACCTGGACCGCCCGGGGCTTCGGCCGCAGCGGGGGACAGATCCATCTGGACAGCCCCGACTACGAGGTACGCGATGCCCAGCGCCTGCTGGACTGGCTGGCCGCGCGGCCGGAGATCCGTACCGACGGCGACGGTGACCCGCGCGTGGGCGTGGTCGGCGGCTCCTACGGCGGTGGCCTGGCGTTGCTGCTGGCCGCACAGGACCAGCGGGTGGACGCCATCGTCCCGATGATCACCTGGAACGACCTGTCCCGCTCCTTCCTGCCGGAGAGCGCCGGCGGCGAGCCGACCCAGGGGGTGTTCAAGTCCGGCTGGGCCGGCATCTTCTTCGGCGGCGGAGGGAGTGTGGGTTCCGGTCCGGCAGGGATCTCCGGAAACACCGCGGAGGCCCCCGAGGGGGCGCCGTCTCCCGGCCCGCCGAGCCCGGCACCCGGGCAGGGGCCCGGCACCGCACCGGGCGCCCCGACCACCGGCACCATCCCTGATCCCGCCTGTGGCCGGTTCGCCGCCGACGTGTGCGCGGCGTACCTGAGCATCGCCGTCACCGGCCAGGCCGACCAGGCCGCCGTCGACCTGCTGCGGCGCTCCAGCCCGGCCGGCGTGCTGGACCGGATCAAGGCGCCCACCCTGCTGGTGCAGGGGGCGGCGGACACCCTCTTCCCGCTCGGTGAGGCCGACGCCAACGCCCGGGGCATCGCCGCGAACGGCACCCCGGTCCGGGTCGCCTGGTTCACCGGCGGCCACGACGGCGGGGCGGGTCCGCGTACCGACTCCGACCGGGTCAAGTTCCTGACCGCGCAGTGGCTCGACCACTACGTCGCGGGGACGGCCGCCACCCCCGGCGACAGCTTCACCTTCTCCCGTATCGCCGGCTTCGACGCGCTGGACCGAGGGCTGGTGGCGACCGGCTACCGCACCGCGGACTACCCCGGCCTGAATGGTCAGTCGCGACTGGAGGTGGCCGTCGCAGGCCCCGCCCAGGCGGTAGCCAACCCGCCCGCCGGAAACCCGGCGGCGATCTCCTCGGTGCCCTTCGCCGGCTCGTTGAGCTCACTGCTCAGCGGCGTGGCCGCCGACATACCGGGCCAGCACGCCCGGTTCGATTCCGAGCCGCTGACCGAGGCCGTCGACGTGGTCGGGTCGCCCACCGTGCAGATCCGCGCGGCGTCGCCCACCGGCGAGGCGGTGCTCTTCGCCAAGCTCTACGACGTCAACCCGGAGGGGGCGGCGACGCTACCCAGCGGGCTGATCGCCCCGATCCGGTTGACCGGCCTGCCGGCCGACATCGACGATGCCACACCGGCCAGCGTCACCCTGCCGGCGATCGTCCATCGGATCGAGGCCGGGCATCGCCTCCGCCTGGTCCTGGCCACCTCGGACCAGGCGTACACCACCCCGGTCGAGCCGACCGTCTACCAGGTCGCGGCCACCGGTCCGGTGAGCATGCCCACCGTCGACGCCGAGCCGATCCCGACCGAGGCGGTGCTCTGGCGCTGGATCCTGGTCGGGCTGCTCGCCGCGATCGTGCTCGGGCTCGTCGTGCTCGTGCTCCTGCTGCGCCTGCGGCACCGCCGCCAGGACACCTCCGTGCACCCGGAGTACGCGGACACGCCGCTGGCCGTGCGCCACCTGCGCAAGGAGTACGCCGACGGCTTCGTCGCCGTCTCCGAGGTGGACTTCGAGGTGCACCCCGGTCAGGTGGTCGGTCTGCTCGGGCCCAACGGTGCCGGCAAGACCACCACGCTGCGGGTGCTGATGGGGCTGACCCAGCCGACCGCCGGAGAGATCTACGTCTTCGGGCACCGGCTGGTCCCCGGCTCCCCGGTGCTGTCGCGGATCGGCGCGCTGGTCGAGGGGCCCGGCTTCCTGCCGCACCTGTCCGGGCTGGAGAACCTCAAGGCGTACTGGCGGGCGACCGGGCGACCGGCCGCCGACGCGCACTTCGACCAGGCGCTGGAGATCGCCGGGCTCGGCTCGTCGGTGCACCGCAAGGTTCGCAAGTACAGCCACGGCATGCGCCAGCGGCTGGCCATCGCGCAGGCCATGCTCGGCCTGCCCGAGCTGCTGGTGCTCGACGAGCCCACCGACGGGCTGGACCCGCCGCAGATTGCCGAGATGCGCCGGGTGCTCCAGCGCTACGCCACGGACGGGCGGGCGGTGCTGGTCTCCAGCCATCTGCTCGCCGAGGTGGAGCAGACCTGCACCCACGCGGTGGTGGTCAACAAGGGCCGGATCGTGGCCTCCGGGCCGGTCGAGGAGATCGTCGGTGATTCGCCCAGCGTGCTGTTCGAGGTGAGTGACCCGGCGGCGGCCCGCAATGTGCTCGACGGCCTCGGCGGGGTACGGGTGCTCGACGACGCCGACGGGCAGCTGGTGGTCGACACGAACGGCACCGCCCGCAGCGAGGTGGTGGCCGAACTGGTCCGGGCCGGGATCGGAGTGGACCGGGTGGTGCCACGACGCCGCCTGGAGGACGCCTTCCTCGCCCTGGTGGGCGAGAACTCTCGGGGAAGCGGGGACCGGTGATGGCGGGATCGACTGTCGAACCCACGCGCGGCGGGGACGAGCCCACGCCGTCCGGGACGGCGCGCGGTGGCACGTCGTCCGGGGCCGCCGGTGGCGCGGTGACCGGGGCCGCTGGCGGCGCGGTGACCGGGGTGGCGCCGTCGGGTGCCGGGGCTGGCTACCGGCCGTCGCGGACACTGCCGTTCGCGGCGGAGTTCCGGCGGCAGGCGTCGCGGCGGCGTACCCAGCTGGCACTCGGCTTCATGGTGCTGCTGCCGCTGATCATCCTGATCGCCTTCCAGTTCGACACGGGCGACGACGACAACGGCCGGGGCGAGTTCGGCAGCCTGGTCTCCTTCGCCACCTCCGGCGGGTTGAACTTCACCCTGTTCACCATCTTCGTGTCGGCGTCGTTCCTGCTGGTCGTGGTGGTGGCGCTGTTCTGCGGTGACACCGTGGCCAGCGAGGCGAGCTGGGGCAGCCTGCGCTACCTGCTGGCGATTCCGGTGCCCCGGGCCCGGCTGCTGACGATCAAGCTGTTGGTCGCGTTGACCTACTCGGCGTTGGCGTTGGTGCTGCTCGCCGGCACGGCCCTGCTCATCGGCACCCTCCGGTACGGCTGGTCCCCGCTGCGCAGCACGGTCGCCGCCCAGTTGGAGCCGGGCGAGGGACTGCTGCGGCTGCTCGCCGTCCTCGGCTACCTCGCGGTCGTCCTACTGGTGGTCGCCGGCCTGGCGTTCCTGCTCTCGGTGATCACCGACGCCGCGCTGGGTGCGGTGGGCGGCGCGGTGCTGCTGTGGATTCTGTCCAGCATCCTCGATCAGATCACCGCGCTCGGTGCGATCCGGTCCTTCCTGCCGACCCACTACAGCACCGCCTGGCTGGGGCTGCTCTCCACGCCGGTGCAGACCGACGACATCGTCCGTGGTGCCGTCTCCGCGATCTGCTACGCCACCGCATTCTGGGGGCTGGCGTTCTGGCGCTTCACCCGCAAGGACGTCGTCTCCTAGCGGGGCCACTCCGCGAGATCTTGGTACGACATTGCCCTCGGAGGGGCACTTTCGTACCAAGATCTCGCGGCGGGTCAGTGCTGGGGTGCCACGGGGGTTGTGGAGCGGGACGGGGTCGGGGACAGGGGGGTGGTGGGAGGTCGCTTCTTCCAGGCGCTCACGCCGACGCGGTTGGTGTTGCCGAGGTCGATCGGTCCCTCGATGGCGACCTCCTGCGTCGGCTGCCCCTCGGTCGGGGCGACCTCCAGCCGCTGTGCGTCGGTGGCGACCACGGTCGGGTCGTCGACCAGGTTGCGCCAGAGCACCGTCGCGCCCGCGGCTTCTCCTGGTGCCAGCGTCAGTGGCCGGGGCGGGAAGTCGAAGCCGGAAGTGATCTCTTTGGCCCCGAGGATCACCCGGACCCTGATCAGATTTCCGTCGCTGTCCAGTAGCCGCAGTTCCGGGTAGCCGTGCAGCCGGTACGGGCGGCTGCCACAGTTGACCAGTTCCAGGCCTATCGCCCGCAGGCCCATCGCCGCACTCACCCCGAGGTGGCTGATCCGTACGCCGTCGGCGGGGCAGGGGCACGGCGAGCCGGCTCCGGCGCTCGGCTCGGTACGCGTCGGCGGGGTGTCGGGTGTGGTGACCGGGACCGATGGTGGGGCGTCGGTCGTGGCTTGCGCCCCGACGCCACCGGAGCCGGGGGCCGGGGCGCACCCCGCGAGCAGGACGAGCGTGGCGAGCGCGCCAGCAGCACGACGACAGGGCAGCGCCCGCCGTCCACCGGACTGTCGGATAGTCGTTCCTCGAAATGTTCCCCGTATCCCGCGCATCGGGACATCGTTGCACCGAGCGATGTCGGGCGTCTTCCGGACGTCCCGTCGCCGCCATCGCGAAGCACACCCCGCCCGGTAAGGGGATTCCCGCCGAGGCGTCCTTCCGTGAACGGCGAAGACGCTGAGCGATGAGACAGCGCCCGGAAGTTTCGGCCGCTAGGATGACTTGGGAGCGTTCCCATAGGCAGAGATTGCATCGACAATTATCTATGGGCTTCCGCATTCTGGATGCCAACACCCGATCTACAACGGAGGTATCGGAATGCGTATCGACCGGTTCGGCGGCCCGGCACTGTCCCTGTTCCGCATGGTTATCGGCCTGCTGTTTCTCTGCCACGGCCTGGCCTCGTTGTTCGGCGTCTTCGGCGGTAACCGGGGCAGCGGTGAACCCGTGCCGCTCGCCCAGTGGCCCGGCTGGTGGGCCGCCCTGATCCAGGCGCTCTGCGGTGCTCTGGTGCTCGTCGGCCTACTCACCCGCCCTGCCGCGCTGCTGGCGTCGGGCTCGATGGCGTACGCGTACTTCGTCGTCCACCAGCCCGAGGCGCTGCTGCCGCTGCGCAACCACGGCGAGTTGTCAGTGCTGTTCTGCTGGTCGTTCCTGCTGGTCGCGGTGCTCGGCCCGGGTACCTGGGCGCTGGACAACCTGCTGAGCCAGCGCGGCGTGCGATCGGCGGGCATCGACACGGATGAACGCCGATCCGTGCCGGCCTGACCCTCTGCGACAGTCGATCATGCTCAAGCCTGGATCGAGTGGCCATCCGGCGGCGCTGATGCCACTCGATCCAGGAACGAGCGTGACCTGCGGAGTCTTCGGCGATCTCGCTCACAAGCTGGGATAGGCAGGCGACGGACCCGGCACGGCTGCCTAGAATCGGCAGCACAACTGCATACCTCATCCAGAGGGGCTGAGGGATACGGCCCGACGACGCCCCGGCAACCACCTCGCGCGCTCACCGTTGAGCGTCCGGCGGGGCAGGTGCCAATTCCGTCCCCGCCGCAAGGTGCGATGCGGGGAAAGATGAGAGGACTTCGACATGACGTCGACGCTCGCCCCCTCCGGCATCAACACCGCCACCAGCCCGGCCCGCGCCCTGGTCTGCCGTGCCTGTTCGGCCCGCTACCCCCTCGCTGCCCAGCACGCCTGTTACGAGTGTTTCGGCCCGCTGGAGGTCGACTACGACCCGGCCGCACTCGCCGCCGTCACCCGCGAACAGATCGAGGCCGGCCCGCGCAACCTCTGGCGGTACGCCGCTCTGCTCCCCGCCGGCCAGGATCCGGCCACCCGGGTCACCCTGGATCCCGGGTTCACCCCGTTGGTAGCCGCCGACCAACTCGCCGCCGAGTTGGGGATCACCGCCCCGCTGTGGGTCAAGGACGACAGCGCCAACCCCACCCACTCGTTCAAGGACCGCGTGGTGTCGGTGGCCCTGACCGCCGCGAAGTCGCTCGGTTTCTCCCGTTTCGCCTGCGCCTCCACCGGCAACCTGGCCAACTCCGTCGCCGCCCACGCGGCCCGGGTCGGCGTCCCCTCGGTGGTCTTTATCCCCAGTGACCTGGAGCAGGGCAAGGTGGTGACCACCGCCGTCTACGGTGGCGAACTGGTCGCCATCGACGGGTCGTACGACGACGTGAACCGGCTCTGCGGCGAGTTGGTGGAGACCGACGAGTTCGAGGACACCGCCTTCGTCAACGTCAATGTCCGCCCGTACTACGCGGAGGGCTCGAAGACGCTCGGCTACGAGGTCGCCGAACAACTCGGCTGGCGGATCCCCGCCCAGGTGGTCATTCCGATGGCCTCCGGTGAACTGCTCACCAAGATTGACAAGGCGTTCACCGAACTGGTCGAGATCGGGCTGGTCGAGGCGCCCGCCGCCGGCTGGAAGGTGTTCGGCGCGCAGTCGGCCGGGTGCAACCCGATCGCCACCGCCCTGCACGCGGACAGCGACGTCATCACCCCGGTCAAGCCGACCGGCATCGCCAAGTCGCTCAACATCGGCGATCCGGCCGCCGGCCTGTACGCGCTGGAGGCGGTCCGGCGTACCGGCGGCTGGATGGAGTACGCCGACGACGACGAGATCCGTGCCGGGGTGCGGCTGTTGGCGCGTACCACCGGGGTTTTCGCCGAGACGGCCGGCGGTGTGACCGTGGCGGTGTTGCGCAAGCTGGTCGAGTCCGGCCGGTTGGACCCGACCGCCGAGACGGTGGTGTTCAACACCGGCGAAGGGCTCAAGACGCTCGACGCGGTTGCCGGCGAGGTGGGCCCGACGCATCGGATCAAGCCGTCGCTGCGGGCCGCCCGTGACGCCGGCCTGCTCGGCTGAGCCGGCAGCGTGTAATGATCATAGAATCGTGTGATGATCATAAAATTTGGCGCGGCCCAACGGAAATGATCAAGCGATCGCCGCAGGTCGAAGTGGAATCGCGTTTCTTCAGAAATGCGGAAAACACGCCGCCGGGGACTTGACGGCGGGAACCGGGCAGCGGAAGATGCTCCGTGCGGGAGGGCGTTTCGCCGTAGACTTTCAGTCTGTACGACCCAACGCCGGAGGCGTTGTGCGATCGACCCTCCCGACCAAACGTCCGAACGGGCCAGCGAGAAAATTCGCTGGCCCGTTCGTCTTGCGGTCGCGCAGGCTGCCGGCATGACCCTCACCATCGCGCCGTTCGGGGCCGACGACTCCACGGCCATCGAGCAGGCGTACGAGATCGACACCGCCGCCTGGGCGGTGGACGTACCCGATATGCCCAGCTGCCGGCAACGGTTCTTCGGCATGATCCGGCATCCGATGCCCGGCGACGTGGCGGTGCACCTGCTGGCCCACCTGGACGGTGCGCCCGCCGGCTATCTGCTGCTCGACCTGCCGCAGTTGGACAACACCGAGAACGCCTCCGCCGATCTGGTCGTGCACCCGGCGTACCGCCGCCGAGGGGTCGGTCGCGCCCTGTTCGACCACGGCCTCGGTGTGCTGCGTGAGCGAGGGCGCGTGCGGGTGAGCACGATGAGTGCCGCGCACCTGCCCGGCCAGCCGGACCGTCCCTCGCCCGCGACCGCCTTCGCGGCCACCGCCGGCGCGGCGAACGCCCTGGTCGACGTGCGGCGGCGTCTCGACATCAGCCAGCTCGACCAGGCTCGGCTCGACTCGCTGCTGGCCGACGCCCGGGCCCGGGCGGCCGGATACGAACTGTTGTTATGGCAGGGCGGTACGCCGGACGAGTACCTCGCCGACGTGGCGTACCTGGACGGGCGGCTGCTGGCCGACGCGCCGATGGGCGAACTCGCCTGGGAACCGGAGCAGGTCGACGCCGAGCGGGTCCGCAGCACCGACCGGGCGCTGGAGGCACGCGGCCGGCGGCGCTACCACGCCGGCGTACGCCATCAGGCCACCGGGCGGCTGGTGGCGTGGACCCTGCTGGACGTCGGTGCGTCCACCGGCTGGCACGCCTTCCAGCAGATCACCATCGTGGATCCCGAGCACCGCGGGCGCCGGCTCGGCCTGCTCGCCAAGATCGAGAATCTGCGTCACCTGCTCGCCCACGAGCCTGCCGTCCGGGCCGTCGACACCTTCAACGCGGACAGCAACGAGCACATGATCGCGATCAACGAGCAACTCGGCTTCCGGGTGCGCGACCGGTGGAGCAACTGGCAGCTGTCGGTGTGACGGAAAACCGGTGGCAGGGCCGGGCGGTGGCGGGCAGGCTCGCGGCCATGGACATCGCCGTAGCCCCCTTCGACCCCTCCGACGAGGTGGCGCTGGACGACGCGTACCGGATCCGCGCGGCGGCCCAGGCGGTCGACACGCCGGACGTGCCGGTCGGTGACCGCGCCGAGTTCGGCCTGGTCGCGGCCCATCCGCCGTACGGCAACCTGATCCATCGCGCGCTGGCCCGGCGGGGTGGCCGGGCCGTCGGCTATCTGTGGCTGCGCCTGCCGCAGTTGGACAACACCAGCAACGTTCTCGTCGAGCTTTTCGTCGACCCGGCTCACCGGCGGCGCGGGGTGGGCCGGGCATTGCTCGCCCACGCCCGGGAGGTGGCCGCCGAGCACGGCCGCAAACGCCTGATCGCAGAGGTCGACGGGGTGCCGCCGGGAGAGGACCGGCAGCCGCCCGGCGCGGCGTTCGCGGCGGCGGTCGGCGCGCAGGCCGCCTTGCCGATGGTGCGTCGCCGGCTGGACACCACCCGGCTCGACGAGGCGGCGCTCACCGCGCTGCACGAGCAGGCTCGGTCCCGGGCGGCCGGTTACCGCACGATCGCATGGCAGGGTGCGGCCCCCGAGGAGTACGTGGCCGATGTGGCCCGGCTGGAGGCCCGGCTGCTCGTCGATGCCCCCACCGGCGATCTCGCCATGGAGGCGGAGCGGGTGGACGCCGAGCGGATCCGACAGATCGAGCGGTTCCAGGCGCTGCGCGGTCGACGGCGCTACCACCTGGGGGCGGTGCACGAGCAGACCGGGCGGCTGGTCGCCTGGACGATGATCCAGACCGGCCCGTTCACGAACTGGCACGCCTGGCAGGAGATCACCATCGTCGACCCGGCGCACCGGGGGCACCGCCTCGGCCTGCTGGTGAAGATCGAGAATCTGCGTCAGATCCTGGCGCAGGAGCCTGAGCTGCGAGTGATCGACACCTGGAACGCTGCGGTCAACGACCACATGGTCAGCATCAACGAACAGCTCGGCTACCGGGTGGCCGAAAGCGCAGCGGACTGGCAGTTGACCCTCTGAGTTTGTGACACGCCTCTACTGATCGCGGGGCTTGCTGTTGCATGATGGCGGGCATGACGGACACCCCGCACCCCCACTACGACAGGCACGCCGAAACCCTCAACCGCGCGCTGACCGCGATCACGGAGCGCGGGTACTGGTCCGCCTACCCGGAATCACCGAGCCCCCGGGTGTACGGCGAGACCGCGGCGGCCGACGGCAAGGCCGCCTTCGAGGCGTACCTGGGCGGGAACTTCCCGCTCGACCAGCCCACCGACGGCCAGTGGATCACCACCGAGAGCAGCCCGTTCGGCGTCGAGCTGAACGTCGCCTACCCACACGCCACCGCCGACCAGTTGGTCGCCGCCGCGTCCGCCGCGCTGCCCGCGTGGCGTGACGCCGGCCCGCAGACCCGGGCGGGCGTCTGCCTGGAGATCCTGGCCCGGTTGCACAAGAACGTCTTCGAGCTGGCCAACTCGGTGCAGTTCACCAGCGGTCAGGCGTTCGTGATGGCCTTCCAGGCCGGTGGCGCGCACGCCCTTGACCGGGCCCTGGAGGCGATCGCCTACTCCTACGCCGAGATGACCCGGCACCCGGGCACCGCCGGCTGGGAGAAGGCCGCCGGCAAGGGCGACCCGCTGCGGATGACCAAGACCTTCCACGTCGTGCCCCGGGGCGTCGGCCTGGTCATCGGCTGCAACACCTTCCCGACCTGGAACTCGTACCCGGGTCTGTTCGCCTCACTGGTCACCGGCAACCCGGTGGTCGTCAAGCCGCACCCGCGTGCCGTGCTGCCGCTGGCCATCACCGTGCGGTACGCCCGCGAGGTGCTCGCCGAGGCCGGCTTCGACCCGAACCTGGTGCTGCTCGCCCCCGAGGCCGCCGACGAGAAGCTGGCCACCACGCTGGCCCTGCACCCGGCCGTGAAGATCGTCGACTTCACCGGCTCCACCGAGTACGGCGACTGGCTCGAAGCCAACGCCCGGCAGGCGGCCGTCTACACGGAGAAGGCCGGCCTCAACACGGTCGTCATCGACTCCACCGACGACTTCGCCGGCATGTGCCGCAACCTCGGCTTCACCCTCGTCCTCTACAGCGGCCAGATGTGCACCACCTCGCAGAACATCCTCATCCCCCGCGACGGCATCGACACCGACCAGGGGCACAAGAGCTTCGACGAGGTGGCCGCCGGAATCGCCGCCGCTGTCGGCAAACTGACCGCCGACCCCGCGCGGGGCGTCGAGCTGACCGGTGCGATCGTCAACGACGGAGTCCTGGAGCGCTTGGCCGAGGTCACCAAGGTCGGCGAGACGGTGCTGGAATCCCGTACCGTCGAGCACCCGGCCTACCCCGGCGCTGTCGTGCGTACGCCGACGCTCGTCAAGCTGGACGCGGGCGACACCGCAACCTACTCGCGGGAGTGGTTCGGGCCGATCTCCTTCGCCATCGCCACCGATTCCACCGCGCACAGCCTGGAGATCCTGCGGTCGACGGTGGGGGAGAAGGGTGCCTTGACGGCGGCGGTCTACTCCACCGACGAGGCGGTGCTCGACGCCACCGAGAGCGCCGCGATCGAGGTCGGGGTGCACCTGTCGGCCAACCTCACCGGCGGGGTCTTCGTGAACCAGTCGGCGGCGTTCTCCGACTTCCACGGCAGTGGGGCCAACGCGGCGGCCAATGCGGCGTTGACCGATGGCGCTTACGTGGCCAACCGGTTCCGGATCGTGCAGAGTCGTCGGCACGTTTAGTGGTTGCGGTGGGGGGTTCCGGGGCAGCCCGACCCGCTCCGGGCGGTGAGGGGTGGTCGAGGGTGGGGGGGGGGAGGCCCGGAAAAACGTCCGGGGGGGGGGGGT